>CAYMNB010000026.1:20759-32698 GCA_964391725.1 uncultured Anaerolineaceae bacterium | reverse complement strand
AATACATGGTAATCCAAAAAGCCATCACGATACAAATCCCACATTTGATCAAAAAACAGGTTGCCAAGACCATAGTGCACAAACCGGTCCTCCACAAAGGTCATCCCTTGCGGACAATGCGCCTGGCTACCGCTGACCACAGTTGCGCCTGCTTGCGCCAGTCTGCCGAAGTCCGCACGCTGGGCAGAGGTTGGTTGAAACTGACATGACTCAAAATGCTGCACACCTACAACTACCAGGTAGCCATCTTCGACAAGCGCTTCAATTCGCATTTCCATCCAGGGGATATCGCAAGGATTCACACCAGCCAATGATTCGTCGGCATAAACGGACTCCGGCCCAGCAGCGATGCAACCCAAAAAGGCAAGCTGGTTCCCATTATGTTCCAGCACCAGAGGCTCTCTTGCTTTCGCCAGATTTTCGCCAGCGCCGAAATATAGCATAGATTTTTGGTCGTATAGATCAAGTGTTTCCAGAAAAGCCTCGCGCCCATAATCCATAAGATGGTTACCAGTGAGTTCAACGATATTCACCCCCAGATAGGTTAATAATTCTATGTGGGACGGATCGCTGCAAAAGCGGCTAATTCGCTGACCAGGAACCGCTGGCGGACATTCAGCATAGAATGGCACCTCATTCGACACATGGGCAAAATCAGCTGTCTGAAACCAGTTATCAATGTCCTGTGCCGGATATAGAATGCCATTGGTTTCCATTTTATAAGCCGTGTCACGAACCATTGCCGTAACGCCGGTCATCAGCACACTGGTCATCTTAGCCAGGTCACGATTCGTGGATGGCAAGGCGGAGCCAAATAATCGTTCGAAGTCATCTATCACTTCGCCCACCGAAATACAAAAATCCACCGTGAAAGGGTATTTATCATTCGAGACAGTGGTGAAAAACGGATTGACGCCATCAACCGACAACACTTTCATACGAGGATCAATTTCTTCAAAAGGTATGATGGCGATTGCATCCTCTTGTGCCCACAAAAACCCGAGGATAGAATCTTTATCAATGATTTGTACATTCGACGGGTCTGGGTACCCCACCCAATCAGAAAGTACCGCATGCGTATCAGAATCAACTGCGATGACTGACATCGAACCTGGTTTAGCCTCAGCCTCCCCGCGCCAAACCGACCTGATGGCTTCCGAAGTCAGGTTATCTCTCACAGTCGGGAACGCCGCAACGACGGCATAAACGAATTCACCTTGCCAATACACATCTTGGTCACCCTCACAATACCCCAATTTCGCTTGCACTGTTTCAGGGACCATTACGCCGCGTATACCTTCTTCCCAGGCATGCGGCATCGCAATGGGTATTTCGATGGACGTCAAACCTGGGGGCTGTGTCGCCGTAGGTACCGCTGTTGAGGTAGCAGTCGGAATTGTCGTTGGTTCGTTGACCGTAATAGTTTTTGTCGGCCACGTTTCGGCATTTTGTAATTGCGCCCCAGCCTCGCCGTTACCAAGCACCGCATTTGAACAGGAAACAAGCAACAAAAAAGATAGTAGAATCAAAAGGTATCTGTGACTGACTATATACATAAAACTAATTCTAATAGGACATCAACAATATGCCAAACGACTACCAGCCTGCACCCACGCAACACAACCCTCCAGAAATTTCCAGGGTATTCGTCATTGTGCTGGATGGTGTTGGGGTTGGAGAAACCCCTGACGCCCATCATTATGGCGACAAAGGCGCTAATTCTATCGCCAACACTGCCCGTGCTGTCGGTGGACTTGCGTTGCCCCACATGCAAGCCATTGGGCTGGGCAACCTTGCGGATATCCTGGGGGTAGCGCCAAGGCAAGAAACCCTGGGTGCTTACGGCAAATGCGCAGAATTGTCGGCGGGAAAGGGTTCTGATGTCGGACACTGGGAGCTAATGGGTCATGTGACCGAAACCCCATTCCCCACCTACCCGGATGGATTTCCAGAAGAAATTCTGCAACCATTCAGGGAACGTACCGGGCGGGGTATCCTTGCCAACCGTGCCGCCTCTGGCACCGAAATCATCAAAGAGCTGGGAGAAGAGCACCTGCGCACCGGTGACCTGATCGTTTACACGTCAGCAGACAGCGTTTTCCAGATTGCCGCCAACGAAGGCATTGTGCCAATCGGAGAATTGTATCACTATTGCGAAATTGCCCGCGAGATATTGGTTGACGAACACACTGTTGGGCGTGTGATAGCACGCCCATTCAAAGGCACATCCCGAAAAAATTTTAAA
Organism: uncultured Anaerolineaceae bacterium; assembly: GCA_964391725.1. Taxonomy (GTDB): domain Bacteria; phylum Chloroflexota; class Anaerolineae; order Anaerolineales; family Anaerolineaceae; genus SpSt-1165. The sequence goes on along the minus strand of CAYMNB010000026.1, from coordinate 30,453 downwards.
CGCACGGATCGCAGGAAGGATTATCCCTTCATGCCCCCCGACAAACTCATTTTTGACAAGTTGATCGATGCCGGTCATCAGGTGTACACAACCGGAAAAATTGACGACCTGTTTGGACATCGCAGTATCAGCCAAACTTATCATAGTGTAAACAACGATGCCAGTATCCAGGCTGCCATTAAGTATCTCTCTGAACCATTCACCGGCTTATTGATGACCAATCTGATTGAATTTGACATGGTCTACGGACACAGAAATGATCCCGGTGGCTATGCCCGCAAGCTGGAAGAGTTTGATGCTTACATTCCCGCAATCCGTGCATCAATGAAGCCATCTGACATTGCTATGATCGTGGCAGACCACGGGGTTGATCCCACCACAGACAGCACAGATCACTCACGCGAATACATTCCCTTGTTGGTGTTTGGTGAACGAGTAAAACACAGCATTAATCTTGGCATTCGCCAGACCTATGCCGATGTCGCTGCGACTATCGAAGGCATCTTCGATTTACCTCACTCCAAATTTGGGGTAAGCTTTATGAGCGATATCCTATAAAAATAGCGGCCTTTTCAGCCGCCATTTCTCTCACTCATTCCCTTTGTCGGTTTCCTTGTCTTCCAGATACCGTACCGACTCAATCGCCGCTGCCGCCCCCATGCCTGCAGATGTCACTACCTGTCGATAACGCGGATCAGCCACCTCACCGCCGGCAAAAACACCGGGGATATTGGTGCGCATAAAGCGGTCTGTTTTGATATAGCCCATTTCATCCAATTCCAATTGGCCATGGAAGATATCAACATTGGGTTTGTGCCCGATAAAGATAAATACGCCATCGGTATCCAACAGGTTTTCTTCGCCTGAATTCACATTTTTGGTCTTTACCTGCTTCACCACGCCCTCGCCCAAAATCTCGGTGACAACGGTATCCCAGATAAATTTGATCTTCTCATTAGTAAACGCCCGTTTCTGTAACAGCTTACCAGCGCGCAACTCATCCCGCCGGTGAATGATAGTCACCGTGTTGGCAAAACGCGTCAAGAATAATGATTCCTCCAGCGCACTGTCACCCCCGCCAACCACGACCACATCTTTCCCACGGAAAAACCACCCGTCACAGGTACCACAATAAGAGACACCTTTGCCGGTAAATTCTTTCTCACCTGGTACTTTTAGGTGATTAGGGGATGCTCCTGTTGATATAACAACAGCTTCCGCGATATATTGCTTATCACCGGTGCAAAGTTTCAACTCACCATTGGAGAAATCAACTTCCGTGACCATATCGTAAATGATTTGTGCGCCAAATCGTTCAGCCTGTTGTTGAAACAACTGGCCCAATTCAATCCCGCCAACTCCCTCCGGGAAGCCTGGATAATTCTCGATCATATCTGTTGTTGCCGCCTGCCCACCCAGATCGGTACCGGTCAGTAATATCGGTTTTAATTCTGCCCTTGCTACATAAATCGCTGCCGAAAGGCCAGCGGGGCCTGAACCCAAAATGAGAACATCGGTTTTTACGATTTCTTTTTCATCGGTTGGGCAATATTCTGTTTTTTCTGCCATTTGAAAGCTCCTGTTAATCAATCCGTATAGTTACACAAAATTCCGCTCTTATTATCAACTATTTCCATAAGAAGACCGTTAGATAGATCTGTTTTAATGTGGTTACTGCTCAAATCAAATGCTTTGATCAGTAAATCTCCATCCACGAATTGAAGTATCTCACAAACCCGGGCACCGGAAACATTGTTAAGAGAATTTTGTTGGGGATCATACAGATTGCTGATAGATTGAGCCGCCTGTCCGTCCAGCAGAACATAATAGTCAACTTGAATAGCTTTTTGTTTTTCAATCGCCCTGATCAAAGGCCGCTGCCGGACTGGCTGATCGAGGGCCATAAAAATGTCGATCTGGTCAACCATCATCGTATCATGGCGCGACAGCACATAATAAATGAGCCAGGCTTTTTCAACAGCCATTTTCTTGGATTCCACAGAATCAGTCATTGCCACCAAAATGACAATCTGGTCTTGCTCTTGCCGATCATCAGGAATCAAGCCAAGGTCTATGTATAATGGCATCAAGTTAAACACCGACAGTAATGCCAAAATAGCTGCAGCGAAAATGATCACCAATGCAATTAAAGAGATCAATAGGAATAATTTTTTCATCATTCCCATTGTATCAAAGCTATCGCGATGTCGTGAGTTTCTTTATTCGACCAGTTTCACTGGCTACAACCCGCACGACTCTTTCGAGTTTGCGCCCATTATCCAGGGTTATAGATCCGTGATACGCAAGCAAAAAATCTCCATCAGGCCTTTTTGTTATCGATGGTTGTTTTCCCGCCAGTTCAGGAAACTGTCGATATACACTTTGATTCACTTTGCTTGTGGCCTGCTCCTGCATAATTTTCTGCTTTCTACCAAACAATTTACACATTACTATCCACGGTCACCCTTTTCCGTAAAAACGCAGGAATATCAAATTCTGCCGTGGAGGGATGGGTATATTTGGAATCCATTAGTGGAATTGATTTCTTTTCCGCGCTTTTCAGAATGATGCGCTGCGATTCGCTTAGCTGTGGCATCGGTTGTTCATTAAACTCAATTATAACTGGATCGTTCTTTTTCTCTGGCACAATGTCATGTTCCAACTTGTCAATCCAATGCGGAACCTTATCTTTCCCGGTGACACCAGTGAGGATCAATATTACTTCCACCGTATCGCCCAAAGAGTTATCATTTCTCACCCCTGGGATCAACTCGGTTTCCACCGGTGTTTGCTCGTGAATGAAGGTGAGTGCTTCCGCCAGTTCAAAAAAGGTCATTGAATCACTACCGCTGAAATTAGCGATCACACTGGAGGCATCCTCCAACAAAATATCGTCTAACAAAGGATGGGCAAGCGCCTGCTCGACTGCTTTTAAGGTCTTGTTCTCGCCCCGCGCCCGTCCGATTGCCAATACCGAACCGCCGCCACTGCGGAATTGATTCAGAATATGCATGTAACTGACATTGATCATGCCAGGATGAGAAATGAGCTCGGTGATACCCTGTATAGCCTGACGCAGTAAGTCATCAGCCAGCCTGAAGGCAATATCCATGGGAAGATTGGCGGAATGAGCACGCAGCAATTTGTCATTAGACACTGTTATGACTGTATCACAGTGAGGATAGAGTTTGTCCAGTCCCCAATCTGCATTCTGCCTTCTTCGGTGCATCTCGAAAGAGAATGGTGTTGTGACGATGGCAACGGTAATTGCACCCATCTCTTTGGCGATTTTTGCCGCAACTGGTATTGAACCCGTTCCGGTACCGCCGCCCATGCCTGCTGTCAGGAAGATGATATCAGCGCCTTCAAGCGCACTGGCAATCTCTCGCTTGCTTTCCACCGCGGCAGCCTCACCGATTTGTGGATTTCCCCCGGCGCCCATGCCTTTGGTCAATTTCGGGCCTAACTGAATTTTTACCGGGGCAAGGCAGGTATCCAACACCTGTTTATCGGTGTTGGCAGCGACAAATTCCACCTCTTTTATGCCCAGTTCGATCATACGGTTCACTGCGTTAGAACCGCCACCGCCCAAGCCAATCACTTTCATCACAGGTTTTTCCATTTTTTCGCCCTTTCGGTTTATATCCCTATTCGGTAATCTCTATTCTGCCAACAATGCTGCAATTTTTGTACCATCGCCTCGCAACACCCTTACATCGCAACCTCGCTCATGCAACTCACCGAGTATTTCATCAGGAATTACATCGTTGTCCATCACGATCGTGACCTTTTCGGCTTGCAATGCTTCCTCAAGCCTGAAACCAAGCGTAGCATGATGTTTTTGAATGAACGGAATTGCTGCCTCCAAATGCCACTTCGCAATCCCCCACTCATATTTCGGCAATAACAAATAATGCTTGATTTGCTTTGGGTTCTCTTCTTCTGGCTGGCTGACAATCACCTTATCAAACGCATGTTCAACTAGTGGATTGTTTTTCCTTATCTCCCACCGCGGCATGTACCTCTGGATTGTGGTTACCAGTTCTTCGCTGGAAAAATCAGGTACAAAGAAAAAACAAACGCCAATCACATGATCAAGCAAAGTGTGTTTTCTTGGGTCAACAAGAAAATCAAAGATCTTACGAAATTGAACCACAAACTCATCAGCTGAATCTGCCACAACATCCAAATTCTTTCGGCCCGCATCGAATAATATGACCGGCAATTTATATCCTAAGACATTTACCGCAATCTCCTGGTACCACGTATATCCAAGAAATCCTCTATGATCTTCGCCTGAAACAGTTTTTTGATAGGGCAGCGCTTGAATCCATTTGGCATGCCCCCCTTCGCCCCACAACAAGGAATGGCCAAAAGTCCAGGCTGCATGCGACAATACCACTGAATTGAGACCCAACTCCGTCTGTTCAATCGCCTTCAACACTTGTTCGAGAACGATCAAGTCCCAATAATCACCGCCTGGCACCATTTTCGGGAGCACATGGGCGAATCCTTTGACCACAGCCAGCTGATGAAACCACGCAACAGCCTCAGCAATTTGTTCCAATATGGAATTCGTGCCACTCGTATCCTGCCAATACTCTTTTTGATTGATATAGCCTGCCAGCTGTATTAATTTAACACCGGCACGGTGATAGTGTGATAGCAAGAGATCCACATCATGCGAATCAGCTTGCCGCAAAGCATGATAATCAAACTGAATGATAGGCATAATGTTGCGCCTGAGGAAAAAATCCAGAATTGTCTCCGGTATGGCCCGATCTGTCGGCGAAAGCAATACAACAAAGCCACCTGAATATTCACCGACCAACTGATACCAATGATCAACCTGGCCGATTGTGTAGTGATCCAGGTCATGGAAAAAGTGAAAGCCCATCCGAATTTTTTTACTTCCCATCATCACACTCCATTTTTCTGATGCTATTATTTGTTTGCAACATCTATGCCAATCTGTTTTCTCAGCTCTCCCTCTGCTATAATCATTGACATGATATTGGTTACAGGCGCCACAGGCTTCGTTGGGTCACACTTATTACCCCAACTGCATCGCAAAGGTTTTCCTATCCGTATCCTGTTGCCACCGGAAGAAAATGCCGCAACCATACCGAAAAACATACCGGTAGAAGTCGCCATATGCGGATTGTCTGATGAGCACAACCTGAAAGCCGCTCTAAAATCTGTCACCACCGTCATTCATCTGGCAACAGACGAAAATCGCGGTTTAAAAGCCGATCTTCAAAACGTAGATATTGATGGGACTGATTCCTTACTTTCTGTGGCAGCCCAGACAGGAGTGAAACAATTCATTTTTATCAGTTATCTGGGAGCCTCTGCCGCATCTGCCTACCCGCTGCTAAGAGCCAAAGGAAAGGTTGAGCAACTGATTATCAACAGCAGCATAAAACACACTATCCTGCGCACTGGGCCAGTTTTTGGACAAAATGACCACTTCGTCAAGAAAATCAAGCGATACCAGCGCACATTGCCTTTTGTGGCTTTTCTACCCGACAAAGGCAAAGCTGTCCTTCATCCCCTTTGGGTGGAAGACCTGGTCACAGCAGTCCTCAGATCGATTGACAACCCCCTCACGCAAGACAAAACAATCGAAATCGGAGGCCCTGAGTTCTTTTCACTTCACGAACTTTTTTCGCTTATCCGCCCAGGGAAAGGATTTTTTCATTCACAGCTCTATCTCCCTTCCTCTACGCTGCGCTTGATGTTATTATTCTGGCAAGTGATAGTGAAAAACACCCCCATTACTTCTTTTGACCTTGACACGGTGGCTGCAGACCGTACTGCCCCCATAGATACTATCAGTAAACTTTTTAGTATCCTCCCTTTATCTCTGCGAGATTACCTCACCGGTAACGAACAAAACACCTGAGAAAGACCCACATGACATCAACTACTTTCGCCATCCATGGACATTTCTACCAGCCTCCGCGTGAAGACCCCAGAACAGGCGAAATTCCCTTAGAGCCCGGCGCAACCCCCTATCAAAACTGGAATGAGCGCATCAACGCGACATGTTACAAACCAAACTCCCAATTAGGGAACTTTGAAGCCATCAGCTTTAACGTCGGCCCAACCCTTGGTCATTGGCTGATTCACAATGACCCCGGTACATTGGCGCGCATCGTGGAACAGGACCGGCAAAATCTCAAAACTTATGGGGTTGGCAACGCCATTGCGCAGGCCTACAATCACACCATCCTGCCTCTGGCAAATTATGAAGACAAAGTTACCCAGGTGCGTTGGGGGATCGAAGACTTTATCCACATTTTTGGCCACCGCCCAATGGGAATGTGGCTGCCTGAAACCGCCGTAGATCAAGAAACACTGTATGTATTGGCGAGTGAGAAAATTCAATTTACCATTCTTGCACCATGGCAGGCGGCTGAAAGAGAATTTAATTATCGCAAACCCTACCTGGTTGATCTAGATGAAGGCAAACAGATCAACGTTTTTTTCTACGATGCCGATATCAGTGCGCGGGTTAGTTTTGACCCATCACTTACCGTCAACGCAGATCGATTTATCCCTGAGACTTTGCTGCCAAAGTACACCATTGGTGAGCAAGACGCGCAAATTCTGGTGATTGCCAGTGACGGCGAGTTATACGGCCACCATCAACCATTCCGCGATAAGTTTCTGGAACGTTTGATTGACAATTCACGCAAACATAAACAAATACATATGTCTTATCCTGCGTTATTCCTGAAACAACACCCGGCAACAGAAAAAATATCGATTCAACCTGACACTTCCTGGAGTTGTTACCATGGTGTCAGTCGTTGGAAAGAAGCCTGTGGGTGTACCCCCCATTCAGAATGGAAAGCCCCATTGCGCTTTGCCCTCAACCATCTGGGAGACCAACTCAATCAAGTATTCCAACAAGAATTTCAAAATTTTACTCAACACGCTTTTGAATTACGCCATCGCTACATCCATGTGTTATTAGGCCAGGTCTCACTTGATGATCTACTGCAAACTTTCATCCACAAGCCATTAACAACAAGTGAGAGACAACGGCTTGTCCTTCTGCTGGAAGCCCAATTTGAGCGCCAGCGCATGTTCACGTCATGCGGTTGGTTTTTTGATGACTTTGATCGCATCGAACCGCAAAACAATATTGCTTACGCAGCTCATGCCTGCTGGCTGACTTATAAAGCCACCGGCATTGATCTGGCAACAGAAGCCATACAACATTTTGAACAGGTGCAATCACCCCGTTCAGGTTTGAGAGCTTCCACAGTGTTCGAGCATCGCCTGGATCGAGATGTGCAGAAGGTGACTGCCTGACCTATTTTTTCTCAGGGTTAAGGAATTTAACCAGCTTATCCACCTGATAGCCTGCCTGCAGCCTGGCTTCACCTAATTGCTGCGTCACTTCATAAGATCCGATCACCGCTTCATGAACCAGCGTGGCAGTAAAGTCACCCCCCGATAAAGCATGGTAAAAGGCCAGAGTGATCATCCACCATTCCAGTTCCTGCATGGCTTCTTCGTTGAACCAGATGATGCCTTCAAACAGATTAAAGCCCAGGAACCGTTGCACCTGCTCAATTGAAAAGAGTTTGACAAAAAGTTCATGCGTTTTTAACTGGGTTGAGCGCACATACCAGCATTGGGTGACAATAGACATCGTTAACGCATTAAGCAATTTTTGTCTTGCATCTGGGCCAATACCCATCTGAACAAGACATTCTGTCACAATATCTCCCAAACGCCATTTTTCAAACAAAGCAACACTTGCAGCCTCAAAGTCCTCCTCAGCAACCAACAATCCCAAATATTGCACAAAGGGCAGCAGGTAGATCACAAGTTGACGTTCCGGTTCTTCTGCGAAGCCTGTATTGATAATCTCTCGTGCGCGCATGAAAGTCTTCATACCGGGAAGGTCATCCTCAGTGAAATTTGGCACACTGAGAGCGGCCCTAAAAGCACTGTTCACCTGTTTAGCGATGACTTTTTCCTTTGATGCATCTGCCGTTCCGCTGACTGCATTGATACCAGCCATTAGATTTCTCAATTTAAGCAGAGCCTCTTCCTGCAATTGGATCAACAGAGTAGATTCTTCATCCCCAATCTCAAGAGCCCGCAAATACGAGAGATATGCCGGATGAGCAATTTCCCAAAATGCGTGGTGGATTGGCTCCAGTTCCAGAGCATTCAATGCTTGCATCAGATCATGGACACCAAATCCCGCCATTTTTTGATGCAGCTTATCAAATGGATGATCCCCATCAGCAAAGTGAATAGCAAAATCTACCAGCACCCGGCACTCATAGGCATGTAAATGAAACGCAAGGCCTTGCTCATGAATTTCTTTGGCTGAATACAGGTAGGTTAGGCCCGTCATCTGGTCTAAAGCGGAAACATAACAGCCCGAATCATTTGGCACCTGCAGCGCGTTAGCAATACTCTCGCTTTGCAATTGATCACTATCATTGACTTTATGTGCCGCAGAATGGTAGATCCTGCCGCTCGTTTCAGCATAGCGGTTATGAAAGACAAAAACTGCCTTTTTATTTCCCATACGGTTGGAATACACGAAGACGTCTTCCTGTACATTCCCAAAAGAATCCACCATGTCAAACAAGCGGAAGTTTTCTACATACGAAAACAACTCCCTCCTGTGCAGCAGCGGAGAGATTTGCGCGGCATGGCGGTGAAACAAATCTTCATCAACTTTTTCATCCCAATACGCTTTTTTGTACTCCATGCCATACTTTTCACTGAAGCCTTCAAATTGGCCGTGACCGAACATCGGCAGGCCGGGTAAGGTGGCCATCATAGCACAAACGCCAAAATACTTATCGCCTTTGCCAAACTGATTGACGGCAGTTTCTTCGTCCGGGTTGTTCATGAAATTCACGTACCGCTGCAATATCTGCGGTTCAAACTCCAAAGTCTTGCGGATCAAATCCCGATACTTTGCATTTTCTTCGTCACGCAGCATATTCATAAAAGCGCTGTTATACACCCTGTGCATGCCCAGGGTCCGCACGAAGTACCCTTCCATCAACCAGAACGCCTCTGCCAGAAGCAAGGTATCCGGGGCTTCTTGCGCCACCCGGTCAACGACCTCTTGCCAGAATTCTGCCGGCATCGCTTTGTCAAATTCCGCCTTGGTCAGGCCGAATTCCGCCCGGGAAGGAATATCACCACCGCTCCCCGGTTCAGGATACCACAAGCGCTGGAAGTGTTTTTTGGTCAGCGTCATGGCAGCATCGAAACGGACCACCGGGAATTTTTTGGCAACCGCCAGGATCTGGTTCATGACGGCTTCTCGCACTTCAGGCAGCAAATAATTCAACTGGGCAGTATCATTCCAGGGCATGCTGGTGCCATCATTGCCATGGTAGATAAAGCGATCACGGTTGTGCCATTTTTCATGCAGCTTGAATACTACAGAGGCGTCACTGCGTTCGTAGTAATGATCTTCCAACAGGATTTCCACCCTGTCATCCGACGACAAATTTGGCCCGGAGAATTGGTAACCGGGAAACGGCGGGTAAGGCAACTGAATAAACCAGTCAGAATGTTCTACCACCCACGGCGAATCTATTCCCATGTGGTTGGGAACCATGTCACTCCCCAACCGAATCCCTCTACGAATAGCACGCTCAAACAAGTTCTGATATGCCAACTCTCCACCCAGATCTGAAGC
>CAYMNB010000026.1:0-20659 GCA_964391725.1 uncultured Anaerolineaceae bacterium | reverse complement strand
CCCTGTGAGTAATCTGGCACAAAGGTTTGCACCGTGCCTGCACCAAGAAAAGCAAAATGATCCTGTTCTTCTTTGATAAAATCCAGCCCCCGTAAAATCTGTGCAATCAAATCACCAATGATAGCTCCCCAATGTTCTTTGATATATTCCAACTGCCCGGCGATGGAACCGGGGGATTTTCTGGCAGGTTCCATCAGAAAATCGATCAGGTTCAAGGAGACAGCAGGAAACTTTGGACTGTTTTCGAAAAACCAGTACAGGCCAGCCTGTACATCCGCATAACTTGTTTCTTCTCGCATCGGACTCTCATCAAACAACTCGCGATATGTTTCCAATGCCGGATTGCGATTTTCAACCCAAAGCAGCAGCATCTCTTCCAACGAGGATACACGGTTGCTGACACCATCTTCGGTATTTTGGAGATATTCCTGTGGGGTTGTTTTCCCAGAATAGACATCAGAGGGTGGGAAGTATTCATTGAACTTTTCTAACGTCGTTTCAATGTCTTCAGGGTTAGTCTCAGTGGATAAGAAATCCAACGCTTTTTGAAAAGCGGCAGGATGTACTTCTTTCTGATATTTTTCAATCACAAAATGAAATATTTCATCCAACAAACCGATGGCATACAACTCAGCCGCACTGATTTTATTGGGATCTTCTCCTGATTGAGCACGATGATCTTTCAGCCGTTGTGTTAGGCGCAGCGCGGCCCGATAATTTGAGAGGAGCAGATTGCCCCGTTTCGCGAAGAGTGCTTCTTCGAACGTATATTTGTTACGTGCAGCCGCCGAGATATGAAATTCCATGGGGTTCCTCTCAATCGATTGGCAAAACAGTGCTCTGTATTCTGTAAATTATATCAACAATTCTTTAAGAATCACTTGATAATCCCCGCCAGTTTGTGATTCAGACAGTGGATGACAAATCCCTTCTTCTGCCATCTCGGCAAACCGTTTCTCCACACGCTTTTTCTGCAACTTGAGCAACCTGACAGCCTGGGCAAAATTCACCGCCCCTAGCGAACGCAAATATGCGTGCAAAATATTCCGCTCCGCTTCACGGTCAGTAGTCTGTTTAGCTTGATCAATCAGCGTGGGATAATAACGCGGCAGGACATCGAAAATAAAAGCGTAATTCCAACGGCCAGCCTCGGCGATGCCCACCGGAAGGATCATTAATTCTGTTTGTAAGAAGTCCAATGCCTTGCTGTATCGGTATTGGCTCTCCCTGCCCCATAAGTTTGCACGCCGCCGTAGTTCCAATGTATGCAGCGGGCCGTTTTCCAACAACACCTCATAGATGCTTTTCGCCTCATAACTCATGCTGCCAGACGAATAGCGAACTTCATAATCGTGCTCATAATCATCATAATTGTCAGACAACCGGTAAAAACTGGGCAGCAAATCTAAAGCAATGAAGGTCATCTTTTTCTTCAAAAAACGGCCATAATAACATTGTCTTTCCCCCAACAAAGCGTCTTTCCATCCCCAGCTGACGTGGCCCGGATCATCGTGCTCGTTTGGCACCGGACGGTCACCGGCGGTTGCAGTCCACAAAGAAGGCATGATGAAATCTTTGGCGGGGTGAAAAAGGATGAAACCTCGCTCGATGACGAAGGCGACTGCCTCCTCCTTGCTGTGTAATCGCAATCCCGGGGCAATGCGGAAACTTTGCTCGCGATACTCGTTGATAATCTTTTCAAGTGCTGCTGCCTTGTTTGTCATAAGTTGCTGAAAATGTGGGTAATAACATTTGAACCGCTGCCGCCGATATTCTGCGTCATACCAATGCGTACATTTTCGATCTGGTTTTTGCCGGCTTCTCCGCGCAGCTGCTCTGCTGTCTCCACGATTTGATACACACCGGTGGCGCCCACGGGATGTCCCCTTGCCTTCAATCCGCCTCTGGTTGCAATGGGAATCCTTCCGGACGGATAAATACCGCCATCGATAGCAAGGCGAGGTCCTTTCCCACGTTCAGCAAAGCCACAGGCTTCCAATGACAGGGTTGCCATGATGCTGAAGGCATCATGCAATTCAAAAAAGTCAATATCCGATGGTGAAATTCCAGCTTGATCGTAAGCTCTCTTTGCGCTATCATAAGCAGCTGTCAGCCACAACGCATCTTTTCTGCCATGTACGGTAATGGAATCTGTAGCAGCTGCCGATCCAATAATGCGTACAATGGGTTGTTTCGCCACCGACCTCGCTGCTTCAATGCTGGTTATGACCACGGCAGCCGCGCCATCACTCACCGGCGAAGCATCCATGATATTAATCGGCGGTGAGATCATGGTTGCCTTTTCATACTGCTCCCGTGTAATTGCACGTTGAAATCGCGCCTTGGGGTTACCAGCACCATTGGCATGCGCATTCAGGGCAAAATTGGCGAAATCTGCTTTCTGCCAGCCATATTCATGCATATAACGCTGCATTAACAGTGCATTTAACCCCACGAAAGACACCCCTTGATCAGATTCCCAATCCGCGTCTGCGGCCGTTGACAATTCTGTTGAAATCTCCGAGGCGGTGACATCGGTCATTTTCTCAACGCCAACCACCAGTGCCGTCTCTAACTCACCCGAAGCGACCGCCATCAAAGCTGCTCGAAATGCTGCCCCACCGGATGAGCAGGCAGACTCCACACGCACACCTTCGATCATCGGCATTCCGATCCAATCAGAGAGATATGCCCCCAGGTGTTGCTGCCGATTGGCAGTGCCCGACATCATATTGCCGACAAACAAACCATCGATATGCCTGATACCGGCGTCCTCCATGGCTGCTAAGGCCGCGAAGCCAGCCAATTCCCGTAAGGAATATTCCCAGTGTTCGTTAACCTCGGTAGAACCGATTCCAATGATGCCAACTTGTTGCATAGGAAACCTCAATCATGTCTGCTGTCCTTATTATAAAGACAACAGCTATCAAATACTATCAAACCTTGAGATGGGTTAAGGTATCACACTGACTGGCAAATACCCGATAAAATAATTTCCATCAAGATCAACTACCGCCAGACCAACGACAAAATTGCCATCCGGGGCAACGTTCTTAGTCCACCACAGGTCATTTTCAGAAAAAGTAAGGGTGGCACCCCGTTGCAGATCGAATTCGCCTATACCAAAACGGTAATTTTGTTGCGCAGCATTCTCGATCGCCAATGTCAACAGCAATTCCCAGCCAAGAGGAAGGTCTGCGCCCGACAAATCTAGCGCCATCTCCTCAGTTTTTTCATCATCATGAACGAACTCCTTGTCGTAAATGATGAATGTGTCACCGGGATTTGGCATGACCTTGTAAGGCAACACACGTTCTTCACCAACTTTTCCAAAGGTAAGCATATCCCGCATACTTCCATCCGCATTAAACTGGATCATTGCCGTATATTCGCTATTGCTCCCTCGCGGGCGATATATACCGTCTAATCGATAGATCTGTTCGTCTTCATCTGCGCCATAGATTGTTGGAACCAATAAGCCGACAGCCGTAGTTTCTCCATCATGGATATCATAGGAAAAGGGCTCCCATTCAATCGTGAGTGGTATTTCGCCGTCCTCAGGCCAATCTGGCACATAAACGCCGCCTACCCATTCACCCAGCTCCGCTTCAATGAACTCCATGGAAGAAGCGAGGAATTTTCCATCTTTCTCAAATCCTGCATAGATATAGGCATAGCCGACATTTTCACCATACAAAGTGGTCGCCATGGAAAGCAAAGCCTCTTGACTTAACCCAAATTGGGTGAAGTCTGAAAATTCCAGGGTAGAAGCATCCAGAACAATTTCTCCAAGATTGAATTCGCCCAGTCCAGGGGCAGTCACCGTCTGGTTGATCGCCTCCACCACTACCGTAGCAGCCATAGAAAACGAAGCAGTGGGTTCCAGTGTGGCCTTGGCTTCCTCGTCGTCTGGTTTGATAACTTCTGTTGTTACTGTAGTTGTTATTGACGAAATCGCTTCTGGCGATTTGAAGAATTGCGAAAAAATCACTAATGCGCCTATAACACCAACAATGGCCAAAACACAGCCAAAGACAAGCAATTTGCCAATGCCAACCTGTTGGACAGCCCCCTTGACTTGATTGATTGAAGATTTACCAGTAAGTGCCTCGTGTTCATTCGCTTCTGCATCAGCCAAAGTTAACATGAATTCGTAATCACCGGCCATTAACACTTCACCCAATGGCAAAGGCAGAGGATGGTCGGCAGGCAATTCTTTGCCATGCAAAGTTGTTTCGCCATTTGCTGGATCAAGGTCTTTGAGAAAAACACCAATGGGATTTTCACGAATTTCGAAGTGTTTCTCCGACAATCCACCATCCTTGATGACCACATCACACTCGTCAGAGGCACCAACAATGATGGCTTCCGAAAATTGAAATTCAAGCCAATCCACTCGATCACGTATCCGGTACAATAAGCGAAATTTCTCAGACATATCAGGGCATCCTGTTCTCTATCTGATAATGAAAATCAAGAAATTCATCCCAAAGGGATTGATCAGTGAATCGATCGGCATGTAAACGATAGGCAAACCCGTAGCTGTTATCTTTGGTCAAGTCAAAGAAACCTGAGTCAGGGAAATAAAAAGTGACGCCATTGGAACCAGACATGTTGCTGCCAGCCCGGTTGATAATGATCGCAGACTGTATTGCGTTAGTTAATTCATCAGATGCACCACAAATTTCACTGCTGCCTGTCGTGAAGCAAACCATTTCACCGAAATGTTGCAGATCAAGAAAGAATGGTTCGGTGTCGCTGAACCCTTCATAGTTGCGGGTAAATGTCCTCGCTTCAGCTACCTTTGCCTGGTCAGTGTTCTCCAAGGTGCCCACCAATCCATCCAAAGCGTCAAAGATTGCATTCAGCTCATACAAGCGTATCGCAGACAAGGTGGAATCCTGCATCACCAAATCCGAATCATAGTTGTTGATTTCATAATACAAGTCATCCACAACAAACGATTCTACAATGGCGTTCGACAGGTCATAGGCATCCATGGCAGAATTATCGATCAATCTTTGCAGAAAGCCGGCATATGCCCAACCAGTTGCGCTTTCTGACTCTTCTGAAGCCACGCCAATCTTTGCATAAGGCGCAACCGCGGCCCACACTTCCATATGCGCCATTAAACAGGCATCAAAACCAATGATATCCAATTGACCGATGCCTGTTTGGGTCACAATGTAGGACAACGCCGACTCCAATGCCGGCAGATAAATACCATCCATATTGTTATTATCACCATCGGTATACCCACCGAACCAACCCATTCCGTGGTCTGACAAAATCAGCGCATAGTTCTCTGCTGGATAGGTATTAATCGCCCAGATGACAAAATCAACCAGTGTTTCAACATTCCCGCTGTCAACTTCGCCCAAATCAACTATCATTTCCGATTGGATAGAGTCAAGATTGCTATTTTTTTCCAAATAATAACGCCGCGCTGTTGACCAGTCGCCATCACCAGTGAATCCTCCCTGATATCTGTCCAACTGTGCAACAACAGCAACTTCATCTGTTGAGCCAATAGATTCCGCCGCCATCACATCAAAATGTATGTGGTACTCCAAAATTTCATCATCGCCATTCTGGTACATCATGATCAACCACTTTCTAACAGCAGTAGCGTCAGGTTGAACCACTTGTTCAGTGGGCTCTGGTGTATCGGCCTGGGCAATCTCAGAAGTATCGGCTGTTGGCTGTGTGATTTCTTCCCTGGGTGTGCGCGTCCGATACATCGTACCACCATCGACCTCTTGTGCGATCGGCACCACACTCCTTGGTTGGTTGACCACATACAAGCCGCCCAGAACCACCAGGCAGGCGCACATCATCATCAGCGCCCCCAGCCCCACCAACCAGATCCAGCCACCGCTTTTCTTTGCAGGTCTCACAGCAGGTCGTGATCTTGGAGGAATATCAGGTTGAAAACCTGGCTGTTTGAAGGAATCCATTGCCTCATGGCTGACCGCCTTGACGATTTCACGTTGATACTTGACTTCATCATCGACAGAAGCCACCGTCATGGCCACCCTGCCCACATGGAAGTACTGACCGGAATGCACTCTGATAGGTGTATTGGGAGGCAGGCGTTGTTCTTCAAGATAGGTTCCATTTTGTGAACCCAAATCTTTCAGGAAGAAAACCCCTTCCTTGGTTTGAATCATACAGTGATGGCGCGAGACGTGCGATTCTGTTAAAGGCAGATCACAATCCTCTCCCCGCCCTACCAACGCGTCCTGGTCAAAGGTCACCTCCCGCCAGGCTTGGTTTTCAATCCGATACCAAAGATGGTAACGCTGGTTTGATTGTTTTTCGACCACCTGCAGCAACGTGTCTCCAATGGAGAAGAAGCCTCCAGCCGAAAATGGAAATAGTAGCCCAGCCTGTATCCTGCGCCCCATAACTTTTGTGCCGTTGGAGGAACCCAGATCTTTGAGGAAAATAGCGCCGTTTTGAATAAGGATTTGTACGTGGCGCCGCGAAGCCAGACGATCATTCACGACCACGTCGCAATGACCGCTGCGCCCCAGTGTAGTCACTTCCCCCAGGGTCGCTTCACTCCACGCTTGCGCCTGCTCAGGTTTCATTCGCAGAATGTAATCGGTCACATGCACTCCTTGTTCTCATCAACGGTGCTTATTTAAGCAATTATACGGCACACGGCCTATGGCACAAAGAAAAACGCTTTCTGATTTTCTCAGAAAGCGCCTTGGGTTGTTTGCTCGAATCAGTCAACTTTGAAGAATAATTTTTTCTTTGCGCCGCACACCGGGCATTCGTCAGGGGGTTCACCAACATGGGTGTGGCCGCAGGTTTTGCATACCCAGTACTCCACTTCTTCGACATCTTGTTCGGCTTCGAGAGCTTCTCGCATTTGGGTATAGAGTGCTTCGTGGGTCTTTTCAACAGCCAATGCCCACTCAAATGAACGAATGGCTTTATCGTTCTCATTCTCAGCCAGTGCATCCGCCAGAAAATCGGGGTACATGCTGGCCGCTTCGTAGTGTTCACCATCAATAGCATCCTGCAGGTTTTCCAGGGTTGATTTCACCATACCCATGGCTTTATAATGGTTATGGGCATGGACAGTTTCTGCTGCAGCCGCAGCACGGAACAGCTTGGCAGCCTGAGGAAAGCCATCTTTTTCTGCTTTTTCAGCATAAGCCAGATATTTGCGATTTGCCATTGATTCGCCGCCGAATGCGGCCTGCAGATCATCATAGGTTTTTGACATGATTTTTTCCTCCAATTATCATTCGTTGGTTTCCATTGAGTATACCAGATGGTGATTGCTGACAAGGGTTTTGGAATAAAATTCTCATAATCAAATGGCCTCCTGATGGATCATCAGTTTATCCCCTTGCACAATTCCTTAATTGCGACCTGGTTGTATAATTACCTCAATGATCATTGAATGTGTCCCCAACTTTTCCGAATCACGCAATCGGCATATCATCAAGGCGATTATTGACAACCTTGCCACCGTTCCGGGCGTTAAGATCATCGACCGCCATTCCGATGACGATCACAACCGCACTGTGCTGACGCTGATTGGCGATGAGGTATCTATCCCCGAAGCTGCTTTCAAAGCAGCCCGGTTGGCGCAAGAACGTATCAATTTGTTCCAGCATACCGGCCAGCATCCCCGGATTGGTGCCCTGGATGTACTCCCTTTCATTCCGCTTGGTGACACATCCATGGCTGTTTGCGTACAGATCGCCAGAGAGGTCGGCAAGAGAATCGGAGAGGAACTGCAAATCCCTGTCTATCTATACGAAGAAGCGGCCTTGCGACCTGAAAGACGAAAGCTGGAGAATGTACGGCGAGGTGAATTTGAAGCACTGATCCACCAGATCGAAACCAACCCGGCAAAGGCGCCTGACTTTGGCCCCAAAAAAGTTGGTTCCGCTGGCGCTATCGCAGTCGGCGCTCGCATGCCTTTGATCGCCTTCAATGTATATCTCAATACCAATGATCAATCTATTGCCGTTGCTATCGCGAAAAAAATCCGCCAGTCATCTGGCGGCTTGCCCAATGTGAAGGCCCTGGGCCTATTGGTTGACGGCTTCGCCCAGGTATCCATGAACCTGACCGACTACCGCAAGACCGGTCTTTCTCAAGTAATGGAGGCCATTCGACGGGAAGCTGCACTCTCAGGAACCACCATTCACCATACAGAATTGGTTGGCCTGATCCCGCGCGATGCTGTTTTGGATGTAGCTGGTTATTACTTGAAAAACGACCACCTGAACAGTAACAGAATCATTGAGTCACATCTGTGAAGCACAATTTGCCTTTTAGGCTATAATGATTGACAATATCACATAGTGGAGGCTAACATGGGTGTCAAACCAGATCATTGGATCAAAAAACAATCACAAGCGAATGGCATGATCGAACCATTCGTAGACGCGCAGATACGCGAAGGCGTCATATCGTATGGTGTCTCGTCGTATGGTTATGATATCCGGGTAGCAAATGAATTCAAGATATTCACCAACATCAATTCTGCTGTGGTTGATCCGAAAAATTTTGATCCAAAATCTATGGTGGACTACAAAGGTGATGTTTGCATCATCCCGCCCAATTCCTTTGCACTGGCACGCACTGTTGAATATTTCCGCATCCCTCGCAACATCTTCACTATTTGTGTTGGTAAATCTACTTACGCCAGATGCGGCATCATCATCAATGTCACCCCCTTTGAACCCGAGTGGGAAGGATACGTCACCCTGGAAATCTCCAATACCACCCCGCTGCCGGCAAAAATTTACGCCAACGAAGGCATAGCCCAGGTGATCTTCTTCGAAGGCGATGAGATTTGTGAGATTTCTTACGCCGACAAAAAAGGCAAGTATCAATACCAGCGTTCTATCGAATTGCCAAAACTTTGATCGACAACTTTTGGCTAACCTGTCCTGCCATTTATTTCCTGTTGACAAGATACTGCTATAATTAGGTTAAGAAATCATCAGGAAACGGAAAGGAGGACTGCCTTGTTAGATTATCTGGAAATAACCATCAGATTACTGGTCGCCATGAGCCTTGGCGGCTTGGTTGGACTTGAACGTGAATACCAGAACCAACCCGCTGGTTTGCGCACCCACATAATCCTGGTAGTTGGTTCCACCCTGACCATGATCCTCGCTATTCAGTTACCTTACTCATTACCAGGCGAAGCTACGGGTGATATTATGCGACTGGGAGCGGGCGTTATCACCGGCATTGGTTTTTTGGGTGGTGGCGCCATCTTGCGCTTCGGTTCTAACGTCAAAGGTTTAACCACCGCTACCTCTTTGTGGACCATGGCAATTGTGGGGTTGGCTGTTGGCGCTGGTTTATATTTTGCAGCAGTGTTGACTTCGGTTATTTTATTGCTTGTTTTGGTCGTACTTTCCTTTGTGGAAGATCGGTGGATACAACCCTTCATGATCTTAAATATTTCTTTATTGGCCAAGGATCACAAAGGCATCCTTAACAAAATAAAGAACACAGTAGCCAAATACAGTTCCGGTAGTGAACACACCAATTTCAGGGTGGAGAAAAACATGAAAAAGAATGAACTGGCGATTGATATCAGCCTGCGAACACGCCAGTCAAACGTACTGGAATTACTCATTAAAGACCTTGCCCACATAGATGGTGTGCAAAGTTTTGAGATCAACTAATTATTGGGAGAATTTTTATGGCAATACACACATCAGATCATAGCAACCGTCGATTCGCATTGTTAATTGACGGTGATAATGCACAACCGAAATTAATCAAAGATATCCTCACGGAGACCGGTAAATACGGCGTCATATCAGTCCGGCGGATTTATGGTGACTGGACCACCGCCAACATGAATGGTTGGAAGGAAACCTTGCATACCTATGCGATACAACCAATCCAACAATTCCGCTATACCATTGGGAAAAATGCGACCGACAGTGCCATGATCATTGACGCCATGGACCTTGTTTACAGCGGTACCGTAGACAGCTTTTGCCTGGTTTCCAGTGATAGCGATTACACCCGTCTGGCAACCCGCATTCGCGAAACCGGCATGTTTGTCATGGGCATAGGCAAAAAAATGACCCCGCGCGCTTTTGTCAACGCATGCGAAGTATTCTTATTCACGGAAAACTTTACCTCGAACCAAAAACCGCGTCCAACAGCCAGCAAACCCAGCACCCCGCAAAAAGAGGACGAATCCGATCCTATCCGATTGCTTGAAAGCGCCTGGGAAATGGCTTCCGGCGATGACGGCTGGGCAGTGTTGAGCGATCTTGGCAACGCATTGCGCAAATTAGACCCCTCATTTGACCCACGCACCTACGGTCACAATCAATTATTGAAATTGATCCAGGCCCACAAAGACAAATTCCGGGTTCGTGGATTGAACCGTGAAGGTCCTTCTTCTGCGATTTTTGTAACTACCAAAGAAAACAATAACTAAGAGCCCCATTTACTGACAGGGAGCCAATCACCTTCTGCAAGTAAACCCTGAATGCCTGTACCTAACACAAGCATGATACGGGCATTGGTGAAGAAGGGGAAATTGAAGTCAGTTATGTCGCCTGCGGCTTTACCGGGTATCGGCATTAAACGCGCTGTTAAGGGTTTGCCCAACCGTTTTGACAAAACCGCCAGATCAAGTAGCATGGCAAATAGCTGGGCTTCTGTGATATCACCTGGCAGCGGTACCGTATCCAGGCCGGTGCCACAAACGGTAGAAAATAAAAACAGGTCTTTGATGGTCAATGTACCTTCGCTACTTCGCTGAGCCAACAGCGTGTCTTCCAAAATCGGAAGCATTAACCCATTAAAACCTGACCGTTTGAACTTGGCTTTGTCCAACGCCGACAGCAGCATCCCTATCGCCGACAAAGAACCAATATGTCCAACAGGAACACCGCTTAACCGCTCAATGGCTGCACCAACAGATTGTTCAATTTCGACAAACGGCGCCGGGGTGAAATCAAATCCCAGAAAATGCATACCTGTCGCATCACTCAACACTGTCGCCACTTGTTCCAGTCTTCCTGCTTCTTTTTCGATTGCTTGCTGGTAAAAGAGAAAAGCCTCATGTATGTCTTTTGCCGCTGAAAAAGCCTCTACAGCCATATCCGCCGACTCCATTGCCAGCGCAAATGCCCCTGTACTCTCTTCCACATCAGCATATCCCGCCGGGAAAAAAGGGATGTTGCCCGGCACATTCGCCAACGCAGCAAAGTATAGATTCCCAAAACCATTGGGTTCCACCTGGCTCAATTGCTTGATCAATCGAGCTGCATTGCGCACTGCCGTTAAAGAAACACCTGATTGGTCACGCAAATCGAGATGTGCCGAAGCAAATACGTGTTCGGTAGCAGCGATGGCTTCGCCGATGAACGATATCGTTTCAGGTTCTTCCGCAGAGGCCGGGCCAATAGAGAGGTAATCGAATCCTGCCTCAATTGCGTTCTTCTCGATCACCGACAACCTGGCAAGGGCAGACTCGACGTCTGGCAAAGGCAGATACTGCGCAAAAGGATTGGATGCCAGGCGATAAGATTGAGGATTATATCCGGCGTCGGCGAATGCTTTCCCCGCTTTCTCCGTAAATAATTGTAATTGTTCCCAGGCTGTTTCAGAAAGGCCTGTCTCTCTTTTCATCCTCACAAAGCCGGTTAGTGATCGAATTTTCATACCTTTGCTCCATTGCTCCATACTTGGTCAATTCCTATTTATTCTAATACCGTCTGTTATAATTTTGCCCAAGAAAACGGAGGATCTATGAACCAAGAATTAAACTTGTTACTCACAAGTGGTATCACAGCTGTCAAAAAGGCATCCAGGGTAATCCGCCAAATTCAGCAGGACCTAACCATCACTGCCCTCAACAAAGAAGATAAATCCCCTGTTACCGTGGCGGATTTCGCCGCCCAGGCCATCATTAGCCGCCACCTATCGCAAGCATTACCGCACTTCAAATTGGTGGGGGAAGAAGACTCTGCCTCGTTGCACACATCTGATAATACTGACTTCCTCCCTTTGATTCATCAATACACCCAAGTAGTATTCCCAACAGCCACCACATCAGAGGTGGGTGAATGGATCGATCTGGGGAAATCTTCTCCTGAAGGTGATTTTTGGACGCTTGACCCCGTTGATGGAACCAAAGGATTTTTACGGCAGGATCAGTTTGCGATTGCTCTTGCCTACATTTCTTCAGGTATTGTTCAGATTGGCATCCTGGCATGTCCCAACCTGACACAGGCAAGTCAACCTGAAAAAGATGGGGAGGGCTCCCTTCTTTATGCCACCCGAGGGCATGGTTGTTGGACAGTACCTCTTTTCTCTGGCGACCCTCAGCCTGAACAGCTCCATGTTTCTGAACAAACCCATCTTTCGAAGGCAGTTATGTTAGGTTCTTACGAGGGCAGCCACACCAACCCTGAGAAAATTGCGGAATTCCTACAAAAAAGCAACAATGAAATTCCGACTTTTCGTCTTGATAGCCAGGCAAAATATGCTATCCTTGCGTCCGGTCATGCTGACATCCTGCTAAGGCTGCTTTCACCACAGAATCTTGACTATAGAGAAAAAATATGGGATCAGGCTGCGGGCTCTATCATTCTTGAAGAAGCAGGCGGTAGAATTACCGACTTGTTTGGTAAACCGCTTGATTTCACACAAGGCCGCACCCTTGCCGGAAACCGCGGTATCCTTGCTACCAATGGGCTGATTCATGAAAAAGCCCTTCAAATTCTTGCCGAGATAATATCGTAAAATCAGCGAATATCTCCATGATTACATCATTTTAATAAAAGTTATGGATAATAAGAATAAATTATCCTACAGTGGAGGAAACATGAAGATTGTAAAAATTATTTCGCTTATCGGATTGATCGTCATGACTGCCGGTATCGGAAACGCCATGATCAACGGCGATTTTGCCACGGATGGCGCTCTGATTCTGCAAAACCCCTGGGGCGTCGTGTCATTGATTGACCTGTACACAGGCTTTGTTCTTTTCTCTATCTGGATCGTTTATCGTGAAAAGTCCATCCCGGCAAAAATCATCTGGGTGGCTCTGATGATGGTGCTTGGTTTTTGGACCGCCAGCCTCTATATGTTCATCGCTTCGCTGCGAGCCCAGGGAGATTGGGAAAAGTTCTGGATGGGCACTCAATATAAAAATAAAGGTCATCTGTCACACGCTGCCAGACCCACTAATCCAGTATAATCAACTACGGAGGTTGAAATGTGGCAAACTGGCTTAACGGAAGTATTGGTGATCACTTCACACAAGGTTTCTTTTATAGAATCTTTGCGAGAAATTTCGCCGCGTCTTCACTTTCAACACGTCAATCCAGCCTCGCACCATGAGGTGACCAAAGATCAATGGGCAGCAGTAGATATTCTCATAACTGATGGGGTCCTCCCCAAACCAGAAAATGCGCCCAACCTTAAATGGGCTCAGTTCACAGGAACCTATGACCTTGACCAACTTGTTTTGTACCGGTCACAAAATAAGCGCGTCGTTTTTACCTCCACGGATGGATTGGCGGCCGCTAATGTTGCGGAATTTTGTTTACGGCAGATGCTGACCCTGTCGCAAATGCCAAGGATCGATCCACCCTCTACCAAAAATTTAAAGGGATTATCCGGTACCACAGTAGGTTTGATAGGGTATGAATCTAACAACCGTGAACTTGCCCGCTTACTGCAACCATTCCATTGCACCATCCTTGCATCCACATTTAATGCCATGAACCCGGAGGCGACCACCTACGCCTGCAACGATGGCGGGGACCCGGAAGGCCGATTTTTCCACCGCCTGTACCCTATGCAAGCCTTGGGGAGCATGCTCGCCTCCTGTGATTATGTTGTCAATGGTCTCACTGCCTCTACTCTGACAATCGACAGTATCAAAGCCCACCATCTATCCAAACTGAAATCAACTGCCAGATTCGTTGATACATCAGACCCAGGCGTCACCGACTTGCGCTCTTTATACCAAACAGCCGCGGATCACAAAATCGCGGCAGCAGCCATAGACATTCCTAAACATTATTATGAAGCCAGGTTATCAGACCTGCAACCTTCAGAAAACATCATCATCACATTTGGACAGGCAAGGAAACATCTGTTCAATACTACATGCTTTACCGAACTGCTGAAAGAAAACTTCACACGTTTCTTTGCCGGCAATTCTTTGTTAAACATCATCGTGTAACTGGCAGATTGATGAAATTCAAACTCATCCTGTTTGACCTGGGTTCCACGCTTCTTTATTTTCAAGGAGATTGGGATCGCGTTATTACAGATGCAATCGCTAAATTGGCACGGCAAATTGTGCGCTGTGGGCATCCGATCAATGTAGACCAGTTTCAAAACACCTATGCCAAGGCATTGAATACTTATTATATTGAGCGGGATGTAACTTACACAGAAAAATCGACCACACTTCTTCTTCAGGAGGTGCTTTCTGTAGATTTCAAAACAGAGTTGGACGATGACCAAATCGTGAATGTATTGGACGTTTTTTACCAGCACACTGCCAACTACTGGAAACTGGACCCTGACGCCATTACAATGTTAGAGCAATTGTTACAGAATGGCTATCGGCTGGGACTGATCTCCAATGCTTCTTATTCGCGTGATGTTTACATGCAGTTGAAAAAACACCAATTACTTCCGTACTTTGAACAGATATTGGTATCAGCAGATGTTGGTTACCGCAAACCCCACCCGCTCATTTTCCGAAAAGCCCTCAGCTTTTTCAATGTTGAAGCGGCTGAAGCTGTTATGATCGGTGATACACTGAATGCCGATATCATAGGTTCGCGGCATGTTGGAATCAAAAATATCTGGATAGCCCGTTGGGCATCTCCCCCCACCACCCACTACCGGGATGATGCCATCATACCGGATCGCACCATTCAGCAACTCAGCCAAATTCTTGCGGTTTTGACAGCCTGGCAATAAATAATCCAATTCGCTTGAAAATGAAGTGCGGCGTGAAGTACAGAATGGTATTCAGTAAATTGCTGCCGATGAAACCATTGAAATACCGCATTTCTTCTAAGATATGGCGGGCAGTTTTTCGGTTATTCTGACTTATCGCAACACGATACAGGTGCTCTCGATAGAAGTACCGCCGCCTCGTAATCGCATCTGATGGATAAATTTCTGCACATTTGTTAGCAATACTATCCAACAAAAGGTCATTTTTCTCAATCTGGCCAATGACTTCATCAAACGCCGATACAGCATTATGGCTAACATAATAAACTGCAGGAATTTCGCAATAATCGATGGGATACCGTGCTGCCAGCCGCAACCATAACTCATAGTCTTCAAACCGCTGCAATGATCGATCAACACAAAAGCCACCACTATTTACAAAAACCTTTGTCTCGATTAATACCGAAGAAGTGCAGATAAAATTGGTTTGCAGCAACTGTTGCGCTATCATACCTGACCGCTGGCCGCGATACCAATCACCAAAGTAACCGTTGTCAATCGCCGACTCACCAACCTCTGAGCTAACAACCAGCGTTTTCATGTGACTCCACACAAAACCACTTTTTTTAATAGATGCCATCTGCTGCCATATTTTTCCCGCAGCCCACCAATCGTCAGAATCCAAAAACGCAAGGTAGCGTCCGCTGGCTATCCTCGTGCCAGCATTACGCGCAGCCCCTTGTCCCTGGTTGTCCTGTCTGACAAACTCAATCTTCGACATCAACGGAGTTAACACTGTCTCGAGTTCGTCAGTAGAACCATCATCCACCACAATCACCTCAATGGCCGGATAGGTTTGGGCAAAAACACTTTCCAAACAGCGTTGGATGCAACCAGCGCGGTTATAAACAGGAATGATAACCGAAACGGTCTCCATCACACCTCAAACAAGGAGTCGAAATTAACGCGGTCAAACACTTCCAACTTACCCCCTCTGGTCGCATTCTGGATGATGCCACCATGCGCTTCTATATATGCTCTCGCATGCCTATACGCAATTTCTTGCTCTTTTGGTTGTGGCAAGGTCCATTTTTCTCCCAGTTTACGATATGTCGGATGAAAATGATTCACTTCCCCGCCTCCGACCAGCACCTGGTAGTATCCGTCTTGTTCAGGCTTTTCACCAGTTGGCAGATGCCAGGTATGGTCCATCCCGATTAAATAAAGCTTGCGAAAACCCAGATACCAGGCAAGCTGCAACTGCGAAAAAACTACTGAGTATCCTCCGTAAATTTGCTTGCCAAAAACCGGTTCAGCACCAAATCCGCCCAAATTTTGCCCGGCTGACCGAAAGAAAACAGCGCCCCTTCCATCCATTTTTTGTTCAAAATAACTGGGAAACAGTTTCTTTGATTGAATCTGGTCAATCTCTTTTCGGTTATTGTCAAACACATAGCTGTCGATCACTGTGTAAAATGAAGGTCGAAAGTGCGTAAATTCATAGCTTAGATAGATCTTGTTCGAGGCGAAAGAATATTCTGGTATCAACCGATCCAGGTCAGTCCATGTCAGGCTGGGGCCGTTGCCGATAATAAAGCATCGTTCCCCCAGGTATCGATTGTGGAGTGCCAGCAGTTCTTTCTCATTCTTATGCAAAACGATTTTCAAGTAGTGCGCCAGCCAGCGTTCACCAATCCTGCATTGGCGTTTTACGTAAGGCATTATCCGATGACGTTTTTCCCAGACTGTTTTGAACGGATTTGAATCCATTACAACGTCCGGTCTTCCACCAAACCAGCATTGGCAGTGCAAAGCACATTCATCCCCCACTCAACCCTGTCAGACTTTTCGTAACGCACAAGCCCGCCCGCCGCTTTTACCAGCGCAATGCCGGCCGCCACATCCCAGAACATTATATCTTCCTCAGCATATGCATCCACTCTACCAACAGCGCAATACGCCAGTGAAAGCGCCGCTGCACCGAACAAACGCACCTTTTTGAAAGTTTGCACCTGTTCGATAAATCTACGTAAACTGTATCCTTCATATGAACGAAAAGAAGGAAATCCGGTCGCCATGACTGCCTGATTTGGTTGGCTGGTGTGTGCAACCGTCACCGAATGTCCATTCATCCAGGTTCCTTCACCACACACACCCGCGTACAATTCCTCTCGAAAAACGTCATACACAACACCCAAGACAGGCTCATCTTGCACCCACAAGCCAATCGAAACACAGGCGAAGGGAATCCCCCGCAGGTAATTCAGGGTTCCATCCAACGGGTCAACCACCCATAGATATCCTTTTCTGTCTTTTCTGCCGATCATTCCCCCTTCTTCTGTCAGAATGGGAAAATCTGAATTAGCCTGCAAGATATCAACAATAACGGATTCACTTTGCCGGTCTGCCTCAATTTTGGTGTCCTTGCCAGAAAGTTCATTAACTTCGATGTTTTGCATGGACTCACGCAAGTAGTTTCTTGCATCTCCGGCTGCTCTGGCCGCCAAGGACAGGTAAAACTCCAAATCCATCATATTGACTCCAAATCATTCAAAACATTTCTAACCGCTTCTGTTTCCATCGCCAGTCGGCATTGTCGTGTATAGGTACTCGTATGCGGTGTCAACAGCACCTGTTCATACCCGGTGAGTGGCCCCTGGTAAGGTTCTTCCCAAAAAACATCCAGCCAGGCGTCGGATACGATGCCTTGATCAATTGCTGCCATCAAAGCATTCTCATTAATAACTGCCCCGCGGGAACTATTCAACAAAACCATACCGGGCTTCATGGACTGAAACACCTCTTCGTTCAACAGCTCTTCACTGCCGGAAACATGCAATGAAACCACATCCGCTTTTGCCAGGGCCTCTTGCAAGTCTGCTTGGATTTCGCCATGAATCAAGGAGTCAGGGGTTAGAAATGGATCCACGACCAGGATGTTGGCTCCAAAATAGCGTAAATGATCCGCAAATCGCCGCCCGATGCGCCCATATCCTACCACAGCAACAGTAATTCCCGACAAACCAAAACCAATCGATTTTTCCCACTGACTGTTGTGCATGGTCTCGTTGGAAGAGACAATCTTTCGGCCGATCGCCAGCAATGCAGTCAATGCCATTTCAGCCACCGCTTCGGTTGGCCCGTCAGGTGTGTATGACAACTTAATGCCTCTTGCTGTAGCGGCCTGAATATCTACGTTGTCCATGCCAATGCCTACCCGCGCAACCGCCTTCAGGTTTGGACAAGAAGAAAACACCTCTCGCGTTAATGGCTCCAGACCGGCGATCAATCCGTCAACACCATTCAAGTGCTCGATCACCTCGTTTTCTGACAAACGCCGGCCGTATGGATTGGGCACAATTTGCATACCGGCGTCCGCGAGCATCTGCAACGGCAACGGGTCTGCTGCACCAAAAGAAGACGATCCAATGGCTACTATCATAATTCTCTCCCCTCTACCCTCATGAACATGTCAGCAATCTTAAGATCCTCTTCATTCTTGATGATATGCCCGCCCATACGATCAATCGGGAAAAAGCCCACTTTCCCGTTATAGGTAGCGCATCGTTTGGCCTCATAAGCTTTCAGATAGGGTTCTCTGCGCCAGGCAGTGATACTCCAGGTGACTCGCTGGATGGGACTGAGGTCTTGTGAATTTTGTTTTCGGTCATACGAAAAATTCACTGGAACCCCCTCCATGGCACACTCGATCTGCTCCTCAACACAACTCAATAACACGTCAAAATCACCGGCACACATCTTTTCCACAAAATCACGCACTGTTTCTGCTGATAATAAAGGGGCGATGGAATGCACCTGGAACAGGATATCACAGACATGGTTGCACAGAAACTCAAAAATATAGTCTTCACTGGTAGCGGTATTGCTTGCCAGGGATGCTGGACGCTGATGGAATAGGACTCCCTCCTCCTGAGCGATTGTTGCAAAAGTAGTGTGTTCAGAATTCACCCATATCTCATCAAACGCGTCCGCTCGAATACATTTTCTGATGGCATGTGTAATAAGCGGCACGCCACACACCGGTTGCAAATTCTTTTGCTTCAATCGCTGCGAACCCATGCGGGCTGGTATCATGGCAAGGATCATAGGGCGTTTTCCTTCGTGTTCTTGAATGATCCAATTATAGTATAGCCCCGCGAAAATATGGAGACCGTTCAGATGAAAACAACCCGGCTTTTTGGCCAGGTTGTTTGATGGAGATGGCGGGAATCGAACCCGCGTCCGAAAGATTCGATCTACGAACATCTACGAGCGTAGTTGGTTTTCATTCTTTGCCGATGATTGGTAAATCAACCAACCGCGCAACGGCGCAACCGCTTTGTCTTTCGTACAGGTCGCGGTGAACTGCACGGCACTTCGGCTTTGTGTCGCCTGGTCCCACGATCGGCAGAAGTTCGATGCGGGCAGACGTGGTCAACTATGTGACCATGCTACCTTTCCATAACTGATTAAGCAGCTACGGGCAGAGCAGCGTATGTAGTGCGATTGTTGGCACTTAATTTTTTGTGCTGATTTTTCGAGGTCGGCACCTCTCGGCTCGCAGTCCGTGACCAGCTTCCCCCGTCGAAGCCTGTCATCCCCGGATAGATATAGATATTATAACATACAACCATTGCGACAAATCGTTGGTAGTTTGTGAGACATCCACATGCGTTATGCCTCAAAGAAAAAATCTCCCGGTAATGGGAGATTTGTGTGGGCGGTATAGGACTCGAACCTACGACCCCTTCCTTGTAAGGGAAGTGCTCTAACCAACTGAGCTAACCGCCCGAAAGCAACCTATATTATACTCGTTTTCTGTATTCTGTCATCCTGCCCGTGATACAATTCTGCCGGAGATATCTATGAAAATTCTTCGCTACCTTACCGAAAAAAACGAACCGATCTATGGATGGGTCGACAATAACCAGGTGGGCAACATTGTGGGCTCACCTTTTGATCACTTCCGCCGTCTGGAAGTCGCTACACCGCTCGCACAAATTAATATGTTGCCGCCGGTTACCCCAGGCAAGATCATAGCGATAACCAACAATTATCAAACCACGGATGATGCCCAATCACCTGAGAGAGATTCTCAATTGCCGGTTTTCTTCTTGAAACCACCGCAGAGCATCATCGGACATCATGGTTTTGTCCACTATCCTGCACAAACCAACGAATTAATATTCCAGGCGGAACTGGCTGTCATTATTAGCAAAATCAGCCGCTGGCTTCCGCTGGCAAAAGCATCATCTGTCATTTTCGGTTACACCTGTGCAGCCACCTTTTATGCCCGTGATTTATTGGTAAAAGACAGCACTTTTCCAGCACGTGCTCACGGTTTTGATACCTTCACAGCCCTTGGGCCATGGATAGAAACCGAGATGGATCCCAATGATGTTGTCATTTCAGCATCTCTGAACCGATCTTTGGTGCAGCTAACCACTTCACATGAAATGAACTTCACCATTGCCCAATTAATTGCCTATCTGTCTTCCATCATGACCTTGTCACCGGGTGATGTAATTCTTACCGGGCCGATTGCTGCTGGTGTACCGGTAAAAATCGGTGATCGTGTCCAGGTGGAGGTGGAAGGTCTTGGGACACTCGAGAATTTCATTGAAGCCGAAAACCGGCCGGGCTAATTCCGCGGTATCACAACACTGGATTCCACCGAACTGACCCGGCTCGATTTGATGATCACATCATTCTTAAC
>CAYMNB010000025.1:8139-33159 GCA_964391725.1 uncultured Anaerolineaceae bacterium | reverse complement strand
ACTACAACCTGACGCGCGAGATCGCCACCTTCGAGCGTATACGCCCATAACCGCCGTTGGCATGGTACGTATGCCCCCGGCCCAGCAACGACATCACCGGTTCTCAGCGAACAAGGGACACAGCCGCGCCCATTCTTCAATACGCAGGGTCTCGGCGCGTCGCGAGGAGTCGATCCCGGCGCGCTGCAGCAGCGCTTCCACGGCAGGTTTCTCCCTGCCCAACCCGCCGGAGAGCGAATTGGCGAGGTTCTTGCGCTTCTGGCTGAAGCCGGCTTTGGCGAGGCGGAAGAAGGTGTCCAGATGTTCGGGCGCAATGCGCGGTGTGTCATACAAATCGACGCGCAGTGTGGCGGAATCAACCTTGGGCGGGGGATAGAATGCGCCGGCGGACAGCTTTGCCATCACACGCGGCTTGCCATATACCTGTACGCTCAATGATAACAGGCTCAGTTTTCCCTCCGGCGCGCAGATGCGCTGTGCTACCTCGGCTTGCATGGTGAAAACCACCCGCTCAGGGCGCAGGCTGGCTTCAAGTAAATGCCGCATCAGGGCGGAGGTGATGTAGTAGGGGATATTGGCGATGCACACATACGGCTCGCCATCCATCAACTGCGCCGGGTCAAGCGCCAGCATGTCACCGAGGATGAGTTTCACGTTGTCATAGGGCTGCAGCACCTGGGTGAGGATGGGGAAAAGATATGGGTCAATCTCCACCGCCACCACACGGCGCGCGTTCAGTACCAGGTAGCGAGTCAGGCTGCCCAACCCCGGCCCGATCTCCAGCACCGCGTCCTGCGGGCTGATGTCGGCGGCGCGCATGATCTTGTTTAACGAGCCGCCATCCAGCAGAAAATTCTGCCCAAGGCTTTTGCGGGGATGCAGGTCAAACGCGCGCAGCAGTTCTTTGACGGGCAGCGGTTCAAGATTGGTATCGTTCATGTCGGTATCCTCATGGCAGCAGCCACAGCACGGTATCGGGTACGGGTGTCAGAAAATAAACCGGCACCCAGTGGTACCAGGCGCGGTAATCATCATCGGAATAGCCCAGGTCGATCCAGTGACGGCCAGGGATGCCGCCGCCCGAATCGCATATCACGCCGATGCCGTAGCCGGGGACATATACGCGCTGCCCGACCATGTAGGGATACCAGGCGGCGGACACCGCCACCACGCCCTTTTCCAGGGTGCAGCCGCCGCGGGTGGTATACGAACAGCGGTCTTTGAAGGCACACGGGTGATAGGAAGTGGCGTACATGGTCACCTCGCGGTAGACCTCCAACGGGCCGTATTCGGTGTCAATGGTGCGGATGCTGACCTGCTGGCCGTAGCCGACCACTTCATCCTGCGGGGCGGCTGCCTGCCAGGTCTCTTCCTGTTGGGTGGATTGTTCTTCGCCGTCCTCGAACACCACGCGGGTGCGGGTGACGTCGATACCGGATTGCCCCGGTGAGATCAGGCTGCGCGCATCCAGCACCGTTTCCGGGTCAGGCACCATGGTGCTGCCGTAAGGACTGGCTATGTGCGCCAGTTGTACGGCTTCGCGCACGCGGGTGATCGTGATCATGCCTTCCTCTGGCGGGGCGGCTTCTAAGGGCGGGAAAACGCGGTCCAGCGATTGCAGCGGCAGGCCCAGATCGGCCAGCACACCGCCCACAGTGCGCGCGGCGCTGAAACCGTCAATCTGCACCCCGTCCGCTATCACGCTCACCGGGTGCGCCTGGCGCACATGCACACTGGCGGCTTGTGCCGGGGACTGCGTCCAATCGGCAGAAAGGTCATCGGCGCTGGTCAGCACCACGCCCTGTTCCCACAGGGCGGATAACACCGTGGGGGCATGCGTCAGTTCACCGTTGATAGAAGCCGGGCGGCGGATCTCCAACAGGTAGAAAGCGGCGCGCGGCAGGCTGTCATACACATTCACCGCCTCGCCGCGGTACAGCAGGCGGCTGTTTTCGGTCCAGTCGATGTCGGCTTCCAGCAGGTGCTGGGCGGGAATGCGTTCAGGTGTGAAGAATTCCGCCTGCAACTCACCAGCTTCCCAAATCTGCACCCAACGGGCGGATTCAAGTGTGATCACACCGCCGCGCGCAACGCGGCTGCCCGGCGCGGGTGTCAGGTTGTCCTGCGGATGAAAGCCGATGCCGGCTTCCGCCAGGATCAGCCCGGGTTCACGCAGGCGTGTGGGGTGTTCGCGCGTTTCACCATTGATGACCAGGGTGACCGGCACGGGTTTGAGTAATAGATACAGCCCCAGCAGGAGCAGCACCAGGCTGAGCGCGGCGCATGCCTGCCAGAACCACAGTTTTTTTGTCATAGGTTGATTGTATCAAATCTTGGGCGCTGTTTTCTGTGCGCACAGAAGCCGCAGCGCGTTCGCGGGTTAAGTGTTTGCTGAGAAAAATCCTCTTAAAAAAGTCCCTTAATAGAGGGGACTGCCCTCTTTCGCATGGGGCAGTCCGCTCAAACAAGAATCCTTCTTTCTCTTGGCTAATCACGCCATTGAGATTATTCATCATTACTTCTTACTACCATTGTACCGCAAAAAACCTCGTTTCAATCTGACAATTTCGTTAATCAAATCTTAAAGATTGGCGGTACGGGCTGCCTTCACTGGTCGAAATGAACAATTGCCTTTTGCTGTATGTCGTCTTTTTATAGACGCCACCCAGCGATTTTCGTGTCGTGTTCTGTTTTGCCAGGAATTCAGTAAACGTATTATACCAAATATCAAGGCTGGCAATATTAATAATTTCCTGAATTAACCGGGCAATTTCCACTCCATAAGACGCAAACGGCGGAAATATGCATTGTTAGCAGGCGCAAGGCTGTATAATCGTAGGTAGAAAACAGCGCTGGAGCAGGCACATGGATGACCTTCGCAATCAATTGATCAACGGTCGCTACCGCGTCAGCGAAGAACTGGGCATCGGGGGGATGGCGCAGGTCTGTTTGGCGCGCGACCTGCGTCTGGGGCGGGATGTGATCCTCAAGTTGGTGCGCATCGAACTGCTCGCATCTTCTGAAGGCACTTCGGTACGTGAACAATTCTTGCATGAAGCCAACCTGATGCTGCGCTTGCGCCACCCCAACCTGGAAGCCATTTATGAATACGGCGAATACCAGGGGCGGCCGTTTATGGTACTGGAACCCCTGCTCAATTCGTCTTTATCACGGCGCATGCACGAGTTTCATGACCACCAGAGCGCGGCAACCTTGCTGGCTGTAATCGCTGACGGTTTGCAGCACATGCATGACCTGCGCATTGTGCATTGCGACGTGAAACCTGACAACATCCTGTTTGATGCCAACGATGTGCCCAAACTGGCGGACTTCGGCATCGCCCGCCTGCTGCCGCAACCGCGCCAGACCCAGGAGCCTGAGGATCAACAGCCGCCGCCTTTCGTACAGGGCACGCCGCAATACATGGCGCCAGAGCTGTGGTTCAACCAGCCCTGCCCGCAATCTGATCAGTATGCCCTGGGGGTTACCCTGTATGAGCTGCTGACGCGCGAATGGCCGTTCTCAGGCACCAGCGCGCTGGAGACCGGCGAAGAACATCTCAACCGCCCGATTCCCCTGCCCAGCGCACTCTTGCCTGACCTGCCCCCCGAGGTGGATGCTGTGATCGGCTGCCTGCTGGCAAAACAGCCGCAAGATCGCTATACAACCATGGCGGATGCCGCGCGCGCGCTGCGGATGCTGGCTGATGTGCCGCTCAGCGAGGGCGAAAAAGAGCGCCGCAAGAGCCTGATCCAGCAAAAACAACGCCGCCGCTGGTGGCGCTGGCTGCTGCTCTCCGCGGCGGTGCTGTTGTTGGTCGGGGTGATTGTTACGATTCTGTTGGTTTGGTAGGCGGTTCTTCCACCAATTGCAGGCGTCGCGGCACAAAGAACAGCAACGGGCAGTCATCGGTGCCTTCGCAGCCACCGCAGGTGACGCAGGTTTCGCCTTCCGCATGCCCGCTTTCATAACGCAGCTTGCCCATGCGCACCAGTTCTTGCAGCATGCCTTCCACGGCGGAGGGCTGGGCTTGCAGCGCTTGCGCCAGTTCACGCACGCTGACCACGCCCTGGCGGCTGCGCAGTATATCAAGAATTTGCTTTATCATGGTTTATCCAATCCCCAGCAGCCGCCCGCCCTGGAAAATCAGGGTGGACATCAGCCAGGCAAATGCCAGCTGCCCGAAGGCGGTCACCAGCATCCATCGCCAGCCCAGTTCCTGCCGTTCGGCGTTGAGGGCGATCAGGCAGGGGGTGTAATACAGCACGAACACCAGCAGGCTGAAAGCCGCCAATTTGCCATGACCGCCGCTGGTCTGCTCGAAATCAGCGCGGATGGCGCTGGAGAGGCGGCTGGCTTCCTGCCCGTTGTCATCTTCGAACAGGTCAATGCCGATGATCAGCGGCACCGACTTGACCGTGTCAAAAAGCGCGCCGCCCAGGTCGAGGGCGATCCCGCCCAGGTCTGCCAGCACATTGACCTCATCGTCAGGTTCGGCTTCCTCCGCCAGATTGTAGATCTGGGCGTAGGTGCTGATCACGATCTCTTTGCCCCATATACCGGTGATGAGTGCGCCGGCAGATTCCCACGACCCGAAGCCGGTCGGCTGCAGGGCGGGGCTGAACAACTGGCTCATGCGCGCGAAGGCGCTTTCCTCAATAGGCACATCGTTGAAACTGCCCCCGGGCGAATTGACCGGAATCGCCAGCAGCAGCCAGATCACGATTGAGGCTGTCAGGATGACGGTCCATGCCTTTTTAATGAAGGCGGAGGTGCGCTCCCAGGTGTGCAGCCAGATGGATTTCAGGGTGGGCACATGATAGGGCGGCAACTCCATCACGAACGGCGCGGCTTCTTTGTCTTTGAACAGGGTCTTTTTCAGCACCAGGCCGATCAAAAATGCGGTCAGCACGCCCATTGCGTAGAGGGCGAAGATCACCAAGCCCGCCTGACGCGGGAAGAAGATGGTGGCGATGATGACGTACACCGGCAGTTTGGCGGAGCAGCTCATGAACGGCACCAGTAGCCCAATCAAAATGCGGTCGCGCTGGTTGCGCTCGGTGCGTGTGCCATACAGCGCCGGCACCGTGCAGCCGAAACCCAGCACCATCGGCAAGAAACTCTTGCCGTGCAGCCCCAGGCTGTGCATGGTGCGGTCCATTAAGAAGGCGGCGCGCGCCATGTACCCCGAGTCTTCAAGGATGGCGAGGGTGAGATACAGGAAGAACAGCACCGGGATGAAGGCCAGCACCCCGCCCACACCGGCGATGATGCCGTCGCTGAGAAATGAACTGACCCAGCTGTCCTGCAGGTTCAGTGCGTTCAACAGCGCCAGCACCCATTGGGTGATAGGTCCTGCCAACGTGCCTTCAATGAAATCGATCAACGGGGTCGCCAGGTCGGTGGAGGCTTTGAAGACCACCCACATCATGAAAAAGAAAATGACAAAACCCAACACCTTGTGGGTCACAATTTTATCAACGGAGTCAGAGAACAACAGGCGCGAGCGCGTGGCGGACTTGACCACCTCGCGCACCAACCCGTTGATCCAGCCATAACGGCGGTCGGCGATCATGGTATCCGCGTCGCTGCCGTAGATATCATGCAGGTGGGTCAGGCTGTGTTCGGCAGCCCGGAAGATCATCTCGCTGCCGGGCACCTCGTGCACATGCGCTTCGATCTCCGCGTCCTGTTCCAGCAGTTTGATCGCCAGCCAGCGCGTGGGAAATTCAGCTTCCAGTGCAGGGAATTGCTCGATGACATGAATCAGGGCGACGATTTCCTGCTCGATTTCCCGCCCGTAATCCACAGCGAAATCCTGCAGGTGGGTGTAAGCCAGCATATGCTGACGTGCGGGCAGATTCAAATGATGAGGGTGATGCCCTTTACCATGTGCCCGGCGCCAGGCTATGTGATGGTGTTGGTGGCTGCGGGCATGGTGTTTGAGGCCGTTGGTCGGCGCGGCAGCCTGGCTGCCGTTGCGGTGATGATGAGGGTGCGGCTCCGGTATCGGCCGTCCGCTGTTGTTGCGCGCGGTTTCGGTCACGGTTTCGAGTAACTCCTGCAAACCGTCAGCATGGTTGGCGGCAGTGTAGATCACGGGTGAACCCAGCGCCTTTGCCAGCCACTCAGTATCGATGACCATGCCGTTGGCATCCAGCAGATCAGCCATGTTGAGCGCCACCACCACCGGCACACCCAGTTCGCGGATCTGGGCGGTGAGGAACAGGTTGCGCTCCAGGTTGGTGGCATCCAGCACACACACCACCACATCGGGTTTTTCATGGATGATGTAGTCGCGGGCGATGATCTCTTCCTGTGAATAGGCTGACAGGCTGTAGGTGCCGGGCAGGTCGATGATGTCGAGGGTGGTGTCTTCAAAGCGGCACACACCGCTTTTCATTTCGACAGTTTTGCCGGGCCAGTTGCCCACATGCTGGTTCATGCCGGTGAGTTGGTTGAAAATGGTGGTTTTCCCGCAGTTGGGGTTGCCGGCAAGTGCGATGCGATAGTTTTCATTCATGTTGGCTAAACCTTTTCGACGATGATTTTTTCTGCCATCCCCCTGCCTATGGCCAAACGAGAATCTTTCACGGCCAGAATGATGGGGCCGTGCTCAATGCCGGTGATCACCTTCACTTCCATACCTGTGCTTAATCCCATATCTGCCAGGCGGCGGCGGATTTGTGTGCCGCCTTCGATAGTAATCAGACGCACTGTTTCTCCGATGAGGGCGTTTGCTAATGTCATTGGGGGGTGTCCTCCTGATTGTTATTGATTCGCCGCACCAGAATCTGGGCGGTGATTTCGTGATTGATCATGAAACTGTTTTCTTTCAACTTCAGCAAAAAACCGCTGCCCCCCGTAGCGATCAACTGGATGACAGCGCCGGGGTACAACCCTTCGGCTGCCAGAAAGGCGCGTGTGGCGGCGTCGCTCTTCATCTGGCGCACCAGCAACCGGTCACCGATGTGGGCTTTGTTGAGCGTGAACCAGCCGCTGTCGGGCGGCGCCTCTTGCAGGCAGTCGGGGATCAGGCGTCCGTGCGGGTCAAAAACCGGGTTCTCCAGGTATTTTGCCAACCGTGCGCACACGCCCTCATCGGTGAGGTGTTCAAACCCGCAGGCAAGGGTTTCGGCCTTGTCCAGTGGAAGCTCGAGGTGCTGCACCAGAAATACCTCCCACAGGCGGCGGTTGCGAATACGGCGTTTAGCGATGGAACGGCCCTGTTCGGTCAACGTCACACCTTTGTACGGCTGGTAGTGAACCAGGTCCAGTTCTTCCAGTTTGCGGACCATCTGGTTGGCAGATGCCGCGTTAATAGCGAGTGCCTCCGCCAGGGTTGAAAGCGGCACAATGGCAAGTTCCTGCGTCTCGACCAGCTCAGCAATGCTGATCAGGTACATTTCTTCGTTTTCGCTGAGGGAGAGTGTATTGTAATCCAAGATAAACAATTCCTGTAAAAATGTTATGGTATGCCTAAAGATTACCACAGGTTTTTCAAATCAGGTGTATTTTTTTAAGATATTTATTAAAATGAAAAGGGTGGAAAAAACATCCTTTGCTTTATGCTTATATCTCCAGTACACTTAGCGCATTCGCGGAGAAAATAACCTATGCCAAATGCAGATATCCTGACCCGAGACCCGAGTATCAAGCCCTCCAGCGCGTATGCGCGCGCTGCCTGGTACTATTCCATCATGTGGGGTGCGCTGGCGCTGGTCAGCAGCTTTATCGCCATCGATCTAAACCGCCGCGGCGTGACTGAGACCCAATGGGGTATCCTGTCGGCGCTGCGGGCGGCAGTGGTGTTCCTGGCGTCTCCGATGATTGCGCGCCTGGCTGACCGGCGCGGGCAGCGCGTGAAGATACTGGTGGTGGTGCTGTTGCTCAATGGCTCTTCCATGCTGCTCTACATGCTCCCGGATGGTTTCAGCGGTTTTCTGGTTGTGTCTTTGGTGGTGAACTTGTTTGCGGCGGGTATCATGCCACTGGGTGATGGGGTCGTTGTTCGCATGGCGGCCCGTCACAAACTGGAATATGGCCATCTGCGCCTGTGGGGTTCGATCGGATATGCCGTGTTCGGCGTGCTGGGTGGGCTGTTGTGGCGTGCCATCGGTTATTCCCTCCTCTATTGGGTGGGATGCGTGATGACCATCGGGGTGGCGTTGCTGGCTTCGCGCCTCGAAGAACCGCAAGTACCGCTGGCCATAGGATCGACCATTCCGCTGCCTGACACCAGTAAACCCGTGGCGGCGCTGCTGCTGGGTGACACGGTACTGTTGATCTTCCTGTTTGCCGCCTTTTTGCGCGCTTCTTCAGAGCTGATGTTCTTTTCCTTCTCCGCTTTGTATATTGATCGTCTGACGGGCAGCGCCTTTTTCACCGGACTGATCACCGGCGGTGCTGCTATTTTAGAAGTGCCGGTGATGATCTATGCCCAGCGCTTTATCCGCCGCATGGGCTTGCTGCCAGTGGTGATGATGGGGTTCTTCATCCAGGCGGTTGGCATGGCGCTATTCACCTTCACCATCAATCCATGGGTGATGTTTGTGGCGGCGGCGCTTCGTAACATGGGCTTTGCCTTTTACTTCGTTGCCACGGTGCAATTCATTGACCGGCGCGCCGGCGCCGCCAACGCCGTCACTTACCAGGGTTTGCTGAACAGTTTCTCCTGGGGACTGGCGCCGTTGATCGTTTCTCCTTTGTCAGGCTGGATCTACCAGCACCATGACGCGCAGTTGGTGTTCATCATCTCCACGCTGGTAGCATTGTTGAGTGCGTTCATGATGATCCCGGTGCGTATCATGGCGCATCGCGAACAGAAAAAGGCTGTTCAGGAATTCTGAAAAATCTCCGCCAGCGCTTTCAGGCGCGGGACGGCATGCCGCAGGGCGTTGCCGCGGTGGCTGAAGACATTTTTCTCGTCACCGCTTAATTCAGCCATGGTTTGCTTCTTCTCCGGCAGCCAGAACACCGGGTCATAGCCGAAACCGCCTGTGCCGCGTTCTTCTGTGATGATCTCACCCGGACAGGTGCCTGAAAAATACTCCACTTCAGTCGATTCGGTCGAAAGCAGGGCTACCGTACATTGAAATGCCGCTGTCCAGGGCTGCGCCTGGCTGGCGAGTTCCTTCAGTAGAAAACGGCGCCGGTCTTCATCGGTGGCGTTCGGGATGGGCGCATAGCGGCTGGATCGGATACCCGGCCGTCCTTCCAACACGTCCACCTCCAGGCCTGAATCATCTGCGATGACAATGAACTTGTCAAACTGTCCATTGACAGCCTTATAGAAAGCCTTCACTTTCAGCGCTGCGTTCTCGGCGTAGGTGCTGCCGGTCTCTTCCACCTCCAGCTCAATGCCGAGATCATGCGGGCGGAACAGTTCAATGGTATCTTCCATCCCGCTTTGGCTCAGGATCTCCTGTATTTCGCGCATTTTACCCAGGTTGTTGGTGGCGATGATCAGCGGGACACGCCCGGCATTACTGGCGATCGAATCCTCTGGCAATCCGCCGGTGTTGGTTCTTACCCAATCTTTGATCGACAGATTGCGCCGTGTTTGTGTTTTCAACTGCCCGGTGATCCCTGTGGGGGCCATCCGCACCTGGTCACGTCCATGGTTCTTTGAATAATAGAGCGCATAGTCGGCGGCGCGCAGCAAGTCAGAAGGTTCGGTGCCGTGGGTGGGATAGCAGGAAATGCCGATCGACAGGCTCATACCGCTGATATTGTATTGTTTAATCAACGGGTCACTCTGTACCTCGTTGATCGCCAGACGCAGGTCATTGGCGCGGGTGAAGGCATCATCGGCTTTGGTTTCTGGCAGAATAATAACAAATTCATCCCCGCCAAAGCGGCAAATGATATCTTCACGGCGCAGATGGTTAATCAAAAATTGGGCGATGGATCGTAATACCTGGTCGCCGATCTCGTGTCCGAGGGCATCGTTGACGGTTTTGAAGTGGTCTACGTCCATCATCATCACCGAAAGCGGGTGTTCGCGGCGTATGGTGCGGTGCATTTCATTCTCGAAGACATGTTCCATGAAACGGCGGTTATACAGCCCGGTGAGCGGGTCGCGGATTGAATGGAAATGGAGCGCTTCTTGCAGTTGCAGGTTCGCCACCGCCAAACCAATGCGTTCAGCAAAATTCATCACCAGCACCCTGATCTCATTGGAAATGTCATTGTTCTGCAGGAAGAACAAGGCCAGCATGCCGACGTTGTCATTACGCACCTTCAGCGGAACACAGATGGGCTTGACCACCTTGTTGACATTGAGGAGCGAATCATGTAATTGTTCGCACATCGTGTCGATGGCACAATTTTTCCCTACTCCAGAAAGTTGTTCTTCGAGGGAGGAAAAGATCTGTTCCACCTCCACCAGCAGTTCGAACGGCCACTCACCCCATTGGGTGATGGTGGCTGGTTGGTCGTCCTTGTTGCACAGGTGCAGCATGCCAACGGAGTCGGGGAAAAGATCGTTGGTGAAGTGTTCTGCCACCGAGAAAATCTGGCTCAAGTTGCGGCTGCGCTGCAGGCGGATGCCCATCTGGTTGATAGCGGTGATTTCCATGTTGCGGCGCCGCAAAGCACGCACCGAATGCTGCAACTGGGCAATGCTGCGCCAGCGCAGCAGCACGGTGGTGAAAATTTCAGCGCACACCCTGGCAATCTCGATCTCCGTTTCCTGCCAGTTGCGCTGTTCGCGCGTCAATGTGACCCGGAATATGCCAGTAAACTGGCCATTTACCATCAGTGGAAATTCCATGCCTGATTGGATGCCATAGCGGGCGATCTCTTTCTGCTCACGTTCGGCTTCGGCGGGGATTTCCTGCGGGGTGGAGAATATAATCTCTTTGCCCTGGCTGAGTTGTTCATATAACCACAGGTCTGTAAAGGCAGGATTTTCCATCCGCAAGGTCTCAGTGCGGGCTTTTTGGGCAACTTCCTCTTTTCTTGTCCAGAGGAAATAATTTTCGCGATCGACATTGCCGTTCTTGAAGAAAAAAACGGCGGTCGAATCTACGTCCAGTAATTCGCCTACCTGCCGCAAGATTTCACGCACATCATCCGGGTTGATCTCGTCCAGCGACATGGATTTGATCAGAGAATTGGTGATCGAAGCAAAAATTGCCTGAAAATTGTGGGCAATGCGCTCATTGCGGACGGTATCATCGCGCCGTGCCAGAGTTTTGCGGCGCATCCATTTGCGCAGGATAATGTTGATCAACTGTTCGGGAGAAGCAAAGGCAGAAGGCACCACGAAGTCATCGATCCCATAGGCCATAGCGGCCATGGCATCTTCAATGCTGTCTGAATAGTAGATGATGGGGATCGAGCCTGCCTGTTTGGATACTTCACTGAAACCTTCCATACCCTGGGATTGGTCATACAGGATCATGTCGACACCCGCCAGCTTGCGTCGGTTTTTCAAGGCAGACAGCGTATCAATCTGCTTAACAGCAATGGCTTCTGCCGATGCGGGCAGAAACTGCTTGACTGACTCCCAGTCAACGTGTGAGGGTCCGATAATCAGTACATTGAACATGAACAAAAGCCTATTGCATTAACCATCCCCGAATAGATTTGACGCAGTGATTGGTTGAAGGACAATGAAAATATTACAGGAAATGAGAATGTCCTAATTGTACCTGATAACAAGGCATTTCGGCATACAATTTTCTTCCATTCGGCTAATAAATTGGCAAGGTTTGTGGTATTTTTGCCAGGTCTATGATAAAAATGAATACATTCGAAGGCGTATCTTTCCACAGTTTGATATAATGACATCAAGACAAGATTCTGCGGGCAGCTGATACCGCCCCCTGCCCTGTGGGTGATTCTTTGATGGGACAATAAGACCATGAATGATTCTTTACGCGAAAAGTTTATCAACGAATTCAACGCGTCAGCCATGATCACGGAGAAGGTCAACCTGATCACCAGTGACGAACTGGTGGTGTTGATCTCTGCGGATCCCCAGCTGATCCTGGACCAGGCCAACATGCTGTTGCAAGAGATCGAGCAGAAGCAATTCGTGTTCTTTGACCGCAATCAGGAAGGCAACCTGTATTACACCATTGGGCGTGCCTATAATGTGATGAGCAACCTGGAGGAAGCGCTGCGCAGTTTCACCGCCGCCATGTATGCTTTTCAGAGCACCAAAAATGTAGAGATGGAGGCCAAGTGTCTCAGCTCCATCGGCGGGGTGTATGAAAAAGTCGGCGATTATACCACCACCTACGATTACACCTACACCGCGCTGGAAAAAGCGCTGAAAACCGGCAACCGTTTGTTGGAAGCACGGCTGATGAATGACCTTGGCTACACCCATGTGATTTTGGGCGAGTATGACAAGGCTATGAATTACCTGATCCCGTGTGTGCAATACCTCGAAAGCAGTGAGGACGCCCTGCTGTTGTCTTTTGCCAAAGACAGCCTGGCGCACGCCTATTTTGGGCTGGGGCGCATTGAGGAAGCCCTCGAAAATGAAAAACAGGCAGTAGAACTCTCGCGCCAGGATGGCAACTGGTATGGCGTGGCTTCCTTTCTCGGCTACATTGGCACCATTTACAACGCGCGCGGTGAATATGAGCAGGCTTTGGCGTGCGTGGATGACGCCCAGCGCATTGCGGAAGAACGCGGTTACGAGATGGAAGCCTGCAATGCCCACCGCTATCGCGCTGAAATCTACACCGCCATGGGGAAATATAACAAAGCCATCGAAGAATACAAACTGGGCGTTGATATCGCCAAACGTATCCGCACCCTGCGCCTGTTGTATGAGATGTATGAGGCCATGGCAGAAGTCTGCAAGCTGAACGATGATTATAAAAGTGCTTTGCATTACTTTGAAATGTACCATGCCGCCAAAGATGCAGCGTTAAAGGAAAGAGAAACCCAGGAGCGCCGCTACCGTCAGGTGATCGACCAGGCAAAATCGGCGCGGCGCGAAGCTGACCTGCTGCAAATTAAGAATGACCAGCTCGAGAACGAGATCAATGAGCGCAAACTGCTTCAGCAAAAACTGGAGCAACTGGCAAAAACCGATCCGCTGACCAACCTCATCAACCGACGCGCATTTTTCACCCAGGCAGCGCTGGCGTATGAGCGCGCGCGGCGCTACCAGGAGCCTTTCGGCATTATCCTGTTTGACCTGGATCATTTTAAAGAAGTCAATGATACATACGGACACCAGATTGGCGATCAGGTGCTGGCAAAACTCGGACAGCGTCTGAAAGAGCTTGCTGGAGATGATGACCTGGTGTGCCGTTTCGGTGGAGAAGAATTTATTCTGTTAATTGCGGGAGCGGATATCAACAAAGCCCATGATTTTGCCAAACAGATCAAGCAGATGATGACAGCGCCGATCGAAACTGCCGAGAAACCCATTCAAATTCATGCCAGTTATGGTGTGTCGGCGTTTGATCACACGGCGGTGGTCAGTCTTGATAAGTTGATCGAACGCGCGGATGACGCCATGTATTACTCCAAAGAGAACGGCCGCAACCGCATCACCATCAGCAGCGACCGCAGCGGCAGCGGTGTGCTTAATTTCTCGCGGGTAGGCTTGCAATCGATATTTACACCGGCCCAAAGCAAAAAAGGCCGGGGGAAGAAATAAACACAAAACAGCAATACACGAAAGGAAAAAACTGAAAAGAATCGTTGCCCACCTGGCAGAAAGTATTCTCAGACAGGCTGCCTTGTGCTATACTTGAGATGGTTGATGGAAACCACGACACCTTACTTTTCTCAATATCACTGGATGACCTTCGTTCTCCGTTGAGAGCAATCAACACCACGCTTCATCTGGAGCAGCCCTCAAGGGCGCGATTCAGCATCCAATGCTATTGTTTTTGACCACGCAGGCGAAACGATACCTATTCAGGACCAAGTCTGAAAAAATATGCTTGTTATTCATGCACACTGGCGGCCGCCGCGCCGCACTAACGAAACCGGAAGTATTTTCTTCTGGGCAGAATCTTCTGACAAAGAAGAGCCATTTTACTTTAAGGGACGGCTGCCCAAACGGCAGCCCCCCAAAGAGCACCTGTTTGCCTTAACCGCAGATGAACTGCGCGAAAAGATCAGCGGAGGCACGCCGCTGGCCAAAGCAAGCACAGAGATGGCGAAATTACGCCTGCCCTCCACCCGCACCGGCCCGGTGCCATCGCCTGAACTG
Source organism: uncultured Anaerolineaceae bacterium (assembly GCA_964391725.1). Classification (GTDB taxonomy): domain Bacteria; phylum Chloroflexota; class Anaerolineae; order Anaerolineales; family Anaerolineaceae; genus SpSt-1165. The sequence continues at coordinate 18,968 of CAYMNB010000025.1, read as the reverse complement.
GCGCATCACTGGAACCTGGACACCACCACCCCCCTGTTCTTAGCGCCGTGGCTGGTAGAAGGGCTGGAACTGTCTTCAGAAACCGCCTTTGTGGTGCTGGTCAGCCTGCCGCTGCGCGGCCCCAACAACGCCTATGTGCTGGGTGCGGATGCGCTTTATTGGCGTAAAGCCGCCAATCTGGTAATGGAAATCCTTGCGGCGCAAAAAGTGGTGCCGGTGTTGGAATGTCAGAATGGCGGCACTAATGAGCAGTATCTGGCACAGTGGGAAGCCGTGCTGGATGGCGAAGATGACGGCACACGCCTGGCGCGCCTGGCAGCTGCCATGCCGCCGGTATGCTTGATGGAACTGCTGCACCCCAATGGGCGCTACAATGCCGCCCCCATGCATACGCCGCGCGGCTTGTTAGAGAGCTTCGTCAACACCATGTGTGATGTGATGATGCGCGCCTGGGGCCGCAGTGTGATGCCGGCTTTCGACACGCGCTACGACACGCCTTTTCAGGCGTGGATCAAAGCCCTGTTTTCTTCTGAAAAAATCGTACATGCCTCTAACGCCCAACTGGAATCGCTGCAGAGCAGCCTCAATGCCTGGATGCGTGACTTACAGGCGGCGGGCGATGAGAATTTTCGCGTGGCATTCAGCCTGGCCTCTCCTACCGCCGAGATCGGTGTGACCACCCAGGGAGAATGGACGCTTGGCTTCAACATCCAATCGCGCCACGATCCGTCATTGGTGATGACTGCTGAGGAAATCTGGCAGACGATGGAGCCCGCCCTCGAGATCGGCGGGCGGCGCATCGAGTTTCCGCAGGAACGCCTGTTGGCAGGATTGGGCTATGCCTCGCGTCTGTATCCGCCGTTGATGGAAAGTTTGCAGGACAGTCAGCCCAAACAGATCACGCTGAGTACAGAAAACGCCTACCAATTCATGCGCCAGGCAGCGCCGCTGCTGAAACAAGCCGGTTTTGGCATTGTTCCCCCGTCCTGGTGGAACCAGAAAAGCGCGCGGCTGGGCATCCGTCTGCACTTATCGCCCAAAACTAAATCAGTACCCAAATCGAGCGAAGGTTCGCTTTCGCTTAGCAAACTGGTCAACTACCGCTGGGAAATGGCGCTGGGTGAAACCAGCATATCGCGGCAGGAATTTGACGCACTGGTGGCGATGCGCTCACCGTTGGTGCAGGTCAATGGTCAGTGGATCCAGCTTGACAAAGAACAGATCGAAGCGGCCAACCGCTTCTTTGACCGCCCGCGCAACAGCGGCACCATGAACCTGTTGGAGGCGGCGCAGTATGGCCTGGCCAATAACGGACACCAGGAAGAGCTGCCGGTCAGCGATGTGGTAGCAGATGATTGGGTGGATGATTGGCTCAAGGACCTGTCGCATCATGACCGCGTAGTCACCCTGCAGCAGCCTGCTACGATGAAGGGCACCTTGCGCCCCTACCAGGTCACCGGCTATTCATGGCTGGCTTTCTTCCAGAAATGGGGCCTGGGCGCCATCCTGGCGGATGATATGGGCCTGGGCAAGACCATCCAGGCGTTAGCGCTGCTGCTTTATCAGAAAGAAACCGGCACCCTGGACGGGCCGGTGCTGCTGGTGTGTCCCACCTCGGTGGTCACCAACTGGCGGCGGGAAAGCGACAAATTTGCGCCCACCCTGCGCACCATGGTGCACCAGGGGCCTAAACGTTTGAAAGGCAAGACCTTCACGCAGGCACTCACCACCACCAATCTGGTGCTGACCAGTTACGCGGTGGCGCGACAGGATGCCGAATTGCTGCAATCTATCGAGTGGCATGCCGTGATCCTGGATGAAGCCCAGAATATCAAGAACCCCAACGCCAAGCAGACGCGCGTTTTGCGCCAGTTACAGTCCGGTTACCGTCTGGCACTCACCGGTACGCCGGTGGAAAACCGCCTGAGTGAATTGTGGTCGATCATGCATTTTCTCAACCCCGGCTATTTGTATTCACGTGATGAGTTCCGCAAGCGCTTCGGCATGCCCATTGAACGCTTTGGCGACAAAGAAGCCACCGAAAAACTGCGCGCGCTGGTGTCACCCTTCATCTTACGGCGTGTGAAGACCGATCCCAACGTGATCTCCGACCTGCCTGAGAAGATCGAGATGAAAGAATACTGCACCCTCAGCGAAGAACAGGCGGCTTTGTATGAAGCCACGGTGCGCGATGTGATGCGGCAGGTGACAGAAAGCGAAGGCATGGCGCGCCGCGGGCTGGTTCTGAAGATGCTCATGCAGCTCAAACAAATCTGCAACCATCCGCTGCAATTTGAACATCGCATTGATGAAGCCCTTGGCAAGCACAAAATGATCAGCGGACGCAGCGGCAAACTGCGTCGTCTGGAAGAACGCCTTGAGATCATCCTCGCGGCGGGCGAGCGCGTGCTGATCTTCACCCAGTTTGCCTCCATGGGGCATTTGCTCAACAATTATCTGCCGGAACGTATGGGTTATTCAGCGCAATTCCTGCATGGCGGTACACCGACCTGGCAGCGTGATGAAATGGTGCGCCACTTTCAGGACGATCCGAACGGCCCGCAAATATTCATTCTTTCCTTGCGCGCCGGCGGCACCGGCTTGAACCTCACGCGCGCCTCGCATGTCATTCATTTCGACCGCTGGTGGAACCCCGCCGTGGAAGACCAGGCTACCGACCGTGCTTTCCGCATCGGGCAGAAGAACAATGTGCAGGTGCACAAGTTCCTGGCGATCGGCACCTTGGAAGAACGCATTGACGAGATGATCGAAAGCAAAAAGGGCCTGGCAGAAGCCATTCTGGGCACCAGTGAACAATGGCTGACTGAACTGTCAACCGAAGAACTGCAACAGCTTGTGCAGTTGCGATTGTAGGAGTGGGACGATGAGCGAACAAGAAAAGAAACAACCTGACAATCAAAAGCCATCACCTGACCTCAAACCGGCCAAATCATCACCGCAGTCAAAACGCAGCAACCGCGGGCCGCAGCGCCCCGGCGGCGGCCGTAAAGCCCAGGGCAAAGGCCGCAGTGGACCGCGACGGGTGTCTGGCGGTATCCGCCTGCGCAGCACCAGCGGACAGTCAGCCCGCAATTGGTGGGCGCAGCGCTGGATTCGCTCAATGGAAAATGTGGTGGATGTCAACCGCCTGCGGCGCGGGCGTTATTACGCCCAGCAAGGACAGGTGTTGTCGATTGATGAAGATGACGGGCAGATCGTTGCCAAAGTGCAGGGATCGCGCCCCAAACCTTATCAGGTGCGCATCAGTTTGAAGCCCTTCTCTGAAGAAGAATGGGCGAACCTGCTAAAGGTGCTTTCTGGCAAGGCTATCTTTTCGGCTGAATTGCTCAACGGGCATATGCCCAATAATATCGAAGATGCCTTTGCTGAAGCCGGCGTCAGCCTGTTCCCCAGCCGCACCGGTGAACTGCTGACCGACTGCACCTGCCCGGATTGGGCCAACCCCTGCAAGCATGTGGCCGCCACCCATTACATTCTCGGCGATCGCTTTGATGATGATCCTTTCCTGATCTTCCGCCTGCGCGGATATACCCAGGAGCAGATCATCAACGGTTTGCGCAAACACCGTCTGGGCGTTGATGCCGTCATAACGGCAGCGGATACCGGGGCGGCAACCCGGGAAGAGGCAACCGACACTGCTTCAGAAGATGATGACGAAGCAGCCATGGGGCCTTTGCCGGACGTGTTTGATGATGAAGCGCTGCATGAATTCTGGCGGGCGCCCGATGACCTGGCTGATTTCCCGGTGCGTATCCAGGCGCCTGAGGTGCAATTTCCGATCATTAAACGACTGGGAGAACCGGACGCTGCCGGGCGCTACAGCCTGAGTGAGTTGCTGGGCAACACCTATATGGCGGTCAGCCAGGCAGCGCAGATCATCGCTTTCATGGGCAGCGATCTGGACGATGAAGAAGAAGACGAAGAATGATCCTGTAGCGAAAGGAACAAGAACATGGCGAAAGAAGTGGTGGTGCATGTGGCGGCCGGTCAGCTCAATGCGGATATGATCGTTGCCTTTCTACAGTCCAACGGCATCGATTCGTATGCCTCTATGGAGGCGGCGGGTTCGGTGTTTGGCATCCAGGCGGGCATTCTCGGGCGCGCCAGGGTGTATGTGCGCGAGGAAGATGAAGAAGAAGCCCTGCGCCTGCTGGAAGCCATGGAAGCCGGTGAGATGGTGCTGCCAGAGGGCGTTGACCTCACCGCGCAGTATCAGCAGTTCACCCAGGATGATGATACCCTGACGGACGATGATCTCCTCATGGGCGATAATGGCGTGGACCCGGACGACGAACAGGACTGAAGGATGAGCGACCAACGCCTGCCGCCTGGCCAGAAACGCATCGACAAATTCCCGGTGCTGCAATTCGGCAGCGTGCCGGCCGTTGACCTGGCGCAGTGGCGTTTGCGCCTATGGGGTGCGGTGCAAACCCCATGCGAACTGGATTGGGAGACCATCAGCCGTCTGCCCAAAACTGAACGCATCTTCGACCTGCATTGTGTGACCCGCTGGAGCAACTATGACACGCGCTGGTCAGGCTTCACCCTGCAAACGCTGATCGATGCCGGTTATCTCAGTTTGCTGCCCGAAGCGCGTTTTGTCATACAGCATGCCCCCGGTTACAGCGTCAACCTGCCGCTTAGCGTGGTCATGTCAGAGAATTTCCTGTTTGCCACCCATTATGACGGCACGCCGCTCACCCCCGAACACGGTTTTCCACTGCGCGGGCTGCCGGGCGTCATTCCCGGGCGCGATGATCTGCAGGATGTTTATCTGTGGAAGGGCGCCAAGTGGTTGCATGGGCTGGAATTCAGCGCTGAAGATCACCCCGGTTACTGGGAGCGGCGCGGTTACAGTATGCAGGCCGATATCTGGAAAGAACAGCGCTACGCCGAGAACGCATAAGGCTTTGACTGCTGATATAATGGGGGGACGGAAACAAAGCAGCACCAGATAAGGAGATTGTGTCATGAGCGTGAAGATCATTGCTGATTCCACCTGCGACCTCACCCCCGAGATCATTAAACAGCTGGAGATCGAGGTCATTCCCCTGTATGTCAACATGGGCGATTATTCGCTTTTGGACGGCGTTGATGTGACCCCCAGGCAGGTGATTGACTGGTCTGATCATTTTAAGACCACCCCCAAGACCGCAGCTCCCAACACCAAGGTGATCCAGGATGTCTTCGCCCGTTACCTTGCGCAGGAAAATGAGGTGGTGTGCATCACCATCGGCAGCGGTTTTTCTGCCACCTATCAGTCTGCGCTGCTGGCGGCGCAGGAACTGGGCGATGAACCGGTGTTTGTGGTCGATTCGATGAACCTTTCCAGCGGCGGTGGACACCTGGTGATGCTGGCGGCTGAATGGGCGCAGCAAGGGCTGGCGGCGGCGGAGATCGCCGCGCGGGTAGAAGCGCTGCGGCCCAAAGTTCGCGCCAGTTTCGTCGTTGATACGCTTACATTCTTGCACAGGGGCGGGCGCTGCAGCGCCATTTCGGCGTTTGGCGCCAGTGCCTTGCAGCTGAAACCGCAAATCTATGTGCAGGATGGCAAGATGGAAGTGGGGCGCAAGTTCCGCGGCTCTACTCGCAAGGTGGTGCAGGCCTATTGCGAAGCCGTGCTTAAGGATATTGAAACCATCGACCCGCGGCGCGTGTTTGTCACCGTGTCGCCCGCAGACCCGGTGCTGGCAGAAACAGCGATGGAGATCGTGCGCGGCAAAAATTATTTTGAAGAAGTCATTCTGACCCAGGCGGGCGCGGTCATCACCAGCCACTGCGGCCCCAACACACTGGGCGTTTTGTTCCTCGAAAAGTGAAGCGGAGCAATCCCATGCAACCTGTGACCTATGATCCTATCGGCGTGATCCATTCAGCGTACACCCAGCTGGAAGGCATGCCCATCCAGCCAGCGGGTGCTGCCGGGGTGCAAGGCTGGATTGAGGTGGACCCTCGTTATGAGGAAGGATTGCGTGACCTGGACGGCTTTTCGCATGTGATCCTGTTGTATCATTTCCACCAATCCAGCGGTTACCAGCTGACGGTGAAACCATTTATGGACAAAACCCCGCGCGGATTGTTTTCCACGCGCGCGCCGCGCCGCCCCAACCCGATCGGCCTTTCCATTGTCAGGCTGCTGGGCGTGAAGGGCTGCCGTTTGGAGATCGAGAATGTCGATATTCTGGATGGCACCCCGCTGCTGGATATCAAACCCTATGCGCCGGCGTTTGACCGGGTCGATGGGGTACGCAGCGGTTGGCTGACCCCGCTGCAGGATGATGTGCAGGATACCCGTTCCGATGACCGTTTTATCGAGTAAACCGTTGTTTTTTAAAAGACACAGAGGCGAAGTGATGTCACTTAGCCTCTGTGTTGGTCTTGTTCAGGCAAAATAGATCGGGCTGGTGACCGCGCGCAGATCATCCTGCGCGTTGCGCACCTCCACCACGCACCAGTGCGCCTGGTGGGCGTCCAGCGGCACCTCGTATTGCCCGTTTTCCGCAGCGGGGGCGCTGTACAGTACCTCGCCATCGGCGATCAGGCGCAAGACATCGCCATGTGAACACTGTTCACCCTGCACGTTGAGCGTTGTCGGCAGGCTGCGCGGCAGTGTTCCACCCAGCATCACGCGCTCGCCGTCCTGGCTGTTGGCGGTGAAGTCCAGCCGCGGGCCATCGGAGATATACACGCGCCCGGCTTTCAGCCCCGCCAGGATGCCGGCTTCGCTGAATTCCTCTGCCCACACCACATTGAATGCCGCCCCGCCGATGCGCGTGCCGGGTTGGATGGAGGCAATGTGTTCGTCGGTCACCTCTTTCACCCAGTGCACCTCAGGCAAACCGTTTTCGTCTGTTTGGATCAGCGGCAGGCCGTGCAAATCGGTGCCTGATGTGACTGACAGGCGGTGCCCCTCGTTGAGCCACTCATAATACAACGCCAGCCCCTGCGGGTTGTTGTTGTCTGAAAGCGCCCAGATGCCGTTCCACACCTCCACCGCGCTGACCAGGTCGGCTATATCGTCTTCGAAGATCCAACGGCAGCCGCCGCAGGAAGGTTCGCCCACATTTTTGGGGTGCGCGATAGTGACAAAATGCCCGGCGGCATGCAGGCGTTCGGCGATGGGGCGGAAGTAGGGCTGGGTGTTGCGCACGCCCCAATCCTGCCATTTTTCGGCCCCCACCACCACAGCATGCCCCCACGGCATGGTCAGTTCGATGCCCGCCATGGATAGGCAGTCATTATCGCTGAATGAACGGTGATGAGTGTTGCCGCTGATGGTGTTGTGGTCGCTCAGGTGCAGAAAATCGAGCCCCAGGCGGCGTGCAAAGGCGTTGATGTGCTCCACCGACCACATACCGTCTGAGTGGAAGGTGTGGCTGTGCAGGTCGCCGGTATACCAGCCTGCACCTTTTTTGGCGGGCGCGGGTGTTTCATAGGCAGGCTGGGCGGGCAGGCTCTGCGTGGTTTGGGTGGCAACCGTCAGGGTGAGGTCCAGCGTGGCGGGCGGCAGAATACGGAAAACGTTGATGAGGATGGTCCATTCACCGGACAGCAGCGTCCCGGGCGCACAGCCATAGGATGCCCCGCTGGCGCCGATGGAGAAGTCCAGCCCCTGGTAGGCATAGCGCCAGCCGCGGAAGGCACCCTGCGGGTCAAAGATGGTGAAGTTGACCTGGTTTTCATAGCATTGACCCTGCGAAACCTGCGGATCGTAGCGCTCCAAGGTGAAATCTATCTGTTGAACGCCCTCCTCGACGTTGAAGGTGTGTTCGACATAGGTTTTCGATTGCATCGGGCTGAACTGATGGATGAAAGTTTGTTTCATGGCGCCTCTTTCTTGCGTGTGCGGTTGGTTTTTTCTTGATTGTAACAGCCTGTAGCAGCGGCCATTGGCTGGCGGGGTTAACGGGTTGTTTAGATTGATGTCATTTTCCATTATAATCAATACAAATGACCTGAGCACAAATCGAAAAGGGGTTATGTATGGAGAGTGAACCAAACCGATCACCGCGACCGCGCCTGGCAGGCAGTACTTTTCTGATGGTGGCCATGGGGGTTGCCATTGTGCTGCTGGTGGTAGCGGTGGGGGTGCTGGTGCTGCTGCTGGCATTAGACACCAATCCCTTTGTAAGCCGCACGCAGGCGGCTATGTTGGCGGAAGAGGCTACCGCCACGTTTGGGTCGGTGGCCGGGCTGCTGCCCGAAAGCACCTATACCCCGCTGCCCACCTTCACACCGCTGCCAACAGAAACCCCGCTGCCCAGCCAGACACCGGAAGCAACCTATACGCCGCTGCCCACGCACACGCCCTATCCGACCTTCACCCCGCCCGCCCCCACAGCAACGTCCTTCTTAACCCCGGTGTTTATGTTCAACGCCAAAGAAGTGCTCTATCTCGATTCATCCACCCGCCAGTCCAGCTTCTGGAACCCGGCTACCCCCACGCCTTTTACCTCAGAGAGCGACCGCATTGCTATCCTGCAACTGGTCAGGGACGCGCAGGCATACCGCGAATATGTCTGGTATAACCAGGAATACGGCGATCTTGACCGCTACAACGCCGGCTATGGTTTGACGCAGATGCAGCGCTATTACGATTATTACATCGATCCCAGTGACGGCTGCTATGCCAATGTTTGGATCGTGGATGACCAGTTCCATACCATTATCACCTATTATGACGGCGCCATGGCGCGCACCATGACCAGCAAGGTGGAAAGCCGTGAGCATATTTGCGATGGGGTGCGGCAGCGGTTGATCGCAAATAACGCCTATGCCTATGAACTGATGCTGCAAAAATTCACCAGCGGCGGCGGCACCGCTTACTGGCGCATTGTCGAACATCCGCTGGGCAGCGACCCCAGTCAGCATTAAACCCCCACATCTGCCGTTTTCAGCCAATTTTCCCTCACATTTACGGGATTGCTGGCAAAAATCGTTTCACATTTTCGTGAAACATCTCTATAATCATTGCTTAAGAGTGTGATGAGAAGTTTTGGCCCCTGGGGCTGAAGATTGCAGAGAAATATCATGAAACGCAGCCAGAAAATGATCATCTTCCTGAGCATGGCCGTATTATCCGTGGCCATGGTTTTGGCTGTTGTGCTGCTGCTGCCGCGTACCGGTCGGAAGGCTGATGCCAAAGCCAGCGCGTTGATGCAGGTGGACGGCCGTTTCTTGATGTTGTACCAGAGCCTGGGCGGTGAAGCCGTGTTGGGCAAGGTCATTTCGCCTCTCATCACTGAGGGCGACCAGTTGTGCCAGTACGCTATGAACGCCAAGTTGTGTGTGTTTGCCGGGCGGCTTGATCTGGATGCCTACTCGCTGGCGCCGGTAGTGGTGCAGGGCGGTTTGATGCCGGTGGTCAATATGCCGGTGGCTGAACAGCAGTCAGGCAAGATTGTGAACGGTTTCGTCATTCATGCCGATTTCATCCCGTTGTATGAGAAAATCTACGGCACCCGCTTTGCCGGACAGCCGCTGGGCAACGCCTGGGTTAATTATGACAAAGGGCGCATTGAACAATACTTTGAGAATGTTGTCATCGCGCAGGACCTGAACGAAGCGCAAAGCCAGCCATATCTGCTGCCGGTGGCGCACGCCGTCTGCGCACAATTCTGTGATTTTCCTATCGAAACACGGCTGTTCATTCCGCAGCCTCAGCAGCGCACCTCGCCCTTCAGCACCTTTTTGGCGGCGGTGGATGGCTATGACTTCGGTGCCCCTCTGACACGCCCCTTCCTCAACCAGGACGGGCAGCTGGTGCAGGTGTTTGCATATGCCGCTGTGGCAGCCCCGCCGGATGCCTTATCAGAAGCAAAATTGCTGCCGCTATCGGCTGAATTGCGCATGCACACCTCACCGCCGACCCAGCAAATCTACGGTGTTGACCGCGGTGTCTATTATTACCCCGTAGGCGATAGCGGTTACCATGTGCCGATCGTCTTTGATGAGTTCATTGTAGGGCATGGCGGGCGCAGTGTGGCGGGCAACCCCATCGCGGAAGTCATGTACTACGAAAACGATGCTATCCGCCAATGCTTTGAAAATTACTGCCTTGATTTGCACCAGGATGAAGCCAATGGTTCCGTCGAAGCGGTGCTGGCGCCCTTGGGCGTGATATATCTGACACAGGGTCTTGCCGATGGCAGTATCGACCGCGCGATGGTGGTTGACCAGTGGTACCAGGCACATGAGATTCAAGTGGCTGCCGAAAAGCAATTAACTGTGGTGGATAAGGAAACCCAGCAGCAGATCTTTGTGACCGTACTCTCGACCGAGGACGGCGCGCCGGTCTCCGGTATCCAGTCTTACGTGCGCATTCTCAGCCCCGACAACCAGGAACAGGTGCTGGAACTGATCAACACCAACGCCCAGGGGGTCAGCTGGGTGAGTATTCCAGCGCACAGCGGGGCCGACAATGGCACTTTGATGCGTTACGAGGTATGTGTGGTTCTGCTCAGCGGCGAACAGGTGTGTGTGGCTGGAGCCTATCTGGTGCAGGAATAGACCAGCGATAGCCACTATCAACTGCGCTTCATGAGCCAATCCAAACAAGCCATTCTGCGAAAATACGGCATTTCAGCACAGCAGCGAGTGTCTTCCGGCATGGAGGCAGAAGTGTACGCGCTGCCGGACGGTACCGTGTTGAAGCTCTATGATGGCACCGCGAACCTGGCTTCGCTGGCGGTACTGCGGCAATTCTACGCTTCGCTGCAGGGATATGATGTGGGCTACGCACTGCCTTATATCGTCTCGGTGGCGCAAGAAGGCGCTTTTTGTATCACCATCGAGCGCCACCTGCCCGG
>CAYMNB010000025.1:0-8039 GCA_964391725.1 uncultured Anaerolineaceae bacterium | reverse complement strand
CAACGGGATGTCAGTGATTTTGCCGTCAAACTGACACAACTGATTGACCTGCTCGCGCAGCCCTACACCGGCGTTCACTGCCTGGTGCACGGCGACTTCTTCCCCGGCAATCTGCTGGTCAATCAACACCACGAGGTGACCGCCCTGCTTGATTTCGGTTTGTTCACCCTGTGGGGTGACCCCCTGTTCGATGTGGCTACCGCCTGGGTGTTCTTTGACATGTACGATGACCTCAAAGCTGACCTGCGCCAGCGGCTGCTTGACGTCGTTCTGGCGCGGCTGGGCGAGGGTGTGCGCGGGGTGCTGTATCGCTATGTGCTGATCTACAGCCTGCTCTCCGCCAACACCTATGCCCCAGACTGCAGCGACGGGCATTACCGCTGGTGTGTCGCCAACCTCAACCATCAGCCATATTGGGATGCAATGGCGTAAAAATGTGACTTTCGGGCATGGATATGCCGACACTGTCATGAAGTCGTCAGACAACTGCGCGCATTTCTTGTATAATAAGAAGTGAGTCACAATGACCTATATCACAACCATATAATTCACCTTACAAAGAGGTAGGAAAATGAAAAAACATAATTTCTATGCCGGTCCTTCAATCTTGCCGCAAGAAGCCATTCAGGCGACGGCGGATGCTATCCTGAACTATGCAGGCACCGGGCTTTCGCTTTTGGAAGTGTCGCACCGCAGCACGGAGTTTATTGAAACTGTGGCGCAGACCGAGGCGCTGTTCGGCGAACTGATGGATTTGCCGTCTGGCTACAAAGTGATCTTTGTGGGCGGCGGCGCCAGCACGCAGTTCTTGCATGTGCCTTATAACTTTCTGCAGCACAAAGCTGCCTACCTGGACACCGGTTCGTGGTCATCCAAGGCCATCAAAGAAGCCAAACTGTTCGGCGAAGTCACGGTGGTGGCATCATCTGCCGACAAGAACTACAGCTACATTCCCACCGGCTACGAAGTGCCCGCGGATGCGGACTATTTCCACATCACCAGCAACAACACCATTTTCGGCACTGAAATTCTGCAGGATCCGATCGTGTCTGTGCCGCTGATCGCCGATATGTCCTCTGACATCCTCTCGCGCCCGGTGGATGTGAGCAAGTACACGCTCATTTACGGCGGCGCGCAGAAAAACCTGGCGCCGGCCGGACTTACGTTCGCCATTGTGAAAGTAGATGCGCTGGGCAAGATTGACCGCCCGCTGCCCTCGATGGTGGATTACCGCACGCATGTTAGCAAAGATTCCGCCTACAACACGCCCCCGGTGGTGTGCATCTTCACCGCTCTGCAAACGTTGAAATGGATCAAAGCCAACGGCGGGGTGGCGGCGATGGAAAAACGCGCCATCGAAAAATCAACCTTGCTGTATGACGAGATTGACCGCAACAAGTTCTTCGTTGGCACGGTTGCAGCGGATTCCCGTTCGCGCATGAACATCACCTTTGTGATGGCGCCTGAATATGCTGAACTTGAGAAGGAGTTCCTTGCCCTGGCGGCTGAACACGGCATTGTCGGTATCAAAGGCCACCGTTCGGTGGGCGGTTTCCGCGCCAGCAACTACAACGCGCTGCCCATGGAGAGCATGCAGGTGCTGGTTGACGCCATGCAAGCCTTTGAAAAAGCCCATTAGGAGAATGTGATGAGCAAGGTATTGGTTGCAACCAGCAAACCCTTTGACTCCGAAGCCATTGACCTGATGCGTATTGAAGTGGTACGTCATGGGCATGATTTGGTTTTGTTGGAGAACTACAGCAGCGAGGCAGAACTGTTGGCAGCGGTCAGCGATGCTGACGCGCTGATCGTGCGCTCTGACCTGGTGACACCGACGGTGATCGAAGCCGCAACGCAGTTAAAGATCGTGGTGCGCGCAGGGGCGGGTTATGACAACATTGACCTGAGCGCCGCCAGTGCGCACGGCATCGTGGTCGAAAACACCCCCGGGCAGAACAGCAACGCCGTGGCAGAGCTGGCGATCGCCATGATGCTTTTCCAGGCGCGCGGTAAGTTCAATGGCGGTACCGGCACGGAATTGAAAGGCAAAACACTGGGTATTCACGGGTTAGGCAATGTCGGCCAGTGCATCGCTGCCATCGCCAATGGCTTCGGTATGCGTGTGCACTCCTTCGATTACCGCAAACGCCCGCGCTATTGCGAAAAGCACGGCGCAGCGGCGGTGGATTGCGTGGAAACCCTCTATTCCACCGTGCAGTATGTATCCCTCAGTATACCCTTGAACGACACCACCCGCCAATCGATCGGTTATGACCTGCTTTCGCGCCTGCCCGAGAACGGCGTGTTGGTGAACACCGCCCGCAAAGAGATCATTAACGAGGCCGATCTGTTGAAAATATTTGCAGAAAAGCCGTTTTTCCAGTATATTTCTGATATCGCACCCGATTGCAAAGACGAGTTGCTGCAAAAATATCCCGAACGGGTATTTTTCACCCCCAAGAAGATGGGTGCACAGACCCAGGAAGCCAACATCAATGCCGGTGTGGCGGCCGCCAAACAGATCGCAGCCTTTTTCGCCACTGGCGACACTACCTTCCAGGTCAATTGAGCAAGGGTATGGTCAGTTAACAATCGTTGATATGGTGGTAAGTGATTACCCCTTTCTACTCCTTTTTTCCCTGCAGACAGGCTCCAGAACATCGGAGCCTGTCGACTTTAACCCGATGGTGGTTGCCATTTGGTCACTGCATCGTTTAGAATAGAAGCAGGAAGCAAATCAGTCTTTCCTGCTCCCCTTTCCTGTGGAAACCTGTCATGGATTTGAAATCACAACTGGGCCTCACCGGGGTCAGCTTTGCCCATTACCGCATCGATACATTCATCGGCGCGGGTGGTATGGCGGCTGTTTACCAGGCATTTGACACCCGTCTGGAACGCAATGTGGCGATCAAAGTCCTGCCGCGCTATTCACAAACCAATGAATACATCCAGCGCTTTGAACGCGAAGCCAAAGCCATGGCGCGCCTGTTCCATCCCAACATTGTCGCCATCCATGACTTCGGCCAGCAGGACCAGAATCTTTATCTGGTGATGAATCTGGTCAACGGCGGTACGCTGGAGAAGCGCCTCAAAGGCGTGCCAGTGCCGCCGCATGAGGTGGTGCGCTTTCTGCTGCCGGTGGTCTATGCGTTGGGCTATGCCCATCGCCACGGCGTCATCCACCGTGATGTCAAACCCGCCAACATCCTCATGGACACCGAACGCCGCCCAATCCTGTCAGATTTCGGCATTGCCAAGATCGTGACCGGCGAGGAAGGCGCGTCGATCACCCGCACCGGCATGGGGTTGGGCACGCCGGATTACATCGCACCGGAGCAAGGGCTTGGGAAAAAGGTGGACGGGCGCGCGGATATCTATTCGCTGGGGGTGATCTTCTACGAGATGCTGACCGGCAGCAAACCTTTCACCGAGGGTAAGGGCTTGCAGATATTGATGAGGCACATCATGGAGCCTTTCCCGCATCCCAGCCTGCTTGTGCCCGATTTACCCGCAGAGGTAGAGGCGGTGCTGCTGAAGATGGTGGAGAAGGACCCCGATAAGCGTTACCAATCGATGGAACAGCTTGCCAACGCCTTGCAGGAATTGCAAACGTTGAAAACTTCTATCAGCAATGTGGGCGGGCTGTTCACCGAAGAATCCGCCGGTATGGCGCTTTCCCGCAGCAAAGACAGCCAGTTTCATTGCACCAACTGCGGTATGGCGGTGTATGAACAGGACAAGTTCTGTGCAGAGTGCGGTACCAAACTGGATGAAAAGACCCGTGAAAAACCGCCAGAACTGTCTCCGCTGCCGCCCCCTGTGCGCGGCCAGACCCACCAGAGCATTGAAGCACCCGCCAAAACCCGCTGGATGCTGGTGGTGGTCAGCGGCACCCAGCCCGGAAGGCAGATCATGCTCAGCGGACGCATGGATATGGGGCGCAGCCAGAGCAACGCCATCTGGGTCAATGACAACAATGCCTCGCGCCGCCATGCCATCATCGAGCCGGGACAGGATGGTTTCACGGTCACCGACAACAATTCGACCAACGGCACCTGGGTCAACGGCCGCCGCATCGGTGAGACGGTGGCGCTCAAAGAAGGCGACCAGCTGGTGATCGGGGATACTGAGTTCGAGGTGCGCCGCGCGGCAGCCGCCGACCGTTGATTATTGCGCCGGCAGGCTTTCCAACATGCGCTCGATGGGGGTCACCAGGGCAGCATTGGGCGGCAGCAGCGTAAGCGCCTGCTGCAGGTGATAACGCGCGCTGGCGGGCTGCTGTTTTTGCACCTTCACCCGCGCCAGGGCATAATGCAGCGCGGGCGAGTCAGGTTCGATCTCCAACGCATGTTCATAGTATCGCTGGGCGCTGTCAAAATCAGTCAGGGCGAAGAGCACATTGCCCATGGCGGTCAGCGCCTGGGGGGTCTCTGGTTCCAGCAACAGCGCCTGGCGCGCGGCGGGCAGCCCCACCGCGGAAACCTCCATACCATAGGTGGCGCAGAAATCCGCCAGCGCAACCCATGCCTGCGTCTGGTCACTGAATGTTTCCACCGCCGCCTGCATGATAGCATAACCGGCGGGAATGTCACCGCTGTCAGCGGTGGCGCGGGCGAGTTCGACCTGCCAGTGCAGGGACTGTGGTTCAGCCTGCGCCAGCTGGCGGTAAAAATCTAACGCTTGCGCGGCATCTCCCTGCCGCTGCCAGTAAACGGCCAGCAAGCTCTGCACCAGCGGGCTGTCGGGGTTCAATCCCATGGCATTTTCCAGCGCCGTCAGCCCGTCGCCATGCCCGTTGAGCTGCTGCATCTCGCCCAGCAGCGCCCAGGCTTCGGCATAATTCGGGTCGGCTTTGACCGCCTGGGCGATCAGGATCTCGGCTTGCAGAGGATAGCCCTGGTTGGCGAGTTCGCGCCCGATGGTCAGCTGCTGGTAGGCGGCTTCTGGCGAAAGCAGCGCCTGGGCGGAAACAAGGTCTACCTGTCGCGCCAAAGGTTGATAGGCGGGATCGAGGGTGGCGGCGGTCTGCAAGCTGCGCAGCGCCTCCGCGTGCGATTGCGTGAATTGCAGCAGCCCCAACTGCACCCATACGGCGGCGTTTTCTGGTTCGCGTGCCAGCCAGCCTTGCAGCACCCGCAGGCTTTCCTCCACGCGGAAGTCATTCAACAGCCGCTGGTAGAGGGCGGGCAGGTGGTCGATCGGGGCTTGCGGGTCGTCCAGCAGCGTTAGCCAGCGCTGGATGGCGGTTTCACTATCGCCGGTGTTGTCATAGACCAGCGAAAGTGTGTGCAATCCGTCAGCATCCAGCAAATCCAACGCCTCCGCCTGTGTCAGGTAGTCAATGGCGGCGGGCCAATCACCTTGCGCAAAAGCGCTCCTGCCGGCGGACGGATACAGATCCACGCGCCAGGGCTGGTCTGCCAGCACGATCTCATGCGCCTGTAACGGGGTAAGATCGGCGGGGCAGTCGGCAGGATTGTACAGGCAGCGTTGCGCGGCGGACAGGCTGATATCCACCGGCGCGATGCCAAGTGCTAACGCCAACAGCAGGGGGAGCAGGGTCTTTGCCTTCATCTTCTTCATTATACGGGGGAATCCGGCAAGCAACCCGTTGACAAATCAAAACAAACTTGGCGTGCGTGGTTCGACCGGGTTTTCATACCCACGGTCAGGCGGCAGATGGGGTGCGAGACTGGCTTTCACCGCCAGCTGGTCAGCGCGCTGGTTGTCGCGGTCATCGGCATGGCCTTTCACCCAGCGTACGTCCACCGTATGCTGCGCCAGCAGCGGCAGCAACTGCTGCCACAGGTCAATGTTGAGGGCTTTTTCGCGTTTGTTGCGCTTCCAGTTGTTGGCCTGCCAGCGCAGCGCCCAACCCTGGTTGATGGCATCCACCACGTACTTGGAATCGCTGAACAGCGTCACCTGGCAGGGCTGCTTGAGCGCGCGCAAGCCCTCAATGACCGCCATCAGTTCCATGCGGTTGTTGGTGGTTCTGGCGAACCCGCCGCTGAGTTCTTTGCGGCGCGCGCCAGATTTCAGAATGACGCCATAACCGCCCGGGCCGGGGTTGCCGGAGCAGGCGCCGTCGGTGTAGATAATTATGGGGTTGGCGGATGTTGAAGCCATCATACCATCACCAGCGCCAGGTCATCCGGGCTGTCAATATCAATGGCGAGGTCGGCACAGCGGTAGATAATTGGTTCAACGCCAGCCGCGCGGGCAGCCTGGCAGTGCTTTTCGAACGAATCTTCGCCGAAAGTGGGTGTGATCAGGTCCAGCGGGGACCACAGCAGCAGGTTGGTGCCGCGTTCATGCCGGTCAGGCACGACCACCACCCCGGGCCTGATGATCAGGCGCGCCAGCGCTGAGCGCACACAGTAGGGTTTGAGCAGCGGCAGGTCAATGGGCAGCACTATAGCACAATCATGCCCTTCGGCATGGCACCATGTCAGTCCGCGCTGGATGGATTGGTTCAGGCCGGGCACATCCGCCTCTTGCAAGACCTTCACGCGATGTGACTTCGCCATCTGCCATACCTCCGGGTCGGCGGAAATGACCAGGATGTCTTTCAACGCCGTCACCTGTTTCATCACGCTCAGGGTGTGATTGATCTCGTCACGCACCCAGGTCATACGTGCTTCGGCGGTCATCACCGCTGACAGGCGCGTTTTTGATTGCGCGATCGGTTTTATAGGCAGCAGGGCGACAGTGGTCATAATTTTCTCACATATCCATCAACATAGTCTGGGCGAACTGCAGGAACTGTCCGGCGACTTCGATTTGTTTCTGCGGTGTCAGCATCAGGGTGGGCATGGCGGACAGGTGTTTGACCCTGGTCCGCAGCGCAGGCAGCAGGTCGGCATCCACTTCATCCATCACCAGCCCATCCAGCAGGCCGTCATAGTAGTCGATCACGGCCTCCACCGAAGCCGGTTTGCCCAGCAATTCGCGGAACATTTTGGCGGCCGGTCCTTTGACCGCCATCCCGCCGATGATGGGACTCATGGCAATCACAGGCAGCGCGGCAGCAGCTTCTTTCACCCCCGGCAACTGCAGGATGGGCGCCACGCTCACAAACGGGTTGGAAGGCGCGATCACCAGCAGGTCGGCGCTGCGCAGGGCCTGCATCACCGCAGCGGTGGGACGGGCGCTCTCAGCGCCCTGCCAGTATATGCGCCGGATGGCAGGCTGCCAGTGGTGGCGCACGAAATAATGTTGAAATTCGAGGACGCCTTCGTCGGTGTCCAGCATGGTGCGGCAGGCATCGTCGCTCATCGGCAGTACCGCGTGCAGGATACCCAGGTTGCGCGCCATATAGGCTGTAACTTCGGTGAGGGTATGCCCGCGCTGCAGCAACTGCGTGCGCAGCAGGTGAATGGCAAGGTCGCGGTCGCCGATGTTGAACCAGGTCTCGCCGCCCAGCCATTTCAACGCGTCCATGCCGTGGAAGGTGTCGTTTTGGATGCCCCAGCCGCGTTCGACATGCGCCAACCCTGCCAGGTGGTAGAGGACGGTGTCGATATCCGGGCTGATGTGCAGTCCGCAATGGGTGAAATCATCGCCGGTGTTGACGATCACCGTCATTTGCTGCGGTTCGAGGTGGTGAGCCATGCCGCGCACCAGGCGCGACCCCCCGACACCGCCTGCCAGCACCACGATTTTCTTCCCTTCCAGCATTTCGGGCATGAAACGAGATTCCTCCAGCGTTTTTCTTATTGTACCTGATATCCGTTTAAGACATATCCGGCGCGGGGAAGCCTTTTTTGGTGAATTTGTTCAGCATGCAATCCAGCGGATCGATACCGCGCGACAGGCAATAGGCGGTGAGCATCATCAGGATATCGCCGACCTCGTCTTCCACGCTACGTTCTTTCTCGGCGTTGTTGCGGATCCACTCTGCCATCTGTTCGACATGCGCGTCCGCCAGCTCGCCCACTTCGCTGACCAGAAACAGCAGCGCCTGCGAATCGTCGGGCACGGTCAGGCCGCGGAAGTCATAATAGGCGCGTACGATATCGGTGATCTTGTGCATGATG
>CAYMNB010000024.1:30131-38781 GCA_964391725.1 uncultured Anaerolineaceae bacterium | reverse complement strand
TCGCCCACGAACAATTCACTGATGAAAGCCTCTTGCTGCGCCCATTTCGGCAATCCGCCGGGGGAGGTGTTGATCTGAAAAATATGTGCCATGCTGTCAATCCTTTTCGAGCTATCGGTTTGATTGTAGCAGGAGGGTCTGTATAATCAAAATAGAAAGTGAAAAATCATGAAACCGTATGCAGAATTGCGCAATCAAATGGTCGATCGAGATCTGATTTCCATGGGGATCAAGAATGAAGCCGTGCTGGATGCGATGCGCACGGTGCCTCGTGAACTGTTTGTGGCGGCAGGCGACGAAGACATCGCCTACATGGACGGACCGCTGGGCATCGGGCAGGGGCAGACCATCTCCCAGCCCTACATCGTGGCGTTGATGGCGGAACTCCTGGAACTGGCGCCAGAAAAGAGCGTACTGGAGGTCGGCACCGGTTCCGGTTATGCCGCGGCGGTACTAAGCCTGATCGCCAGCGAAGTCTACACTGTCGAACGGCATGCCGCCCTGGCAAAACAAGCCGAGGCGCGCTTTCAGTCGCTGGGCTATGACAACATCCATGTGAAAATCGGCGACGGCACACTGGGCTGGGAGCGGTTTGCACCCTTTGACGCCATTCTGCTTTCGGCGGCAGCCCGACAGGTCCCGCAAGCCCTCAAAGCACAATTAATCATCGGCGGGGTAATGGTGCTGCCGTTAGGCATCGGAAAGACAGAACAATGGCTGGTGAAGATAACGAAAACGGAGGCGGATACCTATGCGACCCGCCATATCTGTCCGGTACGCTTTGTGCCCATCATCGGCAAGGATGGCTGGAGGGAGTCATGATCATCATCATTAATGGATCGCTGGGCGTGGGCAAGACCAGCGTGGCGGAACACCTGACCACCAAATTCAACAGAGCCGTGCACCTGGATGGCGATGCCATCGGCGACGTGCACCCATTTGCCATCTACGATGACGCGCGCATCACCCACCTATACCACACCCTGGCGCACCTGATCGCTTTCCATCAGGAGAACGGCTACCCCAACTTCGTGATCAACTATGTGTTTGAATCGCACACCTCCCTGCAGGAGCTATTGAACTTGCTGCGCCCGCTGGACAACGACGTGCAAGTCTACTGGCTGACCTGCCGCGCGGAAGAACAGGAAAAACGCATTCGGGCACGCAGCCGTGACCAGATCAGCTGGGAGTTGGAACGCTTCGTCGAACTGCAAGCCATCCAGGCACAGGCTGCTGAGGGAGGCTTCATCGGTGAGGAGGTCGATACGACCGGATTGAGCGTGGATCAGGTGGTGGAGAAGATTTGGGGGATGGTGCATGAATAGATTTATGTAAATTAGAAGTTGCACTTCTAATTTACATAAGATATAATGATTGTATGATAAAGCGTCAGATTTCTAATCGAGTGGAAACGCTCAGTAATCAGTTCCCAGTTGTTTCCATAACAGGACCCCGCCAGAGTGGAAAGACAACACTTACTCGTGCCTGTTTTCCAGAACATCAGTATGTAAATCTAGAAAACCTGGACATATTACGCTCTGCGGAGGAGGATCCTCGCTCGTTTCTGCAAATGGGTAGTGGAAAGAAAATGGTGATCGATGAAATTCAGCGATTTCCTGACCTGTTTTCCTACATCATGGTGGAAGTGGATGAACAGAAAATTCCCGGTCAATTCGTTGTTACTGGCTCACAACAGTTTGCCTTGAATGAGCGAATTACTCAGTCGTTAGCAGGTCGTTCGGCGAATCTGACCTTACTCCCCTTTTCCATCGTAGAATTATCCGCTGCGGATATATTCTTAGATCATTATGAATGGATGTTGAAGGGATTCTATCCACGTATCTATGATATGGGGATTGCATCAGTAGAATATTATCGTGAATATGTGTTTACATATGTAGAACGAGATTTGCGCCAGATCACGAACATTGGAGATTTGGGAGCTTTTCAACGTTTCATGCAGTTGTTAGCTGGTAGAGTAGGGCAAATAGTCAATTTAACTTCCTTGGGTAGTGATGTTGGAGTGAGTTATAAGACGGTTCAATCCTGGATCAGTGTGCTTGAAGCCAGTTATATTGTTTACCGATTGCCACCTTATTTTGAGAATTTTGGCAAAAGGATTATAAAGAATCCAAAAATATATTTTTATGACACAGGATTGCTTTCTTACTTGTTAGGAGTGAATAGTGTTACCGAATTAAACCGGCATTTTGCAGTTGGTAATATTTTTGAAAACTTCATCATTAGCGAGGTACAGAAAGCTATTTTTAACCACCGTTCTATCAACCGCATATATTTCTGGCGTGACAGTAATGGTAATGAGGTAGATCTGATCATTGACCAGGGTGTCACCAAACGGGCTATCGAGGTCAAACTGGGCAGCACCTATGCCTCCGAGATGATCAAAGGATTAAAATTCTGGCAGAATCTTCTTCCAGCCGAACAGCAGGACAATGGTCTGGTGTATACCGGCGAGATGAACCGGATGATTCAGGATATACAGTTGTACAACTGGAAGGATTTCGTGCTGCATCCGTTGGGCGGGTAGTTTTGGTATATTTTTTAAATTCATCAAATCGGTCGGAAATGGGAGGCGTGAAATTATATAGGGCGAGATTGAGTGCAGAGGAAGAGGCAGAGAAGATTTAGGAGAGAGTGAGTGAAATGAAAGCAGAACTTTGAGTTTTCAGAAAACCAAAATTACTTATCGAAGCTAATCAAACCAGCCCTCCCAACAGATGTCTACTCAAAAAAAACCGATTATTTTCTAAAAAAAACGTACATGAGAATTCAAATAATGAATTATAAATCGAAGCTTACTCGAACCGATTACGAAGATTTTTTGGTCCGGGTTGTAATTGGATCGGGAAACACTTTTATTCATCTTTGTATCAATAGAGCATATCGCGACTTTAATCGTACTATGCATGGTTTTACCAAATTCGATGCTGAACGTAAGATATTCAACAAGGCTGTCAGCTTAATCAAAAAGTCTCTCGAAGATTTACGAGCCCTTTGCTTAGTGCAGCCAATGACTGCGGATATTTTTGATAATTGGCACAAAACAAGCTGCATAAATATCATCACCCATTTTAAGAACAACAATTACCACCTTTATGTCGGACAAGCCCAAAAATGGGTAAATATGACAATGAAATATATCTTTGTGCTTGGTGAACAAAGAATTCCTGGTTTCGGTTCTATCTACCCTTATTGCCATGTGCCAATAGATTCCATACTTCAAATAAGCCTTGAAAATTATGGATACCCACCCCTACACTGTGCATGGAGCCGTGTTGATGATTATGATGAATACTTAAAAAGGCAAAACTGGATTAGGCTGAGATTTACCCTTGCTCCTCTGGATGTGGAATTTAAACTTTGGATGGGACAAGAAATCGAAATCTAAAAGATATAGTTTTATTCTGGGTTCACTTGCCTACAGCAGGCGTAAATTCCTATTTTGACACTCGTTTTTTCCATAGACTTGGTAATTCAGGTAGCACAAAAAACTGGGTTTCAAATAAGAGAAACCCAGTTTTGGCCTTCTGATACAAAAGGAACTTTGAGTTTTTGAAAAACTCAAAGGTCTCTATCAAAGCCGAAACTCGGTTTCTTCCAGCGGAACGATGGGAAACCGAGTTTCTCAGCAGGGAAATCAAACAAAAAACCAGGTTTCAAAGAAAAGAAACTCCGTTTTGGTTTCCTACCGGTCAATCTCCGTCAGCACCTTGCGCCATGCCTCATCGGCGGTCGCCATTTCATAACTGCGCCCGATGCGCAGGAGAGTCGCCTCCGAGAAATCCGGGCCCAGCAGCTGGATGCCGATCGGGGCGCCGTCTGCGTCCAACCCGGCGGGCAGCGAGATGCCGGGGACACCGGCGTGATTGGCGGGAACCGTCAGCTGGTCGGCGTACTGCATCAGCACCGAATCGCCGTAGACATCGCCGATCTTGAAGGCGGTGGTGGGCGTGGTCGGGGTCAACAGCGCGTCCAGCCGGTAAGGGCCGTTGGGGTCGAAGGCCTGCTCAAAATCACGCCGGATGAGGGTGCGTACCTGCAGCGCGCGCCGGTAATACTGCTCGCTGTACTGCGCAGCACTGACATACATGCCCATCAAAATGCGCAGCTTGGGCTGCAAACCGAAGCCCTCGTTGCGCGTGCGCTTGTATTGCTCACGCAGGTCCATCATCGGGTCGCTGGTGCGGTGGCCGTACTTGACGCCGTCGAAGCGGTGCAGGTTGCTGGCGGCTTCCACCCGTGAGATCACGAAAAAGGCAGGGATGCCGTAGCGCGTGTTGGGCATGGGCACATCCTCGATGATTTCGGCGCCCAGCGAACGCAGTACCTCAGCCGCCTGCTCAACCGCCTGCGCGATCTCCGCCGGCAGGGGCTGCTGCTGGTAACCGCCGTCGGCTGACGGGAAGGTGATGCGCATGTAATCCGGTGAGATGCCGATGCGCAGCCCTTTGACACCGCGTTCCAGCGCTGCCAGATAATCGGGCACGTCCACCAGGGCAGCGGTGCTGTCACGGCGGTCAGCGCCTGCCATGGCTTGCAGCATCATGGCAGCGTCACGCGTGTCACGCGCGATCGGCCCGGGGCAGTCCAGCGACGAGCCGAAGGCGATCAAGCCGTAGCGGGAAACACGCCCATAGGTGGGCTTCATGCCGACCACGCCGCAGAACGCCGCCGGTTGGCGGATGGAACCGGCTGTATCGGTGCCCAGTGAGAGCGGTGCTTCGCCAGACGCCACCGAGGCGGTGGAACCGCCTGATGAACCGCCCGGCACACGCTCCAGCAGCCACGGGTTACGCGGCGAAGGCTGGAAAGCGCTGGATTCGTTGGAAGAACCGAAGGTGAACTCGTCCAGGTTGACCTTGCCCAGCATGATCCCACCCGCCCCCTCCAACCGCTCCACGGCGGTGGCGCTGTAGGGGGCGGTGAAGTTCGCCAGGATGCGCGAGGCAGCCGTGGTCAACGTGCCTTTCACCGCAAAAATGTCTTTGACCGTGAAAGGGATGCCTGCCAGCAAACCGGGGTCTTCGCCGTGCGCCAACTGTTCATCCACCGCGCGGGCTTGCGCCAGCGCGCGTTCAGCGGTCACGCTGATGAAGGCATGCACTTTGTGGCGGTCTTCCTCGGTCAGTTCACCATAATCCAGCTGCCCGGGGGTGCCATCCACAGCATGAATGCGCGCCAGGGCGGCCTGGGTGATTTGCACCGCGGAGACTTCTTTCTTCCTCAATAACTGAGTGAGAACATGGGCTGATTGCTGGTGCAGGTTCATGCGTCCTCCTGCTCTTCGTTTTCACTGTCGAGGCGTGTATGCGGAATATCGGGCACGACCAGAAAACGCCCCTCGGTCTGCGGCGCCTGTGACAGGATGTCATCAGCGTTGTCGCTGGCGATCCACACATCTTCACGCGGCGGTGGGCTGATGGTTTGCGGATAATCAACCCCGTGCAGCGACACGTCTGTGTCCGGCAGGATGGGAATGGCGGACAATTCCGCAATGGCCTCCAGCTGTTTGTTCAACTCACGGCGCAGGTATTCCGCCTGGTCTTCCTCCAGCTCCAACGCAGCCAGTTCCACCAGGTGATCGAAGGTTGCGCGGTCAATTTTCTCACTCATCGGCATCACTCCTCACAAGACAATAAAAACTGTGTATATTCTACCAGAGCCGTGCTGCTTCCAGCATGGCTGTTCCCGTTGAAAAACATGGTAAAATCGCCCCAGGCAGTCACTATTCCACCACCCTATAGGAGAAACTCATGGCCCAACCATCCACCGTCGCCCTTGTCCGTTGTGAAAGCTATGATCCCGCATCCGTGCAGGCCGCCGTTCAACGTGGTTTGGATTTGTTAGGGGGTGTGGAGCAATTCGTAAAGCCCGACGAAACCATCCTCTTCAAGCCCAATATCCTGGAAGGCGCCGACCCGATGAAGTGCATCGGCCCGCACCCGGTGGTGTTCGAAGCCGTGCTGGAAGCTTTCCGCGCGGTGGATGCCCATTACACCTACGGCGATTCGCCCGGTTTCGGTTCGCCCAAAGGCATGGCGCGCATGAGCGGCCTGGGCAAGATTGCCGATGCCAAGGGGGTAGAACTGGCAGATTTCGTCAACGGCGAAGAGGTCGCCTTTCCAGAAGGCAAGATGATCAAGAAATTCACTATCGCCAAGGGTGTGCTGGCAGCTGATGGCATCATTTCGCTGCCCAAGTTGAAAACACACGCCCTGGCGCGCCTTACCGGTGCGGTCAAAAACACCTTCGGCTGTGTGCCCGGTTTTCTCAAAGCTGAATTCCATTCGTTGATGCCCACCGCCGATATGTTCGCCAAAATGCTGGTGGACCTGAGCTTGCTGCTGCGGCCGCGCCTGTATATCATGGACGGCATCTATGCCATGGAGGGCAACGGACCGCGCAATGGCACACCGCGCCCCATGAACGTACTGATCTTCTCCGCCGACCCGATCGCACTGGATACCGTGGTAGCACGTATGATGAACCTGGACCCCAAACTGGTCGAAACCTGCATGCACGGCGACGCCTGGGGATTGGGCACCATGAAGAACTATGAACTGGTCGGCGACCCGCTGGAAAGCTTCATCGCCAAAGATTTCAACGTCAACCGCAGCCCCCGATCGACCACCACCGGCACCTCGTTTCTGACCACCAGCTTGATGAAAAACCTGTTCACACAACGCCCGGTGATCGACGAAGAACTGTGCATTCGCTGCGGACGCTGCATTCAGGTCTGCCCGGTGGTACCCGAAAAAGCCCTCAGCTGGCCGGATGGCGACATGACCAAAGCGCCGGTCTATGATTACAACCTGTGTATCCGCTGCTATTGCTGCCAGGAGATGTGTCCCGCCGAAGCAATCACCGTGAAAACCCCGCTGTTGGGCCGCCTGCTGCACTGACCTCTGCCTGTCCACCGCTCTGTGCGGGAACAAACACCGCCTGTTTTGCGTCTACATAATAGAGAGGTATCTGTATGCCTGTCTTGTTATACTTATTCACAACGTATGAAACAGGAGGAAACATGAAAAAACTATTGATCGCTGTCCTTTGTCTGCTGCTGGTCGCCTTGCCCGCTTGCGCGGTGGTTGACCAGAACGGTGAACAACAGGAACAGCCCGTTGACCTGCCAACCACCCAACCGACAGAAGAAGAGCAGCAACCGGAAGAACCGGAGGCCGTTGACCCCGGCGCACCACTGCTCGCCAAAGCAAATGTTGACCGCCTGCCAGCCCCTGCGTTGGCTGACAGCGTGGTGGCAGCACAGGTGGAGGGCAACAACCTGTTCGCCTTTGATATCTACCAGCAGCTGGCAGGCAACCCGGCGCTTGACACCGATGACCTGTTCTTTTCACCCTACAGCATCAGCAGCGCACTGTTGATGGCGTATGCCGGCGCGGAAGGCGAAACCAAAGCGCAGATGGAAGCAGCCTTGCAACTACGGGGTGGCGAAGGCGCGCTGGAGGCGTTCAACGCCCTCAACCAGTACTTCGCGCGCCTCAACGAAGAATCGCAGGCTTCGGAATTTGATGATTTCCAATTGCTGGTCAATAACGCCGTGTGGGGTGAGCAAAGCTACCCTTTGCTGGATGCCTATTTGGAAACCCTGGCGAAGTTCTTCGGCGCGGGTTTGTTCCAGATGGATTTCATCAACAACCCCGATGGCGCCCGTGAACAGATCAACGAGTGGGTGTCTCAACAGACCAACCAGATGATCCCTAATTTGTTAGGTCCCGGCACGATCGGTACCGATACGCGTGTGGTGCTGACCAATACCATCTATTTCATCGCTTCATGGGTCAGGGAATTTGACGAATCTGCCACCCGCGATGAACCCTTCACCCTGCTGGATGGCAGCCAGGTGATGGCACCGATGATGAACCAGACTGAGCGCTTCGGGTATGTGCTGGGCGATGGTTACCAGATGGTCGCTATGCCGTATGTCGGAGACCAGATTTCAATGTACGCCATTGTACCGGATGAAGGCACCTTCACGGAGTTCGAAGCCAGCCTGAGCGGTGAACGCTTCGCCGAGATCATCAATGCGGAGCGCACCTTTACAGAAGTAGAACTTGCCTTCCCCAAATTCGAGGTCGAGTCAGCCTTCTCGGTGACAGACGTGCTGAAGGCGCTGGGGATGACTGATGCCTTTGACCCGCTGAGCGCTGATTTCAGCGGCATCACCGGCAACCGCGACCTGGTCATCTCCGATGTCGTCCATCAAGCCGTGGTGGAACTGGATGAGCAAGGCACCGAAGCCGCTGCCGCCACCGCCATTATCATGGAAGTGACCAGTGCCATGCCCGAAGAAGTACCCCCGGTGGTAATCCGCTTTGACCGCCCCTTCATTTTCGCTATCGTGAACCCCGAAACCGGCACCGTCTTGTTCTTGGGGCGCATCCTCAACCCGCTGGATTAACCGATTGAAGTATTCACCCGAAGAGGCGGTCGATCGACCGCCTCTTCCCTTTTTGCAGGATGACTCAAAGCGGAGTTTCTCTCATTTGAAACTCCGCTTTTTTGTGCCCTGAAAGGCCAACAGGTTTACGGGTTTGTTTGTTTGATTCAAAAGAGAACTTTGAGTTTTTTGAAAACTCAAAGTTCTCTTCATGTACAAAACGCGCACATA
>CAYMNB010000024.1:0-30031 GCA_964391725.1 uncultured Anaerolineaceae bacterium | reverse complement strand
AACTTTGAGTTTTTTGAAAACTCAAAGTTCTCTTCATGTACAAAACGCGCACATAACCTTTCATTCCGACCAACCGCAGGGAGCGGAGAAATCGAAAGGGTTGGGCATGAAAACTTGTCTGGCTAATTTACTATGTTTTGCAGTTTCGATCCCTCCATTCACGAAACAAGCTGCACTTGTTCACGCTCAGTCGGGACGACAATTCACGCGGCGTCATGCTAATGGCAAACGGTGATTGCTTGAAGTTTTTCCTTCGATGAGCATCCTTTCATGCAGCCCGCTGCAATCCTTGCTATAATCAGTCCACGTTACAGCCTATTCATACAAGGAAATCCTATGCCTTCATTACCTCTTCCCACCCGGTTCGCCCCGGCAGAACGTGCGGCAGAGGGGGAACTGCAGCGGCAAGCCGCCCAATGGCAGCAAAACCAGGCGCTGG
Source organism: uncultured Anaerolineaceae bacterium (assembly GCA_964391725.1). Taxonomy (GTDB): domain Bacteria; phylum Chloroflexota; class Anaerolineae; order Anaerolineales; family Anaerolineaceae; genus SpSt-1165. Next base: position 29,592 of record CAYMNB010000024.1, on the reverse strand, counting down.
TGCTGCTGGCCAACGCCGTGCCAGACGGCATCTTGATTCTCAACCAGTATCGCCAGGTGGTGTTCGCCAACCAGGCTTTCCTCGATATCATTGACCGCCCGTCAGCGGATTCTGTCCTCGGGCAGCGTCCGGGCGAGATCCTGCATTGCGTACATGCCGACATCGAACCCGGCGGATGCGGCACCTCGCTGTTGTGCCAGCACTGCAATGCCGCCCGCGCCATTCTCAACAGCCTGGACGGCAATCAGGATGTTGAAGAGGTTTTGCTGGAGCGCAGGCATGGCCTGCCGCCGCTCAACCTGCGCATCTGGACCACGCCCCTCCACAATAACGGCGAAGATTACACCATCTTTGCCATCAAAGACGTGCATCTGGAGCAGGAGAACCTGACGCTGATGCAATCGCTGCAAACCCTGTCGATCACCGACCCGCTGACCGGCCTGTTCAACCGCCGCCATCTTTATCACGAAGCGGAACGCGAGGTCGAACGCGCGCAGCGCTACCAGCATCCGCTGGCGGTATTCATGATCGACATCGACCACTTCAAACAGGTCAACGATACCCGCGGACACGAAGCCGGCGACCGTGTGCTGTCTGCCCTGGCGAATGTGATGCGTGCCAGCCTGCGCCACAGCGACCTGCTGGCGCGGCATGGCGGCGAGGAGTTCGCTGTGCTGCTGCCCGAAATCACCGCCGAAAAAGCCCAAGCCGCCGCCCAGCGTTTACTCGCCGATGTGGAAGCCATGCAGATCCCTTTCCGTGGCATGAACTTACAGACCACCATCAGCATCGGGGTCAGCGGCATCATGCCCGGCGAATCACTCTCCTTCGAAGCCTTGCTGAAACAGGCCGATGACGCCCTCTACCAGGCAAAGCAAGAAGGCCGCAACCGCGTGGTCATGGCATAAAGGCGGACACGCTTAGCTGCTTTCGGCTGTCGATTGTCCCCCAATTGAAAACTTTCTGCCCTGCCTTGTTGCAAGCTTCGACAAAAAAGGTACAATACTCTCGAACACCCATGCACCAAGGAGAAAAACAAATGCGAGACTGGGAAAACCCACAGGTCGTTGCCATTAACAAACTGAGCGCCCACACCCCCGTAATTGCGGTGGAATCGGTGGATGCCGCCCTCAGGAATCATCTCAAAGACAGCCCCTTCTGCCAGAGCCTCAACGGCGTTTGGCAATTCGCCTACGGCGAAGATGCCGACGCCATGCGCCAGGCTGCCGAAAGCGGCGCCATCAGCGACTGGGCAGAAATAAACGTGCCCGGCTCATGGACCATGCAGGGCTGGGACAAGCCCCACTATGTTAATGTGCAGATGCCTTTCTATGAACAGCCGCCGCAGGTGCCGTCCTTCAACCCCACCGGCGTCTACCAGCGCACTTTCAGCGTGGACGAAAACTGGCAGGGGCAGCAGGTGCGCCTGTGCTTCGACGGCGTCGAAAGCGCCTTCTATGCCTGGCTCAACGGACAGTTCCTCGGCTATAGCCAGGACTCACGCCTGCCGGCTGAATTTGATATCACCCTTCACCTGAATGAAGGCGAGAACACCCTCACCGTGGTGGTCATGCGCTGGTCAGACGCCAGTTTCCTCGAAGACCAGGATCACTGGCGCATGGCAGGCATCCAACGGGATGTCTTTCTGTATGCCCTGCCGCCCGCTCACATCGCTGATTTCTTCGTGCGCGCCAATCTGGATACCCAGTACCGCCATGCCGAAATTCTGGTGGATGTGCAGGCTGGCAAAGCCCAACCCGACATTGACCTCAATGACTACCGCGTAGAGGTCATGCTCTACGACGCCCAGGGACAGCCAGTCTTTGCCGAACCGTTTAGCGCCGCTTATGAAGACAGCCTCGCCCCACGCAACGCCCTGCACCGCGAACGCGATCTGTTCGTGTCGCTTTCCTTCCCCCTGACTGACCCACACTTGTGGTCTGCTGAAGACCCCTATCTCTACACCACCGTGGTCACACTGACCACCCCGCAGGGTGAAGCCGTTCACCGCGTGCGCACCCGCACCGGCATCCGCACCGCCGAGGTCAAGCACGGACAGTTCCTGTTGAACGGCAAACCGATCCTGTTCAAGGGTGCCAACCGCCATGAACATGACGGTTACACCGGCAAGCATGTCACGGAAGAAACCATGCTGGCAGATATCTTTTTGCTGAAGCAATTCAACTTCAACGCTGTGCGTAACAGCCACTATCCTCAGCCGCGGCGCTGGTATGAACTGTGCGACCAGTTCGGCATTTATCTGATCGATGAAGCCAACCTTGAAACACATGCTTACCACCACCTCAGTTACGACCCCCAATGGACGCATGCCTATGTGGAACGCGGTGTGCGCATGGTGGCAGCCCACAAGAACCACCCCAGCATCGTGATCTGGTCGGTGGGCAACGAGAGCGGTTACGGCCCCAATCATGATGCCATGACCGGCATCATGCGGCGGCTTGACCCCACCCGCCCGATTCATTCGGAGCAAGCCACCAACCCGCACTGCGGCGGGTTCGGCTGGCACGGCGCGCATGACGCCACACCTATCGTCAGCCCCATGTACCCGACGATTGATTCCATCGTGGCGTATGCCCGGGACGAACGCTCTGACCGCCCCCTGATCATGTGCGAATACGCGCATGCCATGGGCAACAGTCTTGGCAACCTCAAAGAATACTGGGAAGCCATCCGAGCGCATAAATTGCTGCAGGGTGGTTTCATCTGGGACTGGGTGGATCAGGGTTTGATCAAGCAAACCAAAGATGGCAGGGAATATTGGGCGTATGGCGGCGATTTCGGCGATGAACCCAATGACTTCGACTTCTGCCTGAACGGAATGGTCTTTCCTGATCGTGAGATCAAGCCGCAGATGTGGGAGAGCAAACATGTCTTTCAGCCCATTCAATGCAAGACCGTTGACGCTGAAAAAGGGCAGATCAGCCTGTTCAACGAACAGTTCTTCACCCACCTCCACAATCACGAAGTGCATTGGGAGGTGTTGGTAGAAGGCGAGGTGCAGCAAAGCGGCACACTGCCCCTGCCGGAGGTGGCACCGCAGCACTATGTCCTGCTCACCATTCCTTATGACCCGGCGCAGCTGCCCGCACAGGGCGAGGTGCACCTCAGCCTGCATTTCATCGACAACAGTGAACAGCCCTGGGCGCCAGCCGGCTTTGAAAGCAGCTTCTACCAGACTGTTGTGCGTGAAGAAACTCGTTCAGCCCCGGCAATCTCGCTTGATGGTGCTGAAAAACTCACACTCCTGCCTGATGAGGGTGGTGTACGTCTGGAAAGCGATGGCTTGCAGGTCATCTTTGATGCCGCCAGCGGCAGCCTGACCGGCTTACGCAAGGATGGCGTCAATTACCTGCAGGCACCCGCGCACGCGGATGTGTGGCGCGCCCCCACCGACAATGACGGCATCAAGCGTTCGTTGGGCGGCTGGAACCCGCACCAGTTTTTGGGCCAATGGATACAAGCCGGCTACAACGAGCTTGACTGGACATGTGATGCATTCGAGGTGTTCGCCCTGCCAGATGGCAGCCACCTGGTCAAGGTGCGGCAAACGGCGTTAGACGGCAAACTCGACTGGCATTGGCAGTATCTGCTCGCCGATAGCGCTCTGACCGTTCAGCAGCAGGTATCTGTGGCGGAAGATTTGCCATCACTGCCGCGGCTGGGCATGCGTTTTGTGCTGCCGGCCGGCTTTGAAAGCATGTGCTGGTTCGGGCGTGGTCCCAGCGAGAGTTATTGGGACCGCAAGGTCGGATACCCGCTGGGCATCTACGGGGGGAGGGTGCGCGAGCAGTTCGTCAATTACATCATGCCGCAGGAAAACGGCAACAAAACTGACGTGCGCTGGGTCAGCTTCAGCGATGACGAGGGCAGAGGGCTGCGCTTCCGCGGCCTGCCGCTGATGGAAGTCAATGCCAGCCATTTCGATGCCAATGACCTGTTCAAGGCCTATCACACCATCGACCTGGGCCCGCGCGATGAGATCTATGTGCACATCGACTGGCACCAGATGGGCCTGGGCGGCGCATCCTGCGGCCCTGCCACCCTGCCGCAGTACCAGATCGGGCCCGGGGTGTATACCTTCGGATTTACGATAGAGCCATTTTAGAGGGCATTATCCGCCTTATCCATGTACACAGAAGGATTCACAATCCCTTCATATTTTATAGCGGCGGTAAATTCGGTTTTACCGCCGCTACAGTTAATACGTACGGAGTTAATTCCAACATGCCTGCATTAACAATTAGCGGTACAATTGTCGCATGATCGATAAAGAAACCCGGCCGCAGCACCCCACCTTTCTGGACTTCCTCGACAATATCGTGGATGCTTCTGCACGCCGCAGCCAGCGCGCCCGCCGCCGTTCAGAACGCTGGTGGGGCAATCTGTGGATCAATGCCCGCCTCTACATTCGCCTGCTGTGGATCTCGTTGTTCAGAAGCAAGGATACCCACGGCCCGCTCAAAGGGCGGCGCATCCTCTTTCTCGCCATGTTCATCCCGGTGTGGACCATCGGGCAGGCCATTCACTGGCTGTTGATGTTCCTGGATGATCTTATTTTTCCTGAATACCGCCAGCAAACGGTGGAAAAACCGCTGTTTATCGTGGGCAATTTCCGCTGCGGCTCCACCTTCGTGCAGCGTCTGCTCGCCAAAGACCACACCAACTTCGCCGTCTACCGCATGTGGGAGATCTTTCTGGCACCCGCCATCATCGAACGCAAGTTCTTCCGCGGGTTAAGTCGCCTTGACCGCCTGTTCGGCGGTTTCATCGGCAAGCTGGCGCGCAAATTCGACCGCTCCACCATGGGCAACGTGGAATTGCACCCGGTGAGTTTCTTTTCGCCGGAAGAGGACGAGAACGTGCTGCTGCATACCTGGACTTCTTCCTACCTGATGTTCATGTTCCCCTACCTCGAGGAAATCCCCGACTACTTCCATTTCGACGAGGTGCTGTCAGACCAGCGCAAACACCAGATCCTGTTCTACTTTGAGCGCATGGTCAAACGCCATCTATTCGCCCACCCCGAAAGCCGCCACTACCTGAGCAAAAGCCCGGCCTTCACCTCCAAGATCGAATGCCTCTACCAGCAATTTGAGGGCGCGCGTTTCCTCTACCTGGTGCGCAACCCCTATGAAACCCTGGCATCCACCACCAGCTGGCTTTCCTATGCCTGGCATGTGTTCAGCCCCTGTCCGTCGAAATATGTGTTCACCGAGCGCATGCTGCCGCTGCTGCATCATTATTACGAAGACGCGCTGGAGAAATTAGAGCGGCATGACCCCGCCAGTTACAAGATCGTGCGCTATGAAGACCTGGTGGCAGACCCCGAAGGCATCATCCGTGACATTTACGACTATTTCGGTTACAAGATGGATGCCGACTTTGAGAAGATTTTGATTGCCGAATCAGAACAGGCAAAGCAATACCAGTCTACCCATGAATATGATCTGGAAGAGATGGGCTTCGACAAAGAACAGGTATACAGGGAGTTCAAGCCCATATTCGAACGCTTCGGCTACGAGAAGTAACCACCGCGCGCGCTACTCCTCAAAATCCAGCACCATCAGCACCGAACAGTCATCTTCACGGATAACGCGGAAGCCCAGACGTTCATACAGCCGCACTGCCGGGTTGCGGCAGGAGACGCTCAGCGAAATACCCGGATAACCTTCGCGCCGCGCATCTTCGATCAGGCGTTCCATCAACTGTGTGCCGATGCCCTGACCGCGCGCTTCGGGTAGCAGGGCGATGGTCAGTTCGGGGTAATCAGGCTGATAGTAGCCATAACCCTGCGTTTCATCATCCCACAAACGCAGCCAGGCAGCCCCCAGCGGTTCACCGCTGTCGATCTCTTCCGCAATCCAACCCATGTCATGCGCGCGCCCCCAGTCAATTAGATAGCGGGCAATTTCGGGGTCTGAAAGGATCGAGACCGGTGGCGGTTCTTCCTCCGGTGGGATGTAGATGGCTTCGTAGAGGATCTGCCACAAAAATTCTTCATCCTCTGGCAGGGCGGGCCGCAAGGTCACTTCGTTTTCCATAGCTATAGCGTAGCAGATTTACACTTGAATGACAATAAAAATGCCAGCTATTCTTTCCGGTTTTTTTACCCGTTCTTTACACCCCCTTTACACACATATGGCAATATAGCCATATAGAAACTCCATACTGACAGAAGAAATTTAAGGAGAAAAAAATGAACAAAAAGAAATGGTTGAACATTGGATTACTCGCACTGTCGCTCTTGATGGCAGGCACATTGCTGTTCTTTGCGGTAGAAGGCGACGTGTTTGCGGATGACGACGACCCCGAAACCCCGCGGGATGAATTCCCTGGTTTTGGAAGGCGCGCTGCCCGCCGAGACCGCGCCATGCGATACCTGCAATATGGCAAAGACACCATGCTGACAACCCTGGCAGCCGAAAGCGGCATTGATATCGCTGTACTGACCGAAGCGGTAGAAAACCCCGGAAGCCTGCGCGAACTGCTGGCTGACGCCGGGTTCGACGAAGAAGCCATCGAAGAGATGTTCCAGAGCGCGCATAATGCCGCCATCGATCAACTGCTGGCAGACGGCATCATCACCGAGGAACAGGCAGAACAGATGCGGGAGCGCCTGCCGCTAGGCCCCTTCAACCGCTGGAAAGAACGCAGCGAGCACATGGAAGAGCGCTATGGGGAAAACTGGCGACAGGAATTACGCAACCGTTTGAACCCTGATTGCACCTGCACCTGTCCCTGACACTGGCGTAACACAAAAACTGACAACAAAATTCTCTTTTTCAACCGTGAGAGCAGGCGGACTGAATCTTCAGCCCGCCTGTTTCATATTCTCCTTTAACAAAACTGTTAGCCTAACGCCTATTAAGGTTTTTCAAGGAAAAATCCCTTATACTGTTAATATCTTATGCTTGTTCAACGAAAGGAGAACAAAAAAATGAAAAGGAATCGTTGGAAGATACTTCTCTTCGTCACGCTGGCAATTCTACTGACCGGCAGTCTGGCGTTGCTTGCCATAGAAGGTGTGGTGGTGGCAGATGAAACCGAACCAGAAGATCCTGAAGGACCGATCTGGCAATGCCCGCCCGGTCTGGCCATCGCCGCCCGACGTTCAGCACGCGGCCGCTCCATGCGCTACCTGCACTATGACCGCGACACCATGCTGGAGAGCCTGGCAGAGCAAAGCGGCATCGACATCGAACTGCTGAAAGAAGCCGTTGAAAACCGTGAAGATTTCACCGAGCTGCTGAGCGAAGCCGGCTTCACCGAAGAGGAAATTGTCGCAATGGTGATGAATGCACACATTGCTGTCATTGAACAGATGCTGGAAGATGGTGTCATCAGCGAAGAACAGGCTGAGAAAATGCGTCAGCGCGCCGATTTTGGCGCTATGGTGCCGTGTAGGGATGAGAATGCCCGTATGGAGCGCCTGCGGTTTCGTTTCGATGACAATCTGCCGCCAGGTTTGCGCCGCAAGTTCAACCCGCTTGACTCACAATTACACAACGATACTGAACGGATAGGGCCGCCCATCAAATTACCCCAAGGCAATCCCTTCCGGGACAAATAAACCCGCAATTTGAATAGAAATTCCGACAAAGGGCTGAGTGATCAGCCCTTTTTGCTTTCGCCTTCATATATCTGTGTGTCAGGGTGGAACTCTTTCCAGCCCAGCCAGCCGTGTTTTTCGACCAGCGGGTCAGGTCCGCGGTCCATGCGCTTTGCCAGCAGCACCTGGTTCTCAGGGTCAAATGACAGCTCGATCTCCACCCCGCCGATCAAGTCCGGGAATACATCCAGTGTCTGCAAGCGTGACAATGGGTAAGCCTTGGCACTGCCGTTTATGATAATGCCGAACACGGTTTCGTGCCGGTCCAAGGCATCCCCCAGCGGGGTGTGACCGGGCACCAGCACTCTGTCGGTCACCGCTTCGAGCCACGCCAATCTTTTGGGTGACGAAAACACCGCTTTTCTCGAAGAAGGAGGCTCCTGTGCCAGGGTCATACGCTCAAATGTTTTGGCCTCCGGCCAGGGCAGTTGAAACGACGGCAGCATTTCCAGCATTCTGCCTTTGCCTGCGCCATAGATGCCGTCGCCAGTGGCTTGCTGCCACAGCGTGCGGGAACGACTATCTTCCATGATCAGATTGCGACGGTAGACACCCGCCACCGTAAAGAATAGTTCGCTGCCTGCCATCTCGGCGCGAAATACCAGCCCGCTGTGGCACACAGCGCAGTAGGTCACCACGACCGGCACGCCTCCCACGATGTCGTGCACCAGATGGCGCGCCATCACCATTGATTGCAGCGGATAAGCGCGTCGTTCGTCATTGATCTCGACCACCACTACATCCTGGTTATCTGCAAAGAAAGATCGCTGAAGGCTCTCTTCACCAACCTGTTCTGCATCGACCACCTCGACGGACAACAGGGCGGGAAACAACGCGGAAGGATTGATCACCAATGACAGCAGCAACAGAATGCCCGCCGGAAAGACCCCCACAAGCCTTACCTCTTCGCCCGCCAATGCGATGGCAGCCAGGCACAGGCCGGATGACAGCAGGATGGCGATGCTGCGTTTTTCTTGAAAGCGGTGGAAGAACCACAGCCCTGGATTCCAGGCAGTGAACACTGTGAACGGACGCCCCAGCGCGATCAACAGGGCAATTAGAAATCCCAAAAAGGCAAATACATTGGCGATCATGGCGGACCTCCTGACCTCCTGTCCGGTGGCTTGCTGCAATCATATCAAACAATGAACAACATTGCACCGAATTAGCGGCGCTCATGTACTGTAGAAATCCCTCATTTGACCCGGTGATAGAATAAAAGTAGAATGATAGCCACACAAACACATAAAAAACGGAGCCAAGCATGTGTATCTTATGCACCGCCATCCCCACCGCCGTTGTGCTGGGAGTTGCCAAAAACGCCAAACAAAAAGCTGAAGATGACCAGGCCCTGCAAGAAGGCCTGCAACCGCAGAAACGCATGATCCCTGCCGCCCCCGCCACCGCCGTGGTGGTCGCCGGATTGATGGCCTTTTCCATTTTTTATCACACCCAGCAGGGCTGATCGCGTCAGGTACTCGTTAGCGGAAAAATATCGTTCTCGTTTTCTGCCACGATTTCCAGCGTAATGGTGCCCTGCGAGCGCTCAAAGAGTGCCGCGCGGAACATAGCTAACTGACCCCGCTCGAAGCGCACCGTCATCAACACAGTGGCGCCGAAATCTTCATCCAGGATCTCACCCTCAAATTCCGCGCTCATCAGGCGCGCGCGTTCAAAGAAAGCATAGGGCATCTCAAACGCCGCCGTCACCGTGGCCACCTTGCGGGCGCGCGGCACCGCCGCCAGCGCGGCACGCATGGCATCGGAATAGGCCCGTACCAGACCGCCGGTGCCCAGCTTGGTGCCGCCGAAGTAGCGCGTGATCACCACGGCAATGTCACCCAACCCGCTGCCCTGCAGCACCGCCAGCGCCGGCCTCCCAGCAGTACCCGAAGGTTCGCCGTCATCGGAGCAATGCGCGATCACGCTGCTGCCATGCCCGATGAGAAACACCGGCACATTGTGGCTGGCATCCGCATGCAGCCCGCGCACCTGCTGGATGAAGTCTTTGGCTTCCTCCACGCTGAAGGCGGGGGCAGCTGAGGCGATAAAGCGCGAATTTACAACCATCAACTCCACGCTGGCGGGTGCCGCGGGAATGATCCGTTCGCTGTCAGTCATGCCCGCTGCCCGGCAGCCAGCGCACATGGTAACGCTGCAGATGTTCGCCATCGCGACCATATTCGAACATGGCTTCAAAGTGCTCGCCCTGGGCTGCCAGCCGCAGCCAGTGGGCATTATCCGCCCACATCTCCTGCCAGGGCAGGTCATCCAGCGCAAACCATTGTGGATCGAGTTCATCGGAAGGCCGCGGTGTCTCTGAAAGGCTGTTCAAACGGAAGATGTAGCAATGAATCCCCCAACCGGGATGGTGCGGAAAGAGAAACTCGATCAGCCCGATCTCTTCGAATGCTTCTTGCGGCAATGCAAAGAAAGATTCCTCGGTAAACTCACGCTGCATCGCTTCGATAGGGGTTTCGCCAGGTTCCAGCTTGCCGCCGAATCCAGTAATCTTGCCGAAACCAAAGCCGCGTTTTTTACGGCCCAACAACACCCTGTCACCCTGTGGATGGACAACCACCGCCAATGTGGCCACCACGGCTGAATCCGCTTGCTGCATGGATTACGGTTTCCTCGGCGGCGCGCTGGATGGCGATAGCTTGTGGTCGCAGACATGCAAAATGCGAATGCCGAGTTGGCGCAGCCCTTCTGCTTTGATCACACCAGTGCCCAGGTATTCTTTGATCTTCAAACGAATCTCATGCAGATGCGCCTGGTTGTCGGTGTGTCGGGTGATGCCCAGCAAGCCCTCCAAACAATCCTTCACCAGTCCCTGATGGCGCTCTTCTTTGGGGATAATCATCAACAGCGGCGTGATCGCCCGTGTGCAACCCATCAAACCCAGCGCATAAGCACTCTGCTGGCGCACGATCATCAATTCTTCCCTGTCGATCAGCAGCGGCAGCAGGTGTTCGCCATGCGGACCATCGGCGTACGCCAGCACATGCGAGATGTGCGGGCGCAGCAGTTCAATGGTTGTCGGAGAGCGGAAATGCTCCGTCATCAGCGGCACCGCTTCAGGGCCGATGCCCAATAGCGCTTCTTTGATCTGCTTGCGGCGCAATTTTAACGCCGAGGCATCAACCTGCGGGGTTTGGCTCTCACGGGCATCAATTTGAATGACGGTTTTTTCCAGCGCCTGCAGCAGTGGCACCACCGCCATCTCACCCGCGAGGGTGCAATTCTGGTACTGCCCGCGCGCGATCCAATAGCGGCAGCCGACCTGATCGGTGGAAGGTGACCAGCCCACCCCGTCCAGCAACTGCGCCGCTTTGCGCTGGTACATCTCTTGATCGGCGTCCAGTAACTCAAGCAGCGGGTTGACGGCGTGGCTGCCAAACGGCAGCACTTCCTCCCAGCTTTCGCGCGCGATCAACAAAGCCGCATGCAATTCTTCGGTCTCAGGCTCCCACTCCAGCCGCTCCAACAGGCGCGCTGCCATGCGCCGCCGGAAGAAAAACGGCGACACCAGTTCCGGTACCAGCAAATCTTTCACCGGCTGACCCAACGCCACAAACACCTGTTGAAAACTGTCCAGCCAGGGCATGGATTCCATCGCACAGCGGCGGAACATGGGTTCCACCACCCGTACGCCCATGCCGATCAACACCTGCACAGCGATAACACGCAGCTGCTCAATGCGCTGGTATTCGCCTGGCGGGCCTGATTGCAGCGCCAGCAACGAGAGCTGCCCGTCATATTGTTTCAGCAGGTCCATCAAGGTATTCACCGCCGTCACGCCACCGGCAGCTGAAAGCGCATTGCGCGCACTGATCGACATGGCGCCTGTGCCTGAGGTCATCTGGTCTACCATGAAGCCGATCAGGTCAAGTTCCTCGACCAGCACGGCTCGTTCTGCCAGTGCATCCAGCGCCGCCGCCTGCACCTCAGGCTGGTTAGCGCTGAACAACACCTCTTTCAACACCGGCAGCACCTGCGGGTCGTGATACGCGCCTAACGCCTCAATGGCGCTTAACCGCACAGGATAAGATTCACCCGGCTCGTTCGCCAGTTGCAGTAAAAAGCGCAGGACTGCCGGGTCAGGGTTCTGATGGAAATAACGCGCAGCAATGCGTTTCAATTGCGGCAGGCGGTTGATCAAACAATCGCGGTAAAAACTGGACGGGGTCTCTTTAATCTGTGACAACGCCTGGGCAGCCATCTGGCGCACCTGCTCATTGTCATGCCGCCGCACGGTGTTGATCAACAACGGGATGGCCGGCTCGCCGATCGGCACCAGGATATTGATGGCGTAGGCGCGCAGATAAACAGCGTCGCCCTCCAGCATCATCACCAGGTCCACCACGGCATCCGCTCCGATCTCGCGCAGGGTATGCATGATGCCTTTCACCACCGGTGTGCGCAGCTCTTCGGCCTTGTAGGGGCTCTCTGGATCAACAGCTTCCCTGAGCAAGTGCAGCAGCGGCTTGACAGCAGAGCGTCCCAGCGCCACCAGGTCATCAAACTGCTGGCTGAATACACCCCAGCGCACTTTGTCTTCGGTGTTGACCAGTGTGGCCTGCAATTGGCTGAGGCTGTCAGCCGCGTGCGCGCGAATGGTGTAAGAATCACAATACAGCGATTTCATCAACGGTTTGACCGCGTCATCGCCCAACGCCAGCAATGGCTCCCATTGGCGCTGCGCAATGTGGTATTCTGCCTTTTCACCGGGGTCTTCAGGCACCCAGTGCAGCACTTTCAGGATGCGCACCACGCGTTCACGCACCAGGACCTGCGGCGAGTCCAGCAGAGCAACAATTGGGTCATATACAATCGTGCCCATGCGTTCGATGGCATTCATGAACTGGTCAAGCAGCAGCGCATTCTCGGTGTTGATATATTGCAGGATCACATCCAGGGCGGGTTTGCCAATGGCACTCAACACCCGCTCCAGATAACCCAGCTGCCGGCGGGCGATCTCGGCTTTGCGCGCGTCAAACGCCGCGTCAGCATTGTTCCACACCGTACTGGCGATCACCACCTGCTGGGCTTTGATCACTTCGCGCGCGGTGTGGCTTTTGCCAAACGCCGAAAGGGCTTCACAGCAAGCCACCTGACAGCGCGGCTCTGCCGAAAGCATCTTCTGGATGAGTGCAGCACTGGTATCCTCATCACCTACTTTTTTCAGCAGGTCCGCGATCAATATGCAGGGTGCTTCCTGTTGCTGCTGTTGCAGCTGCGCCAGCAGCGGCGGAACCGCCGTTTTGCCCAGTTTGGTCACCACCGTGTGGGCGGCGGCAGCCACTTTTTCATGCGGATGAAATAGCAGCGGCACCACGGCATTGGCGGAGGGTTCGCCGATCTCAGCCAGGGCCTTGGTGATCTCTGATGCCATCTTTTCGTTGGCAGGCTCCCATTCTGATTCATCGACCATCAATAACGCCAACAGATGCGCAATCAGCGGCTCTACAGCGGCCGCCCCGCAAGGCACACAGCGCAGCCATTGCTTCTTGCGGCAGAAATACAGCACGCCCGCCAGGTCATGTGTTGGAGTCCAGTCAAGGATATCCAGTGCGCGCGTGGCATACATGATCATTTGCGGATCATCTTTGTTTTCTCGCAACACCTGCGCCACCACCGGAATGGCAGCGGGGTCTTCCATCTCGCCCAACAGACGCACCGCACGGTAGCGGATACTCTTATCACGATGGGTGGCAAGTGCAGCCACCTCTTTGACTGGCGCCGGAGCAATGCGGCTCAATTCCTGAAAGGCGGCCAGGTGCGCAGGGGCTTCTTTGGATTGCAATGCGCGCAATAATCCGCGCAGATCGCCCTCCTTGCGGAAGTTTTCTACATCGGTTGGGGTCAGTTTACGTTGAAAGAACATCGCCGTACTCTACTTTTCCTTGGGTCTGGTTAAATTCTACACCAAATACGAACCCTCACCCAATCAGATTCAATTGTCAATTGCAGTTATTCGAATTCGTGGTGCCAGACCCAACCAATCAGCAGTCCAGCCAATGCCCCAATAATGGTGATGAAGAACGCCGACCAGGTTGTGCCGAATTCCAACAGCAGCCAGTCACTGCCGGGCAGCCGCAGCACCAGATAAACGTAAGCCAACAAACTCGCAATGATCACCAGCAGCCCACGGCGTCCCTGCCAGCGCAGGGTATGTTTGCGTTTGGTGATGAAGAAGGTCAAAATGCCGCTGCTCCAGGCGATCACCACGCCAACGATCCAGTCTTCTGCCCGCGGCGTGAAAATGACAGGGGCAGGGTCAGGCTCTGAGGTTGGGCTCAGGGTCGGGGTCAGGGTGGGGGTTGGGGACAGGGTGGGCGTGGGGGTCGGGGTGGGCGTCTCTTCCGCCGGTTCCGGGTTGATCTCCACAATGGTAGCGACCCCTTCGTCCGGCACATCGATCTGCAACACCGAAGAACGTTCCGCCGGCAGGCTGATCACGCGGATCTCTATGAATCCGGCGGAGCGAATAGGCAGCCTGACGCGCGCCATGCCATCATCCGTCACCGTATCCATGACCTGGGTCAGCTGGGTAGCATCCGACAGGTTGGCGATCTGGAATTGCACCCGTGTGCCGTCAGCCACCTGATGTCCATTGTGGTCAACGATCGGGCCAGCCAGCAAGGGGATGTCATCGCCTACACGGAATTCCACAGGCAACATCGGTGTCACAGTCAGTTCTGGGACAGGGGTCAGCTCGGGGTTATCCAACCCCGGGATTTCCACATCCAATTCGCCCTCTGCTATCATCTCCGCAAGAAAAACATCATCCACCATCAAGGGGATCACCTGGTTGGGATCGGGCAGGGTTGCCTCCAGCACCTCGTAACCAACCGCAGGCATTGAGGCCGGCAGCGCCCCGCCCGTACTGATATCCTGGAACAGAATGCGCGCCGCCACATCGATGAAATTCTGTCCTTTGCTATACAGGGCATAATAGGCAGTGAATTTTGAGATCTCGGTGGCATCAAACAGGGAAGGCGCCCCGAAGGAAAATACCACCACCTGTTTGTCATTCAACAGATCTGGCCGTTCAGCCAGCAGCTGCTTCAGAGCTGCGGCATTGGCGCGGTCCTGGCTGTCTTCCAGTTGGGCGAACACCACCCACTCCGCCAGCAGCAGTTCAGTATAGACAGGATGCTCCTGTTCACGCAAGGTATCATCCAGATAATTTTTCAGGTCCGCGTAGGAAAAATAAGACAAATGGGTGGCAGAAATTTGCCCGCTGGCTTGCGGGCCATACAGGGTCAGAATCACATTCATCAAATTACGATCACTGAAATCAGTCACAGTCTCACAGCGTGTACACTGCCGGGCAGAAGACACATCCGTGATGAAAACCATGCGCTCGCGCAACCCTGGCGGGTTGGGCAGCAACACCTCCAGTGACTCCGCACCGGGGCTCACCAGGGTCACACTATCGCGGGCGATAGTGAACAAAAAATCTTTGTTTTCCGCAAATACAGCCAGGTCTTCCGGCAACGGGTTGACCGTTGACAGGTCGAACTGGTCATAAATGGTCAATTTCTTGTTCAAAACCTTCAATACCGCATCATCCACCAGCGCTGCAAACACCGGATCTTCGCGGTACTTATCGGCAAAGAAGCCCATTACATCGATAAGCGCCAGATAACCGGCTTCATCTTCCGGATTCACCAGGCCATCTACCATCAGCAGGTGATTGCCGGCGGTCAGCGCTGAGAGAAATACCTGCCGTGCGTCAAAAGACTGGTTGGAGGGATCGAAGAACAAACGCACCGCCTGGCTGGCAAGATTGTCACTGACCACCAACCCGCCCTGTGCTTCCCAGGTAGCCAGAGACGGCTCTTGCAGCAGCTTCTGCAGAGCATTTGGGTCAAGACTGACCGGTTTGGTGGTGGTGCGGATGGTGCCTTGCAGCGCTTCATAACGTATATGGGATACCAGCACGCCATCCGCCTGCGGCAGGTCACTGTCTGCCTCACCCGTGACGGCGAAGAACGGCAGCAGTTCAGTCCGGTGCAGCGAGTCAATCGGTTTCAGTACGGTTGCCACCTCGCTGTCCGGTGCGCGGTCGGCGCGACCCGCCCCGGGGAAGTGCCTGGCAACCACCAGCATATCGCCCTGGCTGCCTGTTTTCACCCCGCGGATGTATTCCTGCCCCATTACCGCCACCCACTTGGGGTCCCCGCCGAAACTGTTGGCGGCCTGCCATTGCTCGACAGAATTGATCACATCCAGCGAAGGACCCAACAGCAGGTTGAAGCCCAAGGCTGACAATTCCTTGCCCAGCCGTTCGCCCACCTGATAGGCATAGTGCGGGTTCCACGTAGCGCCGATGGTCATCTGGTTGGGCAGCTGGGTGATGCCGGTGATGATCTGGTCAGAACCAGAACCGTTGCCGGGTTGTTGAATGCCGATCAAGAGCGGCAGATAGGTTGCACTGCCATCTGCTTCTTCGCGGTTGGCGGCATCCCAGGCGATCGCTTGCAGATCTCCCACAAAAGTCTGGTACGTGGCAAGTGCATCCCCTCCCGGTCCGAAATTGTTGTTCGCCAGCGAAAGCGTCACCCCGCCCAGATGATAGTCACGAATCAGGCGTGTGATCTGGGCATTGTCAGTAAGATCAGTGCCATAAAAACCAACCAAAAAGAGTTGACCGACCTTTTCTTCCACCGCCATCTGCGCCAGCAGGGCTTCTGCCTGCGCCGATGGCGCCGCCGAGTAGGCAGCCGAGATCGGCTGAACGGCTTTGCGGGGTGCAAAGGTCAACCCCAACAAGCCAATCAGCATGATCAGCGACAACAAACGACGGTAAATGGCCATGAATTACTTCTTCTCCAGGGGCAAATCAGGCAAAAAAGGGCGCCGGATTCTGTTTTATTATACTATGCACCGCCCAAGCAGGTTAACTCCCGCTATAAGGAAGCCGCCTGCATTGTACCATGCGGACTTTACCGTGAAGTTATGTCTTTTCTAAGGCAATTATCAGCCAAACGGCGAAACCAAACCGTGTTTCAGAGAATAGAATCCCTGTTTTGAAACTTGGTTTGTGGTGTGTATGGTTAGAGCGCCTGGATACGCCTGCGAAAAACTTGATCCATTTTCTCAAGGTTTTCCTTCAGCCATTGGTGTTGGTTGGGCCAATCACCTTCATTTCGCAAATTTACCTCTTTGCGAGTATAAATTCTACACCTCCATCCAGTTTCTGAGCTATACCAGGTCAACGGCACTCCAAATTCTTCTTCTATTTGCTCTTTTTCTTCCAGTAATTCCTTCAAATAATCTTTTGCTGATTCGTACCGCAGAATGACATCAACACGAATTTCATTAGAATCAAAGCTTTGAGTTTCTGAATTATAGAATGATGCAGAAGCTGCCAGGGAAAATTTCGACCTTCCAAGACTAAATAGCATGTGGCTTTTTGCAGAGGGATCGCCTGGTTTAATTTTGGAACTATTCATTTCAAGAAACTCTGCGAATTGTTGCCAAAATCTCAGTTGCAACAGTTTTGCTGGTGTAATTTCTTTGGTTGTTCCTGCAGTTACTCCTCTTGACCAATCATTCGGTTGACTGACTACATTAAATTTTGGGGCTGCTGGCGAATTTCCTATTCTCCAAACTTCTACCTCAACGCCAAAGAAGGAGACACTTTCATCCGTTATCTCGTTCAGCCAATCCAATGCTGCAATATGCTCATCAGTAAATTGTGCTGCAATCCAGATAACCACAGAAGCCTTAAGGCCAGCACCATATGTAAATATTTGTCCTAAGTGTTTATGGTCAGTTCGTTCCAGCTGGTTCTCAATAACTACCCAGCGATCATCCTCGTCTTTGCATAGGATATCTGCAAAAAAGGAACCGACTTCTTTCTCAATCGAATCAAGATCAAGTGTAATACCAATTGTTTCGCTTAGTAAACGAAGGTTCTCTTCTTCAGCCAACCATGGTGTGAACTGCGAACTCTCATGTGTCCAGATGTTTCGCAAATTTACTTTTTCCAATCGTCCCAGTCGTTGTTCAACCATGAATGCCTCCAATCAATGATATTGCAAGTGATTATATATGAATATGATCCAAACCAAGTTTCTCTCTTTTGAAACCCCGTTTGTTGCTTGTATTACTATTCATCTACAATAAAAAAACTGGGTTTCAGCGCATAGAAACCCAGTTTTGCTGTCTCAATCAGCCACCGGCGCAGAGAACCACAGCACCAGCCCGTCGGGGTCCTGCGCTTTCACAATGCGGTGCCCCCAGGGGTAGTTTTTGGGTTCTTCCAGGATGGTGACGCCGTGTTCCTTCAAATGTGCATACAGGGCGTCCACATCTTCCACCTGCAGGGCAACCCACGCGCCCTGCGGCGGCGCATAGTCCACCCCCGCCAGGCCGCCCAGCACTTCGATCATGCCGCCGCCCGCCACATAGATGGTGCCGCAATCATTGGGGCCGAAGTCCCAGCCATGGTCAACGGGCAGCTGCAGCACCTCGCCATAGAAGGCAGTCGCTTTCTGGTAATCTTTGCTAACGAACATAATACGGAATTCTCCGCCGGGTACGATCATGATTATCTCCTTCTCAGAGGGTAAGTTTTGTTGAATTATATCAGGCAAGTTTGTCTTCCTGCGTAAGGTTCGCGACAGCGAACCGCATCGAAGGATCAGTGTGACCTTTCGGCATGTCTCTCCTATGCAAAACCAGCAGGAACATTTTGTGAGAAGTTGTGAATTGGATAAGGCGAAAAAACAACTGATGGAGTAGCGGCGGTGAATTCACCGCCGCTACATCGAATGTTATTGGTTGCCTTCAATGGAGCAGAGTGACCAGGCGGATTTTACGGTGGCACTTACCGCAAGGATTCATTGTTGGGGGTGAGTCACATGCGGGTGGTTGTGAAGATAAACTGACCCTTCGACTTAATTTGGCTCTGCCAAATCTCGCTCAAGGGAAAAAGGCCAGTTAAGCAGGATAATTGCCCTCCGTGCGCCAGATATCAAGCATCAACTCGTAGCGTTCCAGCGGCATGCCCGTGTAGACGCAGTTACTGGTCGAGAAGATATAGCCGCCGCCGGGCATGCCACTCTGCAGAGCATAACGGGTGGATTCGATCACCTCTTCTTCCGTGCCGGTGTCCAGCTTGGAGCAGTCCACATTGCCGATCAGGCACACTTTATCGCCCACCAGGCGTTTGACCTCGGCGATGTCCACCCCCGCCATGGGGTCAATGGAATGCAGCGCGTGCGGGTTGGCTTCCACCAACTGGTCAAGGATCGGCATGATATTGCCGTCGGTGTGCTTGATGACATAAAAGCCCATCTCGCGGTAGGCAGCGATGGATTCGGTCAGGAAAGGGGTCACATATTTGCGGAAAAGGCGCGGTGAGAGGAACGGCCCGCTGTTGAAGCAGTAATCGGCGCACATGAAGAAACCATCCAGCACGCCGTGTTTCGCCAGTATCTGCGCTTTGTCAATGTGCCAATCCAAACGCCGCTGGGCTTCGTCCAGCAAGCCTTGCGGGTCATCCGCCATTTTGTAGGAAAATTCCGCCATATGCTCGCCATCCGGCAGCGAAAAGGTCGGGTCGCCGTGCGTGCCGAGGAAGTATTCGTCGCCGGAAATCTCACGGATGGCATCCAGCAAACGCATGAACGCCTCAATAGTGGGCATGGTCGGCTGTACGAAGATGGCGCTGTGCTCATAACGCCGCGCGATATCGACATACAACTGCGCCACATCTTCGATCTGCAGGCGCTGTTCTTTGGCTTCCATCTGGTCCCACTGGGCATAGCGGCGGTGTTCAGGGTGCATCTTGCCGAAGGCTTCCATGGTGAGGTAGAACACCAGTTCAAAAGTCGGCACGCGCCCCGTCAGCGGCTTGCGCTCCAGCGCGGTGATCCATCGTTCTCGTTCAGTCAGTCTGTTCATGTGATTCTCCTTGGGTGAATTAAGGCAAGTATAACCACAATACAGGCTTTTGGTAAGGAAAAAAGTCTCCCGCCCCTCATCTGAAAATTTTTATGATTTTTTAACATTCTTTAAACACTGCATATATACACCCTTACTATCATAGAGGTAGACAAAAACCAAACGTTCAAGGAAACGAAAAATTTGTATTGATGGAGGTAACCTATGTTTCGCTATTACAATTTAAACGATGAAATGGACCGTATGCGCCGCGAGATGGACCGCATGTTCCGCTCTGTTTCTGGCGCCGGTCTCAGCACCCCGGGCGGCTACCCCGCCATGAATATGTGGCTGGATGGCGATAACGTCATCCTGACCGCTGAACTGCCGGGCGTTGCGCGTGATGAGGTCGATATTTCGATCGAGGGCGACACCCTGACCCTCTCGGGCGAGCGCAAACCGCAGGAATTGCCCGAAGGCGCCACCTATCATCGCCGCGAGTGCGGCTACGGCAAATTCACCCGCGTGATCAAACTCCCGTATCAGATCAACCTGGATGAAGTCAAAGCCCGCATGCACAACGGCGTCCTCGAGGTCAAACTGGAACGCGCCGAAGCTGACAAACCGCGCAAGATCAAAGTCCTTGAGGGGTGATGAACATGTTTGGAAAGAAACGAAATCAAGAAGAAGTGAATGAACGGAGGCAAACCATGGCTGAGAATACCAATCTGGAACCAACCAAAGAGGAAATGGAACTGACCGAAGGTGCCGAACGCACCCGTCCGCGCCGTGTCTTCGTGCCA
Organism: uncultured Anaerolineaceae bacterium; assembly: GCA_964391725.1. Lineage (GTDB taxonomy): Bacteria > Chloroflexota > Anaerolineae > Anaerolineales > Anaerolineaceae > SpSt-1165. Next base: position 9,258 of record CAYMNB010000024.1, on the reverse strand, counting down.
CGCGCCACCATCTATGAGCACAATGACGAAATCACCATCCTGGTCGATATGCCCGGCGTACAGGCCGATAACATCGACATTGTGATGGAAAAAAACGAGCTCAAAATCGGTGGCATGGTCACCCACGAAGCGCCTGAAGGTTATTCGCTGGTCTACAGTGAATACTCGGTGGGTGATTACGAGCGCAGCTTCGTTCTGCCACGCGACATCGACCGCGAAAAGATCGAGGCTTCGATGAAAGACGGCGTCCTCACCGTCAAATTGCAGCGTGCTGAAGCCTATCAGGCCCGCAAAATTGACGTGAAAGCAATCGAATAATACAGATACATCTTTTTTCTGACATTTGCCGGGAGACATCCCGCCAATGAAGTAGTATCTTCTCTCCCCCTTTGGTAACCGCCCCGCATATCGTGCGGGGCGGTATCGTTAATTTGACAATTTGCGGTCTGGAGGGAGAGAAAGTACTGGAACATAGGTTCGATGTCACTTCCCGCAAAACACTGTTGACGTCCTTTACACGACTGATAATATCTCTAAGCCATTCTGATTTTGTACTTCTCACCAGATGATTGTAAAATTATGCCAATAAATAAGTGGGCGCGGCTGGGGCTGCCGCGGCCAGAGGAGTTTGGTTATGCAATTGACAAGTGTAAAGGTTGACAAACCTGAAGCGATCAATTTCATCCTGGGACAGTCACATTTCATCAAAACGGTAGAAGATTTGTATGAGGCCCTGGTGAATGGTGTTCCGGGTATCCAGTTCGGCATTGCATTTTGTGAAGCCAGCGGCGAACGACTGGTGCGTATCAGCGGTACCAGCCAGGAAATGATTGACCTGGCACAGAAGAACGCCCAGGCGGTGGGGGCCGGTCACAGTTTCTTCATCTTTCTGGCGGAAGGCTTCTACCCCGTCAACGTGCTCAACGCGGTGAAGAACGTGCCCGAAGTGTGCCATATCTTTTGCGCCACCGCCAACCCCACCGACGTTATTCTGGCGCAGACTGAACAGGGCCGCGCTATTCTGGGGGTGGTGGATGGCTTCAGCCCGCTGGGTGTAGAAGATGAACAAGGCCGTGCATGGCGCAAAGGATTTTTACGCATGATCGGCTATAAGGAAGCAGAATGAACACCCATATGGCACATATAGTGCAACATGGTGTGAATAGTGAATGTATGCATTTAAGAGAAGGAGAAGTTTTCCTATGATGAAGAAAATCTTTTTGATCCTGTCGCTGGTGGTGGTGTTTTTGCTGGGCGCCTGCAACCTGGGCGGAGCAATTTCACCGGCTGACCAGACCCAGCCGCCCACCCCCACCCTGTCAGATGAAGAACTGTCGGTGCCGATTGATATCGATGATTCGATCGTGATCATTCCCACCGAGGTACCGGCTGAGGAAGAAGAGGAAGGCCCCTTGCCAACCAACACCCCTGTTGTCATCCAGCCGACCCGCGAAATTGTCGAACCAACCGCAACGCCGCTGCCTGAAGCAACGCCTGTTCCGGAGCCTGTCGATGAGGAAGAAGAGCAGGGTGAAGAACCCAGCGCTGAAAGCGATGACCCCGCCAAGGTAAACGGTGCTCCGGGTTTCAGCGAAAAATTCGCCGATCCTGACGAGGCGGCTTTCATTCAGGATGAAGATGTCTATTCAAAGGGCGAAGTGGTTGATGGCAAGTTCGTTTTCTCGGGCAAACAGGCCAACATCCCCGCCTGGCGCATGGCTGGCACCGGCGGCGATGCCCTCGGACGTTCCTACGCTGAAGCACGCATCACCAACGATGTCTGCCACAGCAATGATGACAGCGCCGGTTTGTTCTTCCGCGTGCCCGACATCAAGAACCCCAACCAGGGCTACCTGTTCGGTGTGACCTGCGGCGGGCAATACTACCTCAAGATGTGGAACGGCAAAGCCCAACCCGGCGGTGAAATGTTCACCATCATCGCCCCAACCGACAACGAGATCATCCGCCGCGGCGAAGGCAAGCTGAACCGCCTGGGTGTGCTTTCTGACGGTAAGGGCCGCACCATCCTCTATATCAACGGCCAGGCTGTCGATGAATTCACCTCACCAGTGTTTGCTGATGGTTATTACGGCATTTTCGTCGCCGCCAGCAGCACTGCGGGCTTCTCGGTGAGCATTGATGCCGCTTCGGCGTGGTATAACGTGGAGGTCCCCACCACTTCTTTTGAAAAAGAACGCACCAGCGGCTCGCAGGAAGCCTCGACGGGCGAATTCAATTTTGCCAACCTGCTGAGTGACACCACCGCTGACCCCAGCATTGTGCTGGGCACGCCCACCTGGCGTGACTACCTCAACAACACCGCCAATTGGGGCTCGTTCATGAATGACTATGCCATCTGGAGCGGCAACCCTTACGGCGAACTGGTCATCACCGGCCTCAAGCAGCAGGCTGCCTGGATCCTGGCGAAGACGCCTAAGATCGACGACGGCGCAGTTGAACTGGTGATTGACAATGACAACTGCTACATGTGGGATAGCTACGGCATCTTCTTCCGCTCCCCGGTGATGGAAGAAGGCGACCGCGGCTATCTGTTCGGCGTCACCTGCAACTCTTACTACTTCGTGTGGCGTTGGGACGGCAAATCAGGACGCATGGAGCAACTGGTTTCCTACACCAAAGATGTCGATCACATCAATTACGGCTCGGGCGCGCGCAACCGCCTGAACGTGGTGGCTGTCGGCGACCAGATGAACTTCTATGTCAACGGCCATTACATGACCACCGTGGTGGACGACTACTGGACCGAAGGCAACTTCGGGGTGTTCGTACGCCCGCAATATACCCAGGGATTTACCATCCGGCTGGATGAAGCCAGTTACTGGATCAACGAGTAACACCTTTCGTCAATTGGTAAAAGAAATCCTTCTTTATAACCAAAAAAGCCGTCCTTCAGGGCGGCTTTTGAAATTTATATCCCTAGGTGTGGTTTACAACCCATACTCAGCAAGATGCAGTTTGCTGTGGTCGATTTGTTCCAGCATTTGATCGATAAAAATGGTCTCGTCATCGGGCAGCGATTCTGCCAAACCCGCGAGGCGATTCAACCAGCGCAGTTCCATCTTTGAAAGGGCGAGTTCGCTATTGGTGTGGGCTGCCTTCAATAATTCAATGGTCGCCAGCGCCGCACGGCGAGTGCGCAGATAAGCGGTAGGCTCGTCTATAATCGCTTGCGAAAGTGCCAGTACGCTGTCAGGACGCAGGATGTAGGCTTGCGGATCGGTGAAAGCGTCTGATTCCACCCACCAGTCACGCAGCATACGTGCTGCTGCTGGCCCGTGGTTACTGGCGACATTCATCAACCGTGTGGCATAGACCAATTGCTCCAAAGAAACCGTGGGCGCCATGGCTCCCAGCAATTTGATATTGTTGACAGATTCGTTGCTCCACAAATCTGCTACAGCTTTGGGGATGTTGCCGATGGGCGATAAATGTGCGCAGGCGGCTTCAGCGCCCTCCAACGATATGGGGCAGCCGGTGATTGCCTTAAGAAACGGGCCTTCATAAGCACAGTCTTTGCTGGGGCCCACAGCACCCCGTTCATAGGCTACCAGGCTGCGCGCTACTGTCATCACGCGGATGACCGCTGACCACACCCGCGGAATGAACTTTCCTTCTGCCAGCACCATTGCCGTATTGCCAAAACCACAGGCAGTATCTCCCGCCGCTATGACCTGGTTGCGCTGACTGATCGCTACAATCTCATCCCACAGGTAAACCATATCGCGACTGGCAAGCACGCCCAGTGAAAAGACTGACTCTGCCAGATTGCCATTGAGGATGGCGTCATCATGGATTTCTTTTCCGCCAGTCGATTCGATTGAGAGCATGTCCGCCCCGGCCTGGGCGCAAAGCTCGAAAGAACGGAACATGGCTTCTACATATTTTCCCTGGCGCAGCAAAGGGGGGCGTTCAAATTCGCGAATATCATTGGGGGTAATTCGCAGGCCAGTTTTGATGCCGAACGAGGCTTCATTGCGGTCAAGCTCATCCCGCAAAATGCTGGTCACCTCTGCTCCCCAGTCAGGCTGCATGGTCAATTCAGGCAGCAACTCAAATTCAACCACCAGCCCGGGTGCGCCCAATTCGACGGCGCGTTTACAGGCGTCGGTGATCATATGGGTGTATTGACTGCGCACCTCTGGCATGGTGTCCGCTGTTATCAACATCCCAGGCAGGGTAAAGTTTAGTTCGGGGTAAACGGTGCCACCGCCGATTACCAGGCCGTTCTTGAGGGTGACAGGCGCAGGGGCGGTGCCAAAAATAAAATCGTCAACGGATTGGATAGCAAGTGTAGAAAAAGTTTTCATTATTTACCTCGGGATTATGGTCTTTCTTATTTCAAAGGGGGAGTTATCGCGGAAATGTGAATATGGTGCCAGTATAATCACTATTGACAACGTTGTCAATAGTGATTATACTCTTTCTTACGGATGAGAGATGGGTTGCCCCCCGGCAGCGGAAATCTGGCGGCCATAGCCATTTCTCCGCATCCCCTCCCCAAAATCTGATGCCCGTTGCCTGTCATCGGGCAGTATGTTCCTTTTTTCCATCGCTGTGTTACAATCGGCAACAACGGAGGTTTGACAGCAGTGAGCGTGACCATTAAAGATGTTGCCCGTTTGGCAGATTGTTCCATTAAGACGGTTTCACGCGTGATCAACGATGAGCCGCATGTCAGCGAAAAGGTGCGCGCCAGAGTGCTTGATGCCATTCGTAAATCAGGCTATGCCCCCAATCTGTCGGCGCGCAGGCTTGTTCAGCAGCGTTCTTTTGCCATTTGCATTTTGCTGTACCCTGGTTTTGATCAACCCACCTCCTCCTTGTTATCGCGTGTGCTTGATATTGGTTATGAGGAGAGCTACGACATCCTGCTGCTCTCCTATTTCCCGGCGTTGGCGCCTTCACGCAATCAACTGGTGGAACGGATCAACCAGCGCCGTTATGATGGTTATGTCATCACACCGCCCTGCGATGCCGACGGCTTACTCACTGACTTGTTGACAACCTATAAAATCCCTTTCGTCTTAATTAACCCGCTCAACCGCAGCACCGATTTTCCTTATGTCGCTGGTTCTGATTATCATGGCGCCTACGAGATGACTGAGCACCTCATACAATTGGGGCACCGGCGCATCAGTTTTTTCATGGGTCCCCGCAATATGCGCTCCACTTTTGACCGCCTTAATGGCTATCGCGCAGCCCTGAATGATTACCAGATTGCCTTTGATCCCGCCTTGCAGCGTGATTCAGAATTTACTTTCGACGGTGGTTACCTGGCGACGCGCGATCTGTTTTCGCAGCCGAATCCTCCCACCGCCATCTTTGCCGGAAGCGACACCGCTGCTTTCGGCGCGCTTTTTGCCGCGCAGGAACTCGGTATCTCGGTGCCAGCACAGTTATCGGTGTGCGGCCATGATGACCTTCCTGCCGCGAAAACCATCTATCCCGGACTAACTACCGTGCACCAGCCTGGCGGAGAGCTGATCGAACAAGCCGTGCGTTTATTGATTGATATCATAGATGGCCGTCCCGATACTCCAGCCCATATTACCCTGCCTTCTCACCTGGTGCTGCGTGCTTCCACCACCCCGCCCCGGTAACTGAGCAGACAGCGCCGCATCCCGCCCGGGTTATAATTTCGGAAAGAAATCTATCGATCAGCACAGGAGAAGAAACCCATGACCAACCATATCAATCCTCACCAGGCTGCCGGCATCACCTTCCCGCAAGGTGTATTGTGGGACATGGACGGTGTCATCTTGGACAGCGGCAGCCTGCATTACGACAGCTGGGTGGTGGCCATGCACAAGTATTTCCCGCAGGTACCCTTCTCAGAAGAGATATTCAAACAGAGTTTCGGCAAAAACAACCGGCTTGCCATTCCCACTATGGTCGGCTATCAGCCTGACCCGGCGTTGGTGGATGAAATTTCGGATTTCAAAGAAAACCTCTACCGTGAAATGCTGCCTGGCAGGATCGAATTCCTGCCGGGGGTGCAATCACTGATGCAGCAATTTAAAGAGAGGGGCGTTCCCCAGGCGGTCGGTACGTCAGCCCCTGCGCACAACATGGAATTGATCCGCCAGGAATTAGGTCTCGATGATTACCTGCAATCGTTTATTTCAGCGGCGAAAATGCCATCAAAACCTGACCCGGCTGTGTTTCTTAACGCCGCGCAGGCCATCTCCGTTGATCCCGAACATTGCGTGGTATTTGAAGATGCCGTGGCGGGAGTGCAGGCAGGCAAAACCGCTGGCGCGGCGGTCATTGCCGTAACCACCACCAACCCACGTGAGCAATTGACGATGGCGGACCTGGTGGTGGAACGGCTGGATGAAATCGACTTTGCAGGTTGGGCGGGGGTGTGACTACCGCAGCAGGAGGTGATCGAATGAACGAGAATATCTATGGCGCCTTTGCGCGTTTTTATGCTGATGAGGTCTATGCCCAGTTTTCAGACGCCATGCTGGAATATTTTCCCGCCGCCGCAGAACGTTACAACCTGCCGCGGGAGGGCAGACTGCTGGATGTGGCCTGCGGCAACGGCGCTTTTGCCGTCGGCATGGCGCAGCGCGGCTGGCAGGTGACTGGCATTGACCAGTCCTGCGATCAGCTAACCATCGCCCGCGAACGCGCCGGTGACCTTGCCATCGACTGGCGCCAGCTGGACATGCGCGCTTTGGACTATCAACGTTCTTTCGACCTGGTCACCTGCTGGTTCGACAGCCTTAACTACATGCTGACGCCCGAGGACCTGCAGGCTGTCTTTAAGGGCATGTACAGCGCGCTCAAACCGGGCGGGTTTGCTGTGTTTGACATGAACACCATCCATGGCATCATGGTGGGGTGGCAGCGCCAGAAGGCGTATGTGCAGGCCAGTACACCCACCATGCTGGAATTGCACCGCAATGATTGCGACTGGGACCGCCAGATCGCCAACCTTCACATTACTATCTTCGAGCGCGGCAAGAAGTTGCCCGATGGCGCCTATGCATGGCGGCGTTTCGATGAGATCCATACCGAACGCGCCTACCCGCTGTATGATTTGCGCGCCTGGCTGGCCGGGGCTGGTTTCAGCGTGGTCGATATCCTCGGCAGTTTACAAACCTTCACCCCGCCACGCACCGATTCTGCGCGGGTGTGGTTCACTGTGAGGAAATAAGGTGAAAAACAAAAAGCAACCTTTCTGGAAGCCATTGTTGATCTTCATCGTAATCCTGATTGCGATCGCCTTACTGGTTGTTTTCCTGGTGTGGCTGGGTTTTACGCTCTCGAATCGCACCAACGGCCGCCTGGTTTCTTCTGGTGAAGAGCGCCGCTATCTGCTGTATGTGCCTGATGCCTATGATCCGGCTGTACCCACGCCTCTGGTGATCAGTATCCATGGCTTCGCTGAGTGGCCGGCGCACCAGCAAAAACTCACCGGCTGGAACAACATGGCGGATGAGTTCGGCTTCCTGGTGGTCTATCCTGAGGGCGTTGAATTTCCGCGGCGCTGGCGCTTGCTCAACGACGAGCAGGGTGCTGAGCCGCTCGATACAATCTTCATCCGTGACCTGATCAACACCCTCTCGCAGGAGTATGCTATCGATCCTGCGCGCATCTACGCCAATGGACTTTCTAATGGCGGCGGCATGTCAGACATGCTGGCCTGCACCCTGCCTGACCAGATCGCCGCGGTTGGCGGTGTTTCCGGCGCTTATTTGTATCCGCGCGAACAATGCCAGACCAGCCGTCCCGTGCCGGTGATTGCTTTTCACGGCACATCCGATGAGGTGGTTCCGTATGAGGGCGGCCCTTCGCGTTCTTTTCCGATTGATTTTCCTGTGGTGCCCAAATGGGCAGAATGGTGGGCGGAACATAACGCCTGCCAGACGGCAAACACGATCGATGGAACAGTGGGCAGTGTCAGCGGCCTGCAATACACAGATTGCGATAACGGTGCTGATGTCATTTTCTACACCATCCCGAACGGCGGGCATACCTGGCCTGGCGGTGACCCCCTGCCGGCCTGGCTGGTGGGCGAAACCACCTACGACAGTGACGCCACACGCATGATGTGGCAATTCTTCCAGCAGCATCCTATGGAGTGATGTTCGGTGTTGGGGGTCTTTATTTAATCAACCCGCCGTGGTAGAGCAGTTCATACACCATCAGGCCTTGCGCACTGATCCATTCACGGCCGCTGAAGGAGGCGAACTCACCCTGGTTGGTGTCTTCATAGCCAAAACCTTCGTGCGTATAGCTGAACCCGCCCAGAAAACGACCCTCTCTGTACATGCGTGAGAGGCTGGCTTTGATCACTTGCCCGGCTTGCGCGCCTGTGATGCGGTCGGGGTGCAGGACCCTGCCATAATAATTCATCGCCCACACCGGCTCGTTTTCAAAATAAACCACCTCTTCACCGATGAAGTCCCACCCGCCAAAGTAACTGTCGAGGTAGGCGAAGGCTCCTTCCTGATAGGCCAGGTCATGCGAAGCGGGGCGGTAGGGCGCGACGGTTTTGCCATCCCCGACATAAGTGGCGCTCTTGGCACGCACGATGATATCATGCAGTGCGGCCAGGTCAAACGTTTGTTTCATGGGTTCTCCTCCCGCCTCATACCAAGAGGCAACAGGGATAGTATAACGCCGATGCCTTCAGATGTTGAGGGTACCGGTGCAATTGCCTTGCGGATGATGACAGCAGGATTGACAGCCATAAGCTTGAGAGAAAACTGGTGACATTTCCGCTGCTATCCCCTCATTTTTTCAAGTGCATCATGCTTTACTTATGCTATGATGAAGCTTAAGAATTTGATCACTGACTGTTGCATAACAAGGGAGAATGAGCTATGAAGAAAAAGAGCGCCATATTTTTGGCAATAGTATTGTTGTTAGTATTGGCCTGCAATTGTCCATTGATGGGGATGTTGGGTACACAGGAGGATGATCAGAGCAGTCCGGACGATCCTGCCGCAGTGATGGAACTTGCTTTGACAGATGAAGCTTATGCCACAGAAGTTGTTAGCGAAGAAATTGTGGAAGAAGAGGTAGTTTCTGAACCAACCGCGCTGCCAACCGATGTGCCTGAACCTGCGCTGGGCATCGGTTCTATGTATGTTCGTGAAAAAGACGGTATGCAGATGATGTATGTGCCTGCCGGCCCATTTATCATGGGCAGCAATGCGGAAAGCTATTACGAGGATGAAAGCCCCGCGCATGAAGTCTATCTGGATGCTTTCTGGATTGATAAAT
>CAYMNB010000023.1:0-39426 GCA_964391725.1 uncultured Anaerolineaceae bacterium | reverse complement strand
TGAAACGCATGCTGCCGGTCGAAAGCGGGTCTTATGTCTCCTTTGAATGGATCGGCGCTGAGAATTACCTTGGTGAACGCATGCAAAAGAACAGCACCCGCACCCGCGGTGCCAATTTCACCAGCGCGGACAGTGTCGTGCTGTTTGAACGCATGGATGGCAAACGCCATGTCGCGCTGATCGAGTGGAAGTACACGGAATCGTATGGCAGCCAATCCAAACTGATCGCTTCCAGCGGGACTGACCGCTCCACCATCTACAGGCACCTGTTCGACCAACCGGATTGCCCCATCAACAGAGAAATCCTGCCCGGTTTTGCCGATTTGTTCTACGAACCCTTTTACCAGTTCCTGCGCCAGCAGTTTCTCGCCCACGAGATGGAAAAAGCCCATGAACTGGGTGCTGACATCGTCAGCGTGTTGCACATCTGCCCGGCGTGTAACACCGATTTCCGCAAGGTGACCTCCCCCAACCTGCGCCCTTTGGGGAATACTGCCATCGAAGTGTGGAAGAAGTTACTCATGCAACCGGATCGCTTCCAGAGCGTCAGTATTGAGGAATTATTTGGCACGTTGACAGCAGAGCGAGTGCCTGCCAAAGCAGATTGGCTGGCGTATGTGCGGGAACGGTATTGGTGGATGCCCTAATTCTCCATCAAATAGCGCACAATTTCCTCACCCACGTCGTACTTGCTCATCCAGTCATAGTGACGCACCACGCCATCGCGGTAGAGGAAGGTCACCAGGTTTTCCTCACCGCCAAACACCGCCCGCTCCAGGCTGACATCGTTGGCGATGATCACATCCAGGTGCTTGCGCGTGAGTTTGCCCTCCGCGTTGACCACCACATCCTGCGTTTCGGCGGCAAACCCGATCAGGCACAGGTCGGCTTGCTGCGCCGCGCGCCAGTTCGCCACCGTCATGAGAATATCGGGGGTGGGCTCCATCGCCAGGTTGATGGCTTCGCTGGATTTCTTGATCTTTTCCTGCGCGTGCTGGGTGGGTTTGAAGTCCGCCACCGCCGCCACCGAGATGAAGACATCCTGGGTTTCGATCTCCTCCATCACGGCGTCCAGCATATCCTGCGCCGACACCACCGGGATCAATTCCACCCCGATCGGGGCTTCCACCTGGGTAGGCCCACTGACGAGGGTCACCTCCGCGCCGGCATCCACCAGTGCTTGCGCGATCTCATACCCCTGTTTTCCCGAAGAAGCGTTGGTGAAGAAGCGCACCGGGTCCAGCGCTTCGCGCGTCGGTCCGGCGGTGACCATCACCTTCATGCCATCCAGTGGTCCGTTCTGCGAGAGGATCACCCGCAGATGCCCGAGGATGTCTTTGGGTTCGGTGAAGCGCCCCTTGCCCATCAAGCCTGACGCCAACCTGCCCGGTTCCGGGCCGATCAAGTAAGCTCCACGCTCCGTCAAGATACCAGCATTTTCTTCAGTCGCCGGGTGCGAGAACATGCCAGCGTCCATCGCCGGGGCAATCACCAGCGGGCACTCCGCCGCCAGCGCCGTCACCGTTAGCAGGTTGTCACCGATGCCGTATGCCAGTTTCGCCATGGTGCTGGCGGTCGCCGGTGCGATCAACAGCAAATCGGCGGCATGCGCCAGCGAGATGTGCACGACATGCCCCTCGCTGCCCCACAGGTCCGCGTCCACATAGGCTTTGCGCCCGGTCACCGATTGAAAAGTGAGCGGGCTGACGAATTTGGCAGCGCTATCCGTAAGGATGCAGTCTACCTCCGCCCCCGCCTGGGTCAGCTTGGATGCCAGGTCGGCTGCCTTATAGGCCGCGATTGAGCCGGTGATGCCTAACACAATCCGTTTTCCATCAATGGGGTTGCTCATTGTTCTCTCTCCTTTTGCCAGATCAAGCGCATGCCCTGCAACGTCAGCCAGGGATCGACAATATCAATTACTTCCGTACCCTTAGCGATCAATTCCGCCAGCCCGCCGGTAGCGATGACCAGCATATCATCACCCAGCACCGCGCGAAAGCGCGCCACCATGCCTTCTACCAGCGAGACATACCCATACATCAAGCCAGATTGCACGGCATGTTCCGTGTTGCGGCCGATAGCAGAAGGCGGGAACTGCAAATCTACCTTCAGCAGTTTGGAAGCGCGCGTGAACAAGGCCTCGGCGGCAATGCCGATGCCGGGCGTAATCGCCCCGCCCAGGTAGTTGCCGTCTCTGTCCACGGCATCAAACGTGGTGCCGGTGCCGAAATCCACCACACAGGCCGGAAAACGGTAGAAATGCTGCACCCCAACCACATTGATCAGGCGGTCGACCCCCACCGCATGGGGAGGATCATACAGAATGCGGATGCCGTTGCACATGTCGTTGGTGATGATGAAAGGCTCTATGCCAAGATAACGACGGATGGCTTCCGCCAGCCTGCCGGTTACCGGCGGCACCACAGAACCCAGCACCACGCCATGCAAATCCTCTTTGCATGTCTCGCAATTCTGCAGCAAACCCAGCAATTGCAGGCCGTATTCATCGGGCATCTTGAGGTGGTCGGTCGCCAGGCGCCAATGCGCGCTGAGTTCGCTTGCTCCATCGAACAGGCCGAGGGTCAGGTTGGTGTTGCCGATATCAATGGTCAATAACATGTCATTCTCCTGCCAATCCGGGGATACCAGCCATGGTTTTGGCGTGCGTTACGGCGTTCACAATCGCCCGCGCGGACACCTCCGCCGCGAAGGCACTCACCAGGCCAAAGTCTGCCGCCACCTTGCCGGTTGCAAGAGCAAACACGGTGTCGCCGTCCATCATCGAGTGCGCCGGGCGCACCGTCTGGGCGATACCGTCCTGCGCCATCTGCGCCAGTTTGTTGGTTTGTTCTTTGTTCAGGGCGGCATTGGTTGCCACCACACCGATCACGGTGTTGGCACCGGATTGCGCTGCCGTCTGCTGATTCGCCAGTCTGCGCAGCAGATACAGGCTGTCCACCGGCTGGTTGTATTCGGCGGAACGCGTGCCTGCCAGCAACTTGCCGTTTTGCGGATCGCTGATGCTACCCAGCACATTGACCACGAACAGGGCGGCAATAACCACCCCGGGGACGATCTCCAGGCTGGCGCAGCCCAACCCGCCCTTCATCGCACGCATCGGCCCCAGCAATTTGCCCACTGTCGCGCCCATGCCTGCACCGACATTGCCCTGCCGTGTTTCATCCTGCGAAGCGTTCAGGCAGGCCTGGTAGCCCATGCCGGCATCCGGACGCACGGACGGGTCGCCGATCATCATATCAAAGATCACCGCAGCCGGCACGATCGGCACAACCCCCACGCCGACATCAAATCCACGCCCCTGCTCCTCGCAAAAACGCATCACCCCGCCCGCCGCGTCCAGCCCATAAGCAGAACCACCGGTCAGCAGGATGGCATTAACATGTTGCACCAGGTGCATGGGCGCCAGCAGGTCGGTTTCGCGTGTGCCAGGCGCACCGCCGCGCTGGTCCACCCCGCCAACAGTGCCTTCCTCGCACAGTATCACGCTGCATCCTGTCACGCCCTGTTCATCATGGGCGTGCCCCACAAGCAGCCCGCCAACATCCGTCAGTGAATTCTTCATCTATGTTGATCCTTTGACAAATTGACAGTATCAATAGATATCATCCTGATTATAGCGCAGGTGCACAATTTTTCGCGCGAACCTGTCTTAAAAGATAGTATTCACCCTGATACACCAACAAATTGACAGGGCTAACCTATCGCTCTGGCGCGTGTGAGAGCGTTCCCTATTTCCTATAATAGTACCAATAAGGTGATATGGGTTCTTTCTTGTAATTTATTACAGGTACTCCTTATTCTCAGTGAATTATTGGTGAACAACGGTCTCGGGTCAAAGTCCCGGGATCCTTGTTTTAAGGACAAAAAAAGACCGCCCTTTCGGACGGCCTTCTGCTTTCAAAAAGATCTTACTTGATATAGCTCAAGTGCTTCGCTTGCAATTCCATCATGGTATCGACCATTGCTTCGACCTTCTGATAATTGGTCACAATCGGATCCACGAGACAGGCCTGGATGACCGCCTGGCGCGAACCAGTCAACACCGCTTCGGCGGTCAGGTCATGCACCGCCACCTGATTCTGCAGCAAACCGGCGTAACCTTTGGGCAGCGTACCCATCTGGATAGCATGCACACCATTTTTATCGACAATGGCCGGCACTTCTACGACAATCCAATCGGGCAATTCTTTGATCGCACCATTGTTGGGAATGTTGACCGCGGGTTCTTCGTAGCCAGAATCGGTGAGCATGCCTTCGATCATCGGCACAATATGCTCAGAAAGGCGCAGTTCGATCTTGGCTTCCGCGTTGCTCAAATATTTCTTATAATTGGTATAGAATTCGGTGATTCCATGGTGATCAACCACGTCATGCGCCCACTGAATATACTCGCCGAAGTGGCTGTCAGTGGTAATGGGGAACAAGCCAAATTGATCCATGATGGCTTTGAAGAGCCGGCGCTCGGGCCAGGCTTCTGTCTCCAGCGTCGCCATCTGTTCCATGGTTGGCACCGTACCGGTTTCCTTGTACATCTTCATCACTTCAGACATCTTGGGGATGCGCTCGAAGAAAGGATAGGCTTTTGCCATCAACTCGGGATAAATGTCTTCGCCGGTGTCCTTCTTTTTTGCCTCCAGCACACAGCTGAAATGATTCAATCCCGCCGCACGTACTTCCAGGGTCTCATACGGTACACCAAGAATATAAGGCAGGAAGGTTTTGAGGGAGGCGATCTCATGGCATAAGCCGATGAACTTCAATTCAGGAAATTTGCGGGTTACAGTGGTGCAGATGCGGCTCATCGGGTTGCTGAAGTTGAAGACCACAGCCTCCGGGCAGATGTCGACGATATCCTGGCAGATGTCGAGAATAGGCGGAATGATGCGCAGCGAATGGAACAAACCACCCGGCCCGCCATTTTCGCCATACACCTGGGTGACGCCGTACTGCTGCGGAATGCGCCAGTCCAGTTCCCACAGATCAAAGCGCGGACCGACTTCGATCGAAATAACCACGTATTCCGCGCCTTGCAAGGCTTCTTTGCGGTCAGTGGTGGCTGACAGGGTGAAAGGCAGATTGTGTTCTGCAATAAAATCACGCCCGGTCTTCTCTACCACAGCCAGTGAATCGGGATTGATGTCCAGTAGCACAACATGGCTGCCTTCCAGCACTTTGCTCTGGAAAATGTCACCCATGGTGCCATAACCAAACTGGGCGCTGCCTGCACCCACCAAAACAATTCTCGTTTGCATATATTTCCTCCAAAATAGGTTAAGCTAAGTTCGTAAAGTGGTGAAATCGGTTGCTTTAATCTTATCACCAAGAGATGCAGCGGTTGCAAAACAAAGCTCCTGATTTTCATTACAGATATCATCTCAGATGTGGAAGAACGGTTGCCCATTGACAGCTATAATCAAAGCAAATGATAGCAACCAAACCAAGGAGAATCTTATGAGTAACCCTGTGAAAACCATTCGCATCGGCACCATGATCGGCGGCCATGCCAAACTGGGCGAATACATTCGCCAGATCGCTGATTACGGCTTCGAAAGCTTTCAGATCAACTTTTGGGAAACCATCCCGCAAGATGTAGACCTACCCAAACTGGCGGATGATGTCTTTGCCGCCATCGGCGAGCGCGATATCACCATCGGCGCGCTGGGGCTGTATGGCAACCCCTTACACGATGACGAGAAAGCTGAACGCGGCCGCCAGGATTGGGCGCGCCTGATCGACGCTGCTGCCCTGTTCAAAACCGATATCGTCGCCGGTTTCACCGGGCGCGTGCCCGGCAAAACCGTGGAAGAAAACATTCCCCGCTTCACCGAGGTCTTCAGCCCGCTGACCGAACAGGCTGCTGGCAAACAGGTGCGGATTGCCTTTGAAAACTGCCCGATGGGCGGTGACTGGCGTGACGGCTCCTGGAACCTGGCTTTTAACCCCGATGCCTGGGAATTGCTCTTCGAGGCCATCCCCGCCGACAACATCGGCCTCGAATGGGAACCGTGCCATCAGATGTGCCAGTTAATCGACCCGCTGCCTCAGTTGCGCGATTGGGTGCACAAGGTCTTCCATCTGCACGGCAAAGATGCCACCATCGATTGGGATATCGTGCGCCGCTTCGGCATCCATTCACCACAGCAATTTGCCTATCACCGCACCCCCGGCTTCGGTGACAGCAATTGGTGCGACATTATCACCATCCTGCGCAAAGGCGGTTTTGTCGGCGCCATCGACATCGAAGGCTGGCATGATCCTGTCTATCGCGGTGAGTTGGAAATGACCGGTCAGGTGCATGGTTTGAACTATCTAAAGCAGTGCCGCGGTGGAGCATTCATCCCCAATCCCGTCATTGACTGACATTTTCATACGGTTTATCAACAAACCATCCTGTTTGAAGCGGGATGGTTTGTTGCATTAAACTCTTCCTAATGGTTTTTTTTATGGCAATAGTCTGATAATGGAAGCTATGGAATAATTTAGCCACACTAACCCTTTTGCAACAAACGCGGTGCCAGGCGGTCGATCCCGATAGCCCCCAACGGTGCTGTCAGCAGAATGGCCATCACAGCGATCGCCAGGATGACCTCACCCGAAGCTACGCCCACGGTGAGTGGGATCGCGCCTATGGCTGCCTGAACAGTCGCTTTTGGGGTATAAGCCACCACGCAAAACAGGCGCTCCTTCCAGTCAAAACCGGTGCCAGTGGTCGCCAACAGCACCCCCACACTGCGCCCCGCCAGACCAATCAGGATGATCAACAAACCCACCAGCCCAGCCTGCAACGCTACCCCGACATTCACCCGGGCGCCAACCAGCACAAACAACAGCACCTCGGCAAACACCCAGATTCTGTTTAATTTCAACGCCATGCGGTTTGAAACAACCGGCATTTTTTGCAGTAAGATGTACCCGATCACCATCACGCCCAACAAAGCCGCCACTTCGATGACGCCATGCAGGGCTGTTTCGACTGCTGTCAATAAAATCGCGCCACTGAGCAGGTACAAGACCTTTTTGGTGTCGCGCATCGGGAAACGATGGTAGATGACTGACAGAAACAACCCCAAAATCACGCCGCCAGCAACCCCCAGCACAATCGAAAGCGGAATGCCCAGTAACTGCCTGCCCAAATTGATCTGGCTGCCGCCATAAAACCCCAGAAATGAAGTGAACAAAGTGATGGCAAATACATCATCCACCGAAGCCCCTGCCAGGATCAGTGTCGGAATGGCTTTGTCAGTGCCTAATTTTCGGTCGATCAGTTGCAGCATTTTGGGCACCACCACCGCCGGCGAAACTGCCGCGATGATGAACCCCAAGATACCCCCTTCGACAAAAGTAATGCCCAATAACCAGGTGGCAGCCAAAGCGATCAAGAAGCCTTCGACCAACCCCGGCAGCATACTGAACTTTACCGCCGCGAACCCAACCTTCTTCAACTCCTCCTGACTGATGCCAAGCCCGGCACGCAGCAATATCACAATCAGCGCAAACTTACGCAGCTCATCGGAGACTTCCAGCAACGCAGGTGACAGCCAGTTGAGCGCATAAGGCCCCAGGGCAATTCCCAACAGCAGCATCCCTAACAGGCCGGGCAGTTTCATCTTCTGAAACAGCCAGTTCATCGCCAGTCCCAGGATCATGATCATCGCAATGCTTGTTACCATACAGCCACCTCTACAAAAAAACTCCTGCCAAGGGAAAAATCTTCGCAGGAGTCATCAGCATAACGCGTTTATGGTGAACTCCATCACCGCATTGATAGTACCATAAAATAAGCCTGCTACATGGCTTCATAGCCCAAAGCAACAATCTGATCCTTCAGCCTGTCATTCACCTGCCCCAACAGTGGGGCATAGTGCTCCTGCGTTTCAGGCTGGCGCCAGCCATAGGCGATCCCTCGTTTACGAGTCGAATCAGAGTACAGAGATACCTTCAACTGAATAAATTCGGGGTTCAAGGGGCAATCGAGATCAAGGAATGCAAAGGCTCTTTCAAAAGCGCTTTGCGGATCTTCCACCATTTCTTCATACGACAGGATCATGGTCTCTGCCGGACTTTCATGCTGGGGGGTGTAAAGATGCGACTGATGGTACAGGCGGAAGGCCTCTTCCACCGTGCAGGCTTCAGGTCCCGGCAAGTAGTAGATGTTCTTTACACCCCTCACACCCGGCGGATTGGCAACGTAGTAATAATTCATTCCCAGGAATTCATCCAAAGCAAACTCTCGCTGATGGTTGTAACAGGCAAATTCATACAACGATATCATCACGTCACGCGGGTCGCGCTTCAGATAGATAATTTTCTGTGGATACTCCAACTCATATGGCACCATATCAGCAAATTCACGCCGCAGTGCCGCCGGAGTAAGGGCGTGTGACTTCAGATTGAACACCTGCTCCTGTGGATATTGGCTATGATACAATGAGAGGCACTGCAACCCGCTGGAACCGCGCAGCACCGACTGGAAAAAGTTGGAGCCTGATCGCGGAAAAGAACTGGTGACCGTCGGCAATGCGTAGGTCAGCTTGCTGAGCGTTTCCTGGTCATGCATCACGCGCAGCACACTGCGGAAATTTTCACGCTCGCCCAGTTCGCGCAGAAAAATCTTTCGTTTTTCATCATCGTTGGCAACATGATCGAGAAATTCATTCACCACCCGATCATTTTGCCACAACGCCTGGTTCATTTCCTGCCTTATCTCTGCATCATTTTGTAATGCAGCAAAAAGCAGCACCCGGCTCTCGGGTGATAATCTCAATTCCGCATTGAACTTGCGAGGGTTGGCTTCGCTCAACGATAGCCATTGCATAAAGCGCTCCGTAGGCGTCTTGAAACGATACAGCGCTTCTTCCAGCGCGTTGATCAGATCGGTGTCATTTTCTGCCAATTGATTGACGAAACGTTTGACCCTGCCTGGTTCTGCTTTCATCCATTCCGCCAGCACTGCCTGCGGAATTTGCAGTTGCAGCAGGGCCTCATGGAACTTTTCGCGATTCTCATCTCGTTTTTCTAAGAATTGCAGATAGGTCAATAAATTCTCCGGTTCGTTGTTGATCCAGCGCACAAATTCATCTCTTGTCACCAGCTTTTGGCGGCCCATGAGGGTGATGAGGTCTCTTTTTAATACCTCATCCTTTTCCAGCGAACCCACGAATTGCCTGACATGGCTGATATCTTCTTTCATCCAGTTGACAAAAAACTGCTCGATCAGCCCCTGCTCATGCAACCCCGACAACAACGATGCCTGCAGGTCATGGTCTTCGAGGATCTCTGCCAAAAACTCTTGCATATGATCTGCATCTGAGGAAAGCCAGCCGATAAAGGCGTGGGTTAAAACACCTTCTTCCAGGAATTCATTCAACACCATGTCATTGAGAACCGGATCCGCCTGTAAGCGGCGTGTGAACAATTCTCTGTTTTCGGACACACGCTTGACACGCATGACCAGTTCGTTTAACAATACCGGGAAATAATCCGTTTTCTGCCAGTATTCCTGAAAGAAGCGGTCTAAAGGTTTTCCATACAACCATCGGTAAAATCGATCTGCCAGTTTGCTCATATCTTTACCTCAGACTCTCCGGCTTACTTACCCTGAACTGTCGCGCCGGCTACTATGATTGTAGCAGTTTTTACTGTTTTTCACGCAAAAACAAACAAGGCACACCTATACTCACACCTACACCTGGGCAGGCACACGCAACCCATTGCGATGGTTGAGCCGTACAAGCACCACACCGGTGAGAATCAGTGCGCTGCCGACCAGTTGGATTGGGTTCATCTGTTCTCCCAGCAGCACAAAGGCAATCACTGTGGTGAAAACCGGCTCAGAGGTCACGATCAGGTTGACAATACTGGAGGGCAGGTGATGTAACGCGCGATTATAGGACCCAAAACCCATCACCGTGGGGCCGGCGGAGAGCAGGAACATCGCCAACCAGCCGCGCCACGCTCTGCCCAACCACAACATATCCGCCGGTTTTTGCGCGCTGCCCGGCACAAAGCCAAGCGGCAATACATTCAACACCAGCAAGAAGACCCCCGCGATAAAAAATGTGTACAGCAGCGTCGTCCAGATATTGATCTTGCGCTGCGCAGCAGAACGCCCCATCAAGGTGTACACAGCATACATGAAGCCAGACAGGATGCCAGCCACAATCCCCAGTGCATTCACCGCCCAGATATCAGCATCCAGCGCACCTGACACCAGCACACAACCACCCAGACATAACACCACCGCTATGCCTTTGATCAAGCCAATGGGTTCTTTATTAATCAACGCATCCAGCACAGCCGTAAATGCCCCCGAAGAATACACCAACACCGTTGCCACTGCCGCGCCTATCAACGCCACTGAGGTGGTCCAGAAACTGTTAAACAACGCCAGCATAGCACCAAACCATACAAAGAACCGCAACTGGGTCTTCGGGATGATGAGGGCTTTGCGATTGAAGATAAGCAAACCACCAGCCACCACAACCACCACAAAGAAATTACGCCAAAACGCCAGCACAAGTGCGGGAATCCCGAAATTGATCACCAGATAGCGGATGAAGATACTCGTCCAGGCAAGAAAAAAGGCACTTATGATGGCCAGTAAATAACCGCGGCGGCTGGAATCTTGCATGGTTGATGGCTCTCCTTCGTTGTCGATCACTGCTCTGCATTCTACTTGAGAGCGGCTAAGTATGCCAGTATTCCGCAATAATGTTACAAATTAAACCCAAAAATCCAGTACACTTAACACCATTCTGCTGTCCCAATCAAAAGGTATCCATGGAATTCAATGACCTGCTCGCCATTCTCTGCTGGATTATCCCGGTGTTACTCATCGCGGGTCTCGTATTCCTGTTCTTCACCATACGCGGTATTGTTCGCCGGGCAAAACGAAAACTGCGTTTTCAGCAAGGCAGCGGTGATTTCATCCGCCGCCAGTTGATCAACCTCGACCAAGCCACCGGCGCTGCCCCGCGTGACAACCGGGATTTATCCCTGCAGCCTACCTATCGCGCGCCGACCAGCGAACCAGAACTCGATTTGAGCAAGGCAGCATCCCCCGTCCGAAAATCCGCTCCGCCAGATGAAACAACGGCACCCACCGCCTGCCCGGCTTGCGGCGCACCTCGCAGCACCGGCGATCGAAAATGCGCCTTCTGCGGCCGCGACTTCTAACTGCACCACCGGTTTGAATATGGTTACTATCATCCTGCCTTTATTAATCATCCTCAATCTGGCTACCTGCTTGGCCTACGGCATTGACAAAAGCAAAGCTCAACGCAACCAATGGCGTATTAATGACCGTACTTTATTGACCCTGGCGGTTGTGGCAGGGTTCGGTGCGCTGGCCGGCATGCGCCTGTTCCGCCATAAAACCCGCCAACCTGCCTTTCGACTGGCAGCCTTTGTGGGGATGGTGGTTAATAGCGCTGTGCTTTTCTGGTTGTACTTATGAGCGTTTACCAGACACCCCCCCATTCAGATTTATTACAAATCCCGCCTATAATGGCGATGACGCTTGTACCAGCGCATCCCAAGCGTCTCATTCTCGGCTTTGCTGGCGATATTGGTTTCATTGACCATAACCCCTTCGATGCGCTCATAACCGCCCGCCAGCACGGCATCTTTCAACGCCACATACATCAACGCATTGCTGCCCAGCCCGCGGTATTCAGGGATAATAGCCAGGGCGTTCGCCAGCATCACCTTGCTATGCTTCTTTTCATAGAGCAGATGCAGCCATCCGAAGGGATACAGGTTGCCTTTGGCGCGCCGAAACCCGTTCGACAGATCAGGATACGCCAGCAGGAATGCCACCACTTCGTCGCCTTTGCTGATAATCTTGATCAAGCGCGGGTCCGCCACAGTCAGCAGATTCTTAATAATGGCATCATATTCCTGATCGCTGGGCGGATAATACTCGTGATTGTTGACAAATGACACCCTGTGCGCTTTCTTGATACCTTCCACCCATGGCATGATCTCTTCGACTGTTTTGAATGAATGCGAGGTGAAACCCCTTTTCTGCATCACCCGCTCCGCCACCAGTTCCACCCGTTCGGGGAAATGAGCTTTTGCCACTTCGAGCGTGCCCGAGAGATGGTCAGTGACTTTCTTGAATCCTGCCTGTGAGACCAGTTTATGATAATAATCGAAGTTATAGGGCACTTCCATCACCGCCGGATGTTCAAACCCCTCGATCAACACACCGCCAGCCTCCGACCCGATCAACCCGCGCGGGCCGATGATGTGCTGTCGCCCGCGTTTCTTTGCCCATGCAAATCCCGCCGCAAACAAACCGTCCGACACCTGGCTGTCATCCACGCAATCGAAGAAAGAAAAGAAGGCATTCTGATTGCCCGTATAGTCGTTATAACGCTGGTTATCGATCACCACCAGGGTGCCAAGGACATCCTTGCCATTTTCAGCCAGGAAAAAGGCGGCGGCCGAATGCTGATAGGCAGGATGTTTGTTGAGATCCAGCGATTCTCGGCGGCTCACCCGCAGCGGCGGCACCCAGTTGGGTTCCTTTCGGTAAAGACGGTAAGGAAATTCTATAAAGGCATTCACCGACGGTTGGTCGGCAGGATCTACAAGGCGGATTCGCATGACTGCTCCAATTTAATGAGAGATTGGCTCCATTGTACTGGAAAAGCATGGTTTGTGATGAAGCTGTTTTCAAACATAAGCAAACCAATGCCTCTATTAGGCCCATGGATACAACATCCCTACAGCATTGTCAGGCCCAATTGGTGATTTGCCCTGGTTGCGATATAATTGACCGTAATTGGAAAGGGCAAACAACCTCAATGAGCTTTCAACAACCTGAATTGCTGCAACCGGAAGAACCACCGCTGTCTCGGGCGAGGCGCAGGCGGCAGAGCCGCCGCATTGTGCCCCAGGGAAAAAACAGCCGCGTACAATTTCTCGACCAGCTCACCCACCAGGCCACCCCTTCCCTGCTATTCTTTGCATTAAGCATTCTTGCCGCCATAATGGCTGGCATTGCCCTGCTGACGGATGCCCCTGCCTTTTTTGTATTGACTGTGATCATCGCGCCGTTTCTGGCACCCGTGGTCGGTCTTGCTCTTGGCACCCTGGTCGGCTCATGGCATTTCTTTATCCAATCCTTCGTCTCACTGCTGATCGGTCTGTTGATGTTCTTCGGCGGCGGCGTGATTGCTGGTTGGTGGGCCGACGGCACCCAGCCAGGCAATTATGTGATGGCTCACCAGCTCGCCTTTGTCAGTGTAGCTGACCTGCTTCTATTGACCTTTGGCAGCGTGCTTATCATCTATCGATTGGCAAAAGTGCCTGCGCAAAAACCACACCTGATCAGCGCCGCGGTCGCCTATGAACTGCTGCTGCCGGCGGCGGTGGCGGGCTTCGGCCTCACCAGCCAGATTCCGGGTTTGTTCACCTCCGCATTGATCACCCTGCTGCTGCATGTTTGCTGGACGGTCTTGCTGGGTGCCGTCACCCTGGCGGTGTTGGGCTTACGCCCCAACGGCACGTTGGGATATGCCCTGACCGGCGGACTGGTGGTGCTTTGCCTGGTAGGCGCTGTTTTAATCAACGGTTCCATCGAATTACCGCAAATGCCCCCGCTGGAAGCTGCCGCCCTGCCCACCCTGCGGCCCACCTCCAGCGAACCAACTGCTACACGCACACCCTCCCCCACCTCGACCCCTGACGCGGCGCTTGCCATGACCTTGACCGCTGAAGCCATTCCGACAGGGATCCCTGCCACTGCCACCATGACCCCGATCACCCCGACCGCCACAGCCACCAAAGCGATACCCTCTGCAACACCTACCATCACCTTCACCCCGCAGATTACGGTAACGCCCATGTATGCCGTGGTTTACGCCGAAACTGGCGGCGGTTCTATCGTCCGCCAGGGTCCTTACTTCAGCGCTCTACCGCTGGAACCACCCTACACCACCCTGCTGAACAATTCACGGGTCAAAGTGTATGAATCGGTCATCAATGAAAATGGTACCTGGGTTCGCATTACACCTTTGTGGGATGAATCTGTTGAGGGGTGGATGCTTAGAATTTATTTGATCTTTGATTAACCACAACTTTTTTGGGAGATTGAACAATGCCGATTAACTTTGGAACCGATGGCTGGCGCGCCGTCATCTCAGAAACCTTTACCTTTCACAACCTGCGCATGGTCGCTCAGGCAATCGCCGATACCATTCGCTCCAAAACGTGGAATGACCCCCAAATGCTGAAACAAACCCCCGATTTTGACAAAGTCATTGTCGGATTTGATTCTCGTTTTCTCTCTGACCGTTACGGCTCTGAGGTGGCGCGTGTGTTGGCAGCCAACGGCTTCAAGGTGCTGCTGACCCAATCCGATTGCCCCACCCCTGCCATCAGTTTCACGGTGGCGCAAATGAATGCTGTGGCAGGTATTATGATCACCGCCTCACACAACGCCCCCCGCTACAATGGCGTCAAAGTGAAAGCCGCTTTTGGCGGTTCTGCCTCACCCGAGCAGTGCGCCAAAGTGGAAGTGTACCTCAATGATAACGAAGAGCAGGCACGCGGCCCCAACCTGATGGAATACGATACCGCCAAGGAGCAGGGTCTCATCCAGCGTTTCAACCCCATTCCAGCCTATTACAACCACCTGCGCACCCTGATCAATTTTGACCTGTTCTCAGAAGAACCCATGCATGTGGTAGTCGATTCCATGTACGGCTCCGGCCGCGGCACGATCAAAGGTATCCTGCAGGGAACCTCCTGCGAGGTGATCGAGATTCGCAGTGACATGAACCCCGGCTTTGGTGGCTGTCACCCCGAACCCATCGCCAAACATCTGGGTCCGCTGATGGGCGCGATTGCTTCGGGACAGGGCAGCATCGGCCTGGCAACTGACGGCGATGCCGACCGCATCGGTGCGGTGGATGAATGCAGCAATTTCGTAGATCCTCACAAGATCATGGCGCTGGCGCTCAAACACCTGGTGGAAGTACGCGGTATGACCGGTGCTGTGGTGCGCACCGTTTCTACCACGCGCATGGTCGACCGCCTGGCAAAACAATATGGCCTGCCGGTCTATGAAACCCCGGTCGGTTTCAACCATATCGCCGATCATATGCTTCACAATGATGTCCTCATCGGCGGCGAAGAATCGGGCGGTATCTCCTTCAAAGGCCACATCCCCGAAGGCGACGGCATCCTGATGGGATTGCTTCTGCTTGAGATTGTTGCTTCCGCCGGTAAACCGCTGGGCGTGCTGGTCAAAGAATTATT
The DNA here is from genome assembly GCA_964391725.1 of uncultured Anaerolineaceae bacterium. GTDB lineage: Bacteria > Chloroflexota > Anaerolineae > Anaerolineales > Anaerolineaceae > SpSt-1165. The sequence continues at coordinate 24,135 of CAYMNB010000023.1, read as the reverse complement.
GGAAGAGGTCGGCCCGGCCTTTTATGAGCGCAGTGATATGCGCCTTTTGCATCCTGTTTCCAAGAATGTGTTGGTAGCAGACTTGATCAACAAAGCTCCCGCCGCCATCGGCCCCGAAAAAGTCGCCGATATACTCACCAACGATGGCATCAAATATATTATGGCGGATGATTCCTGGCTGTTGATCCGCCCCTCCGGCACCGAACCCGTCCTGCGCGTTTATGCCGAAGGACGCAGCCCTGAAATGGTCAAAGCTTTGCTGGATTTCGGCAAACAGATCGCCGATTCTGTCAGTTAGTGCAACGCACATAAAAAAAATCCCTATTCAATGAGCAGGGATTTTTTTTGCCTATTGAATGAATTACGCGCTGCGTAACTTGCGGGCTACAATGATGACGGCTACCAGTCCGACTGCTGCAAGGGCAACTACGAAGTAATTACCACCGTCAAAGAAGCCAGTATCGGGCAGTTGCTCATCGCCTTGCTCTGCCAGCGCCGTAGCCGTCAACTGCGCTGCGTTAGGGGTCGGCTCAAGCATTTCCGCCTCTTCGGTTGGCGTCGGACTGGCCGCCACCTGGGTCAGTAACGCCTCAACGGTGGCAGTCTGTGAGAATGCCTCCGCCGCTTCGCTGGTGGCAGTCAGGTCAATCTCCTCCTGGGGAGGTACTTCGGTTGGAGTTGGCTCTTCAGGCACCATCACTGTTTCGGTAGCAGTCGGCTGGGGTGGTACATCTGTGGCTGTCGGGGCAGTATCCTGGGCAATGCGGGTTAATTCAGCCGCCACCGCAAAGGATTCAGCTGTCGTGGTAGCAGCCTCGACTGTCTGCTGGTTGCCATACAGGATGTCCATGGCGGCTTGCGTGCGGCTCGCATTCTGTGCGGGCATAATCATCGTGGAGAGCACGATCATGCCAATGATTGCCAGAATGAAGACCGCCGCCAACACCCCTAACGCAATCATAAACATGCGATTGTTGCGTGATGCAGGTGCATCCTCATCTGCCGCATATTCTTCCAGGGTATCCGCGGTGCTTTCCTCGATCTCAAATGGCGGAATAGCGTCAGAATCCCCTAACGGCGCGGTTCCTTCATTGCTGTAAAACTGATAATCGTTATTTTCATTCGATGACATAATCGTTTCTCCTCATGGAAAACCATCACGTGAGATGTTGCAAGTTTATGACCAGGTCAAAACAACCCATTCATGATGATATGCTCATTCTAGCACATCCAAATTGTTGAGTGGTACCAGGATTGACTGCCCATTTTTTAGGGTCACATCCGCTGCCCTTGCCATCAACCCGTTGGGCAAGGTGACTTTGTCAGGATGCACAAAAGAAATGGCGCCCACCTGCGCCATGTAAGGCAGTGTGTTGATGCGCACGGTAAGACCTTCGCGATAATCGATCAATTCCTGGACCAAGCGAATATCTTCAGCCGGCAGCGGAATGAATACCTCTGGCCGAATGCCCAATTCACGGTCCCATGCCTGCGCCAGCAGTGATACCCGCCTGCCCTGATTGCTGCGCAGCAGGCGATACGCGCTTTCATCCATGCCCGCAGGGCTGAAACCATTCACAACCATCACCGGGAACTTCAACGACCGCACCATCGGGATCAGATGGGATGATATCGTACCCAGGATCAAACCACGCACCGGCAGCATCGCTGCTCGCTGCAAGGTATCAGCATCCCGGCAGCGTCCTGCCAGAACGATCGCATCCACGCATTCACCACGCAGATCTTCCGGCTGCAGCGGTTTGCGGGCATCAATCGTAGCAGAAATTAATTTCCCGGTCATCAGGTGACCGTTACCCCACACCCCCTGTACCAAAGAGCCCTGCATGCGAAGCATCACACCCCGCTCCGGGATGATCTCCTGGACTGTTCCCGTATACCCTGCCCGCAACTGGAAGGGCTTGCGCGCTGCTTCTAACAACACCTGGCTGGTGCTGATAGAGCGAATAATGCCAGCTGTGGTGGCTCGCAGCACACGGTTCAGTTTTCCGCCAGTGGCAATGATGACATCACCTTTTTCAACCTTCTCGCCCACATTGCGTTCGATCATCTCTTTCATGTTGGCGCGATTGACGCCGCTGAAAACCACCCTCGCATCCAGAACTTCGACATGCGGGGCAATGATGGCTTCTGCCAGCACTGTTTCCGGCATCACCTGCTGCCCGATATGCGCCACAACATGGCCATCCACCGGCAGCAGACGCGGGCGCTGAAATCCTACCAGGCCATTGATCACAGTCACGGATGCTATCATATCAGTGCCCTCCTCATTGTCTGCCTGCCATCACCTGGCTGCTGATACCAATCTGCTGCCGCCAGGTTTGCTGCAAAAACAACAGGTCATCACGAGTAGAAGGCAGGTAGATCGGGCGTCCGCGGCCGTCAATCACCAGGCCGCACAACCCGCCAACGATTTTGGTAATCAAGCGAGTACGGACAGGGTTTTCTGTGATCCATGTGCGCCCCAGCGCAGTGATCTCCAGTTCAGCCTCTTGTCGGGGCTGCAATGGTACCACCTTGATTTCGCCTTTTTTGACCTCAAAGGTCACATCACTGCCATCCTGATAGTGCAATTTGGCATGAACGATTGGCCGATCGATTTTCTCTTCACTAACCGGCGAGATCACCGTGCCCAGTTCGGCAAACAAGGATGATGCCAGCATATGCACGGGCACTGCCGAATCAATGGCTGCCGCAGCGCCGATTGCTGCCATCAACTGCCCTTCATCCAGCACAAATTGGGTCAAACCACTGGGTTGAATGCCATCCAGCAGCATCAACAAGCTATGACGGATGGTCGGGCCATTGGTCAGCGCATTCCCCGCTGCAACGATCTTGGTGAAACCATTGTTGGGTTTTTCAAACAGTTGGCGCGCATGCGTCATTGACAACTGCAAAATCACCCGAATCATGGCCTGTTCGATCAGCAGCGATTCCTGGTCAATGGGCACACTGGCAGGATACAACGCTTTTTGATGGAGATAGTCGCGCACCATCACGGACGGCAAATCTGAGGCAATCCATTGCTGAATTTCTTCCAGCCTGGTATTCTCCAACAGCGTGCTCACGCCTGTGCCGGTGCCATACGGCAAGACATCCAACCGCAGGCTTCCGCGGAATGCATCCGCGAGGGTCGTCTGGTTGCTTTCCACACTAACGCCCAGCACCGGATTGCGTTCAGTCACTGTATAGGTACTTAACAAACGCATTGTTCTCCCGAAAGTGAACGAGGTGGGAAGCAACGGCAGAACACTATTCTGGGCAGCCCGGTTCAACCCGCCCACTTGCTTGGTGCGGATATAGGCAAGTATTTCAGCCAGCGCATATTGTGCGGCTGACAGGCTTTCTTTCTCCATGCTTGGACGAATATTGGCAACCGCGATCACTTCAGTCTGTCCATCTAACATCGCTTTGATCTGGTCGGCAATCGCCTGGTTGCCAGCATACAACACCGCCGGCCGTTTGCTGCCAGGCAGCAAATGGCACACGGCTTTGATCAACTCAGCGGTTTTGATAACAGCACGCGATGCACCGCCTTCGGTTCCCCCCGCCAGCACAATGATCTCCGGACGGGTTTTCAACGCACGATCCAGGTGAGCATCCACGGCGCTGCCTTTGGTCAGGCTGATTTGATCCACCAGCTTGCCGCCCACACTGGCAGCCAGGCGGCGGCAGGACTTCAAAGAAACATCCTCCAACAAACCAGCCGCTACCAGTTTCAACGAAGGGCCAGCTGAGGTGGTTACCACCACATAGTCAACGCCTTCACCGCGCAGATTGGTCGGATGGATGACAGACTCGTCATTTGCCAGAATCAACCGTTGGGTGCGCCCTTCCAGCTTGCGAATGGCAGATACACAGCCATGCCACACATCGAATGTTGGCGCATAACAGGTAGAATTGGTGACTCCCTGACCGGTCAGCTCATAGCGCCCATCCACATGCATGAGCAGTGTGGCGGTGGTTTCTACCGCCCCGATATCGATGATGAGAATGGTTGTGCTGTGTTCGGCCATAGTTATCCAGTTACCGCGAGAATATCATCCAGAATACATAACCCAGTTCATTGATGCGCGTGATCATTGCCATCAACGCCGTCAGATAGGCGCCGGCAAACAGCGCCCCCAGTGTCATCGAGAGGAAAATTTGCCCGATAAAGCGCAAAACCTTGATCCATTTCCCGAGCCGGTTAGGCTTGCCGGGGCTTTCTTTGGGCGCAAAAAATTGAAAATATAGCAATGTCGAGACTGTACCGAACAAAACGTACACACCCTCCACCAAAGACCAAAATGCGCCCTGTGTCTGTCTATCCAAATCAAACAGGTTAATCACACTGAATACCTGGGTTGCCAATGTCCCCATCAAGGCACCGCTGATAATGACGGCAGAAGAAACACCCACCAGATAGGCCAGCGGGATATTACCGAGGCGTGAAACCTTGGGGAACAATCTTGTTACCAGCATGATGGACAAAGCCCATGGCACCAATGACCAAAGGAAGTATTCTCCGCCCCATTTGATCGGCAGCACCAGTTTTGGCAAAATGATCTGATAGATGATCATCACCGCCAGGTAGCCCGCCGTCACACCAATGAACAGATAAATGGCCAGACGGAACATCGGATTGTCACCAACCAGATAACTCAACACCATCAACGAGAGGAAGAAGCCCACAAAAAGCCAGAAAGTCGTCATCACTTGCCTCCCCGCATGCTGCCGTTTTTCTCTTTGCGCATTTGATTGACGATCAAGTAAACAGCGCCGCCAAAAACGCTGGCCATCATCAAATAGATACCCAGTTCATAGGCTTTCCAGAAGTAGATCACCCTGCTGGTTTCATTGGATAGTGTGGCATAGGCGGCTGCGTCAATGGGATTGCCGATCAGACCGCTCAATTGCCCGGTCAGCAGATAGGGTTTGAGCAGCGGGGTCACCTTGGCGCTGGAAACCATCAACAAGGGTGTGGAGGCAGGCAGATACAGGCTGGATTGCTCGATCCACAACCTGGCTTTGTCCAAATCATCGGTCATCACAATCACCATGGCAAAATCATCCAGACTATCAATATCTGATGTGCTGGGATGTTCCCAAATGTAGGCTCCGTTTACGCCCACATCCAACCCATGTACCGTGAAACGCATGTTCAGCGCAAAATCTCTGATGGCAGCGGCACCGCCCGGCAGGTAGCCCAGATTCATCGCCTGACTCTGGGTGTTATACACCAGATTATTTGCCATAACCACATCCACCATCATCTTCTGTGCCAGTGCGGCGCCTTCCGGCACTGTGCTGAAGGTGAAGATGTGGGCATCATTCTCCATTAAAGCTTTGAGAGGCAGTTCGGCATACACCGACAACTCACCCTCATAGGCAGGCTGCAGGTCAAACACCATCAATACCGGTTTGTCAGGTGCGGTCTGTTGGAAATATTGCATCTGCTGATGGAACTGCACCACCTGCAGGGGGGCATTGGCGATGAAATTCGGTAGCGGTATTGGCAGATAATACAAACCTACCGCTACCAACGCAATCATCAGCAGTGTGATCGTTAACCGCAGCGTTAGCTGCCGGTTGCGCTGGCGTGTGCGCGGCACGGGCACCGCTTTCTTCTCAGAAAGCAGAATGCGCTCCATCAATTGAATATTGCGATCTTCATTGGGGATTTCTTTGATGCTTTCTTCTTCAAAGGTATCAAATTTTAGTGCCGCACCGAAAGCTTCTGTCCCTTCTTCCCACTCGCCTGTGGTGTCAGCCAGTTGCACCCATTCGGGAATTTCCTCTACCTCATGCACCTCTTCATCGTCGAGAGTGGTGTCGGGAACGCTTTCTTCCTCTCCATAAGAACTCAGCCATTCTGACTGGCTGTCCAATTCTACTGTTGGCGCATAGGTGCTTTCCGACATGATCAGAGACCGCAGATCGTCGTCTTCTTCCACGAATTCTTCATCCAATTCATCGCCTAATTCATCGTCCAAAGTGAAGACGGTGGTGGCGGCCGTGCTGTCATCGGGTACCAGAAAATCGAAGAATTCTGCATCTGCCAGTTCTTCCTGGCGTGATTCTGCCACCTCAGGAGATTCATCGCCGGCAACCAGCCATGCGGGTAATTCTGCTGTCCCGGCTCCGTTCAACTCAGGGATAGGTTCACCCTCATCTTCAGGCTCCAGTTCAAACACCCAATCCGGCAGGTCTTTCCTGACATCGACAGGAATCACTTCATCATTCAGTGGTTCCTCATCTTCGTCTATGTCTTCGTCCATCGTTGGAAATTGGATGCCATGCTCCTGCACCCATTCATTTAATTCATCCGTATCACTGACCACCAAAGGCTGTTCTTCCTCTTCATCAGGCTCGGCCAGCCAATCATCCAAATCATCAGGTTCTTCAATGATCTCGATATGTGTGACTTCGGCAATCTTTTCTTCTTCCTCTTCATCGTCAGCATAAGTGGAGAGCCAATCGGGCAAGCCGGCAGTTGATCCGGTCAGGGCAGAAGTTGCTGGGAACAGGTCCTCAATTGCCTCATCCGATATTTGCGGCTCCTGGTCGCTTTCCAGCAGCCAATCAGGCAAAACCGCTGTGCCATCTTCTTCGGGTTCACCTTCGCCTGTTTCGCCCTTTGTCTCCTCAATCTCATCATTTACCTCAAACTCCGCCAACCAATCTGTGTATTGAGAATCAGTGAGTTCGCCAGAAACAGACGTGATGAGATCATCTTCCTCTTCAATCTCATCATCTTCCAGCCAGGCAGGCAGTTCAGCCGTAGAACCAACCTTTTCAGGCTGTTCCACCTCGTCAACTTCATTCATTTCTTCAAAAACCGACTCTTCTTCTTCGGGTTCTGGAAGAAGGATCGCATCCTCATCATCCATCTCTTCATCGGCTTCTGCCAGCCAGTCTGGCAGGTCTGCCGTCATGGCTTCCGGCTGCATTTTGGTTTCACCCAAAGCAGCATCCAGCATGGCGGTGGCTTCCGCCTCCTGATCTGCATCGCCCATCATCCAGGCGGGCAGTTCCGTAGTGCCGGCAAAGCCGATCAGGTCTTCATCGGCAAGTTCTTCTGTGTCCTCTTCTTCTCCCAAACCCAACGCAGCGGTCAGGCGATCCAGGCTGGACATGCCATCTGAGGGCACTTCGACCGTTTTTTGTTCCTCTTCTTGAGGCATTGTCAGGCCTGGTTTTGCTTCTGGCTCAGTCGCTTCAACGCCACCGTCTGCCTGGCCATCGTCAATCTCTTCTACCAGCGGTTTCCCGCTCTCATCCACCAGCCAGGCGGAATCCATCAGATCGCCTTTGATCTCTTGAACAATTGATTCATCATCAGGCTCTGTTGTCAGCGGTTGCGAGTCAGAAAGAATGGTGGAAAGGTCCCACTCACCTTCTTGTGGAGGCTCAGCGGCAGCCTCATCTTCTGCCGCTACGGGTTCTGGTTCGATTATCTCCGCTTCTTCTTCCGGTTCTGGCTCCGCAACAGGTTCAGGAGGTGTTTCAACCGCTTGCAAACGCTGCGACTCTTCTTTCTTTTTGCGGCCGCCAAATAACAATGTCCAGGTGCTTTGGCGTTTTTTGGCGGGTGGTTCCTCGATCGCCGGCTCTTCAGGCACAATCATACCAGGCTCTTCTGCTGCAACAGCTTCATCTGTTGCTGTTTCTGCAGGCTGGTTGATTTTCCCGCCGCCGGTTTTTGCAAACCATTCGGGCAGTTCTTCTTCCGCGCCCAGTTTGTCGGCTGTTTCCAGGAAATTGGGCCATGACTTTGAAACTTCTGCGGCTCCTTCCACCTCGGTGGCTTCCTCCGCAGGCGCTTCTTCCGCGGGCTCCATTGACAGTGATTCTTCGGTGAAGAAGACCTCCTCCTCAGCCATCACATCTTCTAAGGACATCGGTTCAGCCTCTTCTTCATCAGGTGACAAAGTTTCATCTGCCTCTGATGCAATGTCAACGATGAATTCGTCCAACGGCATGGCAAACTCATCGTCTGCAACCACTGGGACGGAAGGCTCAACATTTGGTTCTTCTACGGGAGCTTCTTCGATGTCAGGTTGTATGCTTTCCACTGTTGGCGCAACAAGCTCTTCGCTTTCTGGCTCGCCCACATCCTCACTCTCAGCGCTGGGTACCCATTCGTCTTCCTCCCGCTCGTTACTTAACCAGGGCAATGCTCCGGTTTGTATACGCGGGAGTTTTTCAACCGGACTGGGCTCAGCCGCAGAAGTCGGCAGTTCAAATTCTTCCTGGCCGGTTTCTTCTTCTGCCGACTCCTCTCCCAAAGGCTCTCCGCCCATCCAGGGCAATGCGCCTGTACTTACTTTGGGAACTGGCAGGGATTTAGACCCGGTCTCTTGTTGACCACTTTCCACAGAAGGTGGCTCCAACTGCTCCAGGGTTTCCTCATCCAATTCCTGGGTGAACCAATCCGGCAATTCTTCTTCTTCAGGCAGGGCCACAGTCGCATTCACCCCAGCCGTCTCTTCTACCTCAGTCATCCAATCAGGCAGCTGGGCTGTGAACTGAAGCTCTTCAACCTCGTCAGCTTGCTTTTCTTCTTCCTCAACAACTTCATCCACATCAAACAGCTCATCTTCTTCACCGCCGGTTGCTTCCATCCAATCTGGCAATTGAGCAGTGAAATCCACTGCTTCGAACTCTTCAAATGCCATTTTGTCCGGTTGTTCATCCAGCCAATCGGGCAATGGTGCCGTTAATAATTCTTCTTTCTTTGATTCTTTTTGGGCTTCTTCTTCAAAGGATGTCTCAGCGGGCTGTTCAAACCAGCTCTCGACCTCAGAAAGATCCTCATCAGGTTCACTGACCACCAGGGTCATCCAATCAGGCTTTTCTTCTGTTTCACCCTCATCCTCAGAGGTCTTCGAGAGCCAATTGGTGATAGCTTTTTCGTCGATTTCCTCTTCTACCAACGACCGGAAATCAAGCTCTTCGCTTTCTTCTTCGTCTGTGACCGATTCGGACAGATCCTCACCAATCGGCTCAGGGTGTTCATCATCCAGCCATGATAATACTTCCTCATCAAGACTGTCATCAATGGTTGCATCCTGCCCACCCTCATCCACGATCTTCTCCAGAAAGGCAGACAGGTCATCTTCTTCGGGCTGTGAATCAGGGGGCAAATTCAACGCTTTGCCGATGTCTCCCATCGGCACCAGGCGGGCATCACATTTTTCACAATGCATTGACCCTTCCGGATTCATGTGAGCGCACATCGGGCAGCGAATCTCAGTCATTGCTCTCACTCCCGATAGGCACGGTCAAACCCCAGCAGCTGCCGCAAAGCGGTGACAATGCTGCCAAGGGCGATACCGATCACAATACCGCGGGTGCCTGCCAGCGGGATCTCGTTCAACACAGCGATCACATCCTTCACCCAACGCGCTTCCGACATCGAATGCAGCAAGCCGCTGCCCAGAACCAGGAACACCAGCACACTGCCGATGAAAACAAACCCCATCAGATCATGATGATGCTGGAAGAACTGGAAAACGATGGTTAGCAAGACAATCGATAAAATAGCCAGCAGCGATGATTCTACCGGCACCTGAATGGAGGAAACTGCCTGCAAATACCAGTTGTTAGCCGGGGTCAGGATGACTCCCCCGATAAATGCCACCACAAAACCAAACAACAAAACCGCGCTGTCTGCATGCCGGATGATCTTCTCGCGCTTTACCGGTTTCGCTTCTCTGGCTTGTGGTTCTTTATCTGTTGGTCGTGCACCCTCTTGTTGTGATGCTTCCGCTTCGGGTTTTTCCGGCAGGTTCAATCCCATACGCACCCAATGGCTGCGCAGCAGATTGAAAATGCCGATCAACAGGCTGATTCCCGCCAGCACCACCGCCCAATCGACCATACGGCTTTGCATAGCATCCCAACCCAGATCAGGCAGGAAGGTGGCGGCCAGAATGAACAAACCTGTGAGCACTGCGATAATGACAGAAAGTGACAATTTCATAGCGCCCCCACCAGTTTCAGCAAAGCTCCGCCCAGCATCGTAACACACAAAACGATTCGCAGCACATCCTGTGTCTTCACGCTGGCCGTACTGGCAGGCTGGTCAGGTTCTAAAATGGCACGGGTTGCGAACATCTCTTCTCCGATCAGCGGTTGATCAGACACTGGATACAACACAGCCTGTCCTGAAGGATCGGTGGAAGCGCCAATGAAGAAGGCGTTTTCACGGCGGCCGGCTTCTGCCAGCAGCGCGCCTTCTATACCGAGTTTGCCGGTGACAATGTTGACAGAGATATGCTCATCATGCAGCAACGGCATTGCTCCGGCCGCATAGGAATAAGGCGTAGGCCCGGTCATTTGGGTGAGGAGAGGGTTGTAGTCTTCAATTAATCCCAGACGTTGATAAACAGCATGCAACCGGCTCTGCAGCAGCAGGGCTGTCACACCATCGCCGGTGGTGGCGACCACCGGGCGATCCGAGGCAGCCGCGTTCCGCGCCAAGACCTCCATATTGGTCACCGCCAGCAAGGTGGCCGCTGCGCTCTGTGTGTTCATGTCGGCGGTGCCGGCTGAGAGATGCAAGCGTGTGCCAGACTCAATGGCATACCCCTGGCGTGTAGCGAATTCTTCCAGCGCAGGAATAGAGCGGATAGCAAATTTTTCACTACCTGCATTTTTCTTCTTTTTGCGTGGCAAACCAAAGACAACCATCAACACGATCGCAGCCAGTAAAAACATACCCCAAAAGAGAATGTCACCGCTCACAGTTCATTCTCCTTCATTAAATAAGCAGCAAAGGCACGGCTGGATTGCGGTTCTTCCAGCAGGCTCACCATGGCATCAATTTCTTCTCTCGTGGTTTGACTCAGCATGGGTTGACCTATTAACAACAGTTGCGCAATGAAAGGGTGAAAAAGCCCCGCACTTTCCAAAATGGTGGCTGCCATTTTGCGCAGTTGCCATCGAGAAAGTGCTTGCTGCCATTGCTTCCAATACACAGAATGATCAGTCATCCTGAAAAAAGTATAGCATAGCTTAAAAAAATAGTGCAATCAGGCATGGCGCGCAAATCACAAACCCGCCTGATTGATAGGCAGTAACGCCTATTTGCGTGAATTATTCTTGGTTATCGATCTCTTCGATCAAATTGCCAAGCGCGGTTTGCAGTGATTTCAAGGCTTTGACCAGACGTGGCCTGGTTTTCTCAATGGTTTCACCCCCCACCCCTTCAAAGTCCGCAAACACCGCTCCAGCATCTTCAGCAAATTTCTGCACTTTGGGGTTATCACGGGCGCTTCGTGCGGCTTCTTCCACCTCTTCCACTGCCTGCGACAAACCTTCTCTCACCTTCTCAAAGGCTTCCTGGGTTTTGGGGTCGTCCATGGTTGCACGGAAAGCTTCACTCAGTGCATTGCCCAGGGCGTTGAATTTCTCACCCACTTCTTGCCAATTACCACTCTTGTGTTCTTCGTTGGTTTTTTCGTCCATCTTTCTCCTTCAAGCTGCCGGGCTTGACATTGATTGTGCCAGGCTGCTGCCTGCCACCCAGCCCGTTGTCCAGCAGTTTTGTAAATTATACCCTCCTGTGAGCCCGTCAATATCAAGAACTTCCCCGGCAAAAAACAAACCAGGATACTGGCGGCTTTCGAAGCGGCGTGTGTCAACTGCCGCTAAAGCAACCCCGCCGCAGGTGACATATTCCTGCTGCGATGCATCCCGCCCAACAACGTGAACCTCACAGGCTCGCAGCATTTCATTCAGCTTGCGTAGCTGCACCCTCGACAGGTCACCCCAACGCTGTTCGGCAACGCCTGCCCGGCCACACAGCGCTCGCCACAATCGCATTGGTAATTCTACAAACGGTGACACAGATGATGTCTGTTTGCCGCCGTATTTATCTTTCCAGCGAGACATGATTGCCAGGCTGTCTTGCTCAGTTCGCACTGCCGGCAGCCAATCGACAGTTAATCCAGCGTGATAATCCACTGCGTGCAGCCAGCGCGCCGCCAGGGATGACAGGCGGATCACGGCTGGCCCGCTGACCCCGCGATGGGTGATCAGCATTGTGCCTCGTTCGCTGATCTCACTGCCTGCCAGGCTCAGACCGCAGTCATTCATACTAACCCCCGCCAGCTCCGTCAACCAGGTGTCAGAGATTTTTAGAGGATACAACGCTGGCACCGGTGATTGGATTGGCACACCCGCCTTGCCCAACAGCTTAAGCCCGGCACGGCTGCCGCCGGTCGCCCATAAGACTTGGGATGAGCGCACTTGATCGCCATTTGACAATGTTAATACAAAGTCACCCGGTGAATTCGCTTCCAGGTCAGTCGCGCCCGCCTGCGTCCATACCCGCACATGCAGTCGTTCTGCTTCCTTTAATAATACTTCGATCACACTTTCACTGCGGTCAGAAATCGGGAACACGCAACCTTCTTCATCGGTATAAAAGTCAAGCCCACGTTCGCGAAACCAAACCAACGTGTCATTCGGTGAAAAAGCATACAGGCTGCTCAACAAGTCCTTGCCGCCGCGCGGATACGCCCTGACAAATGTACGCACATCGTCACATTGATGGGTGATGTTGCAACGCCCGCCGCCTGAGATCAGTACTTTATGCAGAACACGTTCGCTCTTCTCCAGGATGACCACGCTGGCACCCGGACATAAATCGGCAAAGCGCAGCGCCCCGAAATACCCGGCCGGCCCACCACCCACTACCGCCAGATCTACTTCTGTCACTTTCATAGCCTGATTGTAGCCGATTCCATGCAGGAAACGTTAAACTCATTCTTATACAAAAGGGTTATACTTGCCAACATGACAAACAATGTGCTTTTTAACCTGGTAGCGCCAATCTATGACCATGTGATCAACTTCAACAGCGCCGAAAAACTGGCAGATTTGCTGAGGCTGGATGGCAGCCAGACCCTGTTAGACCTGGGCGGCGGCACTGGCCGGATAACGGCGGCGCTCACACCCCACGCCGCACGGACGTATATAGCCGATCTTTCGATGCCAATGCTCAGACAGGCTCAGAGTAAAGCCATTGCCCACCTCATTAACACTTCGTCCAACCACCTGCCTTTCGCGGATGGCATGCTCGATGCTATTGTCGTGGTAGATGCCCTGCATCACTTTTCACACCAGCAGCAGGTAATTGCTGAATTATTCCGTATTCTAAAACCTGGTGGCCGGTTGGTCATCGAAGAACCCAACATTCATCAATTCAGCGTAAAGCTGATTGCGCTGGCGGAGAAATTGGCGTTGATGGGCAGCCACTTTCACACCCCTGAACAGATTCATGCCATGGTAACTCCCTTCGACAACGTCTCTGCCAACATTGTACACTCTGACAATCATGCGGTATGGGTGGTTGCAGAGAAATCCTCCCCTGATAGCAGGCAGATTGCGGCACAGAGAGGCATCACAGCATGACTGACCTGCTTGGAGCAGCCATCGCTCATCCCAACATCGCCTTCATTAAATATTGGGGCAACCTTAACGATGACTTGCGCCTGGCGGCCAACAGTTCGCTCTCCATTAACCTCGCCGCGCTGGAAACCCGTACCATGCTGGCTTTTACATCCGATGACAACCCATCTTCGGATACATTAACCATCAATGACCAACAGATTACTGGCGCAGCCTTGCAAAGAGTCACTGCGTTTCTGGATGTGGCACGCGACATGGCTGGTACACGTTTGCCTGCCCGCGTGACCAGCACCACCAACTTTCCGATTGGAGCCGGAATCGCCTCCTCAGCGGCGGCGTTCGCCGCGCTGGCCCTTGCCGCCAGCCAGGCATTACACCTGCCCTTGACAGAACCTGCCTTAAGCCGCCTGGCGCGGCGTGGCTCCGGTTCTGCCTGCCGCTCAGTACCCGGCGGCTTTGTCGAATGGCAAGCCGGCAGCCGTGATGAGGATTCCTTTGCGTTCTCCATCGCACCCGCAAACCACTGGGGCCTGGTCGATTGCATCGCAGTAATCGAAGACCAACAAAAACAGCATGGTTCCACCGCCGGACATGCGCTGGCATGGACCAGCCCTTTGCAGGCAGCTCGTCTGGCTGACGGAATGCGACGCCTGGACCTGTGCCGTCAGGCTGTCATGCAAAAAGATTTTGAAGCTCTGGCACTTGTTGTGGAACAAGACAGCCATCTCATGCATGCTGTGATGATGACCTCACAACCCGCGCTCTTTTATTGGGCGCCGTTTTCGCTTACAATAATGAAACTCGTTCCGGCGTGGCGCCGCAGCGGTATCCCGGTATGCTATACATTCGATGCCGGTGCCAACGCGCATGTAATCACCACCCGGGACTTTGCCAGCACAGTCGCCAACAAATTGGGCGAACTGGACGGCATTAAACAGATTATAACTTCCGGAGTGGGCGGCAGCGCCCGTCTCTGGACAAAAGATTTGGACGGTACAAATAATGATTAGCTTTTTAATAACCATACTGCAACTTGTCATAATTCTGGGAATCATGATCTTTATCCATGAATTGGGACACTATCTTGCCGCAATCTCATTGGGTATCCCGGTGGAAGAATTCGGTTTCGGCTACCCCCCAAAAATGCTGACCTTGTTCAAATGGCGCGGCACCGAATTCACCCTCAACTGGATCCCTTTCGGCGGTTTTGTGCGCCCGCGTGGCGAAGATGACCCCGAAATTGAAGGCGGCATCGAATCACAGAAACCTTGGAAACGCCTGATCGTTCTCATTGCCGGTGTAGTGATGAACCTGCTGATGGGCGTGCTGGTATTTGCCATTTTATTCTCGCAAACCGGTGCCATGGAAGTACGCGGTATTCTGGTCAGCGAAATTTTTGAGCAGAGTGCTGCCATGCAAGCCGGCTTGCTGCCAGAAGATGTCATCCTGAAAGTCAACGACGAACCCATGGTTGACATGGACCGCATTATCAGCCTCATTGACAACAACCCTAACCAGAATCTCCTGTTAGAAATTGAGCGCGGAGAAGAAATCCTCACCCTGACCGCCGTACCCAGGCCGGATGAAAATGGTTTTGGCAAACTTGGCGTCGCCATCACCTATGCCGCCACGCCGGTGCCTATCTCGTTCTTTGAAGCGGTGGGCTACTCGGTGCGCACAGTCGGAGAGATGATCCAATTGACATTGCGCGTACCCGCCATGCTCATCGCTGGTCAGATCAGTCCGCAGGAAGCGCGTGTATCCGGCCCCATCGGCATTGGCCAGATGTTAGAACAGGCAAGAGAAGTTGACATCGCAGCCGCACAAAGCGGTCAATCCAATGCTTTTTTCGCCAACACTCTGTGGCTGGTGGGCGCAATCGCAGTAGGCCTTGGTTTTGCCAACCTGCTGCCGCTGCCCGCGCTGGATGGCGGCCGCATCGTCTTTGTTTTGTTCGAATGGATCTTCGGCAAACGCCTGTCACCGCGGGTAGAGTCACTGGTGCATGGCGCGGGCTTTATCCTGATCATCGCCCTGTCAGTGCTTGTGGCGGTCAACGATATTGTCAACCCCATCAACCTGCCCTTCTGATCAGTCAGAGGTCAGGGGGTAGTTGCACCGCTTAGGTCGTCCACCGTGTCGATCAACAAGCCGGTTCCGTCTTCATTGACCACCACCCAGTAGAGGTGCAGACGCTCTTCGCGTTCACCGTCGCTGTCAACCACCTGATAACGCACCATCACTGGCGCGGGATTCAGGTCGTACTCCTGCAAGAAAGCGGATGCCAGGGTGACAGATTGGAAAGCGCTCCAGTCACGCAGGAAAATGTAATAGGGATCGGTTCCCAGCGCTGTACAACAGGTCTGTTGATAGTCACGGGTCAATAACTGCCAGGCGCGTTGATAATCCTCGTCTGAAAGGCTGGCAAAGTAGCGTGTGACCAGCGCTTCCGGGTTTTCGAACTGGTCAGCCGGAAAGGGCGTGAAGGTCGGCTGGTAAGCGGTCGCGGTCAGGTCTGGCAGTTCGGTCACCAGCGGTTCAAACAAAGACAAAGTGGTTGGTGTCGCCTGCCGCACAATCACAGAGGCAGGCTCCGCGGTAGCATCTACCTCAGACTCTATCGCCAGCATGCTTTGCGCTTCAGCTGTCATCGCAAGATTGTTATCAGAAAGAACCATTTGGGCGTCACCCGGCGGAAAGAACAGGTAACGCACACCCAAAAACACGAGCACCAAAAACAACCCAACCGCTACCATCGGCAGCACTCTGGCGGTGAACACATCCGGTTTTTTGGGCGTAAAATTCATCTGAGCCGGGCTGAAAGAGCGTTTGGCAAAGTCGAGGGTATAACTGACGTCCAGCCCGCATGGACCGGCATTGGTGGCCAGCAGCATGGCATTGGGAAAGGCATGTTCTTCTTTGTTGAGTTGCTGCGGTGCGCCTGTAGACAACTGTATAGACAACTCACAACTTTCACCCGGCTTTAGCTTGAAAAGCATGGGGTTGATGATCAACCAGGACACCTGCGGAACCACCCTGCCCGTCAGCGTGCTGCCGCCAGTGTTGCGCACCTTCAGCCGGATGACCGGCTGCTGCAGCAACGGCAGGTTGGGGTTATACACACCAAAAGCCAGCACCTCCGGCTCGATGGTCATCGCCGGTGGTTGGTAGGCAGGCATATGCTGGATAGTGCTGGTGGGGGTGTCCATGATTGTTATTGTAACGCAGTTCGTTGGGGCCCGTCTGAGTCTTTTTTCACCGTGATCACCCGCCCGGAGAAAGCCTGAACAAAGCGTTCCACCGCAATCACCGCGCTGGCCTGCAGGGCAGCCCTGCGTCCTGACGGGTTATGGATCACCACCACCGATATGTCTCCATCATTACAAAGCATCCCGGTGACCACCACCAGGTGCCCGCCTTGATGGGTGATCGGTTTCTCGCTGCCCAGTTCATGCGAAACAGAGGCGATCACCAGCTTCCCACCGGAAAGCTCTTCATACAATCCAGCCATGTCAACGGCTTTCACTTCGGTGGATAATCCCACCTGTTCCATCACCTGCGCCAGCCCTGCATGCAGCCAGCCTTTTTCAACCACTGCCTGCCCGGGGCGTTTCTCGGTCAAGTAAGCATTCAGCGCCAACCCCCGTTCAATCCACACCTGCAGCGGCAGGCAAGCTCCACCAAAGGCTTCGACACACATTTTCACACACACCATACCGCAGGAACGTGCCGCCCAATAGACATATTCATGCGTATTGGCAGCACCAGTTTTCTTCCAGAACGGGTCTTCGAGCAATGACTTGCCTTTGTCAAGGTAGTCAGCCGCGTTTGCCTGGTCTGCGATCTGGCAATAATACGGCACAGTTTGTGTGAAATGGTTTGTTTTATGGAGTACTTGCGGATGGCTAACTACTGGGTTCATCAAGTTCTTATGATAAACGAACAACCTTACCCTGACCAGCACGAATTCTCTACATCCCGATGACATCTGGCTCATGAAAATTGAAGAAAGAAGGTGAAAGTTAAGTAATTTCGCTATATAATTGATGTTTGTGTACACTGTTAATCGGACAGAATAATCTTTGCAGGAAGCAGGCTGGAGCATGAAACGTAAAAAACTATTTGACAAAGTGGAGTGGTGGTTGGTGGCCTTTGTCTTCCTGTTGGGTGCTTCCGTCGCTTTGCGCAGCCAAACCGCCCTGATCCGCTTCTTTTCGATAGATGATGCCTATTATTATTTCCAGACAGCGCGCAACTTTGTCAATGGCAACGACATCAGTTTTGACGGCATCGCCCGTGCCAATGGTTATCATCCACTATGGATGCTGGTGTGTTTTCCAGTGTTTGCGTTCGCCAATCTCAATATCTGGCTGCCGCTGCGCATCCTGGTGGTGATACAGTCAGCCCTGCATGCTGCCAGTGGTTTGTTTCTGTTCAAAACCTTGCGATTGCACCTCTCCAAACCGGTCAGCCTGGTGCTGCTGTCACTCTGGTTGTTCGGTGTCAACATCTACCGCGTGAGTGGTATGATGGGCTTAGAAACAGGCATTAACGCATTCTTCATGACCCTGCTTCTCTATGCTGCCGCACGCTACGAGCAAGGGCAGCCGTTCAAGTTGGGCAGGCTCTCAGGCCTGTGGATGGTGGGCATCCTGGCGGCCTTAACTCTGCTGAGCCGGCTTGACAACATCTTTCTGGTGGGTTTTGTTGGTATCTGGCTTGCGCTCAAGCGTTCTTCTCTGGATCGGTGGTTGGTGATTGTGGATATTCTGCTCTCTTCAGGGTTGGTAGTTTTCGCTCATCTATTCCTTTTCCGCTTTGGTGACACCTATTTCAACCTGGCGCCAGCCATGAAATTTATGGTGGTTTTAGCAGCTATTACGCATCCCTTAGCCCTGTTAATGATGGGCGCCAGCAACCGGGATTGGTTCAAGACCACCCAACCCTGGTTGATGTTGCTGAGATGGTCAGCAGGTTCAGTCGCTGCCTCCCTTGTGCTGTTTGCTGGGGTTATAATGCGTTTTCCCAATGGCGGCTATTCACGCGCGACAATCCTGCTGCATGGACTGTTTTTCATTGTCACTGCACTGGGTATGCGAAGCATCCTCTACCTTACTCAACGACCCATCGCAGAGTTAAATCCCGAAGCAAAGAAGCCCATTTTCCTGTTGGCAAACTTCTCCTGGCAGCCGTTGGTAAAAGATACCCTGGCTTATTTTGTCCCACTAGCGGGCAGCCTCGGGGCCTTCCTACTCTTCAACCGCATCTACTTCGGCGCGATGATGCCGCTCAGTGGAAAGATCAAAGAATGGTGGAGCAGCCTGGATACCGTTTACGGCAGGCGACCAGGCAATTATCTGACATTTTTCGGTTTACATCGCAACGGACCCTGGCGTTTCTTCACTGACCCACTACATGACCTGTCTGATTGGCTCAACAGCTATCTTCATCTGGCGCCGAACCTGTTGTTTTATGCATTTCTGTTCCTGCTGGGTATTACAGTCGCAGCGATTTTGTTGCACAATAAAACCTCCCGCCATCGCCTAACTCAGTTCGCGATTCTGCCCCTTTCTGTCGGGATCCTGTTCCACACCGGCTATTATATGATGACCGGTTACGTCGGCTACCGCGAATGGTACTGGCTGTCACAAACCTTGCTTGGGTTGATCATCCTGGGATTGTTGCTGGCTGCTCTCACCGATAACCGTGAAAAGAAACCAAGACTGAAACAATTAACAGACTGGAGCGCCGCTGCCCTCATCCTGGCACTGTTCCTTTCCTTTAATAACTGGCATTTTCAACACTTCCCATGGCGGCAGTCCGCGGCAGCAGATCCGATTTGGTATGTCAGAAAATTGGAGAGCCTGACCGAAGAAGGCAGCCTGATCGGCATGACAGGCGGTGGTGATGTCGGTTATTTCATCGAGAACCGCACCATCATCAACCTGGATGGTTTGATCAATGGCGTGGAATACTATGATCATCTGCAAAACTTCACCGCCAACCGATACCTGGACAGGATCGGGTTGGATTATATCTACGCCCGGCCCTACATCATTCTGCAGAGCGACCCCTACCAGCGTATGTTCCAGGAACTGCTATCGCCCATTGCTGTGGTTGGTGACATGACCCTCTATCGGTACCTGCCGTAAAGCAATTGTGAAGACAGGGTGTTGGTTTATTACAGCAATATTGTATACTTAATAGAGAGAAATATATTTTTTCTCAGAGGATCAGTGAAATGACCCGGAATATCAACAAAAACTGGGAACCAAATGGAGCAACCGAACGTCTATAGGTCACTTGTAGACTTGTTTTGAGGTGGAAGATGAAGATTTTGAAAAGATATGCATGGATTTTTGGAATAGCAGTATTATTAGTCGGGTGTAATTTCCCCGGCAGCCAGCCGGCAGTGATCGCCACACCCAATGTGGTTGAAACAGCCGCGGTGCTGACCGTAGAAGCCATTCGCACCCAGATCGCCCAGGGAGCCACCGAGGTGGATCAGCCGACACTCGCCTCCACCTGGACCCCGCCAGTTGAAACGGAAGTGCCCACAGCAACGCCCACAGAAGAAGTACCGGCGACCAGCACCCCCTGGCCGACCTATACTCCCTTCCCGACCTACACCCCCTACCCGACCGCGACCGCCACTGCGACCGCGATCTGCAACCAGATGCAATTTGTGAAGGACATCACCATCCCTGACAGCACCTGGATGCGCCCCAAACAAACCTTTACCAAGATATGGGAAGTGAAAAATACCGGTTCTTGCACCTGGGATGCCGGCTACTCGGTGGTGTATGGCGATGAAGGCGGCATGCTGGGAGCGTCAGCATCGACCCCGCTGCCCTCAGCCCCTGTCCGACCAGGTGAAACCGTTCGCATCGCAGTCGCCTTCACAGCGCCCGATTCAGATGGTGTCTACACCAGTGTCTGGCGGTTGAAGTCAACCAATGGCGAGAAATTCGGTAGAATGACGGTGAAAATTGAGGCAGACGGCAACCCGGATACATTCCTGTTTGCAGACAAACTCTGTTCTGCCGAGTGGCGCAGCGGCGCCGGTATCATCCCCTGCCCCAGCGAGAAAAATCATGCCAATGGGTATATGTTCATGACCAAAGAACCGAAATTTGAAAACGGTGTAGTCGACGATGAACCGACCATCATCATGCACCCGCAGAAGGTGAACAATGGTGAGCTGGCCGGTTACTTCTTCGCCATCAAAATGCCCGCCAACCCGGCCCACTTCCGTACCGTGATTGGCTGCACCTACGGACACCCCGGCTGTGACACCTACATGGCAGTTTTCTACCGTGTGGAAGGAACCAGCACCGCATACCTGGTAGGTGACTGGGATGTTAAATACGATGGCAACCTCACCTACATTGACGTAGACCTGACCTCAAAGGGACTGGAGAATAAGGTCGTACATTTTTCCTTCCTGGTACGCGCCAAAGGTAACGCCAACGATGATGAAGTGTTCTTCCTGGCACCACGAATAGAAGTACCCTGATCAAGGTAAAAATATAAAGAAAAGACTGGCAGGACAAACTGGTTCTTGCCAGTCTTTGTTTATGAATGGTATAATTTGCACGCCAAGAAGGTATGGCGACCTAAAGCCCTCGTAGCTCAATGGACAGAGTAACTGACTTCGAATCAGGTGGTTGGGGGTTCGAATCCCTCCGGGGGCGCCTTATATGTGGCGGTATGAGATAAGAAAACCCCTATATATAGGGGTTTTTTCTTGTTTTATAACAACCTAAAAATAGTTTGACAGAAGTTTGACAGCTACCGGAATTTATTCGCTTTTGCGCTTCACTTCCTCCTTTTTGCCAATCTCCAGTACAGTCGGGGTCAGCAGGACGTCCATTTTCTGCGCGATCTCCTGCTGCATGGAGGGCGATACATGCGAGTAAATGTCCATGGTGGTGGCGATGCGGCTATGTCCCAGGCGCTCCTGCACAACCTTGGGGTGGGCGCCCAATTGCATCATCAAAGAAGCGGCGGTATGGCGCAGGTCATGGAAGCGAATCAAGGGCAAGCCCGCTTCTTGGCTGTACTGCTTGAAACGGCTGGCAATGTTGCTGGGATCCTGCGGCCCGCCAACGCTATTGGGAAAGAGCAGGTCATGTTCCTGCCAGCGCTCGCCTGCCAGCATGCGGTCCTGGTCCAACAGCTGGCCCTGGTCGCGCAATTTCTGCATGGATCCTTCGCCCAGGGAGATGCTGCGGCGGCTAAACTTGGTTTTCAGGTCGACGAACAGCAGGCCTTCTCCAGGAAAGCGCTGCACCTGCCGCCGGATATGCAGGCTCTGGTTGGACCAATCCACGTCCTGCCATTTGAGGCCCAGCAGTTCGCCTTTGCGCATGCCGGTGTTGAGGGCGATGGCGAAGAGCACGGCATAGCGGGTGGACTCCACATACGAAAGAAAACTCATCACCTGGGTGGCATCCCAGGTAACATACTCCACCGCCTGCGGGCGTGGGCGGGTGACGGCGTCGGTCGGGTTCCAGCCCAACAATCGCTTTCTGACCGCATCGCCCAGGGCATGGTGCAATATGGCGTGGATCAGGCGCAGCATGCGCTCTGAGGTTCCCTGGCCGCGTTTGCGGTTGTAGAAACGTTCCACCAGGAGGGGGTCAATCTCACTCAATTTGTAACGCCCCAGGGCGGGGTTGATGTGCACGCGGATCACGCCGCCATAGTCGATGACGGTACGTTTCTTGAGACGGCTGCTTTCGGTGGTCAGCCATTCCGCCAGGTATTCCTTCAGTTTCATTTCCATCGAACGCGCGGTGATGCCCTGTTCGATCTGTTGGCGCATGTTATTGATCCAGGCGGTGGCTTCGCGCTTGGTCTTGCTGTATTTGTATTTCTTGATGCCGTTGATGGTGATCTGTCCCACCCAGCGTCCATCTGCGCGCTGGTAAACGGAGCCTTCGTTGTTGCTTCTTCTTGCCATCAGTACACCTCCTTTGGTTGCTTGTGGCAATTGGATAAGGCGCAGGGATCGCCCTGTGCCCTGTTGTTCATCCCCTTTTTCATTATTCTCTTTGGTGAGTGACCAGCGGGGTGTCGTGGGGACCACCCCGCTGTTGTCACCAGCCTGTTATTGTGTCGGATCATTGGCTGGCGATCTGCTCGTTGATGTAAGCTTCCAGGTCCTCCTCTCGTACACGAACGCAGCGCCCAATTCTTACGGTGGGGATTTCGCCGCTGGCCATCATGGCATAGGCTTTTGATACGGATATGTTCAATATCTTAGCCACTTGATCTGCCGTCAATAAAACTTTCATTGGTCTGCTCCAAACTGAGAATCAACAGTTCATGATTCTTTTTGGGGAGACATTATCCATATTGTTCCGTTGTTTCCTCCATAGAACATTTGTTCCTATATGTTCTATAATACCATCCTTTCTGTGGTTTTTTTCAACCAATTTGCCTTAAAATTTCCAGCGAATTGGCACTCACCACAATCCCGCCATAACGCAAGTACGCCTGCAAAAAAGCCAGGTGGGTGCGCGGACGGTGGTAACGCAGCACCATGCGCGCGTAGTGCGGTGCCAGATGAGGACGGATGTCGGCGTAGGTGTGGCCTGCCAGGTAATCCTGCGGAGATAATAACTGCCCGTTGTAGGTAATCACATTGGGCTGCCAGGCCTCCTCAATCAGACGGTCCATCTGCCTGACCATGCCCGGGGCATATTCATGGTAACCGGTGACTTTGAGCCAGGTACGCACATGCTGTTCGTTCTTGAACGGTTCGCCTGCCTGCTGGTTGAGCCACATGTGTACGATGTTCCAGTTATGGCCTGAGGCCAGTACCGAACGGCGGATGAATTCCTGCAATACACTCACCGGTTGCTCACGGTAATACAGGTCTTTCCAGGTGGTGTAGGTGTCAGGCATGGCTCACCGCCTGTGACAGGTAGGTAATCAGCTGCGCGGAGGTGGCACGGATGCGCTCGAGATGCGCCAGGATATCCTTGGCGGCCAGCCCATGCAGGGCCAGGTAGGTCGGACAGCGCAGTTCCGGCAGCTGGCAGTGTTTGGCAACCACGTAGGCCACGCCTTCAGCTTCGCATTCCATCAAAGCCACCGGTAAGGAGCTGTGCGGTTGGTGCAGGAGTTCATGCGCCAGTTCATGAATGAGGGTCTTGGTGCCTGCCCCGGGGGCCAGCTGGATACGTCCACCAAAAGAAGCGCCCTGGGTGTCGTCACGGAAGGCCTTCACCTCCACATTGATGTTGTGCTGGCTGGCGAACTTGTACAGAGCCTGCTCCAGGTCTTCATCTTTGGCCAGGCTGCGCCATTCAGGTTGTTCTGGCAAAGGTTCACCCTCGGTCTGGCGGATGTCGAAGACGTACACAGTACGGAAGCCGGTTAAGTATTGTTCCTTTTCACCATGTTCATTCTCCTCTTTGCGGAATACCGGTGCCAGGATGGGGATGCCGCATTCGCCTTTCTTGACCTGCCGTCCTAATGCTTGCCATTTACGGTAACCGGCTACCTGGCTGGCCTGCGGGTCATGCAGCAGGATCAGGCAGATGTTGTGCAGGCTGTAGTGGTGGAAACGGGCGCAGTAATCTAAATATTGCTGCAAGGAAGCGCTCTGCTGGGTGTGGTCGGTGGCCTGCGCCAGTTCTTCAATGGATTGGGTGATGCGGGTGAGTAGGGTCTGGGTGTTGTGTGTCATGTCATTGTCCTTTCTTG
>CAYMNB010000022.1:0-40563 GCA_964391725.1 uncultured Anaerolineaceae bacterium | reverse complement strand
CATCATGTAGGAAACATTCTACCCGAAATCGGCGCTTCGTGCTGTGCGTGCAGGGGATAGGGGGATGTGTTACTTATTCCCTTTGGCTTGGTTGTGGGTCTTGCACAACATCTGGCAATTTTTGATGTCGGTGGCACCGCCTTTGCTCCATGCAGCCACATGGTCGGCGTCCATTTCGTTTATCTTCCAGATTTTGCTCTGGTTGGCATCATGTCCAAGCGCGCACAACGGGCAGTTGGATACCCCTTTGGCTTCGGCGGGAAGGGTTTGTTTGGCGTACACGCTCTTTTTGGTTGCCTCATCAAAAACGCGCACAGTTAACAATTTCGTATCAACGCAACCGCCAAGGAGATACTCAAAAATGCCTTTCTTGTTGCTAACATAAGGATCGGCGTAGAGTTTGCGCAATTCCGCCGAGATTTTTGCCGGATTATACGGTTTGTGGTGGTGCTCTTCGTACAGGCGCCCCCAATCCAATCCGCGCATCTCCTTTTCAACATCGACAAACACACCCGACACCCAGTCAATGACGCTGTTGAAGTAGGTTTTTAGCTCATTTATATCAGTGTCATAGCGATGGCGGCTCATATAATCGCCGATGTTGCCTTTGCTGACCCACTCCAGCGCGCACGCCAGAAAATCCTGCCGGTTGACGCTCCCGCGGATATAAGCACTCCATTTCTGCACATTGGCGTTCTGGCTGTTGCTGAATTCCGCCTTGGCAAGCGTCACGAAAGGGCCCGAATACACGGAGTTGAGCAGTTCCTGATCGTTGAGCGGCACGCCGGCGATGTTGATGGTTTTGAACCACTCTTTGATCTCGCTTTCGGTGCCTTCACACTCATAGATCAACAGTTGCGCATCCAGAATCTTTGCCTGTTTGTCGGCGGCAATGCCGCGAAAGTACTGTTCCATGCCGTTTTCATCTTTGACGGCGAATTTATCGGTGACATAGCGCCCAAAACTGGTGATGCGCTGCTGCCCGTCCAGCACTTCCAGATTGTCTTCACTGACCTTGACAAAATACAGCAGCCCCAGCGGGTAGCCTTTGAGCAGCGATTCCACCACCGCCACATCTTTTTTGCCATCGGCGTAGATGTAGTTGCGCTGGTATTCCGGCTGGATGGTGAGCTTGCCGGACAAACCAAACAAGCCCTTGCCTTCCAGCTCGTTGTACACAAACCCGTCGCAGATGTCCTTGACGGTGATGTCAGTGCGCAGTGTAGTTTTCATTGGCTTGCCCTCCTGTGCTTGATAAATATTCTTTTATATGCCATCTTTGCAATGTTATCTTGATAGTAACCAGCAGTTGGATTGCCTTCTTTATATGCACCTGTACCGCCAGCCTCATAATAATCATCAACGAATTCTTTTGTAAGCCCTGGTGTTAATTTGTATTTATCTTCAATTAGTCCATTATCGCTGGTGCCTAAAATCTCGAACTGATCTGGATTGTATTTATCCAAGAAACTGATCGGGACGCCCATCACGCCCTCGTAATCGCTGGGGATGGCATCCGTAAAGGGCACCTCGATAGCATCATAGTTGTCATAGCGGTCGTAGGATTCTTTGCCTTTGATCTCTTTATGTTTGCTGTATTTCAGGTTGTCCGCCATGGTCATTAGGGGCAATGGTTGATGGCGCCTGCCGTGGTCGATGTTAGTAAACCAGACTGACGGAGAACGTAAATAGACTACACCATCCACCACTCTTGTAGCTGTGTTGGGTTTTTCTGACGGGTCGATTTCTTCGTGGGGGATGAAGAGCATGTCCTTGTTAAAGCTGGTCGTACCAACCCACATTTTGTTCTCTTTAATCAAGGGAAAAATTTCTTTGTAAGTTATTGCATTCTTACTGCCAATGGTAATAAAACTTTTGTCCGCTTCCACAATCCATGCCAGAAACTCACGGAACAGTGAAAAGGGCGGGTTGGTAATCACCATATCGGCTTCATCACGTAGTGCGATCACCTCAGCGCTACGGAAGTCACCATCGCCCTCCAGATAGTGCCACTCCAGGTCATCCACGTCAATTTTATTGTCCCCGCCGCGGTCATGCGTCAGGGTGAAGATCTTGCCGTTGTTGACGGTCTTGTATTCGTTAAATTGTGGATCCCTTATTTCAAACAGTGTGGGTTGGTAGCCCTCTTTGTAGGTCTTGCTGTTAACGGCGTAACTGGTGCTGATCAGCTTTTTCAGCCCGAAGCGTTCAAAATTGAGCGCGAAGAACTTGGTGAAGTTGCTCCATTCCGGGTCATCACAGGGCAGCAGCACCGTCTTGCCGCGGAACACATCCGAGTTGTATTCCAGATAGGCAAATATTTCTTTTTCGATATCTTCATATCGCGTGTAAAATTCATCGTTCTTGGCGCGTTTGGCTTCTGTGAGATTCGTGTTTGGCATAGAGTCTCCGATCAGTGATTGGTGTTGTTTTCCCTCGATTGGATTTCTTAACCATTATATACCGAAATGTTGCAGGGTAGAGGGCGTGATGGTGGAGGGTGAATAGCAACCAAAAACCCAGTTTCCCATCGCTCCGCGCTGGAAGAAGCCGGGTTTTGAGCATTGCCCTCCCGCCTGCACCGAAACTCCGTTTATTCCCGGAACCGCAGGTGACGGCGTTAACGGAGTTTCTGATTTTCATTCATCTACCCGCCCCCAAACCCCGCCTGCATTCCTACGTTTCTTCCTTAAAACACCAGATGGTTACCATCTTGTTGGCTTCGCCCACCGCCAAATAGTCGCCGTCCGGCGAGAAATCGAGCGCGTTGACGCCTTTGGCTTTCATCCACAAGGTTTGCAGCAGGTTCATCTCCGGCAGGGTGAAGAGCATGACGCGCTTCTCCATGGCGACGGCGACGCGCCGCTGGTCGGGCGAGAGCGCCATGGCGTAACTGCCGTGCACGGGCAGATCATGCGTGGCGCGCAGGGAAAAATCCTGCGCGTCCCACACCTTCAACAAACGGTCAGCCCCGGCACTGAGCAGGCTGTTTTGCGCCGGCAGGGACCGCAGCTGTGACACAGCGGTTTCGTGGGCATGGAAGCGCTGGCGCAGGCTGCCTTCCTCGACATCCCACACACACACCGCTCCGCCCAACCCGCCCCCCAGCAGGTGTTTGCCGTCCGGCAGCCAGCACAGTGTGCTGACATGCGCGCCGATGTCGTCAAATTGCGCCAGGGCTTCGCCGCTCTGCGTTGACCATAACTTCACCCAGCCGTCATACCCGCCGGTGGCGGCCACTGTCCCGGCCGGGTTGACCGCCAGCGCGCTGATGGTCTTCTTGTGCGCAGTCTGTGACCACAGCTGTTCACGCCGCCGCACATGCCACTGGCGCAGGGTGCGGTCGCTGGATACGCTCAGCAGGTAGTTGTCATCCGCCGGAAAATCAACGGCGTTGACGCTGTTGTCATGCCCGTGCAGCACCATCAACAGCGACCAGTTGGGCACCCCCCACAATTTGATGGCATTGTCCATGCCCGCCGTCACCAGGATAGGTTTTTCGGGCATGAAGCGCACGCTCATCACATAATGCTCATGCGCCTGGAATACCGCCGCCTGTTTTACCAGAGATGCCATGCCGCCAACCCGCCTTTCACCACACCACCAGCAGTGTGAATAACGCCAGATAGAAGCTTAAATAAAGCGTGGTATGCGCGCTGAAGCGCAGGAGGCGCCAGCGCACCGGCGCGCCATTGGCAATGCTTATCATCTGCCACACCTGCAGCAAGCCGAACGGCAGCGCGATCAGGCAGGGCGCCAGCAAGCGCCACGAGAACCGCGTGAATATGCCCGCCAGCAGCAGCACCAAAAATGCCACCAGCAAAAACAGGTTGTGCAGCAGCATGCCGCGCTCCCAGCCGATGGCGTTCAGCAGGGTGGTGCGCTCCATGCGCAGGTCTTCTTCATATTTCTCCAGCGCCTGCGTGATGCGCAGCGCCAGGAACAGGAACAGCAGCATGATGGCGAATACCATCAGCAGTCCGACCTCGTCGCTGCCTTGCAGCAGCAGGGCGAACACCGCCGGCAAGGGGATGTTGTTGAAACCTGCCGCCAGGTCACGGTAGGGCGAACGCGACAGCCGTGCGGGGGGTGTATTTTCCAGAATGGCAAGCACGATGATGATCAGCAAAAATAGCAGGGCGGCGGTGTTCAGCGCGCGCGTCTGCATCAATAGAATGAAGAGGAACACGAACAGGGTGAAGAACGGCAGCGCCAGCAGCAGCGACAGGTAGCGTGGGCGTTCGATAATCAATTCTTCGCCGGGTTTGCGCGCCTTGTTTAGCTTCAGCAGCGATTGCAGGCGCTCCAGCAGGTCGTTTTCCATGTAGAAGAACTGCCCCACCAGCCCCATGGCGATGTGCAGGGCGATCAGCAGCAGGGTACCGCTGGCGAACACGCCCCAGTCAATGGTTTCACCGGCAAAATCCGCCACCGCGCTGCCCAACACCATGCTCAATGCCAGCAGCAGCAGACGGTTGATCGTTATCGAAGTTCGTATCATGCGCCACAACATAGTCTTATTCTACCAACTTAACCCGCTGTTTGCACCCGCGCGGCGCGCCTGCATTGCTTTATAATAGAAGCATCACCGATTAAAGGAAGGAGTCACCAATGGAAAACAAACTCAACTGGGTGCAGGAACAGCTGGAGGAACTCAAGCAGGCCGGGCTGTATAACACCATCCGCACCATCGGTTCGGCGCAGGGCGCCTGGCTGACGGTGGATGGCAAACGCGTGCTGGATTTCTGCTCCAATAACTACCTGGGGCTTGCCAACCACCCGCGCCTGGTGCAGGCTGCCAAAGACGCCGTCGACCGCTACGGCGTGGGGCCGGCCGCGGTGCGCACCATCGCCGGCACCATGGATTTGCATGTGGAACTGGAGCGGCGCATGGCGCGCTTCAAGGGCGTGGAAGACGCCATCAGCCTGCAATCGGGCTTCAGCGCCAACCTGGCCGTGATCCCTGCCACCGTCGGCAAAGAGGACGTGATCTTTTCGGATGAACTCAACCACGCCTCCATCATCGATGGCTGCCGCCTGTCAGGCGCCAGGATCATCCGCTTCAAGCATGCCGATGCCGACGACCTGGAAGCGCAGGTGCACGCACATATGAAGGATTACCGCCGCGGGCTGGTCATCAGCGATGGCGTATTCAGCATGGACGGCGACATCGCCCCGCTGGACAAATTGTATGAGGTCACCCAGCGTCATGATTTGATGCTGATGGTGGATGACGCGCACGGCGAAGGCGTGCTGGGGCGCGGCGGGCGCGGCATCGTCGATCATTTCGGGCTGCATGGCAAGGTCGATATCGAGATCGGCACCTTCTCCAAAGCCTTTGGCGTGATGGGCGGCGTGGCCGCCGGCAACGCCGGGCTGATCGAATGGTTCCGCCAGCGCGGACGGCCGTTCCTGTTCTCTTCCGCCGCCACCCCGGCGGACGTGGCAGCCTGCCTGGCAGCCGTGGACCTGCTGGAAGAATCCACCGAATTGGTCGAGCGGCTGTGGAGCAACGCCGACTTTTTCAAGAAAGAAATGAAGGCACTGGGGTTTGATACCGGCCATTCCGTTACCCCCATCACGCCGGTGATGCTGGGCGACGCCAAGCTGGCGCGAGAATTCAGCCGCGCGCTGTTCGAAGAGGGTGTGTTCGCCATGGCGCTGGGCTTCCCGACCGTGCCGGTGGGCAAGGCGCGCATCCGCGTGATGATCTCAGCGGAACACAGCATGGACGACCTCGAGCAAGGGCTGGCGGCGTTTGCGTCCGTGGGGAAGCGGTTAGGGGTGGTGTAGGGGAAAGATTGGAATAACATTTCATATATAGATAAACCCTATTTTGTGGTATTATCTATATATGAATAATATTAGTTTGACCCAGGAAGAAATTGAAATGCTGGAAACCGCGCTGATCCAGTTCGGCAGTGTGGTTTCCTTCGATCAGTTATCTTCCTTGATTGATGAAGACCGCGCCTACACCCGCAAGCGTGTACAAAAACTCACCCGGCAAGGCTGGCTGACCAGAATTAAAAGAGGCGTGTATGTGATGTCAGACCTGAGTTCGCGCGGGTCTCTTTCCATTTCCCATCTCGCCATCGTCAATCATCTGGTGGAAGACTCCTATATTTCTTTTGAAAGCGCACTGCAATACCACGGCCTGTTTGACCAACTGTTAGCCACGATCACGGCTGTATCACAATCTCAGCACAAAGACCGCATAATTGGCGGGTTCACCTACGCTTTTGTCAAAACCAGTGCGAAGTATTTTTATGGTTGGGAGCAGCACCAGATAGACGGGCAGATGGTAAAGATTGCTTATGCAGAAAAAGCCCTGATCGATCTGCTGCAATTTCATCGCACTGTGTATACCACCGATTTGGTGCTGGAAATTCTGCGCAATGATTATCAGACCATTGATAGCGCCAGACTGGTTGACTTCGGCCTGCGTGCCAACCTGACCACCCGCCGCATCCTCGGATTCCTCATGAATTTAAGCAATATGGATTCTGCAGAGTTATTGACCTCGGTACAATCTGCCGGCGGTGTGTCCTATATCACCCAATCTGAAAAGAATATATTCAGCCATAAATGGAAATTGTATTATGACCCTTTCTTCAAGCAATAGCCTGCCGCGCCAACTGACCCGACAACAACTGGAACTGATTAACCGCCGCACAATCCGCTATCCGCTGCCCATCGCCGAGAAAGATTACTACCTCGCGCTGGCGGTACAGTTAATTCATCACTCGCCCCTGAGAGATATCCTTGTGTTTAAAGGCGGAACGGCACTGCACCATTGTTACCTTTCGCAAAAACGGTTTTCGGAAGACCTTGACTTTACATCAGTGGACAATTCACTCACTCTGGAACACGTCACAGCTATTTTGGAGAGCAGCGGGCTCTTTCGGGTCAATCGCAGCTATCAATCAGATTTCACCATCAAGATTGATCGGCTGCAATATCAGGGATTGCTGGGACAACCGGGGAATATCAAGATTGAGATTGATTGTTACCAGAATGTTGTTCTGCCTCCCCGCGTGGCTGTCTATGAAAATGTTTGGCAGGTGGACACCCCCATTACTGTCATGGAGGAATTGGAAATTTGCGCGGAGAAAATTCGAGCGGTATCACAACGAGCCCGTTACCGTGATTTCTATGATCTGTACCATCTGGCACATGAAAGACAAGTAGACCTTATGCAGGCTGCGCTACTGTTGCATCAAAAAGAAATCCGAATTCCTATCATCGCAGAGAATATTCCACGTAACTGGCAGGTTTCCAAAGCCCAAAAAAACCGTGACCTGGGGACCATCTACTGCTCGGAAGCAGTGTCCGACGACGACATCGAAAAGTTTATTTCTGCTATCATGTTTGAGGATATTCGGTAAATATCCACCCTCCGCAGAAAAAAAGGAAATCATTTACCACGGCTCAACGACCCAATCTTGTCATTCTCAACCCCAACACCTGCCCCGCTACTCCAACGTTATCGCCAGCATGATGAATTGCGTGATCTGGCTGGGATTAAAGTTGTTGTCACTGACCAGCACCAGCAACTGACGTCCATTCGGCAGCAATGGACCCAGTGCCATGCCTTCGACGTTATCGGGGTCAATCCCCAGATCTGCCAGGTTGATCAGGCGCGTCTTCTGCATGGGCACAAAATCGAGCGGTGCATCCGTGTCTGTGTTCCACAGCGCATCCATGCTGGAGACATCCGTGGCACCCACCGTACGCGTGGTATACAACTGGATGGTGTTGCCAAAACCGGCAACATACGAGCGTTCCAGCGCAAGGTAATAACCGGCATTGTCAAGGGCAATCAATTCCACCAGCCCGTTATCATCGGAACGGGAAGCATTCGCCACCGGCACCGTTCCAACCACATACACATATTCGGCCAGCGGTTGTCCTGTGACGAGATCGAAGAGGAGCAGCCGCGCGAGGCTTTCGTCTTCTACGGAGGCAATCGGCCCATCCTGCACCAGCGCGTTTTCCACGGCGGTGGTAAGCGTATTGCCATCCGGCGAGAGCGTCAGGGCCTCAAACGCTTTGTTGCCGCGAACGCCGTACTTGCCGAATCCGTCCGGCAGGAATTTCTCAGGGATGGTCAGTTGCTCGATCCATTCTCCGCTGCGCGTGAACAACTGCACCGAGGGCGGCAGCGGCGGGTACATCTCGGCTTCGCCTTCTGAGGCCATGAACAGGGTTTCCCCCGACCATGCGATCCCTTCGGGATCAATCTGTCCCCTTTTGAAAGGATTGCCTTCTGCGTTCAACAAGAAGGTCACGTCGGTGAAAGTGACCTCACTGCCGTCCGGGGCAATGCTCACGGTGTAGAAGCGCGGGTTGTCGGGCTGGCCGCGGTCATCCGAAAGCACCAGGTAGACATCGTTTTGTTCGTCATAGGTGATGCTGGAGAGGCCGCCGATCTCTGTATCGGCATAGCGCGCGCCGGTATCAAACGTGACCAGACCGAGCAATTCTACCGATGATGTTCCGTCTTGAATTTGTTCATTCTCCTGAGGTTGCGCGCCAGCCTCCGTCACCAGCGTAGGTTGCTGCTTGCATCCCGCCAGCAGGAGGGTCCAGAGGATCATGATTGCGCCAAATCTTCGTCTCATGTTTCACTCGCTCGTGTTGAAATCCACTACCTGTAATCTTAACATATCTCATGAAACTGAAAATGAAATACATCGATTTGATCTCATTTCTCCTTTACAATTATCCCTGAACACCCCCGGAGCAAAAAGGAGAACGATTCACCATGGCACAACAACCCAATCTTGTCATTCTCAACCCCGACCAGTGGCGCGCGGATGTGATGGGGCATTTTGGCAACCCTGCCGCCAAAACCCCCTACCTCGACGCGCTGGTGGAAAACGAAGCGGTCTCGTTCCGGCGCGCTTTCTGCCAGAACACGGTCTGCACGCCCTCACGCTGTTCGTTCATGACCGGCCTCTACCCGCATGTGCACGGCCACCGCACCATGTACCACATGCTGCATGAAGAAGCCGGGCAGCGCCACCTGTTCAACGTACTCGAAGAGCAAGGGTATCATCTGTGGTGGGGCGGTAAGAACGACCTCTTCCCCGGGCAGGATGGCTGGGGGCGCTATGTGGACGAATTATTCACCCCCACCGCCGAAGATTTCGCACGCTGGGGCATGAGCGAACGGGAAGGCACCCATGGCGGCACGCTGGATTGGCGCGGTGAACCCGATGGCGACAATTTCTATTCCTTCTACAAGGGCAGGCTCGATAAGGGCGATGACGAGATTTATCTCGACCATGACTGGATCAATGTAATGGGCGCCATCGACTTCATCCGCGAGTACGACGGCGAGCAGCCCTTCTGCCTGTATATCCCCATCTCTTTTCCGCACCCGCCCTACTGCGTGGAGGAGCCGTATTATTCCATGATCGACCGATCTGCCATCCCTGACCCTTATCCTGCACCGCCGGATTGGCAGGGCAAGCCCGCCCTGCTCAAGGGCATCGCCGAACGCCAGCACCTGCAGGGCTGGACGGAGGAACACTGGCGCGAATTACGCGCCGTGTATTATGGCATGTGCGCGCGCGTCGATCACCAGGCGGGCATGATCCTCTCCGCGCTGCGTGAAGCCGGGCTGTATGACGACACCGCCTTCTTCCTGTTCTCTGACCACGGCGATTTCACCGGTGATTATGGGCTGGTGGAGAAGACCCAGAACACCTTCGAGGACTGCCTCAGCAATGTGCCGCTGATTATCAAACCGCCCAGGGGCATTGACCTGCTGCCGGGCATTTGTGAAGATGCGCTGGTCGAGTTGGTTGATTTTTCTGCCACCGTGTATGACCTGCTGGGGATCGACCCCGGTTACGACCACTTCGGGCGCAGCCTGCTGCCGCTGCTGGCAAACGAACAGGCGCACCGCGACGCCGTGTTCTGCGAGGGCGGGCGGCGCTATGGCGAAACGCAGGCGATGGAACTGGAATCCACCAGCATGCTCAACCCCGAGGGGCTGTATTACCCGCGTGTGGGCTTGCAGGCACAGGATGACGCCCCCTACCACACCAAAGCCGCCATGTGCCGTACGCAGGATTTCAAATTCACCATGCGCCTGTATGAGCAGGATGAGCTGTATGACCTGCGCAACGACCCCGGCGAGACCGTCAATGTGCTTGATGATCCCGCCTACACCGAGATCGCGCGCCAGTTGCGCGAGCGCCTGCTAACCTGGTATATGGAAACCTGCGACGTGGTGCCGCGCCAGACCGATCTGCGTGGTTTTGTGGGCAAGGAACCCGCCGCCTGAAAGACATAAACGACTATTGACAGCACGCCAGCGAAAAAGTGAAAATGCTCACCTTTCGCTGGCGTGTTTCGTCGGTATAATCAAGCCAGAAATCATCTCTCTATCCCAAAAGGAGCCTCCCCATGATCAAAATCGCCATCATCGGCGCCGGCAGCCTGACCTTCTGTCAGCGCGTGGTCGCAGACCTGCTGAGTGTGTCTGATTTGCAGGATACCGAGTTCCGCTTTATGGACATTGACCCGCAAGGGCTGGAAATGGCGGCCAATGTCGCCAACAAATTCATCTCTGACAACGGCCTGCCTGCCAGCGTGGTCGCCACCCTCGACCAGCGCGAAGCCATCACCGGTGCCGATTACATCCTGTGCCTGGTACGCGTCGGCGGGCTGGGCGCTTTCGCCAAAGACATCGAAATCCCGCTGAAATACGGCGTGGATCAATGCGTGGGTGACACGCTTGCGCCGGGCGGCATCTTCTACGCCCTGCGCACCATACCCGTGCTGCTGGATATCGCCAAAGACATCCGCGAGGTCGCCAAACCAAACGCTATCCTGATCAACTATTCCAACCCGATGGCGATGAACACCTGGGCGCTGAACCGCGCCGGCGGGGTGCAGACCATCGGGTTGTGCCACGGCGTGGAGGGGGGCCATCACCAGATCGCCGCTGCCTTGGGCCTGCCCGCCGCCGAAGTGGATTTCAACTGCGTGGGCATCAACCACCAGACCTGGTACACGCAGGTCAGCTACCAGGGCATGGATATGCTGCCTTATATTCTGGAAGCCTTTGAAAAACACGAGCGCTTCTCACAGGAAGAAAAGGTGCGCATCGATATCCTCAAACGCTTCGGCTACTACTCAACCGAATCCAACGGCCATCTCAGCGAATATGTCGCCTGGTATCGCAAACGCCCGGAAGAGATCGATGAATGGATCAATTACAATCACTGGATTCACGGCGAAACCGGGGGGTATCTGCGTGTATGCCGCGAAGAACGCAACGAGTTCGTTGAAAATTATCCCAAACTGATGAACGGTGAAATCCCGCTGATCCAGCTGGGCAGCCGCTCCAGCGAACACGCTTCTTACATCATCGAAGCGCTCGAAACCGGACGCACCTATCGCGGGCATTTCAACCTGCGCAACACCGGCTTGATCAGCAACCTGCTGGAAGGCTGCACGGTGGAACTGCCCTGTTATGTTGACCGCACCGGCGTGCATCCGGCGTGGATGGGCGACCTGCCCCTGCAGTGTGCCGCCACCTGCAACGCCTCCATCCGCGTGCAGGAAATGACCGTGCAGGCCGCCCTCACCGGCGACCGTGAGCTGGTCAAACTGGCGTTGATGCACGATCCATTGACCGGCGCGGTACTCAACCCGCCCGAGATCTACCAGATGGCGGACGAAATGTTTGACGCGCTGGCAGCATGGATGCCGCAGTTCAACGGCGAGGGGCGTACCTGGAGCGACCTGCCGCTGCCTAATGGCGGACGCATCACGCGTATCACCAGCGCTGGCGACTGGAAACCGCCCAGCCTGGCGTAATCTACCCCAACCAAACCCCGATCGGAACCCGTATGACCCCCAAAACCCGCCGCATTCAAGTCATCTTCTACGCCCTGGCTGTGTTCGCCTACTGGGCTTCGCTGTATTTCTATGTGCCCACCCTGTCGGTGTATGCCGAAGAGATCACCCGCGACCTGGCCATCGTCGGCACGGTGATCTCCATGTACGGCCTGTGGCAGGCGGTGGCGCGTTTCCCATTGGGGATTCTGTCTGACAGCGTCGGGCGGCGCAAACCCTTCATCATCCTTGGCTTCATGATGAGCGCGCTGGGCGCCTTCATCATGATGAACGCCAAAGGCGCTCCCGGCCTGATCATCGGGCGCGGCGTGACCGGTCTCTCGGCGGCGGTGTGGGTGCTGATCATGGTCGGCTTCGCCAGTTTGTTCCCGCCTGACCAGGCTGTCAAGCTGGCGGCAGTGCTCAACATCATCAATGCTGTCGGTCGCACCATGGCAACCGGCGTTAACGGTTTGTTGAACCAGTGGGGCGGCTATGACCTTGCTTTCAAAGTCGGCATCGGCTTCTCAATACTGGCGATCCTGCTGTTCCTGCCGGTGAAAGATGTGGTGCGCCAGCGTCACCGCCCGGTGGCAAAAGATATCGCGCGCCTGGCCACTCGTCAGGATGTACTGGTGCCGGCCTTGCTGGCGGCTCTGATCCAGTTCGTATCCACCGCGGCGGTGTTCTCCTTCATCCCCATCATCGCACGCAACTTCGGCGCCACCGACAACCACATCAGCCTGCTCACCATGGGCAACATCGTCACCGGTGTGGTCGGCAACCTGCTCATATCAATGCTGACCGCCAAAGTCGGCATCCGCCCGGTGCTGGTGTCGGGTTTCGCCATCTCGGCGGTGGGCGTGATGATGGTGGCGACCAGCACCAACTACCTCATCCTGTTCCCTGCCATGTTCATCCTTGGGTTGGGCTGGTCAACGATCTCGATCCTGATGGGGTTGTCTATCCGCTATGTGCGCGAAGAAGAACGTTCCACCGCCATGGGCCTGCACCAATCCGTGTACGGTTTCGGCATGTTCTTCGGACCCTACCTGAGCGGTTACATCGCGCGTGCCATCGGTGTGCATGAACTGTTCTGGGTGCTGCTGGCAGTGATCATCTTCAGCGGTTTCGCCGGGTCGATCGCCATCAAGCGCATCGAGCAGAAGATGGCGGTACAGAACACGCCTGACCTGGCTGCTGCAACCGCCGGGAAATGATAGTCCTGTAAGTGGATGATGTCGTATAATGAAGGTAATTAACCGAAACGGGAAGGGAGTCATCATGAACGATATCCTCCAAAAATTTAATGTCATCCAAACCATCCGCCGCAACCATGCGCTGGAGCATGCCACCATCACCATCCTGCGCCGCAAAGGCGAACTTGGCGCGCTGGGCGGCATCAGCGGCCTGAAAGGTTTCTGGCTGCTGGGTGATATCGATCCGACCACCCTGCAGGAAGCTGTCGAAGAAGCCTTGCAGCGTTTGAAAGCCGGCGAAAAGCACCTCGCTATCCAGCAGCAATGCGGATCCAACTACGCCATTCCGGGTATGCTGGCGGGTTTTGCCGCCTGGTTGATCATGCTCATGCCGGGCAAGAAGAATTTGAAGAACCAGTTCAACCGTCTGACCATGGTCATGCTGGCAGTCACCATGGTGACCATCTTTGCTGCTCCGTTGGGGCCGATTGCACAGCAGTTGTTCCTGACCGACGCCGATATGGGTGATCTGCGCGTGGCTGGCATCATGCTGTATGACCGCCACGGCCACCAATTCCAACACATCATCACCCAGCAATAAGACCAAGTGATGGCAGACGCAAAAGATTTTCGCCTGGCGATCCTCTATGGTGATGACCGCTTCAGCATGGAGCAGAACATCCGTGGCTTAAGCGCGCGCATCACCAGGCAATTTGACGACCCCCAATCAGCGGATATGAACATCATCACACTGGATGCCGGCAGAGCCAGCCTGACGGAGATCGAGAGTGCGGTCATGGTGATCTCATTCTTTTCGCAGGGCGACCGTCTCGTGGTGCTTGACCACCTTAACCAGCACCGCCAGTTCAAGGACAAGGATTTCCAGGAGCGGATACTGCGTCTGTTTGGCGGCATCCCCCCCACCACGCAGGTGGTGGTCATGCTTGAGGATGAGTTTATCAGCAAAAGCCGCGGTTGGAAGGTCTTTGGCCAGAAAAATTTCCTGCGCAAGTGGGCGGAAGGTGATGGCAAAAACGACACGTTCGTCAAGCTGTGCCAGGTGCCGACTTCACGCGAGATGCAGCGCTGGATACAGAACCACGCCAGAGAGCTGAAGGGCAAGTTTGACCCGCGGGCCGCCGCAGCCCTGGCTGAGCTGGTCGGCAGTGACACCGCCATTGCCCACCAGGAGATCCTCAAATGCCTGATCTATGTCGATTACGTCCGCCCGGTGGAAGAGATGGACGTGCACGCCCTGGTCAGTTACGGCGGGGTCAGCAACATCTTTGACATGGTGGACGCCATGGCGTTGGGACAGACCCGTGAGACGCAGAAACACTATCATCTGCTGCTGGAAGAATCGCTGCCGATGGAAATCTTCGCCATGATCCTGCGCCAGTTCCGTTTGTTGATCCAGGCGCGCGAAATCATTAACCAGGGCGGCGGGCAGCGCGAAATTGCTGCACGCACCCACCAGCATCCCTATGTGGTCGGCAAACTGGAAACCCAGGCGCGCCGTTTTTCCATCGACCAGTTAGAAGCCGTCTACCGCCAGCTGCTGGCGATGGATCTGGCCGCCAAGAGCGGCGGCATGCCGCTTGAAACCAGTATTGATGTGCTGCTGTTCGGCCTGCCGCAGCAATAAGCAATTCTCGAACCCCTAACTCTGTCTGGTTCAGGCGCGCTCGTAATGCACGTAGGCACCCTTGTTGAAGCGCCTGAGCAGCCCCTCTTTGGTCATGCTGGTCAGGGCTTGCTTGACGGGCTTTTGGCCGTGCTGGCGGAACTTGCCGAGGATCTTGGCTTCCGTGCGCGCCTGCTCGCAATAAGCGAGGATGTCGGCTTGCAGCGCATCCGCGGCGGTCGGCAGCGGCTGCAGCGGGGTCACATAGGTCGCACCGGGGTTGCCCAAATAGTTTTCACCCTTACGATACAGCAGCTTTTTGGCATGCTGGTCGAGGTATTTGCGCAGCCGTTTGCGGATCAAGCCGCCTTCGCCAGAAGACCCGTAGCCATGCACCACCTCGAACTCACCACGTTTGCCTGCTTCCAACCGTGAATTATAGAAACGGGTGAATTCCTCCAGCGCTTCTTTGACCGTTTGGCCATGCAGATCGATCTTTTCCATGGTTCTATTGTACCGCATGCCTCCCCGCAGCGCCGTCAGGCTGGTATAATCTCCATGGACGGTCAGAACCTGCCCGTTCGAGAGGATTCCGCCCATGCCGCATTACTGGCAGTTTGAACATACACCACGCGGTGCGCAGATCACCCATCACAGTCAGTCCTACAAACTGGCGGATTTTGTTTTGCGTGTCAATTACCGCAATGAATACCGCATGCGCAGCGAAGAACTGGCGCTGATGCCTGACCTGGCCAACTGCAATGAAAAAGAAGCGGTGTTCACCGCCGCCAGCCAGAAATTTCACCTGAACTTGCGCTTCAACTTGAAATCTCAGGCGCTGAAAGTAAGTGCCTCCTTCACCGCCCAACAGACGCGCGTGGTAGAGTCGGTGGAATTGCTGATCAAACAGGTGATGGTGGGCGCGCACGGCCACAACCTGCGCGTGTTCAAGAATGGTTTCCAATCCTGGTCAGAAACGCGCTCATTCGACATCGATGAACGCGAGCAGCGCGTCATCATGCGCTGGTTCGATGTGCTGCAAGCCAATGGTAGCAACCGACCCAGCGGTAAACGCGGTGAATTCACCTCTGAAACCTTCACTTTGGTGCGCAACAAAGACCAGCGCGTGACGTTGTTGATCGGCCAGCAACCGCCGTTTCACCAGTTCTTCAGTCTGCGTACGCACTTCCCCGTGGAAAATATCGCCCGCAATGTTTTCTCCGTCTTGCTGCGCTGGGAGATGAATGGCAGGCGATGTCAGGCGCAAACCCCGCTCAAACTGGATACGGTTTCCTTCCAGGCCGGGCGCGATGCCAATCAACTGCTTGATCAATACTTGATACACCTTGCGCTGCCTGTCCAGCGTCAGCATGCACTGCCTTCGGGTTGGTGTTCGTGGTACTACTATTATGAACGGGTCACACAGGAAGACATCCTCAACAACGCCCGGCTCGCTGCTGAACATGAGGTGGATTGGCAATTCTTTGTGCTGGACGATGGTTATCAGCATGCCATCGGCGATTGGCTCAGCCTGAATGACAAATTCAGCGGCGGCTTGAAACCGCTGGCAGAGCGCATCAGAGAAAACGGCATGCAGCCCGGTATCTGGACGGCACCCTTCATCACCATGAAAGATTCGCGCCTGATGAGCGACCACCCTGATTGGGTGCTGACCCAGCCTTTCAACGACCGCCCGGTATTGGCAGGCTGGAACCCCAGTTGGAGCAACGGTTTTTCGTTTTACGCGCTGGATGTCACCCATCCGGGGGTGCAGGCATATTTGAAAGAGGTCTTCACCACCCTTGTGCATACCTTCGGTTATGAATTCCTCAAGCTGGATTTTGTCTATGCCGCCAGCCTGCCCGGCAAACCGCATGACCCCTCCCTCAGCGGGGCGGAACGCCTGAACCTCGGCTACCGCCTGATTCGCGAAGCCGCCGGACGCGACACCTTTCTGCTGGGCTGCGGTTCGCCGCTCACACCGGCAGTCGGCTGGGTGGATGCCATGCGTATCGGGCCGGATGTGGCACCCTATTGGGATGATTGGCTGCGCCAGACTTTGCTGA
This sequence comes from uncultured Anaerolineaceae bacterium, assembly GCA_964391725.1. Taxonomy (GTDB): domain Bacteria; phylum Chloroflexota; class Anaerolineae; order Anaerolineales; family Anaerolineaceae; genus SpSt-1165. The sequence goes on along the minus strand of CAYMNB010000022.1, from coordinate 23,821 downwards.
ACGACAGCAACGCCCTCAGCACACGGGTCGCCATCCGTTCGATCCTCAACCGCTGCCAGATGCACCGTCGTTTGTGGATCAATGACCCCGACTGTTTGATGCTGCGTGACAGCGAGACCAAATTGAGCCAGGCCGAACGCTTCAGCCTGATCAATGCCGCCATCATCACCGCCGGCATGGGTGTATTCTCCGATGACCTGGCCAGGTTGCCGCAAGACGCCTGGCAGACGATCGAACAGATCAAGCGGCTAAGCCTGGTTTGCGACAGCGGACGGCCCTACGCCCTCGATTTTATGGAGCGCGAGATACCCGAACTGGTGTATAACGATGCCGGCTATCTGGCGGTGTTCAACTTTAGCGATTACCGCAGGCAGAAAAATCTGCCGCTCAAAGGCAAATTGCGTGACATTCTGCAAAATGGCAAAACCCTGGTGGATGTGTGGAATGGTGATACCATCCCCGTGCAGGGCGAAGCGTTGTCACTGGGCATGTTCGCCAGGCACGCCTCACGCCTGTTTGAGATTGTGTAGCCGATTATTCGCCGCACACCCCTTCAAAGAAGCCATACCCGCCCTTGCCGCTGTTCTTCACCCGGTACATGGCGCGGTCGGCACAGCGGATCAGGTCTTCCGCTGAGAGGTTGTCTATCACCGGACAGGCAATGGTGCAGGCGATTCCCACACTGAAACGGCAAATCACTGAATGTTCCATGGTTTCAAAAGGCCGCTCGAACTGGCGGCACAATTTTTGCACCGCAGTTTCGGCATCGGTTCGTGATAAAACACTGTTCAACACCACGATAAACTCATCGCCGCCCAGCCTGCCGATCAGGTCATCTTTGCGCAAAGCAAATTCCATGCGGCGCGCCACTTGCTTCAACAATTCATCACCGAACACATGCCCATATTCGTCATTGAATTGTTTGAAATCATCCATGTCAATGAAGAGGACTGCCACATGCTGCTGAGTACGCACCGCCTGTCGCAATTTGGCAGTGATGGCGGTGCGGTTCAGTAACCCGGTCAGTGGATCGTGCGTGGCGGAATGGGTCAATTCCTCCTGCAAACGGGCGATCTCGTTGAATTCGCTGGTGATGCCGAACAAACCGACCACCTGTCCGTTGCGGCGCACCGGCACCTTGGTTGTCAATGAATAGACCAGTTCACCGGTTTCATCGATGCGCTGTTCCACCAGTCCTGATTGCGGGACGCCGCTGTGCATGATCTCTTTTTCGCGGCGCATGGTGCGTTCACCGAATGCTTGCCCAAAGAAATCTACATCGGTATGTCCAAGGATCTGGTCAAGCGGGCGCTTTAAGTCAGCGTAGAAATGGTCACTGCCCAGCAGAATGCGATGCTGGCTGTCCTTCAGGTAGATGCTGTCGATGGTGTCATGCAACGCGGCATCAAGGAACAACTGACGGACATCTTCTTCATGGAGCTTGTGCTGTTGAGCGGCACGGGCACGCAGCCACAACACCAGCAGCACGCCGCTGATAAAAAGCAATCCCCCGGTGACTGAGTAAAATAAAAGCGATGAGATCATGGCAGGGTATTCCTTGTCTAACATCAGTATAGCAAAGAAAAGCGGATTTGCCACCCAGAAATGAGAAAACCCTATGGGAATTTCATACTGAGGGCGGTGGAGAGCGAACGATGTTCGCGCACGAAGGTATCTTTCCGACCGACCGCAGGGAGCGGAGGAATCAATATGATTGTGTATGATGAGTGGCGGAGGTTTTCGCCGCTCATCTCCTACCCTTACCCCTTTCAGGTTTATAGTGGGACTTGTCATGGAATTGTGTCCACAATTTGCCAAGGTCGCAAAAACTGTACCAATCATAGGTATACATTTTCAAGTGCCAGCCGCCAGCACATATTCATAGAGTGTCAGATTTCCCAGGTCTTCATGTGTCCGAACACCTGTTATCCATATCACCGGTCTATACAGCAAAATACAGGGAGGACAGGATTCAGATGAGGTTTTGTTTCTGGATTCAGGATGAGCATGACTTCATAACCAGATTTTTTCATTATTACTTGAATTGGAACGAATCGTATTGCAAACCCAGTTGTTGATGATGCTTATAACGGCAGATTTTCGAGTAGAATGAAGCGCGTACAACCAACCCTGGGAGAAGAGTATGAAAGATTTTTTCGCGCTGACCACGCGTGGCAAGGTCAACCGCATGCGCCCAGCTATGTGGAAAGCGTTAGCGCACTATGACATCCAACCCACCGGCCTGCGCCTGTTGGGCACGGATACCAACATCATCCTGCGCGTCGATACCGCCAGCGGTGTGCCCTATCTGCTGCGTCTGGCGATTCCCGATTGGCGCAGCGATCTTGATAACCTCTCTGAAATGGTCTGGCTAAATGCCCTGCAGGCGACAACTATCGGCGCGCCGCGTCCCATAGCCACACCCGAAGGCGAATGGCTTGTGTTCGAGACCGCCCCCAACCTGCCCGGCACCTATCGCTTCTGCCTGCAGAGCTGGGTGTATGGCCGTCCGCTGGAGGAAGCACTCACCCCTCAGAACCTCTACAAAATGGGCGTGCTGTTCGCGCGCCTGCACCAATTCTCGGCAGAATTCACCCCGCCGGGTGAATTCACCACCCGCCGAATGTCCCATTACCTTTCGCGTGACGAACCGGATGTGCTGTTCTCTCCAGAACTGCGTGCCAAGTACCCGCAGGCGGATTGGAGCTTGCTGGATGCCGCCAATCAGCGTGTGCTGGCCGGTTTTGCCCGTCGCTATGCCGACCCTGACAGCCTGCGCGTGATTCACAACGACCTGTGGCACGGCAACATACAAGTCTACCACGGGCGCCTGCTGCCCTTCGACTTCGAAGACACGTTGTGGGGTTATCCGGTGCAGGATATCGCCATGGCGATTCACGACCTGGACGATGAGGGACCGCGCGATCAGTTTGACAATCTTCTGGCGCAATTCCAGCGCGGTTACACCAGCCTGGCGCCATGGCCTGAACAGTACGAAGGCGAAATGGACCTGTTTCGCGCGGGACGCCTGCTGTGGGTTGTCAACTGGGTGGCGCAGCATCAAGAACAATATCTTGTGCCGCACCTGGAAAGCATCCGCCCGATGCTGACAGAATTCATCGCATCGGGCAGACTTCGTTTTCCGTTATCGAGTTAAGGCCGGTAGAAGATCAATCCAAACGTTCTTCCATCCACGCCAACATATCGCCCATCACCTGCTCTTTTTCAGGTTCATTGACCAGCTCGTGATACAGGCCTTCATATTCCTTAAACTGCTTGTCTTTTGAAGCAGCACCGGCGTATAACAGGCGGCTGCCTTCGATATCCGCCAGGCGGTCCTCGCCGCCATGCATGATTAACACCGGCAGGCTGAACTGGTCAAAGTGCGCCTGACAGTGCTGAATGGCCTGGTTCATGGCCGCCGCCGTGCAGGCAGGGATGCCGCCGCGGTAATTGAGCGGATCGGCGTCATAACGTTCCACCACGCTGGGGTCACGCGAGACCGCGCTGCCGTCCAACTTGATGGTTTTCATTTTGGGGGCGATTTTGGCAAGCAAACCGGATACTTTTATCAGCAGCGGTGAAATTTCATCGCTGATCTTGAGCGCTGCACCGCTCAGCAGCACCCCCTTGAGCTGCGGCTGGCGCTGGATGACATAATACGCCGCGATCAGCCCGCCCATGCTGTGACCGAACAGGAACAGCGGAACGTCCGGCACCCGTTCGCGCAGCGAAGCCGCATAGCGGTCCAGGTCATCGATGACATCCTCCATATTGGTGATCTCGCTGTCGACCCCCACTGACTGGCCGTGTCCGCGATGATCGAGTGCGCCGACCACGAAACCGCGTTCAGCAAACCACTTGCCCACATGCGCATAGCGCCCGCTGTGTTCTGCCAGCCCATGCACCACCAGCAGCACCGCGCGCGGCGTTACGCCTTCTGCCGGCATCCAGCATTGTTCGAAAATGCGTGCACCGTCTTTACCCGCCAAAAAAGAATCCACGTGTTGAATCGTCATCTCAGTCTCCTTCACGGTTTATAATAACCTTACCCATTACTCAGTGAGAGTTAACTCGACAATAGCACAAATCAAGCCAAATGACAATTCGAAACCAAAACCAATGACCAAACTGCTTACCACCGCCCAGGAACAACTGTTAAACCAGCCCCTACAGCAGCGCATCTTCCTGCAAGGGGCGGCTGGCTGCGGCAAGACCACCATCGGGGTGCAGCGCGCCCTGCAATGGCTGGAGGCCGGCATCCCTGCTGATCAGATCCTGGTGCTGGTGCCGCAGCGTTCGCTGGCCATGCCCTATAATGATGCCCTGCGCGCGCCTGACCTGCCGCCCGGCAGCCTGGTGGACATCCTCACCCTGGGCGGGCTTGGACAGCGTATGATCTCCCTGTTCTGGCCGATGATCGCCAGCCAGGTCGGTTTCCGCCGTGACGACCAGCCGCCCTCTTTTTTGACCCTCGAAACCGCCCAATATGTCATGCATGGCATTGTCCAGCCGATGATCGCCGAGGACCGTTTTCTGGCAGTCAATCTGGACCCCAACCGCCTGCTCAGCCAGATTCTCGACAACCTTAACAAAGCTGCCGCCATCGGCATCCGTCACACCGAGGTGGGCGACCGCCTCGGCGCCGCCTGGATCGGCGATAAGGCCGACCAGGTGCGCCTGTATCAAGCCGCGCAGGACTGCGCCAACCAGTTCCGCCAGTTCTGCTATGACAACAACCTGCTGGATTTCTCGCTGCAGATGGAAGTCTTCACCCGCCATCTGTGGCACAGCGACGCTTGCCGCCGCTTCCTCACACGCCAATACCGTTATCTGATCTATGACAATGTCGAAGAAGATGTGCCCGCCGCACACGATATCCTGCTGGAATGGCTGCCCGCCTTTGAAGGCGCGCTGCTGATCTATGACCAGGACGCCGGGTTCCGCGTCTTTCTGGGCGCCGACCCTCTCTCCGGCATGCGTTTACGCGAAGTTTGCGATGATGACATCCACCTGACCGATTCACTGGTGCCTGACCCTGTGCTGGAAGAATTCGCCGCGCAATTAACCGCCAGCATCGCCCAGCCGCAGAGAGAACCGCTGGAAGCCTATCTGGAAGGTGCCTTCGAGATCAATACCGACAGCCGCTTCTACCCGCAGATGATCGAAGCCGTGGCAGAGCAGGCAGTTGCACTGGTGCAAGAGGGCGTGGCGCCTGCCGACATCGTGATCATGCCGCCATTTCTGTCCGACTCGCTGCGTTTTTCGCTGGAACGTGCCCTGACTGCGCACGGACTCAGCCCTTACACCACACGTCCTTCACGCTCGTTGGCGGATGAACCTGTCACACGCTGCCTGTTCACCTGGGCGCGCCTTGCCAACCCCGCCTGGGGCGCTTCGCCGCAGCCGTCAGACGTCAATACCGCCCTGATGCAATCCATCCAGGGGTTGGACTGGGTGCGCGCTGACCTGCTGCGCACCATCGTCTATCATCCTGCCAAAGAACCCGACCAGCGCCTGACCGCCTTCCATGCCATCAACGCCGATGTGCAGGAGCGCATCTCCTACCAGTTCGGCGAACGCTTTGATTACCTTCGAAACTGGCTGCTGGAAGTGCTGGCGCAGGCGGAAAAACCCGAGTTGGATGTGTTCCTATCGCGCATCTTTGGCGAGGTGCTTTCCCAGCCCGGTTTTGTCTTCCATGATGACTTTGCCGCTGCCGCACTCACCAGCCGCCTGATCGAATCGGTGCGAAAATTCCGCCGCGGTGTGCACAGCCTGATCGGACAGAACGAAGCGCGCATCGGTGCTGAATACATCTTGATGCTGGAACGCGGTGTGATTGCCGCCCAGTACCTGCAAAGCTGGGAGCCGCAGCCGGATGACACCATCCTGCTGGCGCCCGCCCACACATTCTTGATGATGAACCGCCCCGCACGTTACCAGTTCTGGCTCGATATCGGCAATGCCGGTTGGTGGCAGCGCCTGTATCAACCCCTCACCCACCCCATCGTGCTGTCACGCCGCTGGCAGCCCGGCGAAAAGTGGAGCGATGTCAACGAAATGGTGTATAACACCGAAACTCTCAGCCGCCTTGCCAATGGCCTCATCCGCCGCTGTAGGGACAAGATCCTGCTTTACACCGCCGAAGTTGACCAGCAGGGCTATGAATCCCACGGTATGTTGATCCTCGCCCTGCAGAATATCCTGCGGCGGATGCCGCGTGAAAGCGGGGAGGTGGAGAATGTTTAAAGCCCGGCCCGCGCAAAAAACCGTCATCGACTACACCGGCGGACGCATGGGCGTGGCAGCGGTGCCGGGTAGCGGCAAAACCCAGACGCTTTCGTTCCTTGCCGCGCGCCTGATCCATGACGGGCGCATCCAGGAAGGGCAGGAAGTGCTGGTGGTGACACTGACCAATTCTGCCGTGGGCAATTTCCAGTCGCGCATTGACCAGTTTATCCACCAATACGGCATGATCAAGGGCATCGGCTACCGTGTGCGCACCCTGCACGGGTTGGCACATGACATTGTGCGTGAACGCCCTGACCTGGTGGGCTTACCCTCACAATTCAACATCATCGATGAGCGCGAATCCGGCCGCATGCTGGAAAGTTCGGTGCGTGATTGGCTGCTGGCCCATCCTGAGATCGAAGAACGCTATTTTTCACCTGACCAGCGCAACCGCAACTTCTCCCGCTGGATTGATCTGATGGTCGAGATCAACCAGGCCTTCATCAAGAAAGCCAAAGACCTGCAAATGGACCCGCTGGAGATTCGCGCGCGCATGAGCTCTGCCAGCTTTGACCATCCTCTGCTGGTCATGGGTTGTGATATCTACAACGATTACAATCGCAAAATCAGCCTGCGCGAGGGCGTCGATTTCGATGACCTCATCCGCTATGCCCTGGTCGCCCTGCGCACCGATCCCGACTACCTCGCCCGCCTGCGACAGCGCTGGCCGTATGTATTGGAAGATGAAGCCCAGGATTCCTCACACCTGCAGCAGGAGATCCTAAACCTGATTACGCAGGATGGCGGCAACTGGGTGCGCGTGGGTGACCCCAACCAGGCTATCTACGAAACCTTCACCACCGCCGACCCGCAATTGCTGCGCGACTTCATCGCCGCGGAGGGGGTGCAGAGCACCTTGCTGCCCAACGCCGGCCGTTCCACCCGCACCATCATCGATATGGCCAACCACCTGGTGAACTGGACCGTACATGAACACCCGGTGCCTGCCCTGCACGATGCCCTGTTTGAAGCTTATATTGAGGAAACACCGCCCGGCGACCCCCAGCCTAACCCGCCTGACGAATTGACCAAAATCCGCATCTACCCGCCCACCAAGCGCATCTCTTCGGAGCGGGAGATTGCGCTGGTGGTGGAGTTCATCAAGCATTGGGTCAGCCAGGAAGGGCATGAACAGCAGACCGCCGCGGTGCTGGTGCCGACCAATGTGCATGGCGACCATGTCATCGCAGAACTGAAGGCCGCCGGACTGCCCTTTGTCGAACTGCTGCGCAACACCGCCGAAACCCGTCGCACCGCCAAACAACTCGAAGCCGTGCTGACCGCCCTTTCTCGCCCGACCGACCCGCGCCAGTTGCAGCGCGCCTATCTGGCTTTGCGTGAGCCCGAACTGGCCACCGAAGAGGGAGAACGTGAACAAATTGACGAAACCGCTCGGTTATTGCGTTCCTGCCAGTTCATCGAACAATTCCTCTACCCGCAAGGCGGGGCAGATTGGCTGGCAGCACTCGTCCCACAACTGGAAGAAGGCGTGCACGAGGAATTGCGCTGGCTGCGCGATTATTTGCGACGCTGGCAGGCGGCTGTCCTTCTGCCCATCGATCAATTGATCCTGACCATCGCCGCCGACCTGTATGTCCAACCAGCTGACCTTGCCCTCAGCCACAAATTCGCCCAGATGCTGGAGTTCTATGCCCGTTCCAACCGCAGCTGGTCGCTGCCTGACTTCGCCGCCCAACTGAACGAAATCGCCAGTTCACAGCGCGGTTTCAGCGGTCTCTCTGCCAGCGACACCGCCTTTGACCCCGAAGCCCACCACGGCAAAGTGGTGGTGGCCACCATGCACAAAGCCAAAGGGCTTGAATGGGACATCGTCTTCCTGCTGTCGGTGAGCAATTACGACTTCCCCTCGCTGGACCCGTTTGACCAGTATGTGTCTGAAAAATGGTTCATCCGCGACCAGCTGAACCTGCAGGAAGAAATGCTCAGCAAGTTAATAGCCCTGATCGAGGACGATGAAGAGACCCTCAACCAGCCCGAAGGCGTCGCCACCTTGCAGGCGCGCCAGGGCATCGCCGAAGAGCGCTTGCGATTGCTGTATGTGGGCATCACCCGCGCGCGCAAAGAGCTCACCTTGCTGTGGAACATCGGGCGCATGGAAAAAAACCAGCCCGCGCGGGCGTACCTGGAACTGGACGCCTGGTGGAAGGAGCGCAACCATGACTCTGCCGCGTGATTTTCATTTCAGCCAGCACAACCTGCAGGATTATGTTGATTGTCCGCGCCGTTTCGAGCTGCGCCACCTGCTGCGGCTGGAATGGCCGGCGGTGCAGAGTGCGCCGGTCATCGAACAGGAACTGCGCATGGAACGCGGGACGCAATTCCACCGCATGGTGCAGCAATGGCTGCACGGCATCCCCGCCGACCTGATCGAACAGCGCGCCAGCGACCCCCTCCTGCGCCAATGGTGGCAATCCTTCCTGCTGCACAACCCCCTGGAAACCGTCAGCGGTGAGCAGCGCGCTGAATTTACCTTGAGCGCACCCTTCGCCGGCTATCGTTTGATCGCCAAACTGGACGTGCTGGTGACACAACCGGGCAGCACCGCACGCATTTTCGATTGGAAAACTTCGGAACAACGACCCAAACCCGCCTACCTGCAAAGCCGCGTGCAATCGCGCCTGTACCCGCTCATTACCATGCTGGCAGGCGCGGGCTTGAATGGCGGACAGCCCTGGCAGCCCGCCCAATTGAGCCTGACCTACTGGTTCGTGCAGCATCCTGCTGACCCCGAAGTGATTCCCTATACCGCCCAGCGTTTTCAGCGTGACCATGCCTTCATCGAAGGATTAATCCTTGAAATCGCGCGTGCGGCAGAGACAGGCGATTTTCCGCTGACCGAGGAGAAAAAACGCTGTCAATTCTGCCAGTACCGCTCACTGTGCGAGCGCGGCATTGCCGCTGGCTGGCTGGATGACGTGGAAGACATCGACGAACTGGGCGTGGAAGAGCCTTTGTTCGAGATCGACCTGGAGCAGATCGGGGAGATCGCCTTCTGATGAGTGCGCGGCACGTGTGGCAGATCGCCGAAGAAGTGACCCCGCCGCCTGCCCTGTTGGAAGCCCTGCAGGGCGACCAACTGCTGGCATCCATGCTGGCACGCCGCGGTATCGATAGCCCTGAAGCAGCGCGGGCCTTTCTCTTTCCAGACCATTACCCGGTGACAGCGCCGGAGGAACTGCCCGACCTCGCCATTGCGCGTGACCGCATTGTGGCAGCGCTGGACAATGGCGAAAAGATCGCCGTGTGGGGCGATTTCGATGTGGACGGACAAACCTCGACTTCTTTGCTGGTGGGGGCGCTGCGATTGTTGGGGGCTAACCCCGCCTTTCACATCCCTATCCGCAAAGAAGAAGGACACGGCATTGACCTGCGGGCGCTGGAAGCCTTTCTTGACACCCATCCGGTGGATCTGCTCATCACCTGTGACACCGGCATTGCCGAACATGAAGCCATCGCCTTTGCCAACGAGCGCGGGGTGGAGGTCATCATCACCGACCACCACAACCTGCCCGAACAACTGCCGGCGGCGCTGGCCTGTGTCAATCCGCAGCGCGTGCCGCCCGATCACCCCCTGCGTACCCTCACCGGCGCTGGCTGCGCCTACAAGTTGATCGAAGCCGTCTGCCGCGAACGCCAGCAACCCGAGATTGCCGATGCGCAACTCGACCTGGCCGCGCTGGGCACGGTGGCGGATGTGGGGCCGCTGCGTGATGAAAACCGCTATATCGTGCAGCGCGGGCTGGAAGTGATCCGTGGAGGCAAACGCCTGGGGCTGTCGACGCTGCTGTCCGTCAGCCGCACCGCCCCCGCTACCTTCAACACCGAGGGCATCAGTTTTGCCATCGCGCCGCGCATGAATTCACTGGGCAGGCTGGCAGATGCCAACCCCATGGTGGAATTGCTGACGACGGACTCACCCGCGCGCGCCGAACAGATGGCGATCTTCATCGACGGGTTGAACCAGCAGCGCAAAAGCATCGAGCAGCGCATCCGCAGAGAAGCCTTCACCATGCTGGAAAACAACCCGCACTGGCTGGATTATGATGTGATCCTGCTCTATCAACGCAACTGGGATTCCGGTGTGGTCGGCATCGTCGCCAACAGCATCGTGGCGCGTTTCGGCAAGCCCACCATCCTGCTCACCGGGCAGCGGTCTGATGGCTCCTGCCATGGCTCTGCGCGCTCGTTGGAAGGCGTGCCCATCATTGATATCATCAACGCCAACCGCCCGTTGATCGAAGGACAGGGGCACACCATGGCGGCCGGCGCCTGGCTCAAGATCGAAGACATCCAGGCTGCGCGTGAAGCCCTGCACCGCACCGCGCAAGCCATGCTGCCTGACGGGCTGCCGCCCTTTGTGCAGCCGGTCGAGCATGAGCTCAGCCTGTCAGAGATTGACCTGGATTTCATCGAACACTTCGAGCAGCTGGAACCGTTCGGCACCGCCAACCCCAAGCCGGTCTTTTACACGCGCCAGGTGGAATTGCACAACAGCCTCATCTTCGGGCGCGATGACAACCACCGCAAGGTGACGGTGGAGGATGCCGAAGGCAATCTGCTGACATTGACATGGTGGAGCGGCGCCGCGGAAAGCCTGCCGGAAGGCGTTTTCGATATTGCCTACACCCTGCAGTCCACCGCCTACGGCGGGGCAAAAAGCATGGAAGCCACCTGGATAGATGCACGCCCTGTGCTGACAGCAGAAACCATCCAAGCAGAACGACATCCGCTGGTGATCGTCGACCTGCGCCAGCCCACGCTGGATGTCGCTGAAATCGATACCGAAGTGCCGTACTGCTTTTATCGTGAAGGCAGCGCCAGCCGTGAGATCGAGGGCGTTGACCGTCTGGGGGTGGCGCACGCCCCGCAACTGGTACTCTACAGCGCTCCGCCCAGCCTGAGCGTGCTGCGCTCGCTGATGGAATCCTGCCAGCCGCATACGCTCATCCTGCACCTGCAGATCGACCTCAAGGAAGACCAGCGCGAATACTTTATGCAGCAATTGGCGGGCATGGTCAAGCATGCCCTGCGCAGCCTGGACGGCTGGCTGCTGCTGGCGCGCCTTTCGGCTGCGCTGAACCAGCGTGATGTCTGTGTGCTGAAAGGCTTGGAACTACTCGAAGCCGCCGGGCAGATCCGCATTATCAATGACAACGATGAAGGCATTCAAATCGGCACAGACAGCCGCCAGACACAGCCCGATCAGGTCAGGCAAACCCAGCACGAACTTGATTTTTTGCTGAAAGAAACCGCCGCCTTCCGCGCCCATTTGCGGAATGCGCCAGTGTCGTGGTATCAAGAAGCCCTTTCAGGATAACCCTCTCATCCATTGATACATACCCCCAAACTGGACTTAAGCAGGGCGCCTTTCCTGGTCTAAGGGAGGGGCAAATCTACCCCTTTCTGCTATGGCAAAATCGGGTATTTTAGTGTAAAATCTTGTCGAAAGGAATGAAACGTCACAGTCCGTTTTTCTGGCGAGTGGAAGGCGCCGGAAGAACACCAACACCAGCCTGAAGACAGGGATGGAAGCCTGTTGTTGCCGATGCTGGTGAATAAGCCACCTCGTTGGTCGTGGAGAAAGAAAACGAAATGAAAGAGAAGAAAGAAGCATTATTGAGCCCTGTGCTGCGATGGTTCATGTTCGCCATGGTACTGGCAAACATCTCAGCCACCATGAGCAGCCTGTTGTTCCCCCTTTACCTGAACAAGTTAGGGGCAGAGATCACCCAGATAGGTCTGGTATTCACCATCGTGGGTGTGTTTTCGCTGGCCCTGCAGGTGTTCGGCGGGTGGGTGTCTGATTCCATCGGCCGCCTCAAGGCGGTCGCCATCGGCAGTATTGGCGGCGTGGTGGGCGTGTTCGCGGTGGCACTGGCCCCCAACTGGCAGCTATTGGTGGTGGCAATGGTCATCAGCCAGTTCCCGCGTGCCCTGATCGGCCCCAGTTTCGGTGCCTTCATCGCTGAAAATTCCAAAGAAGAGAACCGCGGACGTGTCTTCGGCGCAACCGACATGATCTTCACCATCACCGGTATCGTCGGGCCGCTGCTGGGCGGTTTCCTGTCGGACGCATACAACTACCGCTTTGTGTTCTGGATGGCCGCTATTCTGTATACCTTCGCTGCCATGGTGCGTATCTGGATGGCACGCACGATGAAATCCGCCAAGGTGGAGAAGTCGCAGGAATTGTCACTGAAAGCCTTCGGACGCAGCGTGAAAACCCTCGCCACCATGATTTTGGCGGGCGGTATCATCACCTGGATCTTCGTGACCGATGGTGTACGCGATTCTGTGTATTCACTCTCGCGTGAAATTGAGCCACTCTATCTGCAGCAGGTCATCGGTCTGGATACCAAACAGATCGGTTTGTTATGGTCGATCTTTTCCATCGCCATGCTGGCAACCCCGATGCTTTCCGGCAAGCTGGCTGACAAATTCGGCGAGCGTGTGCCGATTTCAGCCGGGTTCCTGATGGTCTTTGCCGCTTATGTCATCTTCCTCACAGGAACCAGTTTTCTGCCGTTCGTGTTCGTATGGTCGATCTTCGGCCTGGGCGTGGGGCTGCTGTCGCCAGCCTATTCTTCGCTGATTTCCAAGGTCGTGCCGCATGACAGGCTGGGCGCTTTCAACGGCGTCTTCTACGGCAGCATCGGCCTGATCGCCCTGCCCGCGCCCTACCTCGGCACATTGATGTGGGAGCACATCGACCCCAAAGCGCCCTTTGTGGCGGCCGCAGCGATCTCGCTCTTGACCATCATCCCCATCTGGTTCAAGTTCAAACTGCCCAAAGAAGAAAAACCTGCCCTGGTCGGTGCACCCGAACTGGCAGAGTAGATAGGTTTCTCACCCCTCAAAATGAAGGCCCCCGGTTTGCATGATATCCGCCGGGGGTCTTCGCTTATCATAGCAAAGACGGATATCTCCTGAAAACCGCTACCGCTGCGCCTTCAGCATGCCCTGCGATTTACCGATGAAGAAGAATCCCTGGCGGTCGATTTCCGCCTGGATGCGGCGGCGCAGTTCATCTTCGTGCGGCAGATCGTGACCCCACATGGAATAGATATAGTCCATCATCGGCTGCACATCACGCACCTGCAAGTGCTGGGTAAAATCGACCCGCTCCACCCGCGCAAAGGTCACCCGCAGTGGTACGATGCCGCTTTCCAGCCCGAAAAGGCGCGCGCTGTCGTTGGCTTTCACCGCAGGCACCTGCTCAGGCAGGTTGCCGCTCTCCACCAGCAGGTCATGCAATTCACGCATGTGTGCGATGCCGTTGGTGGCAGCACACAGCCAGCCGCCTGGGCGCATCACACGCCGCATCTCTTGCAGGGTCGCTGGCAGGTCGCTGACGTGGTAGAGCATGTAATGAGCAGCGACCATGTCGAACATGCCGTCATCAAACGGCAGACAGCCGGCATCACCGCGGTAGAAAACCGCCTGCGGCATGTGTGCCACATTGCCCCTGGCGGTTGCCAGCATGCCCGGTGAGAGGTCAGAAAGCACCAGACGACAGTCGGCGGGTAAGCGTTTGCCCTGCTCCTGCCACAATGCCCCGGTGCCGCAGCCCAGTTCTAACACAAACATGCCATCAGCCAAATTCATCTGGTCATAGACCCATTTGGTCCAACTGTCAGCGTTGGTGCCATAGGCGCGGTGCAGGAACATGCGTGCCTGCAAACCATCCGGCTGGCGGTATTGCTGGTTTAACAAATAATCTCTGTCCTGAATGATCTCGCCCATCGGCAGGCCTCAATTGATTTCCAGGTATTCCAGTCCAGCCAGCTGCCCGGCCAACTTTACATATTCCAACAGCGTGGTGGTCACCCCGCGCGCACTAAGGAACCACTGTGACGGGCGGTACCAGTGCTGCGGGGTATAGGTGACGGCAGCTGACAACCCATACGGCCGAAAATCCTGGTTAAAAGCGATTTTGGCGCGGCGGGTATGGTAAGGATCGCTGACCACGATACAGGATTGCCAGTCGTTGCGCAGCATTAGCTTGCGAACCGCGCGGGCTTCATTCCAGGTGCTGGTGGCAGTCACTTCGGTGACATAGATATCTTCCGCCCGCACCCCGCGCGCCAGGGCGGCCTCGCGCATGTAGGCGGTATACGACTGTCCGGTGGGGGTGGCATCCGGTGTATCGGGAATGATCAGCACCCGCGCCAGCCCCTGCTGATAAACCTCGACCGCGCGCTCGAGGCGGTCAAAACTGTTGTCGCCGCCCAGCGCGATCACGGCATCTGCCGTCTGCAGGTCATCATTGACCACCAGAAAGCGCCCTGCCTGCCACAGGATGAATGGCACTGCCAGCAAAAAAAGCAGAATCATTACAGCCAGCACTGGCAGCCAGTGTTTGGGGCGGATTTTATCAGACGATGTTTTTTGGCGTTTCATGCTTTCATTATACGTGAACGGCCTGCGCCAAAAGTGCTGGCACCGCGCGTCTGGCCTATCATTCGTCACCATTTCGCCTGCAACCGCCTGCCGAAATGCCTGCATGACAGACCCCGCTGGAGGAGCAGCGGGGTCGCCATCAAAAGTGGATCAAGGGGAGGGCAAGGTACAAATGTCGTGTGTCTGGCTCAAGGAGTGGTATATCAGGGTGGTCAATTGCAGAGAGTGATTCAGTCACCGTTTGGCTTTGCATTGGCGAGGGACAGCGGTCGTTCATATGGCAGAAACTTCTAGCGCCTGCTGCCCATCACACACAAAATTGACGGTGTGTATGTGCTGTAGAAAAGGGTACTATTTGGTGGTTGTCAAGGTGCTGTCGACATCTTTATAATAGAACATTTTTTCTATTGCGTCAAGCGCCTGTTGCCCCGTTTGCACAAAGTTACCAGCTCCCCCGCAGTTTCGACAACCCCCGCCCATACGCCCGTCCACGCCCGCGATGGCGGATGTACAATATACTTATCACTGCCAACAGCGCAACCCAGGTCAAGAAATATTTACCCACCCCATTTATACTCATTCCTGAGGTGAAAATTGTGAACAACCACGAACATTTGGAAGCCGTTCAGAGAATGCAGACCTGCATCGCTGACCATATCAACGAACCGATCACGCTGTCGATGCTGGCCAAAGCCGCCGGGTACTCTCCTTATTATTGCGCGCGCATCTTTAAGGAATACACCGGCAGCACCCCCTTTGACTATATCCGCCGCCTCCGGCTTACCAAATCGGCGCTGAAGCTGCGTGATGAAAAGGTGCGGGTGGTGGATGTGGCGCTTGACTTTGTCTTTGACTCTCACGAAGGGTTCACGCGTGCCTTCGCCAAAGAGTTCGGCCTGACGCCCAAACAATACGCCCAAAAACCCAAACCGATCCCGTTGTTTATGCCGTCCGATGTTCGCGGTTCTGCCAAATTGAAGGAAATGAAAGGAAAACCAAAAGAAATGAGTGAAACAGCCAAAGCCATATTTGTACAAATTGTTGAACGCCCGGCGCGCAAACTGATCCTGATGCGCGGCAAAACCGCCACGCAATATTTCGAGTACTGCGATGAGGTGGGCTGCGACGTGTGGGGCATTCTCAGCAGCATCAAAGAAGCCCTGTATGAACCGATCGGGATGTGGATGCCGCCCAATCTGAAACCCGCGGGCACCTCCACCTACACCCAGGGGGTGGAAGTACCGTTGGACTATGACGACGAGATTCCCGAAGGCTTCGAGATGATCGAACTGCCGCCCTGCAAGCTGCTCATCTTCCAGGGACAGCCCTACGATGACGAAAATTTCGGTGACGCCATCGACGAACTCTGGCAGCAGACCGAAAACTTCAACCCGGAGATCTACGGTTATGAATGGGCAGACGAAGACGCGCCCAAATTCCAACTGGCGCCGATGGGTTACCGTGGTTACATCGAAGGTCGCCCGGTGCGCGCGGTCAACGACCGCAAAAGCGCCGCCTGATTCTGCTACATAAAATCAAGAACCTCGGGTTACGAGGATAACCCGAGGTTCAAGGCCCTGAACTAATGCAGTGCAACCACCGCCCCGGCGCCGACCTTGCGATAGACCTCGGTCATAGGGCGTTTTTCGCCGTTCACAGTCAGCAAAGAATCAACCGGGATACCGAAATACTGCTCATTCTCTTGTAAGTAGGGCAGGATCAAGCGCTGGTCTTCCTCCGTCATCGGCTGGAAGAACCCGCCGTTGAGCTGGTCCTCCTCCACCTTGCCGAACGGGTCGCGGATGTAGATCGCGCCGCCCGAAGCCAGCGAGAACAGGTTGCCGCCCGGATAGGGCTCCGGCAGGTCATGCATGCCGTTATGTTCATCGAATTCGATGCCGTTCAACACCACGAAACCGCCGCCCTTGAGCGGGTTGCCCGCCATGAACGACTCCGCCAGGTAATCCAGGCAGGTGCCGTTGATGACCACGCGCGGTGTCCCGACGGCGTTGATCAAGGGACGTCCGGCGGCGTTGCCGCGGATGAAAGCCTTGCCGCCCTTGGCGCCATACATGAAGGTCTGGCCGGTGTCGCCATATACCACCAGCGTGCCCTTGTTGTAGATCTGCGCCAGCTGGTCCTGCGCGTTGTTATGCACGAACACACTGACACGATCGCCATCCAGCCCCGAAGCGAGGTAATCGCC
Source organism: uncultured Anaerolineaceae bacterium (assembly GCA_964391725.1). Lineage (GTDB taxonomy): Bacteria > Chloroflexota > Anaerolineae > Anaerolineales > Anaerolineaceae > SpSt-1165. The sequence continues at coordinate 6,900 of CAYMNB010000022.1, read as the reverse complement.
CGGCGAGCCATAGGCGTCAAAGCGCAGTTTGGTATCCACCGGCCCCAGGTTGCAGGCCAGGAAACGCTGGCCGCGCCAGCGGTAGCTGATCAGGTGATGCCAGCCCATGCGCGACGCCTGTGACAGGAACAGGCCCGGCCCTTCATCGCCCTCTGCCGGAAAACCGGTCACATCCAGCACCAGCACGGCATTGGGCAGCATCGGCGCAATCAGGTTTTTGCGGGTGTCCCAGGTGAAGCGCGCTTCCATCATCGGCTGGCGCGAGTCGAACAACGGCACATTATCCAGCGCCTGCTCGATGCCCTTGTCCAGCATGGACAGCAGCGAAGCACGCCGTTTGCTGCCGGGATCATATAGCCGGTCACGCATGCGCGTCATCAACATCAGGATCACCAGCCAGTATTTGGATCCCTCCCCGGTCTGCGACACCCAGAAATCGATGGTGTGCTGCAATTCCGCATAACTGACCTGTTTCAACCAGCCTTCAATGCGGTACCAGGCCTGATCAATCAGGCGTTCATAGGAAGTATCCAGCGGCAGCGGCAGCTCCACCAGCTCTTTGAGCAGATCATGTGCGAAGGTGGAGGGTTTGTGACCGTTATTGAGGTCTTGCGGCAGCAGGTGCGCCTGGTCCTGCGCAATTTCGATACGCTCGCCAAATTTGTTGGTGCACACCAGTTCACGGATGGAGCCATACGGCGCATCCGGATCGCTTTTATGTACGGTGAAGGAGAACGAACCCCCGTCATTGTACGAACCGCCGCGCGCGTTCCAGTAGCGGTCAGCCACCGGGCACACCGCCGGAATCTCTTCGTGCAGGCTCTTGAGGGTGGCGTCGATGGCCTGCTTTTCCGAGCCGATCAAGCCGACCTGGTAACGTTTGTCACCGTCAGTGGCATCTATCAGCGCAAACACCTGCGGACGCAGCATGGAGGTATCGGTGATACCCAGCAATTGGCACAGGTCTTTGTCAGGTTGGCTGCGCGCGATAATGAAGAACCACGGGCCATCGGGCGAAGCGTGAATGTGGGTGGATTGAATCGCGCGGTACATCTTCTGCTTGTCTGCCGGCAGTTTCGCAAAGTCGCGTTCCGTGGTCGGCGCCAATGCCTCGATAGTGGCTTCAAGCGGGTATTCATACACGCGGTCAAGCTGGTCAAACAACAGCACGCTGATCTCGGTGTCGGTCAGAAACAGGGGCGTAATACTGCGCTGGCGCAGATAGGTGGAAACCGCGTGGTAATTGGCGAAGTCGCCGTTGTGCACCAGGGCTTCATTCAACCCGATGAAGGGATGCGCCCCGCCGGGGTGCCACACACGCCCTTTGGTCGGGTAACGCTGGTGAGCAATCCACACATGCGCCTGCATGTCTTCCATCTGGTAGTAGCGCGCAGCCTGTTCGCCATAACCTACGATCTTCAACACCAGCAGGTCGCGCGCGTGCGAGAGCACAAAGGCGCGTTTTTCACCCAGGCTGGCATAAAATTGCGTGTTGAGTGCAAAGGTCTGGCGGTAAACGAACTCATCTTCCAGTTTGCGCGGGTCGAGGGCGGTTAAGCCATTCACTTGCGCAAATTGCGCCAGGCAATCTTCTTTGGCACGAACAAAATAGCGTACGACATCCGGTGGTTTCACTTCCAGCCCTTCGATGGCGCGATAATCGTCGATGGTGTCGATCAGATACGATTGCAGCACGTCGTAGTATGGCAGGATGCAGGCATTTTCCACCTCAGCGCGGCTGGTGGGATCCAGATATGCCACCTGCAGTAAAGTAGCATCGCGCAGCACCTCCGGTGATACGTGCATCTGCGCCGGGTTGAGACCGGCAGCGGCGATGCCGCCGCCCTTGCCGTTGCCACGGTTGTGCATCTGTTCCGCCGCCTGAAAAAAATGGCGTCCCGCCACCGGGAACGATGCTGCCATGCCCACCACCCCGCAGCCGCCCTCGGCGGCTTCCTCGCGGTTGTTGGATGGAGTTATCTGCACCGATGGCATATGTTCTTTGCGCGATGCCAGCAGTTGTTGAATTAATCGATAGTCCGTCATCTTAGTTGCCTCCCTCGCCAGCCAGATCGCCTTCTTTTTCGAGATAAATCAACACATCCGTGCGGCCTCGCAGTTCGCGCACCGACCGGAAGCCCAGCTTCTTGACGATATTGGCCAGTTGCAGCTGCCAGGATGTGTACAGGTTGACAATGCGTTCGGTGCTGATCTTGGGGTCGACCAATTTCGACATTTCCGGGTCGGTGGTGGTGATGCCGAAGGGACAACCCTTGTCCTTTTCACAGGTGCCCAACCGTACACAGCCGATCGCGATCAGGTCGGCCGTGCCGACCACCACACCATCCGCGCCCAGCGCAATGGCCTTGGCGATGTCGAAGGCCGTGCGCACCCCGCCAGATGCCATCACGGTAATATCGTCGCGGATGCCCTCCTGCAGCAGGAACTCATGCACACGCGATATGGCATATTCGATCGGCAGCGCGATGTTCTTCTTGGCAATCTCGGGCGCGGCGCCCGTCCCGCCGTAAGAACCGTCGATGTGCAGGATATTGGCGCCGGCATAATACGAACCGACCGCCACCATGTCCACGTCTGTGGGCGTGGAGACCTTGACCGACACCAGCGTCTTGGGGTTGACGGTCTTGATCCAGTCCACATGTTTCTTGTGGTCTTCCACCGAGTAGACGCTGTGGAAGGGGAACGGCGAAAACAGGCTGAAACCTGCCACCGCCTGGCGCATCTTTGCCACCACTTCGGTCGATTTTTCACCCAGCAGGTGCCCGCCCAGTCCGGGCTTGGCGCCCTGCGCATACTTGAACTCTACAATCGGCGCGCGCTGGATGGTCTCTTCACGCACCCCGAACAAACCCGTCGCCACCTGCGTAATCAGGTGATCCTTGTAGGGAATCAGGTCGTCGGGATAGCCGCCCTCGCCAGTGGAGATGAAGGTGTCAAAACGCTCTGCCGCGCACACACGCGACATCATTGTGTTCACACTGACCGAACCAAAGGACATGCCGCCGCCGTACCAGGGGATGGGAATGCGCCTGACCGGGCGGCCGTCATTGCGGCGGTTAAGCTCGATCGAAAGATCCACTTCCTCCACCGCGTCCAGATCCCAATCAAACTTTTGCATATCTTCTTCCAGTTCGAAGCGGAAGCGCAGACGGTCAAACCCGCCGTTAGAACGGCCATAGCGGAACTCCAGCCCGTTGGCGGGCGGACGCGCAGTGCGCGCCTGCTCCGCCGTTGAGAGGATCAGGGCAGTCGTCCAGCGCAGGTCTCCTTCTGATTCGCCGCTGTTGGGCGGCAGCGCCGGTAACACCGGAATATCCAGGTCTGCAGGGCGTGAGAAAAGGCCGCGGAAGCGTTTTTCCTCCTCCTGATAGAACATGGCGCGCCCCAGCTCACCGCGCATACGGCGAACCTCGCGTATGCCCATGGCGCCCATCGCTTCTAACAGCTGGTCGCGCCAGGCACTCACCAGGTTGATCAGGCGCTGGGCAGCCCAATCCGGGTCAAAATCACCGGCTTCCACCTTGCAATTGTGGCGCACATCCGCCCACAAGGCGCAGCCGAGAGCAATCATCATCACAAAATCAATAGCGACGATGTCCGCACCACAGATGATAGACTTGGGCATGTGCTCAGCGGCGGCGATACCGCCGCTGACAATGATCGACACGTGGTCGCGCAGGCTCTCCTCCACCAGATGGTCATGAATCTCGCGCAGGGCATCGGTCAAAAAACGTTCGCCCTCAAACTCGTGCGCCTGTTCATCCGCCACCAGATGCACCAGCGTGCAGTCTGCGCGGATCAGCGCATCCACCATAGTCAGGCTGGACGGGCTCAAATGCAGGCGCACAATGATGGATTTGTGAGGAAATACCTGTTTGGCGGCCTCAAAGAAGGGCGCCGGGGCAATGCTGGTTTCACAATCCAGCGCCAGCAGAGGCGCATTTTCCGCCCAATTGCTGTGCAGTTGTGTCAGATCGCTGACCAAAGGGATCACCGCCGACTGATAGGGCAGCAAATCTTCGCCCAGCGCGTCAAAACGAATCAGGGCGAAGTTGCCCAGGGTGTGCGCGGCTTTGGCGCGTGCCACATGGATGGCACGCCCCGGGATCGGAATCGGCAGCACATCGAAGATCACCGGCAGCGGAATGGTGTGCGTGTGTGGCAGTTCTTCATAGTTCAACCCGCCATTGGTAAAGTGCAATTGCGGCACGCGCGCACCCAGATCCACCGTGGTGGAAATGTATTCGCGCCCGTGGATACCATCACGCGTCGGCCGCACGATCTCTGACATGTCCAGCCAGATGGCGTCGAAGCCGTTTTCGGCAAAACCGCCGCCATACCCGGCCCCCGAGATGGGGATCTTGCCGGTCTCTGCCTGGAACCAGGTCTGGGTGATCACCTGCGGCGTCCAGTGCGGATCACCGCCGTAGCGCCCCTGGTCAAACGCCTGGTGGCCGTATTTGACATAGTCATCATGCTCATCCATGCGGAATGTGATCGGATAATCAAACGGGGTGGGTGAGGGTTTGGTGACAATATGATAGCGGCTGCTATGGGTGAGTTCAGCCATGACGTTGTCCCTCCTTGCTCTTTTCTTGACGGATCAATTCTGTGATCAACGGCACCATCATAAACAGGTCGCCGACCACACCCAGATCCGCCACTTCAAAAATGGGCGCCTTGGGGTCGATGTTGATGGCGATGATATTGTCAGCGGTCTTCATGCCCACCAGATGCTGCACAGCGCCGGAAATGCCGCAGGCGATGTACAGACTGGGGGCCACGGTCTTGCCCGAAAGCCCCACCTGCTGTGAATAGGGACGCCAACCCTGGTCCACGGCGGTACGTGAAACGCCCACCGCCCCGCCCAATATGTGGGCGAGCTGCTCCAGGATCACAAAGTTCTGGCTGTTGACCATACCTTTTCCGCCCGAAACGATCATGTCAGCATCCTCCAACGGCATTTCGTTGGTGGCATCGCCGATGAACTGTTCAAACTGCATCTTTGCGGTGAAAGCTTCTGCCGGTACATCCGTCACATGGATGATCTCGCCCTGTCGGGTGAGGTCACGCTCCAGCGGATGTGCCGATTTCGGGCGCACCGTTGCCATTTGCGGGCGCGCGTCCGGCGTTTTGATGGTCGCCATGATGTTACCGCCGATGGCGGGACGCGTTTGCAGCAGGTTGCCGGTCTCTGCGTCGATAGCCAGTTCGGTGCAATCCGCGGTCAGGCCGGCATCGGTTTTGATCGCCACGTACGGCATCACCGTACGTCCGGTGGTAGATGCCCCGGCGATGACAACTTCCGGCTGGTATTTCTTGATCAAGAAACTGAGCACCCTGGCATCGCTCTCCGGCACGAAATTCTCCAATTGCGGATGTTTGACCACATACACGACATCCGCGCCGTGCGTGACCAACTCTTCCAACTCGCCTTCCAGCAGGTTGTGGCACAGAACCACCGAACACAGGCGGCTTCCGCGCTGATCGGCCAGTGCTCGCCCCCAGGCGAGCAATTCAAAGGACAGGCTGTGCAGGTGATTCTGACGGTTCACCTCTGCCAGCGTCCAGATGTCTTTCCATTCGCCCTCTGGTTTTTTCATCTCAGAGCAGCCCCCTTTCTTTTAAAAACGCCACCACGCGGTGGGCTGCCACACCGGCATCCTCCACCTGTTTGACATACACCATTTCGGCCTTGCGCACCACCTGTGGCTCCTGGATCTTTACCACACGTGTGGGTGAGCCGTGCAAGCCCAAATTTTCGGGGTCGGCATCAATATCAGCCGGCCCCCAGATGATGATGTCGGCTGTGAGTGAATTCAATTTCTGGCGCAAGGTAGGCAGGCGCGGCGGGTTCACTTCTTTGATCACCGTCAGTACCAGCGGCAGCGGGCTCCACAACACCTCGATACCTTCTTCCACCATGCGCTCGATGCGTACGCCGTCTTCGCTCACATCGCGGATTTTGCTGACATAGGTCGCCAGGGGCAGGTCCATCCAGGAGGCAATGCCCGGCCCCACCTGTCCGGTATCGCCGTCGGTAGCGCGTTCGCCGCACAAGATCAAGTCGAACTCACCCAGTTTCTGAATGGCTTTTGCCAGCACGTAAGAAGTTGCCCAGGTATCAGCCCCGGCGAACTGGCGATCGCTCAATAAAATCGCTTCATCACACCCCATCGCCAATGCTTCACGCAGGGCGAAGGTGGCGTTGGGAGGCCCCATGGTGATGACTGTCACCTTGCCTCCCTCTCTCTCCCGTACACGCAGCGCGGTCTCGATCGCGTACAGATCGAGCGGATTGACAATACTTGCCAGGCCTTTCCGCACCATCGTTCCGGTTTCAGGATCCATTTTGACCTTGGAAGTTTCTGGAACCTGCTTGATCGGTACAATGATTCGCATTCGATTATCACCTCGTTGAAAAGGACTCACTTTGCCTGCGGTGTCCGCAGATGGGTGGTTCGCCGTTGTCTCCGGCCGACAGGAACAAGCCTTTGCCAGCCTTTAACAATCTATTACCAGTTCCTATCCCTGCTATCCATCGGCATCCTTATGGAATACCGCCAAAACTACCAGCACGCTGACGCTTCACCGCGAGCCAGGTTCACGCAAACACACTCTCTGGACCTGAGACGGGCGGCATATTATGTCAGTTGGTAATAGGGTTCTGTATTGGTATATTTTTATTGTAATACCGATTGGACAGATTGTATAGTGACAGGACAACGCATGTGTAAGCACAAAGCAGGACGCCGCAAAACAATCACAGAACCAGACGATTACCTGGCTGATGATCCTTTTTCTCATTAAGGTGTGTAAAAATGTTTGGCGGTTTCGATCCTATGAATCGTGAAACCAGCTTTTTACGGGCAGGATCAA
>CAYMNB010000021.1:40627-42062 GCA_964391725.1 uncultured Anaerolineaceae bacterium | reverse complement strand
AGTTCGCCATGGGTTCCTCCACCGAGAACTCCGCCTACGGCGCCACCCGCAACCCGTGGAACCCAACTCATGTTCCGGGCGGTTCCTCCGGCGGCAGCGCTGCCGCGGTAGCCGCGCGCATGGTGCCGGTCGCACTGGGCACCGATACCGGCGGCAGTGTGCGCCAGCCAGCCTCGTTCTGCGGTGTCAGCGGCATCAAACCCACCTATGGGCGTGTATCGCGCTATGGTTTGGTGGCGTATGGCTCCTCCCTTGACAGCGTGGGGGTATTCGCACGCAGTGTGGAGGATGTCGCACTGGTATTTCGGCACATGGCAGGCGAAGACCCGCTGGACGCCACCTCCAGTGACCGCCCGGTGCCAGAGTATTCTACTGAACCATGCGCCGACTTGGAAGGTATCAGAATCGGTGTTCCGCAGGAATATTTCACCGAAGGCATCCAACCGGCAGTTGCTGCCGCTGTGCGCGAAGCCATCGCCCAGATGGAATCACTGGGGGCAGAGGTCACACAAATCTCATTATCGCACACTCGCTACGCTGTGCCTGTGTATTACCTTTTAGCACCCGCCGAAGCCTCCGCCAACCTGGCACGCTTTGACGGTGTGCGCTACGGTCCGCGTGAAACCAATGAAAGCCTGCACCGCCTGTATGACCAGACGCGCGGTACACGCTTCGGCAGCGAGGTCAAACGGCGTATCATGCTGGGTACGTATGCTCTCTCCGCCGGTTACTATGATGCCTACTACGCCCAGGCGCAAAAGGTGCGTACCTTGATCAAAAGCGACTTTGACGCCGCTTTTCAACAGGTAGATGTGATCGCCGCCCCCGTTGCACCCACCACCGCTTTCCCCTTCGGGCAGCACAGCGATGATCCGCTCGCCATGTATTTGGAAGATGTCTTCACCCTGCCCGCCAACCTGGCGGGCATCCCCGGGCTGGCGTTCCCGGTCGGGTTTGACAACGCCGGATTGCCCATCGATCTGCAATTAATGGCGGCGCCCTTCGCTGAACAGCAATTATTTGAGATCGCTCGCTGCTACCAGACCGTCACCGATTGGCATCAGCAGCAACCAATGCGTTAGATCCCTGCCGGAATACCGCACAGGAACTTCAAGGTCGTCTCACCGGTGTTGCGGAACTGGTGCATGACATTGGGCGGTACAAAACACACCACGCCGGGGTACAGGCGGTGAATGGTGTCTTCAATTTGCAGTTCGCCGCTGCCTTCCACCACGAAATTCTCATGCTCCCAGTCGTGCTGGTGATGGGGCGAATAGCCGCCCGCCTCCAATTCGATCATACGCAGGGCATACACCGGTGCGTTATCATGTTCACGGTCGATCAGCCAGCGGATGCTGGCATTTTTGGAACCACCGCCTGTTTCTTGTGCCTCAATTTCGCTGTAATGCAGCGCTTTTCCCTTCATTTCGCTCAT
>CAYMNB010000021.1:0-40527 GCA_964391725.1 uncultured Anaerolineaceae bacterium | reverse complement strand
CGCAAGGCGGTCGATTTCCTGTATATACCCGGTATCAGCATCACCCGCGATGCCGAGATTGCCCGTCGTGCCGGGCGTGTCACCGCCATGCATGATCCAACCGAGGGCGGCCTGGCCGCAGCATTGTGGGAACTTTCTATTGCCAGCCAGGTGTCCATGCTCATTGACCCTGACAAAATCCTCATCCCGCCGCTTGCTCGCCGCATTTGCGATCATTTCGGCCTCGACGCCCTGGCCACCATCGCCTCCGGCGCGCTGCTGCTCACCTGTGCTGCCGAGGATGCTGAAGCCATCTGCCGTGCCCTGAACGGCGAAGGCATCGCATGCGCCATCATCGGCGAAGTCACCAGTGGGGCGAAGGGTGTATATCAAAAGGTCAATGGCGAACGCATCCCACTACCGCGCCCGCAGCGTGATGAGATTGCCCGTTTCTTCGAAGAACATTAACCCCTGCCGCCATGACCGATCACAAACAAACTTTCCTGCGTACTGCGGCGTTATTCTCGCCCGACATTCCCCTGCCATTGAAATTTCTACGCAATTTCTTGCAGTTCAAGGAAGACGCCTTTGCTTCGATGTTATCTGACCTGCAACAAGAGGGCATGCTTGCCGTGATCCCTGCCGGCACTTTGCTGCCGGTGGAACAGCACACACGCCTGATGGATGAGTATCCGCCCGACTGCACCGCCATCCAGCCGTTAACGCAGGCAGTTACAGAACATCTGCGGAATGCCCTACGACATCACAGCAAATTTGCCCAACTGCAAGCCATTCAACCGCTGGGGCCTCACCTCGTGACCATCATCGAAGCGGAATCCGCCTGTGATCCCGGACAGGTCTGGCCGCTGCAGCAGCTGTTCGGCTCCTATCTGATGCTGATTGGTAAGCATGCGGAAGCCTGCCAGCAGTTTGAAAACGCCCTTACTATCGCCAGCGCACTCTCCACGGTCTCTGAACCCGCCCTGCACAGCTTGATTACCCAATGCGCCCAGGCGCACAGCTTGGCAGGTGACCTGGCGCAGGCTTCTTCTCTGTACACTGACCTGCTTACACGCGAACGCACTTTTCACGGCGCACCCACCCCCACCACATTGGAAAAAGCCGCCCAAACCGCCTTCCAGCAGGGAGAAATCCTGCGTGCCATTGACCTGTATCAACAAGCCATTACCGCAGAACAGTCGCAAAGCGGTGACGCCAACCTGGTTGCCTCGCGCTGGAACAATCTCGGCAGGGTCTATCTACACTATCAAAATACCGCTGCTGCCATTGATGCCTTCCGCACCGCGGCTGATCTGTGGCACGGCAGCCCCGCCAGCGAGCACCACATCAATCAGGCACTGGCATTAAAAAACCTCGCCCTGGCTTACCAGCAATCTGGCGACCTTGCCCACGCGCAGGCTGCCATAGAACAGGCGATTGCCCTCAGCGAACAAACCTACGGCAGCGACCACAGCGATATCGGGCGTGACGCCAACCTGTACGCGCAAATCTTACAGGCGCAGGGCAAACTGCCCGAAGCGCTGCAGCAAAGCCAGCGCGCTTTGCGCATTGACCGCAAAATCTTTGGTAGCCGCCATCCCGAAGTCGCCCTGGCGCTCAATAATTTGGGCGTCATTTTCGCAGAGAAGGGTGAACTGGCACAGGCGCGCCAGTGCCTGCAGGAAGCCTGCACCATCCTGTCGCATTGTTCTGATGAATACCGACCCCAGCGCGAGCAGGCACAGCAGAACCTGTCTTCGCTGGATGAAGCGACGGCCTGAGGGCTGCTATCGTAAAACAGCCCGCTATCAGGTACAATCAGGAGCGAAGGAAGATACCCGATGCCCGCCCTCAAACAATCACACGATCAGATCGCCAAATTGCAACAGCACCTGCAGTCCGTGCAGGCAAGCGAAAAACGCACCCGCGAATTGATCGACCGCCTGCCCATCGGCGTATTTGAATGCACTCTCGATGGCAGCTTGCTGCGCGCCAATCAATTCCTTGCCGATTTGTTGGGATATCCTGACCAGGACAGCCTGCTGGCAGCCAACATCAACCAGTTGTATTATCACCATCAAGATATCCTGCCTCAAATCATGCTGACCCTACAGCAATCAGACCGGTTGGAAAATGTCGATGTGCGCCTCTACCGCTATGACGGTTCGTTGTTATGGGTGTCCATGAATCTGACACTGCTTAAGGATGAACACCAGCAATTCATCGTGCAGGGCATGGTCATGGACGTCACCCACCGCAAAAAGTCTGAACGCGCCCTGCAAGAGAGTGAAGAGCGCTATCAATCCGTGGTGATGGCACTGGCAGAGGGTGTGATGGTGGCTGACGCAGATGACCGCATTCAAACCGGCAACCCGCGCGCACAGGAAATTCTTGGCCTGCGCTTTGATGAAATGCGCGGCGGACGCCCGATGGACAACCTTGCCATTTACCGTGAAGATGGCAGCCTGATGCCATATGAAGAATTCCCCTCGTGCATTGCCCTCACCCATGGACAGCCCATCTACCGGTTTATCCTCCAGGTGCAGCGCCGTGATGGCAGACGCATTTGGCTCTCCGTCAATTCACAACCTCTTTTCCACCCCGGCGAAAAACAACCGCATGGCGTGGTCACCTCTTTTCACGAGATCACCGAGCGCATGATCAACCAGCAGCAAATCTATCATCAGATGCAGGTGCTGCAAACCATCAACACCATCGCGGCCGCCAGCGCAGAAAGCGAAAATGAAGCCGCCTTCCTGCACCAGGTGCGTATCTGGCTGTCAGACCTGTTCCCTTTTTCACACATCGACCTCTTCATACAGGGCCAGGGTACGAACTTATATGACACCAACCAGCAGCTGCCCCCACCCGCGCCTGAAAACCCGGTCAGCAAGGTGATGCAAGACGGATTTGAGCACAAACAAACCTATACGCCAGGACAGGAAATCAATTCGCAGCCTTTTTATGGTGACACGAAGGTGCAACTGGCCGTTCCGCTGAAAACCGATGGACGGTTGCTGGGGGTATTGAACGTAGAAAGCGCCGCAGCGGATGGCATCAGTGACAATGATGAGCGTATGCTCGATATTCTCGCCCGCCAGATCGCAGCCGCCCTGTTGAAAATACGCCTGGGTGAAGAAGAACGCAACCGCATGCAGCAATTAGAAACCCTGGTGAGCATCTCACGCGCTATGCGCCGTGCTGCTACCACCTTTGACATATTGGAAATCCTCATCAACCATATCGTGGATGTGATGGGTGCTTCCGGCATCTTTCTGCTGTTGGTCAAACAGGAACACCTGAAAGTGGTCTGGAATCATGCTTTCGATTTCCGCTTGCACGCAGAAGAGATCCCGGAAAACGCAGACGATGTCTATTGGGACATCATGCAAAACCGCCAGATGACGCTCATGACCTACCGCGAGCTGTCCGCTATACAGTCCCCGAACCCTGTGCTGCGTGAGGTGCTGCAACATTCACGCTGGAGTGTCGCCATCCCGATCAAAGCCAGTGACCAGATACTTGGTTTGATGCACATTGCCTTTAATGACAACCGTGAGCAGCTGCTTGACCCAGAAAAAGAATTGCTGTCCACCATCGCTGAAATCGCGGGAATCTCTCTCCAGCGCGCACAAATTACGGAAACATTGGAACAGCGCGTTGCCCAACGCACCAGTTCGCTGGAATTGATGTACAATATCCGCCGCATCGCTGCGCAATATCTTGAAACCGAAGCAATGCTGACCCAGTCACTGCAAGTGATCGTTAAAGGGATGGAGGCCAAGGCTGGCGCCATCTATATGGTCACAGAGAGCAAAGACCAACCCAAAGCATTGACGCCAACCGCCATGCAAGGCATTGACCCCCAGGTGCAGGCAGCCCTGAATAACCTGGAATTTAACAGCCAGATTCCATGGCGGGACTGGATATTCCGCAACCCGCAGGTGATGGAAGTGAAAGACCTGCTTTCGCGGCAGCACGCACCTGAGTGCATCCGCCAGGCCAATTTGCGCCACTTTATTGCCATGCCCATGCGGCGAGGAGAAGAACTGTTGGGGGTATTGGTCATCATCAGCGACCAGCCCTCTGCCTACTCCTCAGAAGAAAAGGACCTGCTGGCCACCGTCGCCGAATTGATCCGGGATGCCATTGAGATCATCCGTCTGCGCCAGCAGGCTGAGGCGGGCGCTGTGGCACAAGAACGCACCCGCCTGGCGCGCGAACTGCATGATTCTGTCACGCAGTTGCTGTACAGTCTAAATTTACACCTGCATGTGGTGCTGAAGTTATTCCCTGAAGTCGAAATTCCCACCAATTTGCAGAAAAGCCTGGATGAGATGCCTGTCATTCTAAACCAGGCTATCAAAGAAACCCGCAACTTGATCTTTGAGCTTAGGCCTTCCGCCGTGGAAGAAGAAGGGTTGTTCTATGCCCTCACCTCCCGCCTGGAAACCGTAGAGCAGCGTGCTGAAATGAAAACCAGCCTGCGCTGTGACCCCAATATCCAGCTGCCAGCCCCGATCGCAGACGCCCTCTTCCGTATCTCCATCGAGGCATTGAACAATGTCATCAAGCACGCCAATGCAGACGAGGTCGAAGTGCGCATTGACACCAGCGGCACCCACGTGCACCTCGATATCGAAGACAACGGCCAGGGTATCGATTTTACTGCTGGCAGCCACAGCGAAGGTTTTGGCATGCGCAGCATGCGCGAACAAACCCATCAATTGGGCGGTGAATTCGAGGTGCTTTCCAAACAGGGCAAAGGCACCATTGTCAGGGTAGTGATCCCCCTCAATCGCTCAGCGGCGACGGCGCATCTCACGCAGGGCGATAATAATCCCCGCTACGTTGGCGGCGAACAGGAACACAGCCAGCCCCAGTAGAAAGCGGATACGGCCCATCAACAGCCCGCCTCCGCCGTAAAACAAGAGCAATAGCACCAACCAGAAAAGCACCAGTCCGATCAAACCAATCAGAAGCCACTGCCACCACCGGAGTTGTTCACGATAGGACGGAGAAGGGTTCTCTCCATCATTCTGGTGAAGAAAACCCTTGTTGTTACTCCTGTTTTTTGTTCGTGGCATCACCCAATTTTAGGCGGTGTCGGAGATTGGGTCGGCGTCGGCGTGATGCTGGGCGTCGGTGTACGTGACGGGGTGCGCGTCATCGTCGGTGTGTAGGTTGGCGTTCTGGGTGGCGTGTTGGTGCGCGTCGGGGTGCGCGACGGCGTCAATGTGAATGTACGGGTTGGCGTACGCGATGGCGTCAGTGTGCGTGTCGGCGTCAGAGTGCGCGTCGGTGTCAGCGTACGGGTCGGTGTCAATGTACGCGTCGGTGTGCGTGACGGTGTTGGTGTGCGCGATGGCGTCAGTGTACGCGTTGGCGGTTGCGTGTTGGTTGCCGTGCGCGTAATGGTCGGCGTTGGTGTGACGGTCGGCGTGGGTGTGGGCTGCGGTGACATTGGGATCAGATACTGTCCAGCAATGATCGCTACTGTGTCCATATAAGGCCCCACCCAACCGATATTACTATGGTCGCTACCGTCCCGTTCTTTGTGCAGGAATTCAATGTAATACTCTTCTCCGCCTTGCAGGGTGATGGTGACAGAACGCTGCGATGGATAGGTGAACCAGCTGGTCGCACCAGTGGTTACGTTGTTGGGTGTCCAGGCAATCAAACTGGCGTTGCCGGCTGTGTCATCGCTGCTCAAATACAGCATCCCCTGGTCGTTAGAGGCAATGAAGAAGGTATATTCGCCGTCATAGGGCGGGCACACCCAGCCGCGTACACGGTTGCCATAATAATTTGCCCAGTTAGCGGGCACAGACGCTGAATAAACATAGTCAAACCCGCTGGGGCTGTTTGGATAGCGTGGATTTGAGGTCAGGTCTGATACATTCCTGCCATTGCCGATGTTCAACCAGTATTCACGCAGCAGCGAGCTGGTGTTGGGACAGGTCTGGGGATCTACCGGCGGTGGACCCGGGTCAACCGGGAACAGCCACTCCTGGTCGATGATGACCACATCATTGGGGTTATCAGACCCGAAGTAGGAAACCCCCACCTGCAGATGGTCGCTGCCGCTGCCTTCTTTGTGCAGCGCCTCCATGTAATACAATTGACCAGCTTGCAGATTCACAACAGCGGAACGTTGTGTGGTATTGGCGAGCCAGGTGTCCGGATAGGTCCAGCTGTTGAAATAGGCAATGCGCGTGCGCAGCAGTGGGTCGGTGCCGTTGGTGTTCATCCACAATTCGCTGCGGTCATCGCTGGAGATCCAGAAGCGGTATTCTCCAGTGTAAGGCGCGCAGTAATAGGTGCGCGTACGCTGTCCATAGTTGTTGGCAATGTTGCGTCCATGGTCAAGGTCTGTGATGATCTGCTGCACATCCGGATAGAGCGGGTAGCGCGTATTGGAGGTCAGGTTGGCAACCGTGCTGCCGGTGATACCCCACCAGATTTCATTCAAAGCACCGGTGCCGTTACAATCAAAGAATTCTGGCGTGGGTGTCAAAGTCGGCGTAGGAGTCGGCGTGGTGCTGGGGGTCAATGTACGCGTGGGCACGGTTGATTGTGCCGCCGGGCGCAGGTATTGCCCTTCGATCACAGTGATACCGCCCAGGCCCATCGCTTCAGGGCCGGTCCAGCCCACCGCCAGGTTATCACCGCCGCCAGCCTCTTTCATCAGCGCACTGATGTAGTACCAGCGTCCGCCGATCAGATTGAGGGGAATCGACTGCTGTTCGGTATATTTGTTCCACTCGCGTGAGTTGGTCCAACCCGGCACAGAAGCGATCTGCACCGCGTTGCTGGGGTTTTCATCCACACTGATATGCAGTTCCCCGCCGTCATCAGACGCGAGGTAGAAAGTATATTGACCGGTGTAAGGTGCGCACACATAACCATGCACACGCTGCCCGTAATTGTCACCTACATTGGTTGGCGCTTCATAACTGCCCAAATAGCCAACCTGGTCGGGTTCATCCGGGAAGCGGTCGGCATTGCGCAAATCATTCACACTGCCACCGCTGATGTCCGTCCACACCTCACGCAGGATTTGGCTGCCACCGGTGCAGGGATCTGCCGTGGGAGTCAGCGTGATAGTAGGGGTAATGGTGCCTGTCGGCGGGATGGGCGTCCAGGTGGGCGCCAGGGTCAGCGGGTTAGTAAGGCCGGACACACGCGAAGTGCGGAAGCGCTCCACGATACCTTCGCGAGCGGCTTCGATCTTGATCGTCGGCCACCAGGTATTGATGATAGGCGTGATCAATTCATGCCGCAGCGTCAGGCGGATCTGCACACGGTTGCCGGGTGCGCCCGCATCATCGGTGAAATAGGATGCAGTCCCGAAGGTGGGGCTGTATGCCTGGCAGTAAATGGGATAACGGTAATTTTGCTCTCCCTCATGGCCAGGATAGTAGAAGGGGTTGGGATCAAGGCGGTAGGCCGTGTCGGTTTCAGGGTTATAGCGGTTCGAGCAGATATTCATGCCCAGATAGCGTTTGGCGCCCGGGTTGCCGCGGTTTTCGTGCGACAGCGGGTCTTGCGGGTTGGCCAGGAAGGTTTCATAATCGCCGGTGACGGTGGGATCGGGGTTGAAGGAAATACCGATCGCGCCTTGCAAAGAGGCCTCCCGGATGGAAGGAAGGCGCGCCCAGTCGATCAGCGCATTGGTCATTTCTTCGTGATCATCATAGGTCTCCGGGACGCGGCAGTCAATCACCCCGTCTGCCAGGTCTTCATCTTCAAGATCGAGCGCAGCGGCGGCAGAAGCACAAAAAGCCGGGTCATAATCACCGGTGATGGCGTAACGCACCCCAAAGCGAGCCCCATTTTCAATCGCCAGATAGGCTTGCAGCAAACGGGCAAATTCGATCACCCCGAATATCAACAGCAGCAGTATTGGCAAAACCAGCGCAAATTCCAACAGGCTTTGCGCCTTTTGCCGAACACCGCCGTGTTTGATCTGTATCACTCGTTTTTTGAAATGTTTAATCATAAGCTCATCTCCTCGAATCTCTCTACATCCGTCCTATTGAGAAATTCGCGTATAGATACGGTTAGCAATATCTTCAAAAATGATAAATAATTCAGCTGCGCTGGGTGCGTAATAATACTGGCCGCAGGTTTCTTTAGGAGCCGTGGCTGAGCATGGGTCAGTGGTGCGGTCGCCGTCAATGCCCACCGCCGCCATATAGCGCAGCAGGTCTTCGCCGTAAGTGCTGGTGATCACGCCACCCGATTCACTGACCACATCTCCCAGACCAATGGTAAATATACCGATATCGTTGCCCAGCGGTTCGTCGGTGGTGCTGGTGGTCAGTGCCATACGGTCGGTCACATCTAGCGCGTAGTGGTAAGCAGTGTAAGTAACCTGTCCATACAACAACGTTGACGGGTCCTCCCAGATGGTACCGGGCGGGCAGGTGTTGACATCATCGTTGATACAGATACGCGGTGCGCTGCTGTCACCGCGGCACATCGCATTCCAGGAATGGCTGTACAAAGCCGGGGATGTCATGGTAGTCACCGGATAGGTGCCAACCGTGTGGTTCAGTGGCGGGCCAAAACAAAAGCCGTTGGTGTATTGCGCCGGTATGACCGGTGCGCGATCCGCAAGATTCACGCCGCCATCTGACAGGAACACCACGATCCACACCGCACCGGCACGGCCGTGCTGGTTCAGGATGCTGCTGGCTTCGCGTATACCGCAGCCGCTGCAGGTGGAAAGAACTGACAACTCGTACAAAGTATCATCAGATACAGAACCGCCCAAAAACGCAACCGAAGTATTGTGGTCGTTCATGGTGAAGACACCGTCATTGTCCCAATCATAGGCATCCAATAACAGGTCAGAATCACAGGGGAAACCGCTGCCGGCATAGTTGAAACCTGAGAATTTGGGATCAGTATCCCAGCGATCAGGGGTCAGATTGCAGCACATCGGGTGGTTGTTGACTGTCCCGTCAACATCGATGCACGGCGGGTACATCGGATCCTCATCACGCCCGTCGCCGTCACGGTCTTCGGGGTTCACGGGGTTAAAAGCATAAAAGTTTTGCGGTCCAGCCGGGTTTTCCAATCCAGGGTTGCGCCACATGGGCCATAGCCGCATGAAAGGTGCGTCATCGTGCAACTGGATGTTCAGCAAGGCAGCCCGTACCTCATCCATATCATCGCTCAGGCTGGTGGATATCCCCTGAATGTTAGGAATGGGATGGGTCACAGCATTCACATCAAAGGTTACCACCGCCACACGGTCATAGCCCTGGTGCATTTTGTCCACCAGGAGCGTGGCCGCTTCTTTTGCCTGGCGCAGCGGTTCGCAGGTGTTGGTTGCGTTACATCCGGAAGCATCGAAATTACCGGGGGTGAACCCTACCGTGTGCTCGCCCATTGACTCTGAAATGTCGATCACGATCACCAGGTCTACCGGTGCCGCTTCAGTAATGGTATGGGTGCGCAGCGGCACATCTGTAAATCCCATGATAGTCAGGAAATACAATGGCGCAATCTGGGTGGCTTCCACCCACACCAGCTTACGCGGGGCCACCAGCCCGCTTTCTGTATTGGGGCAGCGGTGGTAAAAACGCGGTTCGACCGTCAACAGGTAGAGATCGCGAGTACCATCAGCATCCCCGCTATAGGGTTCCACTGTGTCCTGGGTGTAGGCATCACAGATATACACTTCCAGGTCAATGAAAGTCATATCAATTTCATGCATGCGCATTACTTCCTCAGCGGCATCACGCATCTTGTCCAACGATTGACCGGTCTTAAACTCATTGGCAGCCGTAATGGCAGCCGCATCCACCGCGCGCTTCAATTGGCCATAGCGCACATATAAAGAAGCCGTGTCAACCGCCAGCCCCACTGCCGCCACCAGGCCAAGCATCGCAAACGCAAAAATGACCAGAGCCTGGCCGCGCTGCTGTTTCTTGCGTGGCTTCTGCTCAGGGTTCTGGCGTGAAGAATGGTGTCGATGTGGGAATCGCCGCAGGAAGTGACATAACTGTGTAAACATGGATCCTCAATTTCTCTGGTATAAAATTCGAGATCAGGGGGGCTTTTAATATCTGTTCATAACAATAGTAATACTCAACCACCACAAATCCGCGCTTGGGCGGGGCGGTGCTGCTCAAATAACTGTCCATCTTAGCAGATGTGAAATAGGGTGTGAAGCGTACGATATCGCCTTCACAGTTCTTCTGCCAGTTGCCGTTGTTATCGGTGTCGCTGTCATAGTCAGAATAGGCATAGTATCCTGGCGGCGAAGGGGCAATGGCAGTCACATGGTCGTCCACCACGGTGAAGACGGTGATGACAATGTCGTCAATGGTCATATCAAGTTCTGTGGCGTTGTTGACACCATTGCAGAAGGGATCAGCCGGGCCAGAGCAAAGCGGATTGCCCGCCGGCGGAGAAAAGATGCACACCGTGTCATAGTAAAAGTTGAAGGCGTCTGTGCTGCAATGCATATCGGTCGGGCCAATATAGAAGGGGTCGCGCAAAGACGCAAAGCGCGCTGCTTCACGCACCAGGTCAAGTGCGTCCAGGTAAGCGCCCATGAAAGCCGCCACTTCCACCAACCCCACCACCATGATCAACAAAATCGGGACGATCAACGCCATCTCAATCAATGACTGACCCCGCCGCGATCGATTGTGCGGTTGTTGACAATGATCTTGTTGTTCGGTTGCCTTCTCTTCAGAAGGAGATTGATGGATAGGCGTCATGACAGATTTCTTTCATCAAATAGATTAAATGGAATGTTCCCTGATCCCCGTGGGATTCTTATATATCGTTACTATAACATGAGAAACCCACTCTTGACAATTACCTATAACGAAATTGCAAAGTCTTTTAATAGCAAAAACAGCGATATTAAGTGAATTCTCACCTTTCGCAAGGCCTTTTTGCACCATTTTCACTTTCTGCCTATATTATACAACGAAACCAGGCGAACCAAAGCTGGCAATCCTCACAGGCTACCCAGGGCGCTAACACTTTTCTGATGGAAATTTAAAGCAAATTCTAATTTGTAAGAGCTAAGATAATAATAATACATTCAACAAGCTGTCACACATTGGGTAGAGAGAAAGGGTATATAACCATGTCCAAAGAAAATTTTAAAGCCGCACTTGCCATCCCCCTGATCTTGTTGATCGCCGCCGGCATTGCCTGGGCAGGCAGCCAGGGCGGATCTGTTCTGGAGGGCGGACTGCCGCTGTTTGCGCTGGCAGTGGTGCTTTCCTTCCTTATTAATTGGTTGGTCTTCATTCCCTCCTATCTGTATCAAACCGAAAAGTTCTTTGATATCACCGGCACCCTCACCTATATCACCCTCACGGTGACAAGCCTGCTACTGGCTCCCCAACCTGATCTGCGCACCTATCTGGTGGCGGCGCTGGTGATTGTGTGGACCCTGCGGTTGGGCACTTTCCTGTTCCGCCGCATTCACAAAGCCGGCAAAGACGGGCGCTTCGATGACCTGAAACCTTCCTTCTTCCGTTTCCTCACCGTGTGGACCCTGCAGGGCCTGTGGGTTGTGTTCACCATGGCTGCCGCCCTGGTGGTAATCACCAGCAGCACCCACGTTAACCTTGATGTATTTGCCATCGTCGGGTTGCTGGTGTGGCTGTTTGGTTTTGCCTTCGAGGTGGCGGCAGACGCGCAAAAGAGCCGCTTCCGCGCTGATCCTGCCAACAAAGGCAAATTCATCCGCACAGGCTTGTGGTCAAGATCACGCCACCCCAATTACTTCGGTGAGATCGTGCTGTGGATCGGGGTTGCCATCATTGCCCTGCCGGTGCTGCGCGGCTGGCAATGGGTGGCGCTCATCTCACCAGTCTTCGTCACCATCCTGCTCACCAGGATCAGCGGCGTGCCGCTGTTGGAAAAAAGCGCTGATGAACGCTGGGGCGGACAGGAAGATTATGAAGACTACAAAAAGAATACCCCGGTGCTGATTCCCAAAATGTAAACAAGCCAATATGGATAACATAAGCAGGCTGAACGATTCATTCAGCCTGCTTTTTTACTTTCAGATGAGATATCAATTATGTTGCAGCACCACGTTGAATCCTGCTGCTTGCATCATTTTCACATCGGTATCCCAGCGTTCGTGTGGCCAATGCTCCGGATAATAATCGGCACCATAAAAAATGTCATGTTAACTCTCCTCGATTTCTGACTCATATTTTCCAATCACTGCCACCGCATAGGGCGGTACTTTGAGCACTCCGCGATAGGCAGAGCGAGTGATAAATTCATAGGAACCTTCCGGGAAATTGAACTGCAGCGCCTGGTTCTGGTGGTTGATCAGGATGTAATAGCGCTCTCCCGCCTCTGTTTCGCGCGCACACACCTCCATACCGTAAGGCACATCCGCCAGCAGCGGTTTCAGGTGCAACTCATTGACAATATGCTGAAGGAATTTCTCTTGCGAAGCCGCATCCAGGATACAGCCGACATAATAAGCCTTCCCGCGCCCGAAAAGTAGATAGATGACAGCGGGTGAGCCATCCAGCCAACCGTTGCCGGGCTGGTATCTCGCCATCGGCACGACCAATTTCAACTTCAACTGGCGCAGTTTCTCCGCCCAGATGTGCGCGGCGCCATTGAACAGATCTGCCTTCAGCGGCAGGGCATGTTCCAGCGGATAATACTCTTCCACCTCAATACCGGCGATGCGCTCCAACCCGCAGGCAGGCGGGTATTGCGGCAGCATGGCGTCATCGTGGTCCTTCACCCCTGTGCGGCAGGTCAGCACCACATGCCCGCCGCGGTCAGCAAACTGCACCAGCTTGTTGGCGCGCTGCTCGTCGATCACGATCATATACGGCGCAATTACCAGCTTGTAGCCGGAAATATCCGCCTCTGGCGAGATGATGTCCACGCCGATGTTCATTTGCTGCAGCGGGCGGTAGTAGCGCAGTACCCCCGACCAATAATCGAAATCTTTGTGGAGGGGTTCATGTTCCAACGACCAGCGGCTCTCGAAATCGAACAGGATCGCCACCTGGTTCTTGGCCACACGCGTGTTGTTCAGCAGGTCGCCGATGCGTTGGAGGTCATCGCCCAGTTCAGCAGCTTCTTCGTAGAACGGCCGCGGTTTGCCGGCCTGGTTGACCAGCGTGCCGTGGTATTGCTCCTGCCCGCTCAGGGCAGAGCGCCACTGCCAGTAGAGGATGGCATCCGCGCCATGCCCGATCGCCTGCCAGGCAAGCGCACGCGCTTCACCTTTGTTGAGTTTGTTGTTGATTGTTGACCAGTTCACGCTGGCGGGCTGGGTTTCCATCACCCAGAAATTGTCCTGTTTCAACCCGCGCGCCAGGTCCCACTTCATCCCGCTGAATGCCGCATCATTGTTGCCGCTGCCGACGTAGTAGTCATAAGAAACCATGTCCAGGTCCTGCGCCATCTGGAAATGATCCAACCCGTTCATCGCACCATGGAAGTTGTGCGTGATCCACTGCGTGGCTGGAATGTGGTCACGCAGGGCGGCAATCTGTAATTGCTGGTAACGGCGGTAGGCGTCGGTGAAATACTTGCGGTATGCCATCATCAAGCCAGGGTTGTGCTTGCCGCGCGGCAGTTCAATCTGTGACCAATCGCTGTAGGTCTGGCTCCAGTAACTGGTCGTCCAGCGGCGGTTGAGTTCCTCCAAGGAACCATACTGCGCCTGCAGATACTGCTGGAAAGCGCTTCGGCACAGGCCGCAATGACAGGCAGCGCCGAATTCATTGTCGATCTGCCAGCCGATCACCGCCGGATTGGGCCCGAAATGCGCCGCCATGGCTGATACCATCTTATGGGTGAGATCATGGTATTGCAGGTTTTCTACGCAATAGTGGCAGCGGTTGCCGAATTGCACCTTGCGCCCATCCTCCCCGGTACGCAGTACTTCAGGATAGTTCTGCACCATCCAGGCAGGCGGTGCCGCGGTGGGTGTACCCATCACAGTCTGGATACCGTTTTCTGCCAGCATAGCAATGGCCTCATCCATCCAGTCAAAGCGGTATTCGCCTTCCTGTGGCTCAAACGATGACCAGGCGAATTCACCCACCCTGACCACGGTGAAGTCGGCTTTCTTCATTAATTGAATATCCTCCGCCCATTGGGCGGGCGTCCATTGTTCAGGGTAAAACGCAGCCCCGAGGTAAATTTTTCGGTCGTTCATGCCGGTTCCTTCTACATTAATTCCAGTAATTGGGTGATTCATGCTCCTGCTGTTGCAATCAAGGCAGGGAGGTCCAGTTTGGGATTGCCCTGTTCATCGCACAGCCCAAAGGCAATGTGGATCGGGCTATTCTCAACGTTCCAGATCTTGGGATGATTGAGGTTGTCCTGCCACTCATAGAAATACAGCGCCTGAATACGCCCGCGGTAATCGGCATTGACAGATTGGATCAGACTGATGAATCGCTGCATGGCGGCTTCATAAGCAGCGGTATCATGGATAGGATGATAGCGGTATTTGCCGGTTTCAAAAACGCCGCTATGGCGCCAATCAACCGCTGAAGGGAAGCCGGTTTCCGAGAACATCAGCGATTTGTCCAATTGTTCGGCCTCCTGCAGGAGGGTGCGCAGCACACATTCAAAGCGGGCAAACTGGTCATTCTGGGTGCGCGTATCGTGCAGCAACTGCTCATTCAACAGAAAAGCGGCGGTGCCCATCCAGCCAGCAGCCGCCATCGGGTAATGGTTGACGGAGAGGATATCGCAGGCCTGCATCACTGGCACGCTTTCAGGTCGCAAACTGCCGTCAGGGGCAAAGGATATCATCTCGTTGGCATAGGTCAGGGGCGCGCTGACACCGTGCTGCTCCATCCAGTCATGGTAGCTATCCAGCACAAACGCCAATCCTTCCGCCAGCGCCGCGGTAAATTGCTTCTGGTCGAAGGCATCGCCGCCCTCGCGCAGTTCATTGCCTACACAGATGGCTTCCAGCGGGACGTCCAGCTCAAAGTGCGCCGCCAATTCGTCCAACCGCACCTGGCTGCGCCAGTCTGCTGCCAGCGCCTCCGCTTCCACATGCATGCCAGCCAGCAAGCTCATACCTGTCTGATGTAAGATGGGCCCTGCTTTGACAGAATATTCGAACGAATAAGAGCGAATGCTGTGCAGCCCTGATTGGCCTGCCAGAAGAATCGCGTCCTGCCAGGAAGGCTGGCTGTTGCTATGAATCCATGCACCGAATTTCATCATTCACTCACCTTGTGTTATGCATCATCTGACGTACACAGTGTTTATTCATTTTTAAAATGCTGCTGTATGGCTCAAGTATATCAAACCCCGCCTGTCTTTACCCAGGTTTAAATGGTTTGGAAGACCTGTTCTTTCTCTTCCCAAAGCTCCGCCCGTGCAGGCGGGAAACGCGTCAGATGTGCTTGCATTAATGCCTGGGCCGCCTGTTTGATCTGCGCCAGCCAACCTGCCAGCTTCGCCTCATCCGCATGGGGATCGTCAAACACCATCGCTTCACCGAACGAGACCTTAAGGTTGAGCCGCTGCCCTTTGAGATACATCATGTTCATGGTCTGCAGAAATTCAGCCGCCCGTTGGCGGTCAACACGCCGCTTCTGGCGCATCACCAACCGGCTAAAGAGGATCTTTTCTGAGATCGCCTGGCTGGTGATCGCCGGCACCACCTGCAGCGGTGCGCCTTTCTGCAGATACACCGCCAGGCTGCGCGACCAACGCGCCAGGTGATCTTGCGCATTGCGGAAATAATGCGGATCAGGGTCAATGGAACCGGTCGGATACAGCAGCAGCATCCCGCCATCGCGCAGATGCGCCAGGGTTTCACGCAGCGCCGCGTAGCGGCTGCGCGCATCGCTGGAGATTGGCACCAGGTATTGATTTAAGCCCGGCAGCGGGCGCATAAAATTGACATCGCTGGAAATTACTCGCAGGTCATCCCGCCGCGCCGCTTCGATTTGCGCCAGAAAATCCATCCCGCCCGGGTGGTTGGCAGCGATGATGCAGGCACCTTCCTGCGGGATATGCTCCGCACCGTGCACGGTCAGGTCATCGAAAAAATAACGCGAGATTTTTCGCGCGCCGTAGGCAGGACCCTGCGCTGCCACCGCTTGCTCCAATTCCAGCAGCAGGCGTGTGAACTTGCGCGCCGGCGGGTCAAGCACCAGTTTCAACAGCGCCTTCGCCAGCGGTTTGTCCTGTACTTTCAATGCCCAAAGCAGCTCATGCATCACCAATGGATGGAGAGTCCCGAAGTCAGGGCTAAAATCGCTGGTATCAATGCCGTGGTAATTCACATCCTGTCGTGCCATCATCAACCTCGTGCTATCATGTCGAAATCTCTGGTCTGATTGTACCGATTTCCAGCCCTGCTGTCACGCATTCCACCCCCCTCTCACCAGCCATTCATGACATTTTCTCCCGTCATTCTGCCACCTTTGCCCTACAAAAACCTGCGGCCCACGCTCAAACCCGTCTGTCAGCCCCGATTTTGTTATAATGCGCCTGAAGATGATGAAAAACCGCAGTATTGACAGATCAAACAAAAACCTATATGCTACCCGAACTATCGTAAGATGGGGCGTGGTTGCCCTGCTGCTGGTTGCCGCTCTGGTGACCGGTTGCCGCGGAGAGGTGGACCAAGGCCCAATCACCCCGACTGCTACGCCCACCACCGCCCTGCCGTTGACCGCCTATGCCACCCGCACCATCGCCGCAGCGACGCCCACCCCGCCGGGTGCCACCGCCACCCCCATCCCTTCACCCACCCCCACCCCGCGTGTGCATGTGATCGCCCTTAACCAGACCCTCATATCCATCGCCAACCTGTACGGCGTCAGCCTGGAAACCCTGCAGAATGCCAACCCGGAGGTCAATCCCTGGGCGCTGGTGGTCGGGCAGGAGCTATTGATCCCGTGGCAGGAGCCACTCGAAGACGGGCAGAACCCCACGCCTACCCCCCAGCCGGTTGTCCTCAGCCCGGCACGCTGTTTTGAAGAAGCCAGCGGCGGTTTGTGGTGCCTGTGGAGCGCCCTCAACCCGCCTGACATCGGCACAGAGAACATCCTGGTGGAGATCGCCCTACAAAGCAACACATCCAACCAGCGCCTGAGCCAGGTGGTTACCGCGCCGTTGAACATCGCCGCGGCCGGGACGCGCGTGCCGATGGGCGCTTTCTTCAGCGCACAGCAGCTGGCTGAAGCAGAATTCACCCCGCCCTACCAGGCAGTGCTGACCCTGCAGCAGGCCCTGCCCTATGCAGAGCCTTCATCTCGTTATCTGCCTGTCATGTTGCGGCAGCAGCAGATTGATATCCAGCCGGACGGGCTGTCAGCCGAGATCACTGGCAGCCTCGTGTTGACTGGTGAAGCAACCGCTTCCGCTGCCGTCATTTGGACTGCCGCCGCCCTGTATAACACCGACGACGAATTAATCGGCTTCCGCCGCTGGGAGAGCAATCAGGCATTAGCGCCGGGAGAACGCCTGCCATTTGCCATGTCCGTGTTCTCGTTGGGCGGCGAACACATCCGGCGGGTGGAAATTCTGCTCGAAGCCCGCCCCTGAAATTATTTCTCCTTTTAAAAACAGCGCTGCTATACTGAAAGTCAGAAGCTGTTTTTTCCGCTTTAACTTTTTCTTTACATTCCCTTTATCTGCGCTTAATATCCATCCAGCATAATACATTCAGACCTGAAACAACTTTATGAACCATTTCATACCCATTGACTCAGTCTCAACAACAGTATTAAGAAGGCAATTATTCATAATTGCCTTCCTAATCTCAAACGACCTCTATGCACAATCGGCGATGAACTCTCATCGTCGATTGCGCTTAAAAGGCCTGTTGCGATGGTGAGACTGCTACACCAATTCTCAGGAAGGGAGCAGCATGTATATTCTCGAATTTGACGGGCTGTTTCGCGGGGTGCAGGGCGGCGCCAACAGCACCACCAAGTGCGGCTTCATGTGCTACGGCTGGTTGATTCGCAGAGCCGGCCACATTGTCGCGCGCGGGCACGGCACCTACCTGCGTTCCGATGATGCCACCTCGAACGCGGCTGAATATTTGGCGCTGATTGAAGGATTGGAAGCGCTGATTGACATGGGTATCACCAGCGAGCGCATCCTGGTGATTGGCGACGCCAAGACCATCATCAACCAGATGAAAGGCACCGCCGTCTCCAATGTCAGCCGCATCAAGAAACTCAGCAGCCGCGCGCGGCGCATCGCCCGTAAGTTCGAACATATCGATTTCCTGTGGGTACCGCGCCGTGAGAACCATGCCGCTGACCGCCTGTCTCGCCGCGCTTTACGCCAGTTCAAGCAGGATCCACACCTGTTTGATTACGCCATGAGTTACCTGTTAACGGAACAAAAGAAGCACAAGAAAAATCCCCCGCTTTTCCCCATCCTTGACCTGCGCATTATGCAGCCGCGTAACGTCGAATTTTAATATTTTCTTGTGAAAAGTGTAGCCGAATCATCGGCAAAGGGGCATCATTTTTTAGTATCATAATAGCGGCAACCCCTTGCGCTGCACCACCCTGAGGAGGATTCATGGAATCTCACGCCCCGGAAAGCAGTACCTTTCGCTCCGCGTATCAACTGCTGGTCATGATGGCCTGCGCCGTCATCATCATCTTCGGCCTTAAATATGCCGCCCAGATCATCACCCCCATCCTGTTGGCGTTTGTGCTGTCCAATATTTTCCTGCCCCTGCAGAGTTTTATGATCTCCAAAGGGGTCAAACGATGGCTGGCGCTGACCATCGTACTGGTCATTATGCTGCTGGTGATGGGAGCCCTGGTCAGTATCACCGTAGCCTCTATCACACAATTCATCAATCGCATCCCTACCTATGAAAACGATCTGCAAAATACCATCAATGCTATCTATAACTGGCTGCTTTCACTGCCAATCGACACCTCCAACATGCTCAGCCTGCCCAACCTGGATGTTTCGCAGATATTCTCACTGTCGGTCAATGTGCTCAGTACCGCACTGGATGCCCTCTCAAACTGGGTCATCGTTATCATTCTGATCGGCTTCATGCTGGCGGACTTTGCCAACCTGGATGAACGCTTGCAAGCTGCTTTTAAAAACAGTGACCAGATCAAAGATGTCATCGAGATGACGGATTCTTTGCGCAGCTATGTTTCGCTGACCACCTATATCGGCATTCTGGTTGGCATCGGCAATGCTGTCTTCCTGCTCATCATGGGTGTCGATTTCGCCATCCTGTGGGGCTTGCTGGGTTTTTTGATGAACTACATCCCCAATGTGGGCATTATCGTTTCCATGGTGCCGCCGGCAGTACTGGCGTTTCTGGCGTTCGGCTGGCAAGAAGCCGTGATCGTCATCATTGGGTTCTGGCTGATTAATATGGTGGTCGAGAATTTTGTCAAACCCAGCGTCATGGGCGAAGACCTCAACATCTCTCCGCTGTTCATCATGCTGTCACTGGTGCTGTGGAGTTTTGTACTTGGCCCGATGGGTACCATTCTGGCGATCCCGATGACACTCATCGTCAGCCAGTTAATCCTCAAACGCTCTGAAGAAACCCAGTGGCTGGCAGTGCTGATGTCCTCCCAACCCAATCCCCACCGCAAACAACCAGTGCGCAAGCTAAGGTCAACCATCAAAGGCTGGTTTCAGCGCACCACCAAAAAGAAAGAAGACTAAGCCCGCAGCAAATGCAGCAAATTGCGCACATGCAGCATCAACTGCGGTGACTTTTCGTCCAGCATGATCGCCGCGAACAAATCCGCCATGGACGAGTCGCGCTGCAGCATACGGAAGAAACGATTCAACAGCGCCGGTGTGCGCAAAGCCGAACGCAAACGATATCCTGCTTGCTGGTCGCCCTCGTAGCGCAGGCGCAGGGCATCGGTGTAAGGGGCTGTCTGCGCTGCAGAAAATTTACCCACGCGGAAGATATCTTCAAGATAGTGGGCGGCAATCGCCCCGCTCAGCATGCCCGAGGTGATACCCTCGCCGGTGAAGGGGCTGACCAGCCCGGCCGCATCGCCCAGCACCATGAAGCGTTCGCCGTGCGTCTTTGTGCTGGTGACATTGGTGCGCAATGGATGCGCTTTCATCGGCCCGATCGGCTGGGCGTCTTTGAAACGCCCTGCCATCACCGGATCATTTCGGCGGAAATCTTCGAGGATGACAGCCAAATCAATCTCCTTGTGATTGATGCGCTGGGTATAGGTGCCGGCGCCCAGGTTAACGGAGCCGTCTCCTTCAGGAAAAACCCAGGTGTAACCAGGCAGGATCACCGGCTGAAAATGGAATTCCAGCGGGCCATGCGGCTCGATATGCGGACAATAAAAATATTGCCGCGCCGCCATCAGGTCAGGCTGTTCGCGCAGCAAGCCCAATTTGCGGGTGATGGGTGCGTGGCTGCCATCTGCCAGCAGCAGAAAGTGCGCTTTGAAGGATTGCTGGCTGCTGTGCACCTGCACCGCCTCTGAGGATATGTCAACCGATGTCACGCGACAGCCCTCAATCAATTTAGCGCCCTGGGCGGCGGCAACTTGTGCGAGGGTTGCATCCAGCACCGCGCGCGGCAGGATGCGGTTGCGTGCTTCTTTTTCGGGTGATGCCACAGGCACATACAGCAGCGAGCCATTCGGCGCGGAAAAACGCAGTGCATCCACCCGGCGGTAAGAGGCTATCCAGCCTCCCAGCCCAACACTTTTCAGCAGCCCCAACCCCTCGCGCGTGACCAGGTCACCACAGGTTTTGGTGCGCGGAAAGGTGTCTTTCTCCAACAATGCCACCGACAAACCCAGTTCCGCCAGACGGATGGCTGCCATGCTGCCGGCGGGGCCGGCACCAATGATGATGACGTCATAAGTCTTCTGCATACAGGCTTCCTTCTATTTTGTCTTCTCGGTACTGTCCCAGGCAGGCACAAGGCGCGGTTTGCCGTCCTGTTCCAGCACATAGCAGGGCATCCAGGCGATGCCGAATACTTCGTTGATCACGTCTTTTTTATAAGGTGACAGGCTTTCTTCGCGGATGTCATAGGCAATTTTGGACCATTTTTCTTCGAGATCACCCAATTGCTCTTTGAAATCTTCTTCGGCTTTGTGCCACTGGTCAGTCAACTGGCGCACTTCCAGTTCTTTCTGCTTCAGATCATCTTTGGCCTGCTGCGCCATACGCTGCTTGCTGAGGGTGGTGCTGACTGAACGGCGCTGCTTGGTGACCATCGACAACGCCAGTTCACCGGCAGAGCCCAGTGTTTCCAGCCCGCGCCGCTGCACGGTCGCGCGGCGGTCATCCACCATCTTCTGCGTGCGCTCAATGCGATTGCGCAAGGTGGTGCGGCTGCTCTCATGTTTATCTCGCAGTTTTTCCGCCTCTGCTTCCATCCTTCTTTGGGCCTCTTCACGGCAGCGTTTTTGGAATTCTTCTTTGGTTTCAGCTGCCCCGGCAAACAACTTTAACCCGTCATTGACCTGGATCGGCAGGTTGATATTGCGATACAGCCAATCGATCATGTCATTGCGGAAGGCTGTCAGCGAATTCGACGGCAGCAGGCGTTCAGGTAGTTCACTGTAGGTGACTACACCGCCTATCGGGGCCGCCGCCCGCATCGGGTCAACGGGTTCACATTCATACTCGCTCCAGTCCACAAACGCCACTGTAGGGGCTTGCGCAGCATAATACGCCTTGCGTAAGGTATGATCCACCTGGTAGGTGCGCGAATTGATATTGATCACAAATTGCATGAAGAAATGCGGCACATAATGCACACCCTCGCGCAGCGTCACCCCCGGCAGTAGTTGCACATTGTGCTTGCGCATGGCTTCCTGCTGGCTGTCAGTCAGCGGCAGGAAGATCTCATGCAATCCGCCTGTGACTACTGGTTTGCTGCTTTTGGCAGCCAGGCCAGATGATGGCCGTTCCGCGACGGGCTGTACCGCCGCGGCAGCCGTCGTTGCTGCTGATTGACTGCTGGTGGCACGCGGCGCTGCCGCTACTTTTTTGGCGTCAAATTTAATCACACCACCCCCCATCTCGTTCAACGCCGGTATCTGGCTGCGCGTCAGGGGGCCTGCCAGGTAGTTCATCACCCAGCGTGTGCTGAAAATCTGTGCGCCTTTTTCATGCACTGAATTAAAGAAGAAACACCGCTTGGGCAGCCCGCTGATCTTGCCGCGGATCTCTGATGGCTGCAACTCGCTGCCCGCCGTGCGAAGCCCTTCCATCAGGCGGTCGATATCACGTTCAGTCTGCAGCCGTCCGATCATCCAGGTGCCGGCATTGGAAAGCGCCTTATAATCTACATCCACCGGGTTCTGCGTTGCCAGCACCAGCCCCACGCCGAAGGCGCGCGCCTGTTTTAGCATGCGCAAGATCAGTTCGCGTGAAGGCGGGTTGCTGACCGGCGGTAGATAGCCCATGACTTCATCAAAATAGACCAGCGCCCGCAAATGGCCGGTCCCGCGCTGGGTGCGCATCCAGCTTTCCAGCGTGGCGAAGAACAGCGTCACAAAGAACATGCGCTCATCTTCTTCGAGATGCGCCAGGTAGAAGATATTGCAACGCGGGCGGCCGTCGTCAGCACGCAGCAGCGCACCGAAATCAAGCGGCAAGCCTTCTGTCCAGTTCTGGAAGGAGGGCGATGCCAGGAAATTGTTCAGCAGCATGGCCAATCCAAGACGGTCTTTTTCATTGAAGAAAGTATCCAGCGGGAACGCACCCAGCCGATCAAAAGGCGGGTTTTGAATCTGCGTGATCAGGTCAATCATGGTCAGCGATTGATTATCGCGCCAGGCATTTTCGAGCAGATTCGAGAGCAGGATGTGTTCGCGCGAGCGCAGCGGGTCAATGTCATGCATGCCCACCAGCCCCAATAGCGCCGTGACGGTCGATGCGATGCGGCTGCGCAGCACTTCTGCGTTGTCTTCCCAGGGGATGGAGGGCGCTTCGAACGAAGACACCACATTGATCGGCACACCGGAGGATGACCCAGGCGTGAAGATGGTGTAATCGGCGGCGTTCTTCAGGGCGGAAATCTGCTCATAGCCCAACCCCCAGCCTGACAGACCTTTTTTCCAGGTGGCAGCGGTGTCTTCCGCCAGTTCTTCGACAGTCATTTCCTGCCTGCGTGCGGTCTGCGGATCAACCCAGGGGGCGAAATCTTCGCCGCGCAGTTCGGGAAAGTGCAGCAGCAGGTTGGTCAGATCGCCTTTGGGATCGAGCACCAGCACCGGGATATTGTGCAGCAGGCTTTCTTCCACCATCGCCACCCCCAACCCGGTCTTGCCCGAACCGGTCATACCCGTTATCACGGCATGCGTGGTCAGGTTGTCCGGGTCAAACAGCACCTTGGTGTCTGAAGGTTTTTGGGTGGTTACATCCAGCAATTTTCCGATAAAAAATGGTTCTGCCATGGCGGTGTCCTTTCCATACTTCCACTACACTTCCCCCTTATTGTACCTGTTTTCTGCCACCAGTTTCAGGGGCTATCTGCGTTGAAAGAAAAGCTTGATACAATCAAACCATGCAAGGAAAGCTTGTTGAACGCCATTCCGCCCCCGCCATAAACCAGCTCAGTATGATCGTGGTGGTCATTTTGCTGGGCTATCTGCTGCTGCCTTATCTGGAAATTCCCGTGCAGCAGATCAGCCTGCGCCTGTTCGGGGTGGAACTGGTGTATGAGTTGCAGGCGCGCACCATAGTCGCCTTTTTGCTGGCGGGGTTGGCAGCCGTCGGCACCCATTGGCTGCTGGCGGAACACCCCAACTACCGCCGCACATCACTGTTACTCTATACCATCCTGCCCACCCTGACTGCCTGGATCCTGACCGTTCCGCTGGCGCAACTGGAATTCAGCGCCCGCTGGTGGGGGTTGTTTTTCATCGGCGGAGCGCTGCTGATGGCGGTCTTCACCGCCGAATATATCAGCCTGGACACACGCGACAAGTATTATCCCTTCGCGTCGATGGGATTGACTGCGCTCTCCTTCGCCCTGTACCTGTTCCTCGCAATCTCCCTGCGCGCGGCAGATATCCGCCTGTTCACGGTCAGCACAACACTGGCGCTGGCTGGTTTTCTGATCGCCCTGCGCTCCTTGTACCTGCGCATGAATGGCGCCTGGCACCCGCTGTGGTCGCTGGCTATCGCGCTGGTCATCGCCCAGATCGCTGCCGGGATGCACTACCTACCGCTCTCACCGATCCTGTTCGCCATCATCATGGTGGCGTTGTGTTATGCCCTGGTCAATGTGGCCGAAACCGTGATTCGCAAAGAACCCCTGCGGCGAGTGTGGATCGAAACCGGTGTTCTGGCGGTGATCATGCTGTTGATCGGCTTTGTCATCAACCGCTTCCTGCCATGAAAATGCCTGCACTTCTCTTCCTCCCCTTTGATCTCTACGGTGAGATGCTGGCGCACGTACGCTCCATGCCGTCAGAAGAAGTGTGCGGCCTGTTGGGCGGACGCGAGTCCAATGCCCTGCTTCATTTCCCCATCGAGAATGTCCTCCACAGCGCAGATGCCTTCCGCATGGAGGCGCAGAGCCTGGTGGATGCCATCTATTTACTGGAAAAGCATAACCTGAGCCTGGCCGCCATCTATCATTCACACCCGCACGGCCCGGGCAAACCCTCCCCGCGCGACCTGGCAGAAAACGCCTACCCGGAAGCGCTGCACATCATCTGGGCACCGCACGCAAAAAGCGAGGGCGGTTGGCAGATGTGCGTTTTCCAGTTATCGTCTGATAAGTATGTGGAAGTGCCCTGGGAACTGGTCTGAGCGTGCTTACCTGGCTTCGCGTGCCATGTAGGCAAGATACAGCGCCACAGACCCCGCCACTGCTGCGTTTAAAGATTCGATCTGTCCGCGCATGGGCAGCGCAACGATAAAATCACAGGCTTTGCGCGTCAGCGCGCGCATACCGCTGCCTTCAGAGCCGACCACCAGCCCCAGCGCCCCGTCAAGGCGCGCTTGGGCGATGGGTTGAGAACCCTGACCGCCATCCAGCCCTGCGATCCATACATCCTGTGCTTTCAATTCCGTGATCGCCTGCGCCAGGTTGCTGCGCGCGATCAACAGGTGTTCGGTCGCCCCGCTGGAGGCATTCACCACGCTGGGTGTGACCTCGGCAGTGCGCGCGGTCGGGATCACCACGCCATGCACGCCCACCGCTTCTGCCGTGCGCAGCAAAGTACCCACGTTTTGCGGGTTCTTCAGCACATCCAAAAGCAGCACGAACAGCGCTTCACCGCGCTCCTTGGCGCGCTCGAAGATGTCGGACATGTCGGCATACACATAGACGCTGGCTTCCAGCGCGACGCCCTGGTGTTTTTCGCCAAAGCGCTTGTCCAGGTTGGTGCGCGGCACAAAACTGGCGGGAATATTCTTCCGCCGTGCCAGTTCCACGATCTCCGCCAGGCGTCCGGTGATCTGCGCCCCGTGAGCCACCTGCAATTGAAATGCCTGCCGCCGCGGATTCAACAGCACTTCGGCAACCGCGTTGCGTCCGTCAATCCATTCTTGTGCCACCGTCGCTCCTATTCAAAATGCCAGCTGGAACCTTCGCGGTTGTCTTCGATAGCCACGCCCAGTTCCTTCAACGAATCGCGGATCTTGTCCGAGAGATCAAACAACTTACGCGCGCGCACCTCGTTGCGCAGTTCCACCAGTAAATCAATGAATTTGGCAGCATCACCCTGCCCGGCTTTGTCATCCTCCTGCAAGCGCAGGCCCAGCACTTCGGTCAGTTCGCGCAATACGGCTTGCGCGTCTGCCAGCTGTTCATCCTGCGCACCTTCATCACGGGTGACATTGATGGCTTTGACCAGCTCAAACAAGTGACCCAGGGCACCGGCAGTGTTGATGTCATCATCCATGGCGGCAATGAAATTCTCGCGGGTTTGTTCACCCTGCGCCGCCAGCGCATCTGCGCTCTCGCTTGACAGGCCTTTCGCGCCGGGAAGCGCCGGTTTGAAGGCAGATTTGAGGCGTTCGATGGCTTTTTCCGCCATCGCAACCACCTCATCGGTGTAGGTCAGCGGCCCGCGGTAGGATGCGTTCAGAATCATCATGCGCATCACATCCGCGTCATGTTCTGCCAAAAATTCTTCAATGCGGATCATGTTGCCGGTCGATTTCGACATGGCTTCGCCGTTCAATTGCAGCATGCCGTTGTGCATCCAGTAGCGCGCAAATGGCTTGCCGGTGATGGTTTCGGTCTGGGCGATCTCGTTTTCGTGATGCGGAAAGATCAAGTCATTGCCCCCGCCGTGGATGTCGATCTGGTCGCCCAGATGGCGGCGGTTCATAGCCGAACATTCGATATGCCAGCCCGGGCGGCCTTTGCCCCAGGGGCTGTCCCAGGCGGGCTCGCCGGGTTTGGCGGTTTTCCACAAGGCAAAGTCCATGGGATTTTCTTTGTGGGGGTTAACCTCAATACGCGCGCCTGCCTGCATGTCGTCCAGGTTGCGGTGCGCAAGTTTGCCGTAATCATCGTCCTTATCCACCCGAAAGTAAACGTCGCCGTTGGCGTGATAGGCGGCACCTTTGGCAATCAATTCTTCGATCATGGCGATGATGCCGTCGATTTCCTGCGTGGCGCGCGGGTGAATGGTGGCTGGCAGTACGTTCAGGTCAACCAGGTTCTGCTGGTAGTCGGCGATCAGGCGCTCACCCAGTTGGACGGAGTCTTCCCCGCTTTCGTTGGCGCGCTTGATGATCTTGTCATCCACATCGGTGAAGTTCATCACATAAGTCACTTCATAGCCGCGATATATCAAATAACGCCGCACGATATCAAACACGATCGCAGACATGGCATGCCCGATGTGGGCTTTGTCATACACCGTGGGTCCGCACACATACATCCGCACCTTGCCAGGTTCGATGGTTTCAAAATCTTCTTTTCTGCGGGTCAGCGTACTGTACAGGCGTAAACTCATGCATCTTCCTCACTGGATGTTTCTATCGCTTCTATTATAACCAACTACGACTGTCGTTTAGACTTGTGCTTTCAATGGCGGTAGGGTTGGTTGCTGTTTTGCCCGTTCTGCGGACGCGCGAACACCATGCGCCCGGCGGCGGTTTGCAGCACTTTGGTCACTTCCACTTCGATGTTCCTGTTCAGATGATGCTTGCCATCTTCTACCACCACCATTGTGCCGTCATCCAGGTAACCGATGCCCTGGTCAACCTCTTTGCCTTCCTGAATGACCTTGACATTCATCAACTCGCCCGGCAGCATCACAGATTTGACCGCGTTGGCAAGTTCGTTGACGTTCAACACCGTCACGCCTTGCAGTTCCGCCACGCGGTTGAGGTTGTAGTCATTGGTCAGGATCGGGCAATGCATCTGCCGCGCCAGAATGACCAGTTTGTCATCCACCTCGGTGGTGCCGTCCACCTCCACATCCGTGATCTGCACCGGGATCTTGGGTTCTTTCTGCATGGTGGCCAGCACCTCCATGCCGCGCCGTCCGCGTTGCCGCCGCAAGGCATCCGGTGAATCGGCGATGTATTGCAGCTCGGTCAGCACGAAATGCGGCACGATCAACTTGCCGGGAAGAAACCCGGTGCGCGCGATATCGGCAATGCGCCCGTCGATGATCACGCTGGTGTCTAACAGGATCTTACGCCGGTCAACGGTTTGAGAATCCAGGTTGCTGCGCAGGGTGCTGCCGCCGTTGATGGATTTTAACAGGTTAAAGATATCGTTTTCACGCGTGGTGAACACCGTGATGCCGATATACACAAAGAACACCACCGACGCGAACGGCAGTATATTATTGAAGGGCGAAGGCAGCAATGCAAAGGGAATCGAAAGCAGCGCCCCGATGATCAGCCCTACCACCAAACCTACCAACGCGGAAAATAGCTTCTGCGCCGAAATGCGCAGCAACATCTTGCTCAGGGCACGCACCGGCACGGTGGTGATATAGGGAGTTAACAGCAGGCCAATCAACACCCCGCCCAGCCCCAGCGTAAAGGCATATTGCTCCGCTGTTAATACTGCGCCGGTTGGGCCGAGGTTGGCGACCGTGCCCAGGTTGGTGCCAAGGTTAATACCCAAAATACAAAACACAATGGCACCCAACAATCGGAAAATAAAATCAATACTCATGAATAATTCCTTTCAAAACAAATCCGATGGTTTTAAGGTTCTATGGCCCTGCCAGCCTGCCCGCGGCTTATAATAAAGAATGATAGGAGAATTTGTGCGGGGATTCGGCGGCAGCTTTGGCGGATTTTGAAACAATGTATCTTATGATTATACGGCAGTTGCTATAAGAATTCTATAAGCAATGCACGGAAAATGAACCCATTCGGAGCAAAAATCCTGTTAAAACCTGCCATTTCTTTGGCAAATCCTTGACTCTCCCCCTGGGGCAGGTTGTATCCTTTAGCCATGATGTGCATCAAACCACAACCCTATTGTTTGGCAGGAAGAAGACGAAATGATCAAGATCGGTGAGTTTGCTAAATTGGGCGGCGTCAGCATCAAGACCCTGCGCCACTATGACTGCCTCGCGCTGCTCAAGCCCGCCCGGGTCGATCACTACTCCGGCTACCGCTACTATGAGCTCAGTCAGCTGCAGCGTCTCAACGAGATCATGCTGTTTAAGTTAATGGGCTTCTCGTTGGAGAGTGTCAGCCATCTGCTGGTGCAAAGCAGCCCGGAAGAACTGGCGGAGATGCTCGGTGAACAGGAAGCGCGTCTGTGTGACCAGCAGCAAGAGGTGCATGAACGCCTGGCGTGGCTGCGCAGCAACCGCCTGCAACTAGAGTCGGGCGGCCCAACCCTGAACACCCAGGTGGTACTCAAACCACAGCCCGCCCTCGCGCTGATCACGCTCAAAGAGATGATCATCATGGAAGACCGCCTACACCGCCAGCAAACCATCGCACGGCTGCTGCGGCAGCTGGACGATATGCTGCCTGATGGCAGGCAATGGCGCGAGGAGCCCTTCTGGGTGATGTTGGAGTGTGAACAAAGCGAAGCCGACAGCGACCTGCAACGCATCGAGGTCGGCATCCCCGGCAAACTGCCCGCGCCCACCGCCCCGCTGATCGACCGCCTGATCCCGCCGCGCGACAATGTGCTCTCTCTGCTGTATGACCCGGCCGGCATGCAAGCCGAAGAGGCACGACTGGCGATGTTCGAATGGATCCAGCGCTGCGCTTACCACTTTGACGGACCGTTCATCGAACTGCACTACCAGGACCGCGAACAGTCCATGATCGAGTTGCAGCGTTCCGTCCTCGCCTCCCTGCCGCCCCAAATCAAACCTATCCAAAGGAGTAAAAAAACTATGTCAACCGCAACCATTGTGACCAAACCAGCCCAGTTGTATATCGGCAAGACCCGTTCCTTCACCATGAGCACCACCGACCTGATCGCCAGGTTCTGGGAGGAGTTCTTTACAGACTGGCAGTCTATCCAGGACATGCTCATCGCCCCGGGCACTGCGGGCTTCCATTCTCTCGGCCTGTGCTACCCGATGGGCGAAGGCGAATCCTTCGACTACATGGTGGCTTTCCCGCTGAAGGACAACAAACTGAGCAGCGTCCCTGCCGGTTTTGAAGTGACCATGCTGCCCGAACAGCAGTACGTAGCCGTGCCGGCGCCCGGCCCCAAGGAAAGCATCCACAAGGCCTATACCTACATCTTCGAAACCTGGCTGCCGCAGCAAACTGAATGGGAGCATGACCGCGAGAAGCCCGACTTTGAGCTCTACCCCCCTGAGTTCAACGACTTCAAAGAAGACTCCCTGCTCTATATCTATGTCCCCATTCGCAAAAAAGAATAAACCGCAGAAGTCCATGATTCATGTGAGAGGCGCCAGCGCGGCGCCTCTTTTCTTTCCTGCACAGTTAACTTTCTGCAACCCAACACATCTTTCTACGTATATCTAAATAGAAAGAAATCACGCCCCAAAATGGGGCATGAAAAGAAAGGAAACAATTATGAATTTCGGAGATATCCTCAACAAAGCCTGGAAAACGGTTTGGAACAACAAAGTCTTATGGATCTTTGGCTTTTTCGCTTCACTGATGGCGTATAACAGCAGCAGAGGCAATAACTTCACCTGGCGTGAAAATATCAGCATGGGTCCCGGCAACATGCCGCACTTCCTGCAAAACTTCGGTTGGCGCATGAACAATTTTGTCGATCAGATCGGCACCGGCACCTGGATCGCGCTGGGCATCGGTATGGCATTTCTCGCTGTTATCTTCTTCCTGGTGAGCGTCTTTTTCGGCCATCTCGGGCGCGCCGCCCTCATCCGCGGCACGGTCTTGAGCGAAGAAGGCACCCGTCTCACCTTCGGCGGGCTGTTCAAAGAAGGCCTGCGCTACTTCTGGCACCTGCTGGCATTGTCATTGCTGCTGCTGGCAGGCATCATTGCCGCCGCTCTGGTGGTGGTGCTGTTCTCGGTATTTACCCTCGGTATCGGCGCCATCTTGTTCGCCTGTCTGGTGCTGCCCATTATCATCGCTGTGTCTTTGATGGTGGTGCAGACCACAATTTTCATCGTGGCAGAGGACGAAAAGATTATTGACGCCATCGCCCATGCCTGGCGCTTCATCTTCTACGATCACCTCGGCAATTACCTTATCATGGGCGTGATCCTGTTTCTGTTGGGACTGATCGCAGGTTTGGCTATCGCCATCCCGGCACTCATTGCTGGCATCCCTGCCCTGTTTGCCTTCGTAGCCGGGCAAAATGTTTTCAGCACGCTGGGTGTTGCGCTGGGTGTCATCTTCCTGCTGATCTACATCCCCTTCTACATCGCGGCGCAGGGACTACTGACCTCCTTCACCTGGTCTGCCTGGGTGCACTTCTACCGCGACCTGCGCGGGTTGGAAGCAGACGACGTCGAAATGGACAAACTGCTGGAAGACGGAGAGGCGCTGCCCGCCCCCGGCGACATGCACTGATCCATCCCCTTGTAAATGACAGGGCTGCCAGATTGGCAGCCCTGTTTTGTTGCTTCCTATTGTTGCAGACTTGATCGCCTTATTCAGCCGCTGCCAGCGCCCCCATCGGGTCCCAGGGCGGCAGGTGAATGGGTTCTGTCTCCAGCACCTTGAGGATCTCTTCAGGCACAAACTGCTTTTCCACCACCACCTCGTACAGGTATTCGTTGAACCAGTCATCGGTCATGATGTAGAAGCCCTTGTCGCCGTTCTTGTCATCCCACGAGTTCTCTACGCGCCACTTGGTGCTTTTGCCGCTCTCGTCGATATTGACACCGGTGAAGACCATGGCATGCGTCATCATGCTCTGCCCGTAATCGAGGCGCATGGCTTTGTCCGCCACGAATGCCTCCCCATAGATGCCTTCAAAATCATAGGTGTCTTCCGCCATGATGCCGCCCTCACGCTCCAACAGCTTGCCCACGTCACAGCCGAACCACACCGCGCGCTCGCCTTCGCTGATCTGGCGTATGGCAGCCTGCTTCATCACCTCGATGTCCACGTTGAGGTAGTTGATTATCTGCCCCTCGACCACGTTGCCCAGATAATCGATGGTGAACAGGCGGTTATAGGGTTTGTCGGCGGTGGGCGCATTGATCAGACACACCATGCTATCGAGGTCAAACCCGACATACTTGTCATAGAACACCTGCGGCGTGATCATGCCTTCGCGCTGGAACTTATTGTCTTTGTCGTTCCACTGCCAAAAAAATTCTTTGGGCGGCTGCCCCAGGTGCAGGCACAGCATGCGGTAGACGGTGTTCATCATCGCCACCTTGCGCTCACGCAGGCTGTCGATGCCCTCGCCTTGCTCGTGCTTGATGCGCAGTTCGGCGGCGTATTCGCGCAGTTTGGCGGTGATCGCCGCCGTCATCATGCCGGTGCTGGATGACGACTCGGTTTCGGGCATCACGCTTTTTGGCACCACCCCATATTTCTTGATCAGGTTGACGAACATGTCCCACTGCCCGCCGTCTTGAATCGGATTCATCAGCAGGTGCATGATCAGGCGTCCGTCGGTAGGTTCATCCAGCGTGTTCAGGATGGCTTCCAGGAAGTAGTTGGCTTTCTCGAACTTGTCCCAGAACATGGGGTAGTTCTGCGAAAATTCAAAAGCCTCCAGGTTCATCTTTTCCATGGCCGCGTACCGGAACACATTCAACCCGGCGAACAGCCAGCAGCGCCCGCTGTTCTTCTGGTTGGTGATCGGGTTGCTCTTCAGTTTGTGCGAATAGCTGTGATCCAGGCGCGTCACCATCTCGCGGTTGACGCCCACCTTGGTGATGCTCTCTTGCGTGAGCGCATTCAGGATGGTCTTGTTAGCAGGATTGGCGTTGAAATCCGCCGCAAAGGACTGGATCAGGGCACGATGCATGGGTTTATTCTTCATTCTTTTTTTCGCTCCGTTCGTTAGGATTACTATGATTATAGTCAATCTTGCGTCTGAGGGAAAATTCTCATCAGCCTGTGTTTCACCTCCCGGTTTCATTTTCGCTCCTGGGCGTGTGTTACAATCATGGCGCAAATCAACCGTATCTGACCGGTCAAGTGGAAGGAATAACAAAACCTTATGCAATTTGCCGTCAACTACTCTGAACCACTGGTGCACCTGCTGAAAGCCGGCAGTGTGCGCATTGACCTGCTGAAACTGCCCGCCTGGGAAGCCCTGCTGGCACCGGCGCAGGCGCTGCTGCCAAGTTATGTGCATTTTCCGCTCTCCATCGGCAACGGTCTGGGTGATGCTTATGATTTCGACCAACAGACAACTGCCGACTGGCACCAGGTGGAATCTTTTCTGCGTCACACCAGCACGCGCCACATCAACGTTCATCTGGCGCCGCTGCAATCTTTCCACCCCGACGCCGCCATGCAGGCTGATGACCCCGGCACCCGTCAGCGAATCCGCGAAGCCGCCCTGACCGATCTGGAAGCCATCGTCCGACGGTGGGGACACGAGCGTGTCATCGTCGAAAACCCCTCGCCTGAATCGCGCTGCGTGCCGGTCATCTACGATCCTGCCTTCATTCATGAGATCATCACCCAGACGCAAACGGGTTTCCTATTCGATATCTCGCACGCCCGTCTGGCTGCGCGCGAACTGGGCATGAATGAGGATGTCTACCTGCGCCTATTACCATTGGGGCGCACTGAGGAAATTCACATCACCGGTATCAAACGCATGCAGGGCGAAATCCTGCAAAAACTGCTGCAAAACCGCCCCAAAGAATTCGACATCACCGATTTCATCGACAAGGACATCGATCACCAATCCATGTCTGAGGATGATTTTGGTTTTCTCGCGCGCATCTACCGCCTGATCGAAAGCGGCGCCTGCCGTGAGCCGTGGATCGCTTCGATGGAACACGGCGGCATCGGCCCCTTCTGGGAACTGACCCTGGATGAAGCGGTGCTTGCCCAACAACTGCCGCGGCTGTATAATATGACCCATGCAGTGACCGTAAAGGAGAGTGTATAGATGGCAGCCAAACCATGCCCGAGCTGCGGCGCGCTCAAAGGTATTACCAAACTTAGCAGCATCATGCAAAAAAGCGAAGAAACGGAACTGATGGCACGTCTTGCCGCGCCTATGAACCCGCAGCGCAGTGTCAAAAACCTCAGCTCGCGTGATTTTTTGTTGTTCGTCGGGTTGGCTTCTGTGATGACGGTTTTTATGCTGGCGCTGCAAAACCGTTCGATGCCTGCCATTATTATCTACGGGATATTCATGCTGTTCTTCATTGCCGGTGCCGTGCGCTTGTTCTTGAACTACTGGCGCACGCGCAAGGTCGCCGAAGCGCTGACGCCCGCCTGGCGCGAAGCCGCACTGATCTGGAACCGGCTGTATTACTGCCGCGCGGAAGACCTGGTCTTTGA
The DNA here is from genome assembly GCA_964391725.1 of uncultured Anaerolineaceae bacterium. Taxonomy (GTDB): domain Bacteria; phylum Chloroflexota; class Anaerolineae; order Anaerolineales; family Anaerolineaceae; genus SpSt-1165. The sequence goes on along the minus strand of CAYMNB010000021.1, from coordinate 6,720 downwards.
CCCGCGCACCAACCAGACCGCCCGTCCCGATGAGTATCACCAGGTGCTGCTGCATTACCCGCCGCTGCTGCCTGGCATCAACGCACCCAAAGAAAAGCCAACCCGCTGAGCGATTAATATAGAATTTTCTTATAGGAATACAGTATAATTACGGCACTGTGTTGGTTACAAAGGCAAAAGTATGAAAACCAAGCATTTTCTGACACGTTTTTCATTCCTGTTGGTGTTATTCACCTTGATCGTTGCTGCTTGCGCGCCTGTTGCTTCCGTACCGGCAGATGTTGCCATCGCTGAACCCGTCCAGTCCGAAGACCTGACCGCTCTCCCTTTGGAAATCGGTGTTTACCAGGCTGCTGACCTGCGCGACAAAGGCGCTTTCATCCTGGACGTGCGCGAAAATGACGAGTGGATTGCCGGCCACATCCCCGGCGCTACCCTGATCCCGCTGGGACAGCTGGAAAACCGCCTTAACGAAGTGCCACGCGATCAATCTATCGTGGTCGTTTGCCGCACGGGCAACCGCAGCGCAGTCGGACGAGATATTTTATTGGATGCCGGCTTTGAATCCGTCACCAGCATGTACGGCGGTTTTGTCGCCTGGGAAAAAGAGGGCTACGAAGTCGAGAAGGGTCAATAAACGTTTGCTATACAACATGAGTAATTATTAAGTAATTTCTTGACAAAATCTCGCGTTTTCCGGCATAATCACAAAAATCGTATCAGGGGTAGCCCTGATACTTTGTTATTTACCTTATTGGTGGGGGATAGGTCAGGCCAGAGATGCTTTGCTGGCATAACCACAAGATTTAAGAGAGGTATTGATTATGTCCAAAATAGCCATTGTAACCGACAGCACTGCCGTATTTCCGCTTGAGAAGGTGGGGGATGTGCCCATTTTCTCGGTTCCGCTCAACGTCATCTGGGGGGAGGAAAACCTCAAAGACAGCGTTGATATCACCGCGGATGAATTCTACGAGCGTCTCAAGACCGCCAAGGTGATGCCCTCCACCTCGCAGCCCTCACCAAAAGAATTCCTTGATATGTACGAAAAGTTGTTGGGGGAGGGGTACGAGATCTTCTCCCTGCTCATCTCCAGCGAACTGTCCGGCACCGTCAACTCTGCCCTGCAGGCGCAGCGCATTCTGGGGGACGCGCCCCTGGTGGTGTTTGATTCACTTCAGACCAGCATGGCGCTTGACCTGCAGATCAACGAGGTTGCCAAAGCCATCAACAAAGGCACTCAGCTGCAGGACCTGCTGGCGGTGGCTGAATCTGCCCGCGCGCGCACCAACCTGTATTTCACCGTCGAAACCCTGGAATTCCTCATCCGCGGCGGCCGTCTGAGCTTTGTACAGGGCGCTGCTGGCAACCTGCTGCATATCCGCCCCATCCTCACCTTCGAAGGCGGCAAGATCGTTTCCAACACCAAGACGCGCACCTTCAAGAAAGCTGTGCGCCTGCTGGTTGACAAAGTGTTGGCAGAATTGGAAGGCAAACAACTGCTCAACATCGCCGGCGCCTACACCAACAACCGCGACTTTGTCTATGAGATCATGGGCGAAGTCTGCAGCAACTTGCATGTACCCATGCCTGAAGATAACCTGATCCTGCCGCTCAGTCCCGTCATCGGCACCCACACCGGCCCGGGTGCGTTCGGCATCGCCTACATCCTGGCAGAATAATCCCATCATTGATCCAATATCTAGCAGACAGAGGAAATCCGTCAGCGGGTTTCCTCTGCTCTGCATTAACATGCATGCCAGACCTTTCTCTGCTGGTATAATTCAATCATCGCAACCAATTAACGACTACGTTTTTGAAAAGGAAATATAAGGAGTCTACCGATGACAAAAATAGCCATTGTGACCGATAGCACCGCTTCATTCAGTGAGCAACACATTGGTGATGTACCGGTGTATGCCGTGCCGCTGGATGTGATCTGGGCAGGAGAAACCTACAAAGACGGCGTGGACATGCACCATGACACCTTCTATTCAAGATTGAAGACCGCCAAAGAAATGCCGACTACCTCGCAGCCCTCGCCCAAAGCCTTCCTCGAAGTGTACAAACCACTGCTTGAGGACGGCTATCAGATCCTCAGCATACACATATCCGAAGGCATCTCCGGTACGATTAACTCAGCTCTGCAGGCAAAACACATCCTCGGAGAGGATGCACCCATCGAGATCCTCGATTCGTTCGTCACCGCAATGGTACTGAAGATGCAGATCCTCGAAGCCGCACAGGTCAGCAACCAGGGCGGCAGTTTTGAGGACGCCATCGCGGCGGTCAAATCAGCGCGCGAACGCTGCGGCGTCTTTTTCACCGTGGAAACACTGGAATTCCTTGAGCGCGGCGGACGTCTCACCCGCATGGAAGCCTTTGCTGGCAACCTGCTGCAGATCCGCCCCATCCTGACCTTCGTGGACGGCAAGATCACCTCCATCCAGAAGGCGCGCACCTTCAAAGGCGCGCTCAAAGCCCTCAAAGAACACTTCATGAAGGGCATCGAAGGCAAACAGGTGCGCAACATCTCTGCCACCTATACCGATAACCAGGCGTTCGTCGAAGAATTCATAACAGAATTGCTGCAGGAAGCCGGCATCGAACGCCCCACGCAGATGTTCATCGACCCGCTGACGCCCGTCATCGGCACCCACACCGGTCCCGGCTGCATCGGCATCGCCTACCTGCTGGAAGAATAAGTTCATGCATTTCCATTCATGACTTTCTGATAATAACCCCGGGCAAGCAGACACGACCCCTGCTTGCCTTTTTCTTAAGAAGCAGCAACCCATGTCAACCACCATTCCCTTTACCCGTGAAATCCCTGTCCGCCACCAGGTGGATGTCTTCATTGCCGGCGGCGGTCCCGCCGGTGTGGCAGCCGCTCTGGCGGCTGCGCGCGGCGGTGCTTCGGTCTTGCTTATCGAAGGGCAGGGCTGTTTCGGTGGCATGGGCACCAGCGGCCTGATCCCCGCCTTCATGCGTTTCGGCGACGGCATCACCTTCCTGGCCGAAGGTGTGGGGCGTGAGATTTACGAAGCTCTCAAGCAAGAAGCCACTATCTACGATGACCGCGTGCATGACGTGGTCGGCATCGATGTGGAAGCCATCAAACGCCTGTATGACCGCCTGATGGAAGCCAGCGGTGCGCAATTTTCCTTCTTCACCCAGCTGATCGGGGTGGAAGCCGTGGGCGGCGAGGTGAAAAGCGTGATTTGCTCCGCCAAAAGCGGGTTATTTGCCGTACAGGCGAAAGTCTATGTGGACGCCACCGGCGACGGCGACCTGTGCGCCTGGGCCGGCGCGCCTTTTGAGAAGGGCGATGAAAACGGACGCATGATGCCCGGCACCCTGTGCGGTTTGTGGGCAAACTTCGATTGGGACAAACGCAACCGCCTGCCAGTGCCCGACAGCCACTACCTAGAACAGGCTTTCCAGCAGGGCATGTTCACCATCCCTGACCGCCACCTGCCAGGCATGTTCCGCACCGGCAAAGATACCGCCGGTGGCAACCTGCTGCATACCTTCGGCGTGGATGGCACTGACGAACGCTCATTGACCGAAGCCATCCTGTGGGGACGCAAGGTCATCCTCGAATATGATGCCTATTACCGCCGCTACTTCCCCGAAGTGTTCGCCGAGGCGCACCTGGTCGCCACCGGCGCGCTGCTGGGCATTCGCGAATCGCGCCGCATCATGGGCGATTATGTCCTCAACCTGGCGGATTTCGAGTCTCGTGCGGTGTTCGAAGACGAGATCGGGCGCTACTGTTATCCCGTTGACATCCATCCATTGACCAGTGACCCGGAAGAATTCGAGCGCTTCGATGAAGAATACCACCGCCTGCGCTACCAGCCGGGCGATTCCTACGGCATCCCCTACCGCACCCTCACCCCGCGCGGTTTTGACAACCTGCTGACCGCCGGACGCTGTCTGAGCAGCGACCGCATCATTCAAGGTTCGCTGCGTGTTATGCCGGGCTGTTATCTGACCGGGCAGGCTGCGGGTGCCGCCGCCGCCATCGCCAGTGCCAAAGATGTCAGTGTGCATGAGATGGACATCCATCTACTGAAAGAGCGTCTGCTGACGCTGGGCGCTTACCTCCCCAACGCCTAAACAGGGGATAAAACAGAAAGGAAAGCAACCCATGGCAGACTCCAGCACCAAAAAACGCGTCAAAGAACTCCTGCGGCAGGTGCAGCGCACACAATCACCTGAAGAAAGGCGATCTTTGCTGCGGCGCGCGCTCGACCTTGACCCCTCCAACGAACAGGTCAATATGTGGATGGCGGTCTACGCCCAGGACGACCGAGAGCGCGATCACTACATGCGGCGTGTGCAGGAGATCAACCCGCGCAACCGCATGGCCAAATGGCTGGACAAAATGCTGGTGCAGATGCCGGACAGCCCCACCCAGTTTGTGGAAGCCACCGACACCCCCCGCTCTCCTTACAATTTCAGTAAGCTCTTCCTGATCATGACCGCCCTCAGCCTGTTGCTGCTGGGTGGTTTTCTTGTCTTCCGCCAGCGCCGCCACCAGGCAGACCTGGCGCTGCTGCAAGAAGGCCTGCGTGCGCCAGCCACCGTCACCGACCTGTGGATCGTGGAAGGCGAAGACAGCGACACCTACCACGTGGGGTTCGCCTTCACGGCTGTGCAGCAAGGCGAAGGAGTGCCTTTCATAGACACCCACAACACGGTAACCGCCGCCACCTACCACTCATTGTCGGTGGGCGACACGGTTGAAGTCGTTTATCCGTCCGACAATCCAGCCAAAGCAAGGGTAGCGCTTGAATTCAATGAAGAATTTTTGCAGGCACGCTTTGTGCGTGACAGGAACCTGGTGCTGATCATCGTGGCGGTGTCAGTCCTCATCGACATTCCCGTGATACTGCTTGACCGCGCGCGTCAGCGTAAAGCAGCCAGCGTAGCCTCAGAAGATTATTAATCCTGTAATATACAGTTAGGTGTAGGTCAAATCTGCGCGGTCAGGCTTTCGATGCGCTCCATGACTGCATCCACCAGCACCTGCAACGGCTCGCGCTCGAATGCCAGTCGAATACCGGCGGTGGCGAACAACTCCTGCAAACCGACGCTGCCGCCCAACGCCAGCGCTTTGCGCAGTGACTTGACCGCGCCTTTGTAGTCACGCTGACTGTTCAGCCACACTTGCAGCGCACCAGTCTGCGCCAGTCCATATTCGATGTAATAGAAGGGGTCGCTGAAAATGTGGATTTTGCGGTGCCAACCGGTGGCTTTGATATCCTCAAACCCGCTCCAATCGGCGTCCGGCAAGAAGCGGTCCCACAAATCTGACCAAACCTGGTCGCAGTTGGCGGGTTCGCAGGCGGCTGCCGGGTGGGTATACGCCCAGTGCTGGAACAGATCCACCACCGACATGAACGGCAGAAAAGCGAGGATGGTGCGCAGGGCCTGGATCTCCGCGATGCGATGATCGGCGGGATCATAGAAACCATTGGCCTTGGTACGGCCCGTCAGCAACGCTTTTTCTTTGCCCAAATGCGGCAGCGCCAGTAATTCCATGCCCATGGCTGCCACCTCGGCAAACTCGATCGGCGGGTTGAATTGCTGATAATACTGGATATTGCCGAATTTGAAGGTGTCATAGAAATGGAAACAGTGTCCACCCTCATGCAGCACCCCCATCAAGTCACTGTGCAGCCCGACGCAATTTAAGAATGAGAACGGATCGCCGCTCACCGGGTATTCCAGTGTATAGCCGCCGGGGGCTTTGTTGTTACGATTGTGCAGGTCAAACAGGTCAGCGGCGCGCATGTGTTCAAAATAGCGCGCAAAGTCCGGGTGAATTTTCTCGAACACGCCCACGATCTTTTCTTCCAGTTCCCGGGGGGTTTCATAGGGTTTCAAGGGTTGGTCGCTGAGCGATTCCACCAGCAGGTCCCACGGGCGCAGCTTTTCAACGCCCAGACGCTGGCGGTGTTCTTCCATCAACTGACTGACCGCCGGCACCACCACTGCCTCGATGGCATCATGATAGCGATGGCAGTCCTCGGGGGTGTAGGCAAAACGAGACAGTTCCAACCAGCGGTATTCGCGGAAATTCTTGAGCCCGGCGTTAATGGCGATACGGTTGCGCATTTCCATCAAGCGCACCCACAGCCCATTCAAGGCGGCGCGGTCAGCCAGTTGACGCTCAGCGCTGGCACGCCACACCTGTTCGCGTTCATCGCGGTCAGTGGAAACAAGCAGCGGCTGCAACTCTGCTACCGTTTTTTCCGCTCCATGCCATTCCACTGTCTGTGAACCGGCAATTTCATCATATTCGGTAGCAGTCACATACTGGTCATTCAGCAGCGACAGGTTGCGCTCCGTAAACAGCGCCGCCCTGGTACGCAGATTCAGCAAACCCAACTCAAAACCAGGCGGCACCAGCTGGCTGGTGAGCAGATCTTCCGTCAAGCGCTGGTCAAAGGCTTTTACATTGACCTGAATGGTGTCCAGGAAACGTTTGAACGCCTCTTTGGCCTTAATGTCGGTGGTATTGCGCGTGGTGCTGATGTAAAGGCGGTTGTTGATCTCGGTCACGACCATGATCAGGTCTGACCAGGCGCCCAGCCACTCGCCCAAATTATCAGGGGAGATTCTGGTGTTTTCCAGTGCCTGGTAATAAGGTTTGAGATCATCCCAGGTAATTGACAGCAGTTCTTGCGCGGTTAACTCAGTTGTAATGGA
>CAYMNB010000020.1:36141-43248 GCA_964391725.1 uncultured Anaerolineaceae bacterium | reverse complement strand
AGTAAATCCGTTATAATGGGGAAAATATTCTTTGAGCGAGGGGCAGGCGCGGTTATGCGCCTGATTATCTATATAGACAACAACCGTTGTATGCGAGAGGTGAACGATGGCAGTACAGGCAAACCCTTTCAGTGACACAGCCAAGCGTGCCAACTGGCGCACTGCGTTCTTATGGATTCAAGGGATTTTTTATTTCTTTCAGGGTTTCTATGTGGCAGGCAATGGCAATTTCATTGATGTGACCCTGGGCAACTTTGGCCTCTCAGTGGAGCAATTCGCCGCCTATAGTGCCATGATCGGCATTCCCACCTACTTGAAATTCGGCATCGGTTTACTCTCTGACCGGCTGCCCTTTGTGAAATTCGGCAGGCGCAAGCCCTACATCGTCCTCGGCGGCTTGCTCTATATCCCCGCCTTTGCCCTGCTCTTTTGGCTCAAAGAGTTCAACTGGCTGTGGATCGCAGCCGCAATTGCGGTTCAGATCGCCTGGGTGCTGGTCGACACCACCCTGGACGCCATGACGGTGGATGTGACCCCGGAAGAGCTGGCAGGAAAAATGCAGGGGGCAGCCAACGGGGCACGCATGGCGGGCATGGGCCTCGGCATTCTGGTGGTCCCTTTGATTGGCCCGCGCATCGGCTGGCCCACCACGGTGATCATCATCGCAGCATGCGCCGTGGTCCAGGCAGCCGTGGCGCTGCTGTACCGCGAACTGCCCGTCAGCAAAGAGGATTTGAAACGCGACATGGCATTCGGTACTGTAATTAAAAACATGCTGCGCAAAAAAGTCTGGTGGCTGAGCATCATCTACGCCATGTTCTTCATGGGCTCCATCGGTATCGGGCGCGCCATCACTGGTTTTCTGATGACCGACCTGGGATGGGGCAAGGACCCTGACCTGCTGGCTGTCTTTGGCAGTTCCAACCTGCTGCATTATCTGGCAACCACCGCCGGCGCTTTACTGCTCGGCCGATTTTTGGCAAAGCATAAGAACAATATTCTATTCTATATTGTAATTTCCACGCTTTTCTGGCTATTCATTCTGCCCTGGTTCCTGGTGGGCACCTCGGTCGAGAATATCGCCTGGGTGTATGTGGCGCAGTTCACCTATGGCATCGGACGCGGCATGATGATCGTGCTGGTCTATTCTGTGGTCATGCGTGTCTGCCCCAAAACCCTGGAAGGCTTCATGTTCGCCACCCTGACCTCGGCCATGAACATCGGCTTGACAGCCATCACCCCCAATACAATCGCGTTCTTTACAGAAAGAATTGGCCTGGCGCCTTCCATCTTCAGCACCATTCCCTATACCATCATTGGGCTGATCGCGCTGCACTTCATCCTGCTTGACCTGAAGAAAGCCGACCAGGCGGTATAGACCTCGCAGCCTGTTCTGTCCGATAATTAACGCAATTTCCGTGTTTTTACTGCCCGATGCTCAACACCGGGATGAAAGGCGCGTAGATCTCCATGCCCTGCTGCACAAAGCTGAGCTGGGTGCGGCGGGTGTTGTCAAAGCACAGTTCTTCGCCCAATTGCGAACGGCCATACCCCACGGTGGTCACCTGGAAAAGCTCGTTGAGGTAGGGGAACAGCGGTGTCGCGCAATACTGTGAACCGCCCTCCTGCCGCAGCGGCATGACATAGCCAAAACCAAAATGCAGGTGATTGATGGAAGTGCCCACATCACCCACCACCCCGAAGGCATCACCGAAGCGCAGGCCTTCCGCAGAAAACTCCTCCACCGAAGGCGCCGCCAGGTGACCGTAACTGATCAGGAATTCTCCACCTTTGCTGGCTTGGGTGACCCCGACCACAATATTGCCAAAGACCTGCAATGATTGCTCCGGCATAAAGGTCGGCGGCAAAATACATGACCAGCGCACGATCTCTGCCTGTTCAGGATAATAGAAATCAAACCCGGTGTGGTTGTCGGAATGATAATTGCCGAAAGAAGGATCAATGTCCTTTAGTTGCGGCGGTACACCGCCATCAAAATTGACAATCGAGCCCTCCAGCGGGTCAAAATCATAGAAATTCATCGGCAGCAAGTCGGTTATGTCAGATTCCGCAAAAGGCAGTACGCATGGATAGTGCGAGAAGCCGATCTTGAATTCATTGTAGATGCCATTGGTCGGCAGACTGATGGTGTCGCTGCCCGAAAATTGCGGGGCGAGGATGATGTGGCTGCCCTCCAGCATGCCGTTGATGGTGCCGGGTTGGTTAAGGGTATAGTAGCCATACTGCCCGGGGCGGTTCTCAATACGCAGGGTTAGCTGCAGGCGGCTCTCAAACACTGCTTTGGGGATCAAGAAACGTATGCTGCCGTTCGCATCCGGTGATTTGCAGTTGAGTTCATAGCACAGGCGCACTTCGCTGCCCGTCAGGGTTGGTTCCTCGACCATCAGTACATCGTCATAATCTTTCACGTTATACACACGGATAAGATTGCCTTCCAGCGCGGGATCACCCTGAATCCCGTCCAGGTTCAGGTCATTAAACACCTGGATGGTGACCGGCACGAACAGGCGGCTGTCCTCCTCAACCACGGCAACCGGCAGTCCTTCTTGAATGAGCATGCGCATCTGGCTGCCATTGACCGCTGGAACAGAGCCGGACAGTCGTTCCTCCGGCACGGCGGTTAAATACAGCAGCCTGCCGGGTACGGAGATCAAAACGATGATGACCACGATAGCCAGCAGAAAACGAAACAAATGTTGGGGCTGCTCGTTGGGGGGGAAACTATAGCTCATACGTTAAATCCTGAAAAATACCGATAAGGAAAATACGTTTGCATTTTCACCATCACTGCCATGCAAACGTAATATATATTCATTATACAATCTAATTTCCTAGAATTTTATGAGAACTTCCACCAATAAACACAGACCTTATTAATCTTCATCAGAAAATATCCCGCCATTGAGTTTGTGTTGCCTTTCCTTTACAATTGAACCAACCTATTAATCACATTTCAGGAGAGAACCGCATGGCGAAAGAAACCCCCCGATCCCTGCAAAATATCACCATCTACCAGGTGTATGTACGCAACCACGGACCCAACGGCACCTTTACCGATGTACAGGCTGATCTGGACCGCATCCGCGCGATGAATGTGGATGTCGTCTATTTCATGCCCATTCACCCCATTGGACAGTTGAACAAGAAAGGTTCGCTGGGCTGCCCCTATTCGATCACCGACTACCGCGCCGTCAACCCCGAATACGGTACAGAAGAAGATTTCCGCGCGCTGGTGGACGCCATTCACGCCCACGGCATGCAGGTGATGATTGACGTGGTCTTCAACCACACCGCGCATGACGCCGTCTATATACACGAGCACCCCGACTGGTATCACACCGACGAAAACGGCCAACCCTTCACCACTGTGCCCGCCTGGAGCGACATCATTGACCTCAAGCACCCAAACCAAGAACTGTGGGAATACCTGATCGGCTCCCTCACCCACTGGGTCGCCTTCGGTGTGGATGGATTCCGCTGCGATGTGGCATCGCTGCTGCCGGTGGCTTTCTGGCGCCGCGCGCGTGAAGCATGCGCCAAAGTCAAGGCTGATACCCTCTGGCTGACCGAATCCGTGCACATGAATTTTGTGCGCGAACGCCGCCGCGAGGGCTTGTTCGCCCTGTCTGACAGCGAACTCTACCAGGCATTCGACATGTCCTATGATTACGACATCTGGCCCATCTGGGACGCCGCTGCGGCAGGCAAAGTGCCGGTCGCGCGTTACCTGGAAATGCTGCAAATGCAGGACAGCATCTATCCTGAGAATTTCATCAAGATGCGCTGTGTCGAAAACCACGACCAGATCCGCATTCACGACCGCACCGGCAGAGATCTCAACAAAACCATCGCCTGGACGGCCTTCATGGCCTTCAACAAGGGGCCCTTCTTCGTGTATGCGGGGCAGGAATCGCTGGAAACCAACCGCACCTCGCTGTTCGACATCGACAAAGTCAACTGGGGTGACTATGCCCTCACCGATCTGATCACGCGCCTGAATGCGCTCAAGAAAGACCCTGCCCAAAGGTACGGTTTGCTGACCTTGCTGGCAGCCGACCCGGCCATCCAGTCCGCCTGGGCACACGGTGAAACGAGCCTGTACGGCGTCTTCAACGTGAATGGCAAAGCGGGTGAGGTATCTGTGCAATTACCCGACGGTGACTACCACGACCTGCTCAGTGACGCTATGGTCAGCGTGCGGGACGGTAAATGCGAGTTACCCTACGGAGCTTTCATCATGCGCTTTTCCGCCAGCCAACCGCTCCGCCAATGGGTGAGCATGCTGATGGAATCACATATTGAATAGACAATTTTCCATATTAAAGAGGAAAAAGTAGGTTATAATTCTACAGGTAGAACAAATTTTCTTTGAGGATTATGAAATATATCAACAAAATCTTGCAAGGTGATTGTCTGGCGATATTACAAGATATCCCTGAAAATTCTGTGGACCTAATTTTCACTTCTCCACCTTACGCAGATCAACGAAACAACACGTACGGAGGAATTAGGCCGGAAAAATACGTTGACTGGTTTTTGCCACGCTCTGCGCATTTTCTTAGGGTGTTAAAACCAACCGGAACATTTGTTTTAAATATAAAAGAACGAGTGGTCAGCGGTGAGCGCCACACCTATGTTTTGGAATTAATCCTCGGCATGCGTGAACAAGGCTGGTTGTGGACCGAAGAGTTCATCTGGCATAAAAAAAATTCCTATCCCGGAAAATGGCCAAACAGATTTCGTGATTCATGGGAGCGATTACTACAATTTAATAAAGAACGCCAATTTTCTATGTATCAAGAAGCTGTGATGGTGCCTGTTGGAGATTGGGCACAAACAAGATTAAACAATCTGAGTGACACGGATAAGGTTCGTGATGAGTCAAAAGTGGGAAGTGGCTTTGGTAAGAATATTTCAAATTGGCTGAATCGCAAATTGGTTTATCCAACCAATGTCATCCATATGGCAACTGAATGCAGTAATAAAGGCCATAGTGCTGCTTTTCCAGAAGAGCTGCCCGAATGGTTCATAAAGCTTTTCACTAAAGAGGGGGATCTTGTTTTAGACCCATTTTTGGGTTCAGGAACAACGGCAATTGTTGCAAAAAAAATGAAACGCAATTATCTTGGGATAGAAATACTACCTGAGTATTGCAAATTGGCAGAATCGTATTTGGAAACAACCCAAACACCTTTATTTTCAATTGCAGAGGATGAAGTCAAAGAAGCATATGAGGATGGAAGTGATACAGATGAATGAATTAAATTTTGACAAAGTGAATCAATTTGTTAATGAAAATATCGTTGCTTTCCATAACAACCGGCTTAGCGCCTTGAATAGATTGACTCTTTCACGTTTACTGGCAAAAAACCCATACCTATTTAAGGCCAAATATTTAGAAACAGCCAGTGAATTAATAAATAGCCTTCTTGAAGCGTTTCTATCCTCATCAGAAGAAAAAATCTTTGGTGATTTCCTCGAAGATTTAGCCATTTTTATCGCTCAACAGACATCCAATGGAAAAAAGTCCTCAGCAGCCGGTATCGACCTTGAGTTTGAACGTGGCAATATCCACTATTTGGTGTCAATTAAATCAGGCACAAACTGGGGCAACAGTTCACAACATAGGCGTTTAGCAGATGATTTTATATCTGCCAGAAGAGTATTGCAGCAATCCCAATTCGGCATGAATGTACAGCCAGTATTAGGGATTTGCTATGGGAAAACAAAAACGTCAATCACAAATGCCGGGTACTTGAAAGTAGTGGGGCAAAACTTCTGGTATCTTATCAGCGGAAACAAAAATTTATATGTTGACATAATTGAACCAGTTGGTTATCGCGCGAAAGAACATAATCAAGACTTCAACCAGCAAAGAAATAAAATTGCTAACCGGTTCACAGGTGAATTTATTACAACCTACTGTTATCCTGACGGTGGTATACATTGGGAAAAGTTGGTTACCGACCATTGCGGCAATTTTGATATGCCAACAATGACCTAATTATGAATTTGTTGCCATATCACAAGATCAAATTCGCCTGCCGCCGGATCACCTGGCGGCAGCGCGCCCAGCCCGCATTCCTCATCATCGGGGCGCAGCGCGCCGGCACCACCAGCCTGTTCCGCGCCCTCAGCCAGCACCCGCACTTGGTTCCTTCTTTCGTCAAAGAAGTGCACTATTTCGACGGCGGGGGGCAGCCGGGCACAGATAACTACGCGCGCGGTGAAGCCTGGTACCGCAGTCATTTCCCTTTGCGCGCCACCCTGGGAACTGACGGCAAGACTTTTGAATCCTCACCGCTCTATCTCTTCCACCCACAGGCGCCCGCACGTCTGCATGCCCTGCTGCCAAAGGCGCGCCTGATCGTATTGCTGCGCGACCCCGTCGAACGCGCTATCTCGCAGTATTTCCTCGAGCAGCGCCGCGGAAACGAGCCCCTGCCATTGCTACAAGCCCTGAAGGCCGAAGAACAGCGCCTGCAGGTCACCTCCGCCTTTTCCTTCCACCATCATTCCTACAAAACCCGCGGGCATTACGCCGAACAACTGCAGCGCTATCTGACGCTGTTCCCGCGCGAGCAATTACTGATCCTGCCCAGCGAGCACTGGTTCAGTCAACCGCAAACGGTCCTGCAGTCAGCATGTGCTTTCGTGGGTGTGCCGCCCTTCTCCGCACCGCCCGATCTGCGCAACAACCCCCCCAGTCGACCCACGCCGGCCATTGAACCGGCGGTGTATGCCTATCTCAACGATTACTTCACGCCCCGCAACCAGGCGCTGTTTGCCCTGCTGGGGGAAGTGTTCGACTGGTAGTTCTGGGGGTCACACCACCACAAACGGATCCTCTGCCGGAATGTGGTTGATGCTCAGGTCCGGATAGAGCCCGCCCAGCCACTGCGCCAGCCACGCCATGCCGGGTTCTTCGCTGTTGGCGTGACCGATGGCGAGGATGGCCTTGCGCTGCCCCTGCTGGTTGGCATCACGGATGTACTCGCTGACCTCCCACTCGTTCAGTTCACCGCACACGATCACATCCGGTTGGTATGCCTTCATCAGTTGATAATGCAAGCCGCCCCCCGCCGC
>CAYMNB010000020.1:21199-36041 GCA_964391725.1 uncultured Anaerolineaceae bacterium | reverse complement strand
GTCATCGATCAACCTCCGCTTGGCTTCATACACGCCATCGTCAGACAGCCAGTCAACGCTGTCATGGTGGGTATAAAAGGTCGGTTCATGCGTGATGATGAAATTAGCGCCCAGCGCCGCCGCTTTTTCGATCACGGCATGCGTCGCCATAAAGGTGGTCACCAGCGAGGTGACCCGCCGGGTGGGGTCGCCGGTCTTGACTGTGTCACAGGTTTCGGTCAAATGCGGACAGTGCATGCCGTCCAGAATGGTGTTGATCATATCCTGGATGATAGGCTGGTTCATGGGTGCTCCTGTTGGTGAATGAAAAGGTGAGTTTATAGAGAGGGTTGAGACAGATGGCGCAGCATCTCGTCATATTCTGCCACCCATTCCGGGTGGGTGCGCCAACGCACGTTCTGCTCATCGCCCAGATGGCGCGGCACGATATGGAAATGCACATGAAAGACATCCTGCTGGGCGGCTTTGCCAGAACTGTTGAAGATTTGCACATTGTTGATGCCCAGCCGCTCATAATACAGGTCGACGATCTTTTTCACTGTCTGCATCATTTCTACCAGCACCGGTTTGGGTGTATCGAAGACGTTCTCGTAATGCATCTTGGGGATGACCAGTGTGTGATAGCGGTTGACCGGGTGAATATCCAGAAAGGCATAGGTATGCTCATCTTCATATACCTTCCAGGAGGGGGCCTCTCCGCGCACAATCTGGCAAAAGATACAATCTTGCATAGTCTTCGACCCCTTTGTGAGTGTCTCAGCGCCTGATCTGCAGGCTCTTGTTTTTCGCCAGGCGCTTCAAACCTGCCTGGGTCACACGCGGCAGCCCGCGCAAATTGACATAGGTCAGCTGGCGCATGGTCTCCAGGCGGCGCAAACCCTTGTCGCTGACGCCGGTGCAGTGGCTGAGGTCAAGCCAGATCAAAGCTGGCATGTCCATGAGATGCTCCAGCCCGATGTTGGAAATGCTGCAGGCGCTCATGTTCAAGGCGCGCAGCTGGCTGAACCGGCTCAAAAAGCGCAGCCCCTCGTCCGTCACCCGCCTGCCCTCGGAGACATCGATCTGATAGAGCAGCGGTACGTCGCGCCATTCGTTGCACAGGATCTCAACGGTTTCATCTTCAGCGCGCGGCAGGTACAACATCACCTCCAACGCGGGGTCAATCTCAAAATAGCCGGGGCCTTCGTCGAACGGCTGCCAGAAGCCGTCCTTCTCGCCCGCGAGGCGGGTGAACACATGTACAGGCAGGGTAGTGGAACATTTCATGGCTTGATTCTAACATACAAGCGACCGCCCTGTTGACACCGCTTTCGCAATTGCTCCTTTGGTGCAAAAACAGGTAAAATAAAGAATGTATCCATCACACAGGAGGGCGGCATGCAGTTCACCATTCATTCCATCGGCAGCATCCACCGCAGCGACGGCAAAGTGCTGGTGCGCGTCGATCCCGCTTACCGCACCGGTTTGCAGGGCATCAGCGGGCACAGCCACATCGTCGTTTACTGGTGGGCACTTGACAATGACAGCGAAGACGTGCGCCAGACTTTACTGGTGCACCCCAAACCGCTGCCCGATGCGATCATGGGGGTATTCGCCACGCGTTCACCGCGCCGTCCCAACCTGATCATGGCCACCACCTGCCGCCTGCTCAAGGTAGATGAACACAAAGGCGTGCTGGAGATCGAGAACATCGATGCCTTCGACGGCACGCCGGTAATCGATATCAAATGTTACTCGCCCGGCATCGACCGCGTGGCGGGCAAAGTACGCTCACCCTGGAAAACCGAAAATGAGCATATCCCCGACGGCGGTGTGACTCCTTAGGGTCAGGTTAATAAGCATTGGTTGCAAGGAAATCAAAAAAATTCTGAAAAAAAGAATGGTTTTCTGTTCGTCCCCCCTCGGTCGTCAAAATGCAAGTATTTTGACGACCACTCCCTCGGCGTCCCTTCCCGCAAAACCCGGGAAGGGACAGAATCCAGATGTTTTTTATCTGGATTCAGGGTTAGGATGATTTTGTAACCACTTTTTTTCACCAATGATATATCTATAAAAGATGATGGGAAAGTGATCATCTTATCGATTTTGATACAGACCCCACAGTTCGTCCAGCACCTGAGTCAGCCGTTCGCCCAGCGCCGCACCCTGCGTGGTGGTGACATCGTCCTGGTTGTCAAACACAACGAATGGCACTGATATGCCTTGGATGTCAATGGTTCCCTGCGGCTGGGTGGTAATCTCGTCCCAATCGACATGGCGGTAGAGCCGCGCCAGTTTCTGGTCTGACAGTCCATGCTCCAAAATGCTGTCCGGCCGTTCGGGGTTGAAGCGCGCGCGGTTCTTGCGCAGCGATTCTTCCCATGACACCTGCAGATACAGGATGGCAGCGTTAGAGAGCACCTCCGGCGTGAGGTGCACAAACGCGCTGCGATAGCCGCCATGCTCGCTCCCGCGTGAAAATTCCATGATGATGGTCTCGCTGGCATGGTCGCGGCGCATCTTCTGATGTTCCAGGCACAAGCGCCGGATCAGCAGGTCCCACAGGTGTTGATACAGGAAATAGCCGTCCGGCGTGGTATGCAGGCGCGGCTTGCCCATCTGCTCCAGCAGAGCATCCTCCTCGAACCACGTCCACAGCATGGGGAAATCATCCACCTCTAAAAATTCGCCGATGTGGAAGCGCGCCAGGCGTTCTTCCAGTGAACAATGCTTGAGGTAGTTGATGATCTCGCTCTTGCCGGCAGCCGGCCGCGCGATCAGGATCAGGGTGTCAAAAGTGTCGGGCATGGGCATCTCTCCTTGGCTGATGGCTTAAGTATACCCGCAAGCAGGTTGCTCAGGCCAGTAAAAACAGCACCCCCACCCCCGACAGCGACAGCAGCGTACCCAGCACCGCCCGTCCGGTGATGCGTTCTTTGTAGAGATAGTGCGCCACCGGCAGCATGATCACCGGCGCCAGCGCCTGCAGCGTGGAGGCAATGCCCACATCGGTGAACTTCAGGCCGGTCAATGACAGCCAGATGCCCAGAAACGGCCCCGCCAGCGACCCCAGCGCGATCAGCAGCAGCGCACGGCGGTCATCTTTCACGGCGGTCACGGTCTTTTTGACCTTGCCGGTCATCAGCGCCAACAGCCAGAACACCAACGTGGCGACCACCGCGCGGATCAGGGTTCCGGTCAGGGCGGGAAACTCACCGCCAATGCCATGCCGCGCCAGCAGCATACCGGCCGACTGCCCCAGCGCACCCAACAGGCAGAACACCAATCCCTTCGAGAAATTCTTGCGATCTTTCGCCAGGATATCATTTTCATCTTCTTTTTCAGACAACACCAGGAAAATGCCCGCCACCGTCACCGCGATGCCAACATAAGCATAGATGTTCAGCACTTCGCTGAAGAACAGCCAAGCCAGCAAGGTATTCAACACCGGCACACCGGCGATGATCAGCATGGCGCGGCGCGGGCCGATCCACAGGAAAGATTGGAACAGGAAGATATCGCCGAGCGCCAGCCCGAACAAGCCCGACAAACCCAGCCACAACCAGCGTTCCGGTGCCGCGCTGAGCGGGATCAACTCGCCGAATAGCAGCCAGTTGACCAGCGCCAGTAGCACCAACCCGAACACCATACGCACCCGGTTGACGACCATCGAGCCGACACGTTTGCCGCCTTCGGTGAAGAACAGGGCACTCAAAACCCAGCAGATCGATGTTAGCAGTGACGCAATTTCTCCCATGGCAGCATGCTCCTTGCAGAATCCGCAGAATGATACCACAGGTTGTTGGATAATGACACCGCCTGAAGGATAAATCACGCCAGGCGGTGTTTTCAATTTTCATTTGCTGCCCGGTTCAATCCTCATGCAAGATGCCGTGATGGACATAGTGATGGATCTCTTCGATGGTCAGCCCTTTCATACCCAGTTTATCAATGGTACGCCCGCGCCGCCAGTAATCGGTGCCGTGGATGATGCACGCCATGCGGATCAGGCTGTCCATGCCGCGTACCGACACGCCATATGACTCCCCCAGCGAGGCGATCGGCACCAGGCTCATGGGTACATCCTCAAAGATGTAGCGGTGGTTGAGCGTGCCCGGCGCCTTGATGCCCATATAGCCGGTCTGGTTGTGAATGGCTTCGTTCAGGTTGCTGCCGCCCACGTTGTACGCCACCCGCAGCCATTCCATGGCGGTACGCGCGCGGATGCCCAGCGATGACGCCACTGTCACCCGCTCGCGGTCGATGGCTTCTAACACCGCCGCCACTGAGTCGGTGACCCCTTCGATGTAGAATTCAAAGTTGCCGCGCGTCGATTCGATGCGCGCCGCATTCAAGATGGTCAGTGCCGGGTGGAAGATGGCGCCCATGTTGTTAAGGCCGGTGTGCAGTACATCCACCCCGTCAATGAACTGCGGATATACGCCCGCAATGGCATTTAATACTGTCTGGTTCTTCACCGAGGGCAGCGCCGCCAGCGGAATGGCGTCTTTAATGCGGAAGATATACGCCTGTGCAGGGCCTTCCGCGCGGCAGGCATAGATAAGGGTTTCGGTTTCAGCGACAATGACATCTGCCTCGCAGCCCATGTCGCGCAATGTGCGGTCAAATTCGATCGCCCCGAAGGTGCGCCCCGGATTCAGGATCACGATCTGCCCATCCTTCAGGTACGGCGCCGCCATCTGAGCGACATTGCGGTGGGCAGAGGCCGGGGTCGCTACCATGATCACCTCAGCATCCTTCAGCGCCAGTTCCATGTCAGATGTGACCAGCTTGAGTTTACCGAAACCGACCGGCCCGCCCTCGTAGCTGTCGAGTTCAATGCCGCCACGCTTGGCGATCACCTCGATATGCGCATAGGTTCTGTTAAACAGCGTGACTTCTGCCCCCTCCAAAGCCATATGTGCCGCCATCGCCTTGCCGGCATTGCCCGCCCCCACCACGGTAAATCGAGTTGCTGCTTGTTGTTCCATATCAATCTCCTGTTGTTTGGTTATGTTCGCAGAATAGTCGTAATCCTGTCTTTTTCACTGATCACGCTGCCATGTGCATCGATCGTCTCGCAGGCTCCATTGACAATCTGGGTGCGCACGGTGCCGCGCGCAAAGGGGTTGTTCTTCAAATGCGGCGCGTCGAGGATGCCGCTGGTGACTGCCTTCGCCAGCACCGCCGCGTCGGTGAATGCATCCTCGCATCCTGCACCCGCTAACGATTGAATCGCTTCCAGCGTCACCTGTGCTTCGCGCATCAAATGTGCTTTGCGCGCCTGCACCTGTTCATCGGCGGTCAGGTCGGGCTGGCCTTTGATCACGGTATCGATCACCCGCCGCGCCATGTGGCAGGCGTCGATTACATCCTGCGCGGTGGCGGCATGATGCGCTTCGGTATGACCCACGATGTGCACGATATGTGGCTTCAGCGCCATCTGCACATACAAATTGGCAGCCAGGTGCGCCCGCGCCGCATCCGGCTGCAGCGGAAAACTGAGCAAACCGGCGCGTGTCTGGCGCCATAAGCGAAAATCATCCCGCGCCAGCGGCGCGATCATCTCCAGCAGCGCCAGCATTTTCGCCAGATCCATCGGGTCAGACAGCGCCGGCGGGCTGTTGAACATCATCTGGATGATATGGTCATGCACCCCGCAGGCGCGCGCGTTATACGCCGCCAGGTAACTGCTGACCACGAAGGTCACATCTGAAGCGTCACGCATGCCCCAGTGGTGGGCTTCATTCAGCTCTACCGGAATATCATGCGCGCCGTAAAAGCGCATCACCGCCTGATGCTCACGGATGGAACCTGCCAGTTTCCATGGCCCGCGCCCGTCCATGGCGTTGAACCAGAACAGCGGGATGGCGCACCAGGCGATGTTGATGGTTTCAATGTACATCTCTGCCAGTCGCAGAAAATCATCCGTGCCGCTGTAGGTGCGCAGCAGGGGATAGTTGCCGCAGCGGCTGGCCTCATATAGCGCGCGGTAATCTTCTGCTGACCTCACCGGCACACCGCCCGCGCCGAAACGCTGCGGATTCTGCCGTTCGGGGTGGAAGAAATTCTCCTGCGCGTCCTGATCGACCCCCAGCGAGATCACATCCAGCAGTTTTGATGCTGCGATCTGACGTACACCTTCCAGCGTAGCCGCCATGGTCGGCTGGCCGAAGTGATGCCGCAGGATGGGATAGGGTGATTTCCAGCGGATGCGCGCGATGGCGCTCTGGGGATAATCCTGCTCTTGCTTTTCACCCGGCGGTTCACCGCGCAGGTACGAGAGAATGTCTTCCGTGGTTTCATACCCATCGAAGACCTGCTCGAAGAAACCGAAGTTGCGCGCTTTCTCCGCCACCGGCGGGGTGCCGCCGAAGGTGAAGGATATACCGCGTTCCCGCAGTTCATCGGCCGCCTCGCAGAATTGCGCCAGCAGGCGCTCGCCGGTTTCGGGCGTCAGGCGATAGGAAACCGCCACCATATCTGCCCGTTCTTCTTCCGCGGCACGCAGCACGGTTTCCGGCGGCACCGCAGGCCCCAGAAAGACCGTACGCCAGCCCGCCTGTTCAGCAAGACGAAGAAAATTCATCACACCGGCCACGTGGACGCATTCGCCCAACGCAGCCGCCACCACGGTCTTCATAATCACCTCTCGCACGATTGGCTGTTTGTATTTGCGGAAATTTGTGATGAGGATACCTGTCTGACCTGAAAAATCACAGGGTCAGCTCGTGCACCCTTCTTTGTTTCATTATACCTGTAAAATGCAGGAAACAATCCTCCAGTCCGTTAACTGCGGGTAAACGCTGGCTGCACGCCCGCTGTTGTAAATAATTCATCAGAAATGTCTAAGAACACTTTCTTTCACCGTACGGCTTTGTTATAATAAAAATTAATAAAGATTAAAATAATAAAAATTGTACTATTTCAGAAGGAGTCTTACCAATGATCGGCAAACGTATCGAACAAGCCATTAATGAGCAAATTAAAAATGAACTGTATTCCGCCTATTTATATCTCTCCATGGCGGCCTATTTTGAAGACCAGAACCTGCCCGGCATGGCAAAATGGATGTATGGCCAGGCCAAAGAAGAACAAGAACACGCCATGAAATTCTTCCGCTTCATCGTGGAACGCGGCGGACGTGTGGAACTGCATGCCATCGACAAACCTGATTTCACCTTCGAAAGCCCCCTGTCAGTGTTCGAGAAATCCCTCGCTCATGAAAAACTGGTGACCTCTTTGATCTACAAACTGTACGAGATCGCGCTGGAAGAAAAAGATTATCCCGCGCAGGTCATGCTGCAGTGGTTCATCGAAGAACAGGTCGAAGAAGAGGACAATGTCACCGGCGTGATCGAAATGCTGAAGATGACCGACGGCAAACCCTACCAGTTGCTTATGCTGGACGGCAAACTGGGCGCGCGCTAAGACGCACCGCTTAACGAAACACATACCTCTCTGATGGGTGCGCCTGACACGGCTGCCGCCTTGAAAGAGATCTCAGTCCAATGATTAACACAGCGGCGGTGAATTCACCGCCGCTGTGAAATTATGGATCAACCGCTATATCCTCATAGTGGCTGATCCATGTAGTTGCGGTAGATCTACCGCAACTACACAACCATATCCGCATTCACTCACCCAGCGTTTTGTTTATTGAATCGACAGGCAAGAGTAGTTATATATGAGTTTCTATTTTTATATTCATACCATAATACAATAGCCTCTTATCAGACCTTAACATACGGTTGTCCGACAATTTCAAGCAGAACACCCCTGAACAGGGTTTCATGGCTATAATAGATTTAATTGCCATCGTTCATAACCCAACGCAAACAAGGAACAGGAATACATCTCATGCAGGTTTTGGTCACTGGCGCAGCAGGATTTCTCGGTGCCGCTCTGGCAAACACACTGGCAGCACAGGGGCATCAGGTGATCGGGCTGGACAATATGTCCACCTCGTCGCCCAACGAGCTCTCACCCAATATCCACTTCACGCGCGGTGATATCAATGACCGCCCCAAACTGTGGACGCTGCTGCAAGATGTCGATTGCGTTTATCACCTGGCGGCGCGCGTGCTGGTGCCTGAATCCGTTCTCTATCCCAGCGAATATAACCTGGTCAACACCGGCGGCACGGTCAACCTGATGGAGGCTGTACGTGATGCCGGTGTGCGGCGCGTGGTGTTCATCTCCTCAGGCGCCATCTACGGAAACCAGGAAACCCAACCCCTCACCGAAGAAGCCCTGCCCAACCCCAAATCACCCTATGCCGTCTCCAAGCTGGCGGCGGAATACTATGTGCGCACCATCGGCCAGCTGGCCGGTATCGAAAGCGTATGCCTGCGGGTGTTCAACGCCTATGGCCCCGGACAGCAGATCCCGCCCTCCTACACCCCCGTCATCCCCAGTTTCCTCAAGCAGGCCCTGCAGAGAGGCACCATCGTGGTGCATGGCGCTGGCAGCCAGACCCGTGATTATGTCTATGTCGATGATGTCGTACAGGCCATGATCACTGCCGGCATGGCGCCTGATATCGATGGCGAGATTATCAATGTCGGCAGCGGAATTGAAACCAGTATCCTCGACCTGGTCACACTGGTGTCACAACTGGCAGATTTTGAACCCGAAGTCATCTACAACCCGCGCCGCGGCAGCGGCCCAACCCGCATGTGCGCCTGCCTGAAGAAGGCAGAACGCCTGCTGGGCTACCAACCACGTATCAGCCTGCGAGAAGGCTTGCAGCGCACCATACAACTGGACACACATTTGCGTACCAATGGGCAAAACCATCACTGAGCCCCTGCCGCAAAGCTTTTACCTGGCCCCACCCATCACCTGCGCGCGCGACCTGCTGGGCAAACGGGTGGTGCATGAGATCGACGGACAGCGTGTAAGCGGCATCATCACCGAAACCGAAGCCTACGACGGCGAAGAAGACCTGGCCTGCCATGCCCGCAGCGGTAAGACCCGCCGCAATGAACTGCTGTATGGCGCGCCCGGCATCGCCTATATCTATTTCACCTATGGCTTGCACTGGCTGCTGAACGCCGTCACGCGTGCGGAAGGCGAACCGGCAGCCGTCCTCATCCGCGCCCTGGAACCACTGGAAGACATCAACTTCATCGCCCGCCAGCGCGAGAGCCAGCCACGGCGCTTATGGTGCAACGGCCCCGCCAAGTTAACCCGCGCGCTGGGCATCGACGGCAGCCAGCACGGGCTGCCCCTGTATGACCCGGACAGTCCGCTGCGCATAGAACCCGGCATAGAGATTTCCCCCGCCATCATCGTCCGTGGACCGCGTGTGGGCATCGATTACGCGCCGGAACCGTGGCGCTCAATCCCTTGGCGCTTGCGGGTTTCGACAAAAGACCTGACACTCCCTGAAGCATAAAAAGTTTGTTTTTACGATCAACCTGATCCTGACTCCATAGTAAAAAACTCATCCAGATCGACAAGATCGGGGGGGGGACGCCAAAATGAAACTATTTTGGCGCTCGCGGGGAGATGAAAAGTGATATTTTCTTTTTTCTGCTGCCCGTTTGTTTCTATTGAGATGGACAAAAAAAGGACTGGCAATTGCTCGCCAGTCCTTTGCGCGTTGTTTTTTTATTGTAGACTACTCTGTATACGGCATCCACAGCGGGCTCATTTGCACCAGGGTGTTGTTGGTCAAACGCACCTGGTTGCTGCCATCGCGGTTCATCGTCCACACATTGGTGTTGCCGCCCTGGTCTGAGACAAACACGATCTTTTCGCAGAACGGCGACCAGTCGGGTTGATACTCGTTGGCGGTGGACGAAGTTACCTGCACGATAGACTGGTTATTCTGATCTGCAATCAGTTGTACGGGATCCGCCATGTAAATGTTCCAATCATCACCGCTGCTGGTGCGCATGCCAAAGACAATACGCTCATACCATTCTTCGTTTTCCCAATCATAGCCCGTGCACCATTTGGGCGACGAGATCTGGGTGGTATTGACGTCATAGAAGGTCAGACGCGTGCCGGGATAGGCAGCGGTTTGCGGCAGCATCAAATAAATATTCTGCGCGCCAGTACCTGGCCGTGTCACATACAGGATTCGGTTATTGTAGGACGAATTAGGTGAGATCACCCACGAAGGGCTGCTATCATCCCAACTGGGATTATCACTGATCTGCAGGGTTTGCGTGCCATCGCCGCGCGAGATATACAGGTTGCGGTCAGTGTTGGAACCGCCTGCGGCAAAGGTGAACACCAAACGGCGTTCGCTTGCCAGGCCGATGTAACGGTCAACAGACACTTCTCCGACCCACGGCCTGATATCAGTGGCAATCGATTGAATGGTGGCAATCGTGGAATAGAGCACACGGTAGATGTTGGCAGTAGCGTTGGTCGGGTCAGTAAACAATAAGAAATGGTTGTCCGTGTCACCCATCCACCAGGCAGAAGCCGGGCGTGCATCAGGGTACAGTGAGCCGATGTTGAGTTCATATTCGGTGGCACCGTCTGTGCCATTGATTAACTTCTGGGTATGGAAGCGTTCTGCTGTCTGTAGATCAGAATCTGTATCTACAGAATAGGCGATTGGATTCTCCAGAATGATGACCGCCTGCTCGGTGCGGGTTGCTTCCGCCGCCACCGTAACCTGCGCCACAGCCGTGGCGGTGATGACAGTGGAAGTCTGGGTAAGGAAAGCCCCCTGGGTTTGCGTCAACACCTGGGCGGTACCGGTTTGAACAATAGCGGTCTGCGTGCCGCCAGCATTCAGGGTCTGTTGTGCCTGCAGGGTCCTTTGGGCATTCTGCGTTCTTTCCTGTGCAACTCTGGTCAATGCCTGGCTGGTTTGCTGGGCTTGCGCCGTGCGTGTGGCCGCAACACCGGTTTGGGCAATCTGGGTGAAGATGATGGGGTTGGTGGTGCGTGTCGGGGTGCGTGTGATGGTTGGTGTAATGGTCGGTGTGCTGGTTATGGTAGCCGTCAGTGTCTGGGTGACAAATTGAGTCGAGGTGACGGTGATCGTAGGCGTAGAGGTGATCGTCGGACGGGTGGTCGGTGTGTTGAACACTGTCGGGGTATTGGTCGCCGGGAATTGGAACAGGGTTGCTGTTGGCGACGGCAAGACCACAACAGCCGGCAGGTCTCCGGGGGCGAATGCATTAAAAGGAACATTGGGGTTGATAAAGACGATGCCATAAATCACCAGCACCACCGCAGTGGCTGCCAGCATCATCACACTCAAAATGTCCCACAACACTGATGATCGAATGTCCATAGCCAATCCTTACCTTCTGAAGGAGAAAATCAGACCTTGTTGGAAGTGTCCTGAAACCAGGATCAATTTTTAATAAAAAACACACACTTTCTTCCAAGTTGAGTATACCTTAATTCACAACTTGAATACAAGCATAGAAAGCCCCATGATTTTTAAGGTGAATTCTTGCAATCAATTCTCCGTAGAGGGCTTTTGCAACAAAATGACCGGCGTAAGCAGGGTATCCAACCGCAGGTTCAACTGTTCTGCCAGAAAACGGATGGTTTTGTGGGCATAAAACATCACATGTGTCGGTTCGGTGGGATAGTGCCAGCGTGCAAAGTCAATGGCATCAGTACGCAGCGCCGTCATCACCCCCAGCCACCCACCCGGACGCAACAGGTCAGCCAGTTCCTGCCAGTTTCGCAAGGGCTGGTAAAAATGCTCAACCACCTCTGTGCAGGTCACAAAATCATACTGCCTTGCCAGCACAGAACGGTCAGGCGCATAAAACGGGTCGTACAACTGCATGGACATGCCCGCTTCGCGCAGCATCTGCGCCAGCGCCGGTCCCGGTCCGCAGCCATAATCAAGCCCCTGAGTACCAGGAGCGATGCGCTGCAGCAAGGGTGCTGCCAGTTGGTTCAGAAACCTTCGATAACCGGCATCTTCA
Source organism: uncultured Anaerolineaceae bacterium (assembly GCA_964391725.1). Classification (GTDB taxonomy): domain Bacteria; phylum Chloroflexota; class Anaerolineae; order Anaerolineales; family Anaerolineaceae; genus SpSt-1165. Next base: position 24,147 of record CAYMNB010000020.1, on the reverse strand, counting down.
GGGTCATTTTCATGCAGTTCGTAGCGCGCCAGTTCTTCCTCAGCGTTGAGGAATGACCGCGGGTCAGCCAGCACCAACTCGCACCGCGGACAATGGAAGTAATCCCGCAGGCGGTCAGTGTGGTAATGACTGGTTTGACTGCCGCACAGCGGACACACAGGCACGGGTGACAAGGCCTCAGCCTGCCTTCTGATACGGCATCAGGATTAACTCACGCTGGAAATTCGATAAAAACACCGCGCCAGTTTCGGTCACCAGCACATCCTCCTCCAATCCGACGATGCCGTGCCCCTCTACCACCAACGTAGGTTCCACTGCATAAACCTGCCCCGCCTCCAGCAGCCCAAAGGGCGTCTGGCCGTAACGCTCCCAGGCCGGTCCCAGCACAGTGCCGCCATCGTGGGTTTCAAGACCCACCTGGTGCCCGGTGGCGTGCATGAATTGCGGAAAACCAGCCTCCGTCACGGCTTTGCGCGCGATGGCATCCACTTCTACCCCGCTGATCCCCGGCCGCATGGCGTCCACAGCTGCCTGCAAAGCATTGATGACCGTATCAAAACCATGCTGCACAGCAGGCGGCGCGCTGGTCTCGCCTTCGTCAAGGAAATACACCATGCGCTGAATATCGGAACAGTATCCTCGTTGGCGTACGCCGAAGTCAAAATGCACCAGGCTGCCCGGTTCAATGCGCAGGTCTTTGGGGCTGGCATGCCCCAGCACACTCTGCGCCCCCACATTGACCCCCGGACAGGAATGTTCCGCCCAGGCGGTGGTCAGCCCGCGCGCCGTCACTTCTGCCCGCATTAACGCCGCCACATCCACTTCGCTCATGCCATACGCCAGCTGGCGGAAGGTGTGCGCGTAGATGGCTTCCGCGCTGGTGACAGATTGGCGCAGCCGTTCGATCTCCGCCGGGCTTTTGCGTCCGCGCAGCGCTGCCACAACCGCGCCCGATGAGACCAGGCGCTCCGCATAGGGGGTATCCTGCAGGTAATCCAGCAATTTCAGATACATACCGTGATGCAGCCCGTCAGCGAATACATCATCTTTCGACATGTTGACGGCAATAGTCTGCGGGTCAAGCCTCTGGATGGTCTCCAATAGCAGTTCGCGAATGGATTGGTCGTAGCCGATAACGGTTTGATAAGCGCCGGTGTCATCCGCCAGGGTCCTGTCGAGGTTGCCCAGCAGGCAGATGGACTCACCGCCCGCTGTGATCAGCAGGGCGCTGTCCCAGGTGAGGGTCTGTTCGCCGAAAATCATCGGCAGCACGGGATCATAGCCTGCCACCGTCTCACGTACATAGGTCAGCCACACATCAATGCCTTTTTCCTGTAATACACCCGCAGCTTGTGCCACTTTTTCCTGTACAATGCTTGCCATACCTGCCTCCTTAGCCTGCCTGTATTACTTTTCGTTGACCACTGTAAAGATTATATCGCAAGCCTCCTTTTTTTTATCACCCCAACCACAGCAGGCAGAACAGAAAAAACGATGCTGTCTTACTAAACCGCCATCACATTGAAACTTACACATTTGTTGGGTGTTGGAAGGCTGCCGACGCCTTGTTATAATCAATGCACAACAGGAATTCGTTGATTATAGAAAGAGGTTTCAGGGGTGAACAAACGTAAAGATTTTGAACGCACTTTTTCTTCTCATTCTTATTTAATCATTCGCACCGGCTTCACATTGTCGCTGGTGTTGCTGCTGCTGGCGCTGGCATGGCAGCCCGCCAACGCGACTGCTTCCGACAGCCTGAGCGGCATCTTGAGCATTCTCTACGGGCGCGGTGAAGACACCGAAACCACCGTGCTCTACATCCTGACCGGCGATGAGGATCAGGTCACACAATTGCATTTTGCCCCCGGCATTGTCGATTTCGAGACCCTTTTTTACCTGAATGGCAAGCCTGTGCGCGTCACCGGCACTGCTATGCCGGACAGCGTCCACAATGCCCACTGGCAGGTGCTGAATGTGGCAGAAATTGTCCCCGCGGATGGCGCCATGCTGCAAGACCTTTCCGCGCCGCATCTGAGCGGTTCTTTCCCCTTCATCTCGCTGCTGTGCAAATTCCCTGACCGCACCGGCACCACCAATGACCTCAGTTACTTCGTCAACCAATACAGCGCCACTTACCCCGGGCTGAGTCATTACTGGATCGAAGCCAGTTACGGCAATTTCGACCTGGCAGGCAGCACCGCCAAAGACTGGAAAACCCTGCCCCAACCGCGCAGCTACTACCACAACACCAACGGCACATTGAAACACAACCTGCTGGCACAGGACTGCACCGCCCTGTTTGACAACGAGATCAACTTCTCTCAATTCGAGGGCATTAATTTGATGTTCAACGATATCTTCGAGCAGAATTATGCCTGGGGCGGCACGATCAGCCTGTGCCTGGATGGCAAATGCTACTGGCGCATGACCTGGGAACCGCCCTGGGGTTGGGGCAAGAACACGGTCATGGCGCATGAACTTGGGCATTCCTTTGGCCTGCCGCACTCCACCGGACATGGCATCACCTACAACAACGCCTGGGACATGATGAGCGATTCTTACGCCAACTGCAGCCGCCTCACGCATGGCGTATATGGCTGCCTGCCGCAGCACACCATCGGCTACCACAAGAAACTGCTGGGGGTGTTCACGCCATCGCGCATGGCCGCCGTCCAGCCCGGTGAGAGCGCCACTTTCACCATCGAACGCCTCGCCAACCCCAGCAACGGCAATGTGCAGTACGTGGAGGTGCGCATCCCCAACACCATCCGCCAATTCTACACCATCGAAGCACGCACCAACACCACCGCTTCCGGCTATGATTACAAACTGGTCGGCAGCGCCGTCATCCTGCACACCGTCAACCTGGATATCTCCAACGAACCGGCGGATGTCATTGACCCGGGCAGCAACACCAACACCAACGACGCCGGCGCCATGTGGAC
>CAYMNB010000020.1:0-21099 GCA_964391725.1 uncultured Anaerolineaceae bacterium | reverse complement strand
ACCAGCCCGGTCAACCTGACCAACGGGGTTAATTACAAGTGGCATGTACAGGCACTGAATGGCACCGTCGGCGGTAGTTGGAGCGGCTGGTGGACTTTCACTATCCTGATCAACGACCTCTCCGCCGTGCAGCTGCGATCGCCCGGTATAGATACTATCGTGTATGGCGGCCGCCCAACCTTCAAATGGTATCCCCAAAGCGCCGCCACCGTCTATGACGTGGAAATGTTCGATAGTGCCAAGGTATCGATGGATGTGTGGAACAAGGGCGTGGCTGCCTGCGACCCAGGTCCCTTCTGTGAACACCGCATCCCGACAGACCTGCAGAGCAACTACGGCGACTACCACTGGCGTGTACGCGCGCGCAACACCGTCACCGGCGAGGTCGGCGACTGGTCAGTCACGCGCAAGTTCACTTACACCCAGCTGGAACGCACCTGGCAGATCAGCCCTGCCGATGGCTACACCACCAGCGACACCAGCCCAACCCTGCAGTGGGCACCCATCACCGGCGCTACCATGTACCTGATGCAGTTCCGTTTGCCGGATGACACCTTTGTCTTCAATGTCCTGGTGCCGCACGCCACCTATTGTGATGAAACCGCCTGCACCTGGGACGTCAATCCTGCCCTGGCAATCGGCGAGTACAAATGGCATGTGCGTGCCAAGAACGGACGCAACTTCGGACGCTGGACCGCCTACAGAACCCTGATCATCGAATAAAGCCACCTATCGCTGAATGCACCTGTCGCGCCTGGCCTGTTTTAAGTTATAATGCTAACAGGCTGAGTATTAACCGCCTCGCCCTGATCCAAACTGTGCAGATAGGATGTGCCCGATATGTCCAAACCCATTCGCATATTGATCGTTGACGACCATGCGGTAGTGCGCAAAGGTTTGTCTGCCATTCTGGAAACAGAACAGGCTTTCGAAGTGGTGGGCGAAGCCGCCAACGGCAACCAGGCAGTGTGGAAGGCGCGTTCGCTCCAGCCAGATGTGATCCTGATGGACCTGGTCATGCCCGAAAAAGACGGCATCGCTGCCATCAAAGAGATCAAGAAAGACGATCCCCAGGCAAAGATCCTGGTCATCACCAGTTTTTCGGAAGACGAAAAGGTATTCCCCGCCATCAAAGCCGGCGCGCTGGGTTATTTGCTCAAAGATTCCTCGCCGGATGAATTGATGCAGGCCATCCAGGAAATCTACCAGGGCAAAGCCTCGCTGCACCCCACCATCGCCCGCAAGTTGATCATGGAACTGAAACAGGACGAGCCCAAATCGCAGCCCTCTGAGCAGGTGCTGACCGCGCGTGAGGTGGATGTGCTCAATCTGATCGCGCATGGCCTTTCCAACCAGGAGATCGCCAACCAGTTGATGGTCAGCGAGACCACCGTTCGCTTCCATGTCAGCAACATCTTGAGCAAGCTGCACCTTGCCAACCGCACCCAGGCAGTGCTGTACGCGCTCAAAGAAGGCTACGCCAAACTCGACGACCTTTAAAGCGTCAATCCCATAAAATCTATTTGCACTGCGCTTGTTTTTCGGTAGAATAGGAACAGGAAACCAAGCCTGTTCCCTTTGCTGGGACAGGAGCCAACACCATACCGGACCACAAGGAGTGCAACATGGCGATGACACAGGATGAGGTGAAGGGCGCAATCAGTTCGCTCGATTTTTCGATCAGGAATGTACAGCGAGATGTTACCATGTCTTCGCTGTCTGGCGAGGTGAATCGCATCTCGCAGGATCTCGTCAAACAAAGCACCCGGTTGAAGGAACTGCGCGACCAGGGCTATGTGTTTGATGATGAATTGGAACTCAAGATCAAGCAAAATAATGCCAACTGGCAGCGCATAAAACCCTCCATCGAGAACGACATTCGCAGCTATGTTAATAAGTTGAAGACGGAAATGAACCAGGTGGATGAAACCATGCGCCGCTTAAAAAGTCTGTCTGCCAGCCCGGTCATGGCGGAACCGCAGATTAAACGCGCCAAAGACAGCCTCGATATTCTCAGCAAAAATGCCAAAGCCGCCAACGATGCTGTCTCCAGCCGCTTCAGCGCCATCAAGAACGATGTCAATGCCATCAATACACGCCTCTCCGCTGTTGAATGGATGATGAACGAACTGCACCAGGCTTCCTTCAAACTGATGGGGGTAGAAGCTCCGGTCAGCGCGCTCAAAGTAAGCTGGTATCATGACGGCAAAGAGAGCAAGGACGACCCCGAAGGCATCCTGTTTTTGACCGACCAGCGTGTGATCTTCGAAATTCACGAAAAGATCGTCAAGAAAAAAGTGCTGTTTGTCACCACCGCCAGCGAGATCGAACGGCGGGTTGGTTTTGAAACCATTTTGGCACATGTTGAACGGGCGGAGCACTTTCAGGAAGGCGCGCTCAAAGGCAAGAGCCACCTGCGCCTGATCTTCACCAGCCAGGGGCCCTACAGCCAGACCCAGTTCCGCGTCAACAGCGGGACTAACAGCGAATTCTGTCGGCTGATCAGCCGCATCCAATCCGGTGAATTGCTGAAAAACCGCACCGAGGAAGTCGACCAGGAAAGCCTGGAACGTCTGCGCAATGTACCATCACAATGCCCGTCCTGCGGAGGGTTGGTTACGCAAAAGGTGCTGCGAGGCCAGAACGAGATCAACTGCGAGTATTGCGGTTTCGTGATGCGCTTCTGATGATATTGCCACAAACGAGCAGAGGCTATTTCAAAAGAGACAGGTCTTGCTGATTTGATTAAAACCCTAACTCATGGAGACAGGGAAAAGATGACATTAACGTGTAGTGGTGGTGGATCCACCACCACTACGTGCAATACACACCTGCTCTTCCATGAAAGCACAATGCACAAATGGGGAAGGAAAAGAGCATCTGCACAGAGGGCATTCCCCGCTGCGGTTTTTGATAATTGACGTTCCACAATGGCAAAATGAGCAGACAATGGGCAGCCATTTTGTTTCATCTGCTCTCAGGTTCAAGGTTATAATGAACCCACAGATATCCATCCCCCAGGCAATCACCGCATGAACACCAGTTTCAGCAAATTTTTTTCCGCCCCGCTTTTCGACCAGAAGGAACGCAGCGACCAGGCAGCATTGCTCAACCGCTTCCTGTTGCTGTTCATGGTGGTATTTGGGTTAGTTGCGACTCTCCTGTTCATGCTGCAAAACCCGCGTGCCGGCTTTTTCTTGCTGCCCATGCTGGTTTTTACCATTGGCAACAAGCTGCTTCTGCAATTGAAACGCTACCTGGCAGCCGCCTGGGTGTTCGTCGTAGGGCTCAGCCTGCTCAACCTGCTGTTGGGTGGTATGCTGCCCACGCTGCCGATCCTGGCAGTGCTGCTGCCCTTCATTACGGCAGCGACACGCCTGATGATCAGCCGCAAAGCCGCCCTGGTTTTGTTCATCTTCAACGCGCTGGCCTATGCTCTGCTGGTGCAGCCGCCCTGGGCAGATGGCCTGTACTCACTGGTCGTTTTCGCTGGCGTGCTGCTGTTCAGCACACTTAGCGGGCTACTGGCTGATTGGTTCGCAAGCGCGCAATCCCGCCACACACAAGATTTAACCAAACTCTGCCAGCAGCTGCAATCCGATCACCACGCAGCCCTGCAAGAGCTCAACCACACCAAAGAAATCCTGCTGCGCGAACATGAAGCCCGCCGCGATTTGGAAACCAAAGTCGGCAGCGCCACCCTCGAAGAGGTCGGACAACGGTACAATCCCTTCACCGGCATCTTCAACGAGAACGCAGTAAAGGAAACGCTTGAGATGGAGATTTCTCGCACCCGCCGTTACCAGCGCCCGCTCTCACTGCTGTGTGTCAAGGTGGATAATTTCGATGGCATCAAAGAACAGGCAGCCATGCGCCCCGAGAAGCTGCTGGATGTTCTCAGTGATGCCTTCCTGGAGGCTCTGCGCCGCGAAGACATGCTGGGGCACAGCGGCAGTGATGGCTTCTTCGTGATCCTGCCCGAAACCGGACGTTACGCCTCCTACGTGGTGGGTGAACGCCTGCGCCATCTGGTGGAGGTGCTTTCGCTTGCCAGCGTCGGTGAAGAAATCTCCCTCACGGTCAGTGTGGGCATCAGTTCTTACCAGGACCAGGGCAAAGCCACCGCTGAAGACTTCATGCAGCAATCGGTGATGGCGGTTGACTCCGCCCGCTCGCACGGCGGCAACTGGACCGTCAGCTGGCACGACATGAGCCATAACGCTGTATGACCACAAAACTTGATATTCACAGAGTTTTTTCATTAATCAATACAGTACTTGACGGATTCGTGCAAACTGGGTAAACTCATTGTATAAGGTCGGACGTTTTTAGGAAATAATCATTTTGCTCCCTCTTTACCTACATTAAAAATCTGTGAACCCAAACATGCAAGTGTTTGATTATTCATAGTTTTCTCCTTTCTTTTCGTTTTCTTCCTTCCAAACAAGAACCGCGTAAACGCGGTTCTTGTCATTAACCAACCTGTTACGCGGAGAAACCAACCCCTGGCTGACGCTGTATGCGCAACTGGCGAAGAAGTATAAGAATGTGTATCCACAACGTAGGTTAGAATAGGAGTAGTATTTCTGACAGTATAAAAATGAAAGGTCGCCATGCCGCATAATGCCCACATTCCATTGATCAAACAACTGGACGTGATTGCCTTCGATGCCGATGACACCCTGTGGCGCAATGAAAGCCTGTTTTGGGATTTCAAAGATGCCATCAAAGCCATCCTCGCCAAGCATATTGATGTCGAGAGCCAGAAGGCGGTCGAATACCTGGACGAGGTGGAGATCAACAACATTGGTTATTACGGCTACGGGTTGAAATCCTACACCCTCTCGATGATCGAAGCCACCATTAACCTGACCGACGGCATCGTTGACACCGACGACATCAAGGCGGTGCTGGCATTGCTCAAAGAAAAACTGAATACCGCCACCGAGGTCTTCATCGGGGTGGAAGAAACCCTGATGCAATTGAATGGCAAGATTGACATGATGCTGATCACCAAAGGCGACGCCCACGAACAACATCTAAAAATTGATGCCTCGGGTTTGGCGCATTACTTTCGCTGGATCGAGGTGGTGCCGCGCAAAGATGAAAAAATCTATGAAGAATTGCTTCACAAATACAGCATCCAGCCTGAACGATTCATGATGATAGGCAATTCACTGCGTTCAGACGTGCTGCCGGTGTGCAAATTGGGCGGTATTGGTGTGCATATCGCCAATGAAACCCAGTGGGCGTATGAGAACCAGTTCCCCGAAGAATGGAAATCACTCCCCTACGAAACCCTGGATTCTATCCTTGACCTGATCCCGTTCCTGTACTGACAGAGAGAGGCACAGACAGGGACAGATAGGGATGGTCTTCCCCTGAACAGGGGTCATCTTTCACCTGTCAACCGTGCCTCATTGGCAGTATGATGAAAACTGGCGGTTTCACCCGCAGATTGGAGCAGCATGGCAAACCTGGATGTGGTCGGATTGGGTATGAATGTCCTCGACATCCTCATCCGCCTGGATGAGATGCCCACCTGGCAGCATCCCGGCAGCCCCTCACGTGTACTGGTTGACGGCGGCGGCTGGGTGGCAACCGCCCTGGTGGCCGCACAGAAATTCGGCCTGCGCACCGGTTTCATCGGCACCCACGGCAATGACCAGAACGGGCGTATCAAACACCAACTGCTGGCGCAATACGGCGTGGACCTGACCCATGACTTCGAGATACCGCATCCCGAGAACCAGTTGTGCGTGGTCTATGTGCGTGCGTCAGATGGGGAACGGTTTTTCAGCGGGCCGGCCGATTTCTCCTCCTTTTTTCTTGACCCATCTGTGCTGGATCGTGCTTACATCACCCAGGCGCCGCTATTGCATTTGGACGGTTATCACCATCAAGCTGCCCTGCAGGCCGCTGAATGGATGCGCGTCGCCGGCAAACGCGTGGTGCTGGATGGCGGCACGCGTGAAGGGCCTCATCTGGGCGATGACCAGCATGCCCTGGCAGCGGTCACCGATATCTTGATCGGAGGATCCGGGTATCTGCAGGCGTTCACCGGCGAAGCTGATATCGAAAAGGCGGGGCAAATCGCCCTTACGATGGGTCCATCAGTGGTGGTGCAGACCGAAGGGGCACGCGGCAGCTACACCTTCAGCGCCGAGGCAAGTTTCCACACCCCGGCCTTCCCCATTGAACCGGTCGACACCACCGGGGCAGGGGATGTCTTTCACGGCGCTTATCTTTACGGGCTGGTGCAGGGCTGGGGTCTGACGGATATCGCGCGTTTTGCCACCGCCGCTGCCGCATTGGAATGTATGTCGGTGGGAGGCCGTGTCGGCATTCCCACTTTGCATGAAGTAAAAGAATTTATGAAGCAACGACCCTGATCGTTACAAGGAGAAAACAACATGCCATTGGTATCCATGAAAACCCTGATTCAAAGCGGCCGCAAACAACACTTCGCGGTGCCCCTGTTTGATGTCCCCAGCCTGAACGCCGCCATCGGCGCGGTGGAAGCCGCCGAAGCCGTGAACGCGCCCGTCATCCTCGGCATGTACAATGCCTGGTTTGACCTGCCCGAAGCCCCGGCCGTGTGCGCCGGCCTGCATGCCCTGGCGCAGGGTGCAAAAGTGCCGGTGTCTTTGATGCTCGATCACGGTGCCTCGTATATCCAGTGCATCAAAGCCATCCGTTTCGGCTTCACCGACGTGATGTTCGACGGCTCTTCGCTGCCCTTCGAAGAAAACCTGCGCATCACCAGCCTGGTGTGCGAGGCAGCCCATGCCGTGGGCGTTAGCGTCGAAGCCGAGTTGGGCCATGTCGGTTTGGGTGCAGAGTACGAAGTTGGCGAAGCGCGCGCCCACTTCACCCAGCCGCAAATGGTGCAGGAATTTGTCAGCGCCAGCGGTGTGGACATGCTGGCAGTGGCATTCGGTACCGCGCACGGCAACTACAAGACCACCCCCCAGCTTGATCTTGACCTGCTGACGCAGTTGAACGCGGTCTCGACCGTGCCGCTGGTCATGCATGGCGGTTCCGGCCTGAGCGAAGAACAATTCAAAGGCGCTATCCAGGGCGGCATTGCCAAGATCAACGTCGCCACGCACATCTTCAACGAAATCGAGGCGCGCACTGCAAAGAGCGCGGCAGAAGGCAAAACCAACCTGTTCGCCATCGAAACCATCATCCGCGAATCATTCCGCGATTTGTGCACCTATTACCTGCAATTGTTCGGCACTGCCGGACAGGAGTAATCAGCAAGGCGGTTGGCTCAGTCAACCGCCTTTTTCATGGCATGCACTTTTGAGAAGCCCGCACCACGGGTGAATAAGCCCGTGGGCATGGTGCTGATGATCTCAAACCCCAACCGTTGATAGAGGCGCAGCGCACCTACATTGGTATCCACCACATCCAGTGTGATGAACTGCCTGTCAAGTGTGCGGGCATATTGTTCGGCTTCCCCCAGCAAACGCGTGCCGATACCCTGGCCGCGAGCGGATTCTGCCACGAACAATTCCGCCACATGCACACTGTCCTTGCCATGCCGCCGTGAAAAAATATGATAGAAGAACTGGCGGAAGATGAACCACAGCGCTTTCAGCCAGCCATAGAATTGCCGGACCTCGGCGAAAGTATAATGTTCATAGCCGCCCTGCCCGGTGAGCAATGCTATGCCCCCAATGACGCGCTCATCCTGCAGGGCATACATGCCTTTCTGGTAGTTCATGCCATGCCGTAACAGGGCAGTCGCTTTGTCCGCATCGCCCCTCAGCCAGTAGAAATGGTCGAACTTTAGCGAAAAGCTCTCATAAAACAGGCGCGCTGCCTGCTCTTGCTGTTCCTCGTTCAACTGACGTGTTATGGTGATCTCACTCACGGTCATGGTTTTCTCCCTTCACTATCAACGCAGTCAGGTCTGCTTTGATTATACGCTGAACGATTGCCTCCCTGCACCAATCAAATTCTACTCCTCTCTCCGGTATAATCAACCCATGATAGCTGAACACAAATCAAAACGAACCTGTGGCCTGTGGCTGTTGGGGGCAATGTTTGCTTTCGCCGCACTGATCGGCATCCTGCGTGTGGAACAAACCGTGCGCCTGGCAGACTTCCTGCGTGAGATCGCGCCGGACATCAGCCTGCCCTGGCTGATCATCAGCGGCGCGCTGGCTGCCCTGTGCGGCTTGAGTGGGCTGGTGATCTCACAACTGCGCGAACATTGGTCGCCGCAGGCAGTTTTTCTGCTGGCTGGCGCGTTGAGCCTGCTGTTCTGGCTTGATCAATGGCTGTTCATCGCCGATTACAGCCTCTTGCAGCGCCTGTGGGGCTTCTACCTGTTCAGCAACACCCTCGTGCTGGGTGTGGTAGTATGGATATTGACACGCAAACGCGTGCGCCGCTTTTACCAAGGAGAACCACCCTTATGAACCTCCCGCAAGAATTGGAAGGCAAATGGCTGCTGAAAGACCTATCCGCCTTTGCATCACGCCTGACCGCTTTGGGCGCGCAGTTGCTGCAGGCGCGCTGTTACGAGAACAACCTGCGCTTCGACACCCCCCAGATGAGCCTGACCCCCGCTTTGCAGGTACTGCGCCTGCGTAAGGACAGCCAGGCGCGCCTGACCTACAAAGGCTCGCTTGACCTCACCACTGGCATCAGCCTGCGCCATGAGATTGAGGTCACCGTGGATGATTTTGAGCGCGCGCGCCAGCTGCTGGAAGCGCTCGGTTACGAAGTTTTCTTCCAATATGAAAAATTCCGCACGGTTTATCAACTGGATGGCTGCCACATCATGCTGGATGAACTGCCTTACGGCGATTTTGTCGAGATCGAAGGGCCCGATCCTGCCGCCATTCTGGCGCTGGCAGAACGCCTTCACCTGCGCTGGCAGGATGCCTCTGCCGTGACCTACGCCGGTTTGTTCGACATCTTCATCGACAACAGCGGCCATGATTTCCGCGACCTGACTTTTGCCAACCTGGCTGGCATCAGTGTGACGCCCGACCAGCTTGAACTGCCCTGGGCTGACCAGAGCGGATGAACATTGGCTGACCGCGATCTGACGCTGGAAGGTGTCGCCTTTCTGCAAACTACCCCCGCTCAGGAAGCGCTTGCCTGGCTGCACACGCAGGACCCTGAAAAGGACCATCTCGCCCTTGTAGAGCAGCTGCGCCAGCGTTTCAGCTTGACAGAAAGCGGCTGGCTGCTCGACCAGGCGCGCCTGCGCGCCAAAGCCGCCGATAAATTCGCCCAACCGCTGTCCTGCCTGTACCTGGAAGAAGCCCTGCAGCAAGCCTCCAGCCTGCCATTGGCGCAGTTCCATGCGCAGCAGTTCACGGACTATGACAGCGTCGCCGATCTGGGAGCCGGCATCGGCGCCGACACCCTCGCCCTGGCCAACACAGTTGAACGCGTCATAGCGGTGGAAAAAGACCCCATACGCGCCGCCCTCCTGCGCCACAACCTGCATGCCTGCGATGTCAAAAACGTCACCGTGCTCGAAGAAGATTGGACCAACCTGCCGCTGCCCGTGCAGGCGGCCTTCATCGACCCCGCGCGGCGCGTTGAGGGACGGCGGGTGTTCTCCCTGCATGCCATGCAGCCGCCCCTGGCTACCATCCTGTCTTTGCAGCAACGTGTGCCTGACCTGCTGGTCAAAGCCGCGCCGGGCGTGAATCATGCCGAGATTCCCGCAAATGCGGAAGTGGAATTCGTTTCTCTCAACGGAGAGCTGAAAGAAGCCCTGCTGCGTTTCGGCGGACTGCGCCGCGGATACGCGCGCTGCGCCACCCTCCTGCCGGGCGGCCACCAACTCAGCACCCCCGACAACGACGACCCGCCCCTGCCGATCGGAGAAGCGCGCGCCTATCTGTATGAACCCGACCCGGCCATCATCCGCGCGCAACTGGTGCGGCCGCTGGGCGCGCAGCTGCACGCCGCCATGCTCAGCACCGACATCGCCTACCTGACCGCTGACCACATCATCGAGACGCCCTTCGCACGCAGCTGGCGTGTGCTGCGCCAGGCATCCTTCCACCTCAAGACCCTCAACCACTGGCTGCGCGAGATCGAAGCCGGCGAGGTCGTCATCAAAAAGCGCGGTTCGCCCATCGACCCCGACACCTTCGGCAGACGCCTTAAAACCACCCCCGGCGGCCGCAAGGTGACCGTCTTCTTCACCCGCTGCCAGGATCAGCCATGGATGGTGTTGGGCGAGGAGATAGATTGAAAGAGGTTAATTAATGAAAGAAGGTCTAGCTTTCCAAGAAGTAGTTGCTGAGATTATCAGAGGATTAAACCCCACCATCGAAGTTAGAGAAGAACAATGGACAATGGGGCCAGATGGAAGAAGAGACAAGGATGTAGAGATTATCACAAAACAAAACGGAAAATTGGTCAAGGTTCTAATTGAATGCAAAGATTACCATCCAAAAAGCAAAATAGGGATTTCATATATTGATGCGTTAGAGTCCAAATCGAGGGATTTACAAGCCGATCTAACAATCTTATGCAGCAATGCCGGTTTTACTCAACCTGCCATTAAAAAAGCAATTCGAGTGGGGATAGGATTAATAGGCGTAATGAAAAAAGCTGACGACCGTATTAGATATCTAGTAACTGAAAAAATGTATGTACGAGATATAAACTACGATCACATAAATTATTCACTTTTTTCAGGACCAGATGAAATCGATCTTTCACAAGCTACTTCAAATGAGATTTTATTTAACGATAAGTTAGTAGCAACATATGCGTTACGAATTGTCAATAAAATCACAGCAATGAACCCAATAGTAAATGGTAGATATTCAATAAACCAAGAATTTGTGAAACCTCTATTATTTAACATAAAGAATAATGAGGTATATTGCACAAAAATTATTGTAAATTTTCGTATTACCGGGAATTGGCATGAGCATGTTGTAAAAATTGACGCAACCAATGCAATATATGATTGGGTGTCAAAAAAACTTATGTACAACACATATTATTCACGTAAGTTTTCAATTCTGGATATTGATGTTTTTGGCAACAAAAAGATCATTAGGATACCTCCAGGCATGGAAAATCCTCACCATAGGATTGACGTAAAAGATGGAGAGAATTTTTTTGGAATCTTTACAGCAACTGGAGCTGATGACACAATACTAAGGCAACCTAATCCGTCATTAGAGGAATACGTGGTGCAGGAAGATAAAGATATGTATATTGATGAACTTACAATAGAGAGAAAAATGTCATCAAAATATTTGAGTACAACAGTATTAGAAAATTTGTAAGAGACAAAAATAAGTTGTATTTACAATGAAATCATAAATGGAAGGTTAATCTGCCGTTGGTTATTCAGCAGAGCGCAGCCTACCCCGTCGGTTTTTTGCCCAACGCCGCCAGATAGATGGCAAACTGGCTCTCACCATCCAGCCCCAGCACCGCGTTGACGGCTTCGTCGTCGTAGGCGGCGATGGCGCACACCCCGCAGTCGATGGCTTCGGCGACAATCGACACATTCTGGCAGACGTGCCCGGCATCCAGGAACAGGTAGCGGTAGCCGCGCTCCACATAGCGCCACGCCATGCGTTCCACCACCGCCGCCCAGGCAAAGGTCACCGCGGCGTTCAGCACCTGTTTCTGCCCAAAGCAGGCCTGCGTGAGCGCTTCCGCCGCACCGGGGTCGATGCTGATCTCCACCAAAGCATGCTGCAGCGCGCTGTAGCGGTACAACCCGGGCGTGACGCCCTCCACCTGGTTGATCAGCAGGTAGGTCTCGAAGGCATGCCGCGCGCCGGCCGAAGGCACCGTGCGCAGCGTGATTGAGAACTTGCGCCGCTCGATCAATTCGGTGATGCCTTGCGAGGTATGCAGCAGCAGGCTCAACTCGCCCATGCTGAGCGCTTCCTGGCGGTACTGGCGCAGGCTGCGCCGCTGCACGATGGCATCCACCAGCGTCATCGGCGGGTGCTCCACCGCATCAAACGGCGGCAGGGGAATCACCACCGCATTGGGCGGGATGGGCAGTTCCAGCGGCGGCTGGGGGGCGCCCTGCTCCTGCGCTGATTGGCTCACACGGTCATAATAGGTGTCGCGGATGAATTGTTTTCCTGTGTCTTTCATGGCTTCGCTCCTTCTTCTCTTTGTTCCATTATACCCAGTCCGCGCCCACTCCTGCCCTACAAATGAAAATGGTTTTCCACCACTTTCATCAACCCTGGCGCCACTGACTGTATAATGAACGTATCCCCATTGATTCACAGGAGCAGCTATGGCAGACACACCCCGCTATCACTATCAACCCGCCGTGTTGAAAGATGTGCGCATCACGGGCGGATTCTGGGCGCAATGGCAGCAGGCCATCCGCGAGGGCAGCCTGCCCGCCATCCTTGATTACCTGAAATCCACCGGCAGGATCGATGCCATCCAATGCCAGTGGCAGCCGGGCGACGAACCCAAACCGCATATCTTCTGGGATTCCGATGTCGCCAAGTGGGTTGAAGCCGTTGCTTATTCCCTGCAGCATCACCCAGACCCGGTACTGGAAGCCGAAGTGGACGCCATCGTGGGTGCCTACGCCGCTGCACAGCAGCCTGACGGCTACATCAATTCATACTTTGTGCCGGTCGAGCCTGGCATGCGCTGGAAGAATCTGCGCGACTGGCATGAACTGTACTGCGCCGGTCACCTGATCGAAGCGGCGGTGGCATACGCGCAAGCCACCGGCAAAACCAAATTTCTGGCAGTCATGCGCCGCTATGCCGATTCCATTGACAGCCTGTTCGGATCTGGAGAAGGCAAAATGCGCGGCTATCCCGGCCATGAAGAGATCGAACTGGCGCTGGTGCGCCTGGCGGAATACACCGGCGAGCAGCGATATCTTGATCTGGCGAAATTCTTCGTGGACGAACGCGGCGCCCAGCCCCACTATTACACCCAGGAAGCCATCGCGCGCGGTGACGACCCCAACAACTGGCATTGGGTCACGGTCGAGAATGAGGTCAGCCGCGTAGATTATTCCTATAACCAGAGCCACGCCCCCGTGCGTGAACACAGCGACGCCGTCGGGCATGCCGTGCGCGCCATGTACCTGTATGCCGGGGTGGCGGATATCGCCGCCGCTTATGGCGACAATGAGTTAAAAGCCGCCTGTGAGCGCATCTTTGACTCCGCCAGCCAGCGGCGCATGTATGTGACCGGCGGGCTGGGTTCTACTGCCTCCAATGAAGGCTTTTCGGAAGATTACCACCTGCCCAATGCGGATGCTTACGCCGAAACCTGTGCTGCCATCGCCTTCATCTTCTACCTGCAGCGCATGGCACGCTTCACCGGCGAGCGAAAATATGTCGATTATCTCGAACGCGCCCTGTACAACGCCATGCTGGTGGGCGTGTCGTTGGATGGCACGCGCTTCTTTTATTCCAGCCCGCTGGTCGTGCGGCGTGGCGCTACCGGCGAATACAGCAACTTCCACGGCCATCGTGTGGGCTGGTTCACCTGCTCCTGCTGCCCGCCCAACGTGGCGCGCCTGGTGGCTTCACTGGGGCAATACCTCTATCAACACAACCCGCACGAGATCATGGTCAATCTGTTCGCACAAAGCGAGGCTGATTTTGAATTGGCGGACGGACATGTGCATCTCACCCAGCAGACCGAATACCCCTGGGAGGGTGTCATGCGCTTTACCCTGAATCTTGCCGCCCCACAAGCCTTCAGCCTGCGCCTGCGCATCCCCGATTGGTGCCCGGCCTACCAGCTGACCATCAACGGCAAATCAGTGGAAGCCGCCAACCGTGACGGTTATGTACGCCTGCAGCGCGAATGGCATGACGGCGACACCATAACCTATGAACTGATGATGCAGCCGCGCCGTATCTACGCCCATCCCGCCATCGCCGAAAACCAGGGGCGCATGGTGCTTGCCTATGGCCCCCTGCTGTACTGCCTGGAATCAGCCGATAACGACGGCGCCCTCGACAGCCGCATCATCCAGCGCGAAGCCTGGATCGATCCTGTCTTCCAACCTGACCTGATGGGCGGTATAGTCACCCTGCAGGGGCACAGCCTGGCGTATCAGGCTGACCATGGCAGTTTACCGCTCTATCAGGAGCATCCGTATCCCACCCATGGCAAACACTTCACTGCAGTGCCCTTTGCTTATTGGGACAACCGCACGGAAGGCGACATGCAGTTGTGGATCCGCGAGAGCGAATAGGTGCTGCGGCGTGCTTTTAGAATAATGCCGGCTGGCGTGCGTTGTCCGCTTGCTGGTAGACGGGCACATGGTCGTCAAAGCCAAGGGTTTCGCGCAGGCTGTCTTGCTTTTCGAAAGCAGCGTCTTGGCCTGGATTTCACGAATTTTCATGGTACTTCGATTATACCGGCTCAAATGTGCCACAGACCATGTCAGTTACCGCAGTCGGGTTATCTAAAAAAAAGACGACTGCTTACCCGAGCAATCGTCTTAAAAGACAACCAGTTGTTATGCTTGAATACCTTGGCAATGAATCGTTTTTATCCTTCTTACAGACCCTCAACACTTTCTATAGAAAGGCAACTGGCTTGAATTCAGTATACCAGAATTCGGGGGGTCAGCACCTAAAAGAATTGTGAAGTGAATCAATTTTTAAGGATGTAATGCTTGATAGTGAAGGCATACTCGTTGCGCTCAGAGGGAGAAAAGTGCAGGGTTTCCGCCGCCACCTCCTGCCAGCGCGTCCATTCCACCCGCGGGAAGAACGCCGTGGCGTTCGCAAAACTGGCGTCCACATGCGTCAGGTACAGATCGGTCGCCAACGGCAGTGTCTCCGTGTAGATCTGACCGCCGCCCAGGATGAACAGCATCCCTTCGCCCAGCTCCTCAGCATGGCGGATGCCTTCGTCGACAGTGTGAAAGACGATGGCATCGCTCTGATAATCACGGTCGCGCGTGATCACAATGGTGGGTGAGTCTGCCAGCGGGTGGCCGATGGTCTCATAGGTTTTGCGACCCATCAAAACCACATGTCCACGGATCTTATGATGGAAATCATCCGTATCGTCCTGCAAGCGCCAGGGCAAATTATCCCCGATGGCGATAGCATGATCCGCGCCGATGGCGGCGATCAAGGCAATGCGCATAGGTTAATCCTCCAGACAGGCCTGTAATCGCTGCTTGAACTCCCCTGCATTGGGGATATTGGACGAATACACCAGTTCGCCGTTGATGCAAATCGAAGGCAGGTGCGCAAAACCCAACTTCTTGATACGCGCGATGTTCTCCCTTTCGGTGCTTTTGCGTTCCACAAATTCAACGCGCCCCTCGAAGGATCCCACCACCTGTTTTGCGACCGCGGTCATATATCCGCAGGCAGCGCAAGTGGCTGAGTCGATGGTGAAAACCTCCACCAGCGGTTTCTCCAGATGGGCGTAATCGGGCATCTCCACCTCGATATCATCCAATGAAGAAGTATAGTTCTGCACCAGGGCATGAATGCGTTCATGGTCGCGCACTGCCTCCATCGCCCCGATGGTGTTCTCAACCGGCGTGTCATAGGGCATGTCACAGCCGGGCGAGATGATCAGGTTGTGATGGCTGACGCAGTGCATCAGGTCAACCACGTATTTCATGGTGTCCTGCTGGGTGCCGTTCAACATGATGGTCGAGAGCGGGATGTTGCCGGCGATGGCAATGTTGTGCGCGTCGGTGATCTGTTTGGCAGTCACCATGTCGATATTTTCATCGATGGAGATACAATCTGGTGCGGTGGCGCACATCACTTCGATGTTCTTGGTGGCATCGCCGCATACGAAAAAGGAGGAAAACACCCCCCTTGCCCGCACAGCATCGAACAGGGTTTGAAACGGTGTATGCAGGTACTGCTTAAACATGCGCGGGCTGACCTGTGACACCACCGGGTCCACCACCGCGATCACGTCCATGCCCGCTTCTATGAAATAATCCGCTACCGCCAGCCCAACCTGGGTGCAGTACGCCAGCAGATCAACCAGAAAGTCAGGCCTGTCAAAGGTATCCATGAAAATTTCGGTGCCGCGCAGGTGTGATGCCAGCGTCAGAGGTCCCGTCACCAGCCCATACAGCGCTGTCTGCGCCCCCACCGCCGTCTTCATGCGCGCCATCACATCCAGCACCAGCGGCAGGCGCCCATCTGAAGGTTGCGGGATGTAGGTGGGGATGGTGAGGTTATCAGCCAGCGGATGCCCGACCACCGAGGGCGGCGCGTCCTTTGCCCACACCAGCTCACAGCCCAATATCTCGGCTTCGATCTGCAAATCAAAGGTAATCGGCATGCCGTCGGGGTCATACACGCGGTGCACTTCCATCAACGAGTCAAACAACTTATCAGCATCGGTCAGCATTTCCTGTCCGGAATAGCCTTTGAGCTTGCCGGCATGCACCCCGGCAAACGGCACCCAGGGCACCTGGGGGGTGGTTTCATGGCGGAAAACGGAGAAGAGCAGTTCTTTGGAGGGCATCGTCAGCACCTTTCACAATGTTGTTGGTGAGAATAAGATTGATACAACGATACCAGAAAAATCAACGGCAGAAAGCCCTTTTCAATAAATGAAGGCTGATTGTCAGAAAAAAGAGAGTAGATCATCCTCGCCAAGCAACAACCGCTTGCGTAACCAGAAACAATCACCCTCATCTAATGTCATTGCATGATTAATGTCCTCACAGAACAGGGAATTTGGTCCGGTCAGACATCGAATTTCACGTTATAATAGGCGATGAGGTGAAGGAACGCGGTTTGACAGTTCATAGTCACAGCGTTATAATTCATCCTTGGCAAATCCAACAATTGGGAGAACGCGATGGACGATAGCGTCATGACAACACAACCACAAGAATTAGAACCTGGACAGACGGTTAAAGGTACTGTCAAGAAGATCAGCCTGGCAGCAGCCCTGGTTGATATCGGTACAGAAAAACCGGCTGTACTGCATGTGTCGCAATTAGAAACCCCCGGTAAAGAACCGATCAAAAAGGTAGAAGACGTTCTCTCTGTAGATCAAGAAATTGAAGCCTACGTAAAACGTGTAACCAAAGATGTCATTCAGTTGACCATGCTCAAACCGGTCAAACTGCCCTGGCGCAAGATCGAAGACGGTATGGTCGTCAAAGGCACCGTGGTGCGTTTGGAAACCTTCGGCGCTTTTGTAGAAATCGGTGCAGAACGCCCCGGTTTGGTGCACATCTCTGAGATCGCCCATGGCTACATCAAAACCACCGGCGATGTCCTCAAAGAAGGGCAGGAAGTCGAAGTGCAGGTGCTTGAATCAGACCGCCGCAAACGTCAGATCAAGCTCAGTATCAAAGCGCTGCAGGAAGCCCCCGAACCCTCAGATGATTTTTCTGGGCAGCCCGATTCTTATCAGGATCGCGACCGCGGCAGCAGTGATCGCGGCGGGTACCACGGAGGCGGCGGACGGCGCCCACGCCGTGAAAAACAGACCAACGTGAAACAGGCACTGAAGGAAGTCAACGAACCGGTTGATGAAACCGATACCGCTATGGCAGCCGCTTTGCGTGCCGCCATGGAAGGCGCTTCTAACGGTGATAAAGATTCCAAAAGCGGCAAACGCGCCAAAGACCAGAGCGCTCAGGATGACATCCTGTCACGCACACTGGGCAGCCGCTCGGATCAAAAGTAAGGAAGACGACGCATGTCGATGATGATGAAACACAGAACTCATCACAAGAGACAATAGCCAGACAACAGGGAGGCGCTGGAACATCAGCCCTCCCTGCTTCTTTTAACAGCACAAAGCAAGTATGATAATGGAGAGAGGTGACAGCATGCAGACAAAATACGTGTTTTTAACCGGGGGTGTGGTCAGTTCGGTCGGCAAAGGCGTGACAGCCGCCGCACTGGGGCGTTTGCTCAAGTCGCATGGATTCAAAGTCGCCATCCAGAAACTGGACCCGTACATCAACGTCGATCCGGGCACGATGAGCCCCTACCAGCATGGTGAGGTGTTTGTGCTGGATGACGGCGCTGAAACTGACCTCGACCTGGGGCACTACGAACGCTTTGCTGACATCCGCCTCAACAAAGTCTGCAATGTCACCACCGGACAGGTGTATGCCGAAGTAATCAGCCGTGAGCGCCATGGCGATTATCTGGGCGGCACTATTCAGACCATCCCGCATGTCACCAACGAGATCAAACGCCGCATCCAGCAGGTGGCGCAGACCACTGGCGCGGAAATCGTGCTGTGCGAGGTCGGCGGTACAGTCGGCGACATCGAAAGCGAACCCTTCCTGGAAACGCTGCGCCAGCTGCGCTCGAACCTGGGGCGCGAGAACACCTTCTACATTCACGTCACCTGGCTGGTGTACCTGGCAGCCACCAAGGAATTGAAAACCAAACCCACCCAGCACTCTGTGCGCCAGTTACGTTCAGTGGGTATCTCACCTGATATGATCATCGCGCGCAGCGACCACGAGGTCACCCATGACCTGTGCGAAAAGATCGCCGCCTTCTGCGACGTCGACATCAATGCCGTGGTGCCGATGAAGACCGCCGACAGCCTCTATGATGTGCCCATCAAACTGGAAGAGGCAAAAGTCGGCGAATATATCATCCAGCACTTCGGGCTGGAATCGCGCCAATCTGCTGGCATGGAAGGCTGGCACTGGCTCAGCAAACAGATTCACAAAGAAAAACCAAAGGTCAAGATCGCGCTGGTAGGCAAGTATATCGAATTGCAGGATGCCTATATCAGTGTACGCGAGGCATTAGAACATGCCTGCCTGCATCTGGGCGTGGAACTCGACCTGAGCTGGGTGCATTCGGCTGACCTGGAACGTTCGCGCGGCTGGGGACTGGTGCAATCCGCACATGGCATTGTCGTACCGGGCGGCTTCGGCCAGCGCGGAATTGAAGGTAAAATCGCGGCGGGCCGTTACGCGCGCGAACATAAGGTGCCCTATCTGGGCCTGTGCCTGGGCATGCAAACCATGTGCATCGAGTTTGCCCGTCACATCAATGACACTGAGGACGCCAATTCGACCGAATTTGACCCCAACACCGCCCACCCTGTCATCTCATTGATGCCCGACCAGCAGCATATCACCGACAAGGGCGGCACCATGCGCCTGGGGCTTTACCCCTGCGAATTGCAGGAAGGCAGCATCTCGCGCCGCGCCTACGGGGTTGATCGTATCGATGAACGCCACCGCCACCGCTTTGAATTCAACAACGCCTACCGCAAACCTTTCGAAGAGAACGGCATGCGCTTCGCGGGACTGTCGCCTGATAGCCGCCTGGTGGAGGTTGTGGAGTTAGTCGATCATCCTTTTATGGTCGCCAGCCAGTTCCATCCCGAATTCCTGTCGCGCCCCACCCGCCCGCACCCGCTGTTCCGCGAATTCATCCGCACCGCCTGCGAAATCAATCATATCTGCTGCGGCAACCTGGAAGTGCCGCCGGACTTCGATTAGCCCGTTTGCAACCAAACATTCGCTCCTGCGTAGATAGTATTGAATGAAGAAAACGCAAACAGAGGAGTGTAACGATGAATCAAAACAAAAAACTATACCGCTCCCAATCCAATGTCATGCTGGGCGGCGTGTGCGCCGGCCTGGGTGATTATCTCGATCTTGACCCCACCATTGTGCGTCTCATTTTCGTGGTGATGTTCCTGACGGCTACTTTTGGTTTCTGGCTGTATTTGATCATGTGGATCATTGTGCCGCCCGAACCCGTCGACAGCATTCAGGCACGCCGCGCGGTGATCGATGTGCAGCCCCTTGACGAGGAGGAGGTCAACCATGACTGAACAACGCCTCTACCGTTCACGTGATGATTATTTTCTGGGCGGGGTGTGCGCCGGGTTGGCAAAGTTCTTCGGGCTGGATGCCAGTCTGATCCGCCTGCTGGCGGTGGTCCTGTTCCTGACCGGCACGATCGGCTTCTGGGTATATCTGATCTTGTGGGTCATCATCCCGCTCGAACCCTGACAATCACTTTTACAATAGCAGAGAACCGGCCGAAGGGGAACCTGCGGCTGGTTTTTTGTTTTATTGAATGAGAATTAATCTTGGTGGGCTTGCTTTTTGAACTGCGCCAGTTTCTCCGGCGTCAGCTGCATTTCTGTCCACGGTTCGCGGTCATACACCATGATCGACTGCCAGTGTTCAAAGCCCGCCTTCTCATAGAAGGTGCGCGCTTCGGTGGCAGCATCCAATACCATACAAATGCGCTGCTCGCCGCCGGCGGCCTCATGCGCCATGCGAATCAGGCGTGTACCGATGCCCTTGCGTTCATAACCGCGCACCACCCCCAGGTCAATGACAAACAGGTAATAGGCAAAGTCCGTCACCCCCAGACAGGCGCCCACCAGCACACCCTGTTCATCGCGTGCGGTAATGCCAACGTCATAGTTCTTCAGCAGCGTCAGCATGCGCTGCATGAAGTCCTCTTGCGGATATTGATTGCCAAGGTCGGTGCGGGTGAGGAAATCAGCGTATTCCTCAAACGTCAGGCGTTCATCGTTGCGGTAAGTGATCTTGTTGTCCATACATCTATCCTTCAGAACCGGTAATGGACGTATTATACCTGTTTCATGTTAAAGGCGGCAATACTTTGCCTAAAAAATCATTAAAATTACTCCGCACGTTAATCGGATATTAACCTGCGGACATTGACAAAGCCAGCGATTACACGTAGAATACTGCCTTGGCAAGAACAAATTATTTCATAGATGCCTTATAATTAGAATTATGTTCGAGAAAATGCACGAGTTTCAACACCCCGGTTGTGACATAGCCGCAGTCGCCGCACGCGCGGTGGTACTGCCCTGACCAGTTTTAAACCGGTATAACGAGAAATTCGTCCAGACGGAATCGCGGGAAAAACTGCGGTTCTTTTTTTATTGTTAACTTGGAGAAGAGAGAGAAAAACATGTTTGAATTTATTTTTGCAAATATCTGGCTGACAGTGATCGTCGGGCTGATTTCCATCGCCGTGTTGGTGCTCAGCGCCGATGTGGCGGTGACCAAACTGACCGGCCTGGCGGGTTTTTACCGCCTGTCCACCACCTTTGTGGGCGTCACCGTGGTGTCGCTGGCCACCAGCATCCCCGAAATTGCCGCCCATT
>CAYMNB010000019.1:0-45769 GCA_964391725.1 uncultured Anaerolineaceae bacterium | reverse complement strand
CGGTGCGTTTGGGGGTAATGGCAGCACGGTCAGCCAGGAAGACACGGTTAGAATCTTCCATGTGCAAAACCAGCGCACGCGCCATCATTTCTTTCTTCTCTGCAATGCTCTTGAAATCACTGTTCATCAAGCGCTCGGAAAGCTCATAGAATTCAGGAACGTTCTGATACGCCTGCCACAGAGCATAGGGTAAGCCCATGTCAGTGTAGAAGAAAGCAAAGTTATCGGCCAGGTTGCGAGGAACCTGGGTGGTGATCCAGCCACCGGTGTAGATGTGGAACAAGCCGTCAGCAGGATTGCCGCCGATCCAGATCGGTGAGGCTTCGCCAGAGGTTTTGTAGTCGCGGGTCACGGTGAAGCCGATGTCTTCCAACTGGTTGGCAACATAGTCGCCAATGTCGCGGCGTTCGTCTTCGATACGGATCAGGACGATAATGTTGACGGGTTCGCCTTCGTAATTCCACTTGCCGTCGACCAGGGTTGCGCCCATGGCTTCCATTTCAGCGCCGATCAATTCCTGGGCCAGTTCCTTGTTGTAGGCATATTTCAATTCGAGGGTACGAATTTCAGCAGCCAGCAGTGCGGAGTCGCTCGAGAATTTGTTCAGGGTCGTCCAGCGGGGAATACCCAAACCACCCATGATCTCCTGCGTGATATAACTGCGATCGATCAGGTAGTTCATGGCTTCGCGAACTTTTGCCACGGCAAAGGGGTTCAGGGTGCCATTGGGAAAGACGGGGCCAACGGGGTTGAAGGTCAACTCGTTGTAGGAGCCAGAAGAGCGATAGTAATCGATGTTCTCTGAGGCTTCCACTTTGGCCGCGATCTCTGGGTTGGAGATGGTGAATGCAAACACATCAATGTCGCCAACCTCAAGGCGGTTAATAGCTGCATCAGATGAGGGCTCCTCGATGATGACGATGGTGTCGAGCCAGCCGCCGGTGCGGGTGCTGACAGGAACTTCCACGACAACTTCGCCGGGGGCTTCGCCTTCAACAGGCACTTCGACTTCAACTTCGACGGGCACTTCAACTTCTTCAATGACCACAACTGTTTTTTCTACTTCAACAATTTCTGTGATCACTTCGGGTTCCTGGCAGGCGCCCAGCGCAAGGCCCAGCACCATGATCAGACTAACCCACAAAAATACGGTTTTTTTCATTATAGTTCTCCTCCAATAATGAGTAACTTATTTGAAACTTAGTTGGATACGATAAATGAGTAGACTTATATTGATTCTTTTCTTCCGAGATTTCACCTCCTGGAACGAACGAATACTATTCATTTGACAAGTTTTGGAATTTTGCTAGAAACATAGAAAGTTGTCATTGATAGATACCAACACCAACATAGCACTGTGTGCTAAGCTGAATTTCCAATTTTTATAACATGAACTGAATGTTTCTGCAAGGTTTAACAATTATAACACTATTTTTTAACAATTAATCCTCACAATTTCCGCCAGAGTGCCAGCTCTCCAAGTTCCACAGGTCGCTGCGCGCGCTGTCATTCATGGTAAAACCGCACAAATCCAGCCGGGTAGCGGCTGCATGCAGGTTAAAGAACAGCGGTACAGCCGGCATTTCTGCCAGGAATATCCGCTGTGCGCTGTGATGCGCCTCGAAATACACATCCATGGCGTCCAACCGTGCACTGCGCGCCAATCGGCAAGCTTCATCATAAGCTTCGTTTTCATACCCGCCCACATTGGCGCCGATCCAGAAATTCTGGCGGGTGGGAATCTGTTCTGACAGATACAGGCTG
This sequence comes from uncultured Anaerolineaceae bacterium, assembly GCA_964391725.1. Taxonomy (GTDB): domain Bacteria; phylum Chloroflexota; class Anaerolineae; order Anaerolineales; family Anaerolineaceae; genus SpSt-1165. Next base: position 44,005 of record CAYMNB010000019.1, on the reverse strand, counting down.
CAGGCGGGTTCGTTGCCCGCCATCCATGTAATCTGTGCCAGGTCAAATTGCCGCCCGAAAATGCGCCCGTCAGGCCCGGGGGCGTACAACTCAGTAGGCGCCTTCAGCAATGGGTTCACGCCGATACCGCAGGCTTGCAGGCCTTCGGTGACCAGCCCGATGATGGCTTCACTGCGTTCCCGGTCAGCGCCTATGACCATGGCAAGGTCAATGCTGAGCGGTGTACCGTTCAACACATTCACCACGCCTGAAGCAATGCGTGTGTCTCCGCCTGTGTCAATCCAGCCGGCGGCTTGCAGCCATTCCTGCGCCTGCTGCGGGTCAAACCCGGTGATCTCTTGCCCGGCAAGGATTTCTGCGCGGGTGGGCAGCAGGTAGCTTTCGGGCACTGAGACCATGTTGGCATAAAAACGGCGGATGATCTCCTCCCGGTCGATACACGCCGCCACGGCTTTGCGCACCAGCGGGTCAGACAACATATCCGGGCGGTCATCGGAAAATACATTGTAGCCGTCGTCGTAACTGGCGGGATTGATGCCGAACACCAGCTGGGTCCAGTCTGGCCCCTGGCTGAGGTGCAGATTCAACTCGCCGTCAATCTCTGCCAGCCGTACATCGCGCACAATACTCTCCAAATTGGCGGTGCGGTCCACAACGTCACATTCGCCCACCAGCAGCGCATTCAATAGGGTCTGCGGCTGGCTGCCCGGAAAACGGAACACCAGGCGGTCATAGGCAGGCAGACTTTCGCTGGCACGGAAATAACGCTCATTTTTCACCAACGTGATATGGTCGCCCCGCACCCACTCTTCCATTATATAAGCGCCCCAACCCAATGGTTGTTCAGCAGTCAGAGGTGAGGTTAACAATCCATCAGCGTTGAGTGCGCCCAGAACATGCGCGGGCTGCGGTATGGCAAACAGGCTGCTGACATCGCGCGGAAAATAGCCGGGGATACCCATCCACAGCACCACGCTGTCAGATTCGGCTGTGTAGGCCGCCGTGCGGTCATACCGGGTCGCAGTCACCGGTAAATTCTCCAGCGCTCCCATCTCAAACGAAAACACCGAATCGGATGCCGTCAGGGGTGCGCCGTCTGACCAGGTCAGGCCGGGCAGCAATTCATAGGTCACCTGCATGACATCCATGGAGATCTCCTCATCGGGCTGCCATTCGATCGCACAACTGCGGTTGGTGCAGCCGGAAGGCAGGATTTGGGTGCCGGGTTGCAGTGCGGTCATTGCGCCGTCAGCATCCACCACCATGTCGCCGGCTTCTACCGCCAGCGGTTCGAAGGCCACCCCGCCATTTTCAACCGAAGGCACATTTTGCAGGATCACAGCCTGCGGTTGGCCGTCGAGGGTGTCGAACGGCCCGTCATAGATCGCTTCCAGCACGCTCCACATGGCAGCTGAATTGCCGCCATACAGGAACAAGGTCTCAGGCTCCCTACCAAGGCAAACCACCAGCACCAGTTCAGGTTCGGGAGTCAGGATTTCGGTAGGTGTTGGCGCTTCCGTTGTCGGTTCCTCCACTGCTGCTATCGTGGTCGGGCTGCTTGTGGTACTGGCCGGGGTGGGCTCAGGCGTGCCTGTGCAGGCAGCCAGCGTCAGCAATAATAAAAGAAGGGCTGGTACGATCAGGAAAATTCGCTTGGTCAAGGGTAGGAATGGTTTTTTCATAGCCATGATTATATCAGGGGATGGTGCCGCCGGTCAGACTGACATTGATTTTGCCGCCCACTGAATGCCGCGCAGCAGAACCCATTGAAACGATTGGTTTTGCCAGGTGCGCGCGTCATGCCCGCTGACCAGACAGAACACCCGCTTCTCCGGCAATACCCGCGCCCAGGCGATTGATCGCATACTGCGCGGATGATCAGTAGTCAGCAGCACCTCAACATCGCCCCGCGGTTCATCCATCAAATACACCTCATCGACCATCTGCCAGGATTGCAGTCCTTCAGTGATGAAATGCGAGGTTTTCGTGGGCGTAATCGTCATCTCCTGATCAGGGAAATACTGAAACGAACGCTGTGCGACCCCCAGCAACTGACCCCATACATCCCAACTGGGATAAGCCAGCAGCGCGTGATGCAAGAACACCATGCCCTGCCCATTGCCAAGCACCTCGCCCAACACCGTGCGTTGTTTGCCCGCATACCAGGGGCACTGTTCGTCATCCGGCGTGTCTTGATGGAAGTTGTAGAAAACCAGCACATCATAGGCAAGGCGGTCGGCCTGGCTGCTGCTGCAAAACTCGTCCAAAGATTGGATATAAGCACAGATTCCCGGCAGAGATCGAAATAGCTGATGGAAAGCGATGACTTCATAGCTGTGACCGCCGGTGATCACAGCTATGGTGGTTTCTTCTGGTGAATAGGTCTGCATCATATCTGGCTCCTTTCTGGCTTGCACCTTGCATCCATGATACAGGTCATTTATTCCATTATACATCGCCAGTGCCTGCACTTGCGACCTGAACCGCTTCAGGCTATTATTAAGGTACTTCTTCCACACAGAAAGGACAAAGAGACACATGGCCAGTGCCGACCTCCCTTTTGGGATCGATGTCAGTTCCTGGCAGGGCGCCATCAATTGGGATGTAGTCGCTGCCCACCCCGACCCAAAAGTCGAATTTGCTGCCATCCGCGCTGCCGTGTCGTGGGGCTACAAAGACCCGCGCTTTGATTTCAACTGGGCAGAATCGCGCCGCGTGGGCATTCCGCGCACGGCCTATCATGTCCTCTATCCCGCCGAAGACCCCATTCGCCAGATGAATCATTTCCTGAACTGTGTTGGTGGCGACCTGGGCGAACTGCCGTTGACCATTGATGTGGAACTCAGTCATGGCGTCAGCCCGTCTGCTTATCAGACCTGTCTGCTAACCGTACTGCAATACCTCGCCACCCGCATCCAGCGGCGCGCCATCATTTACAGCCGCGCCAGTTTCATCGACAACTATGTCACCGGCAGCGGCAACACACCCCCCGGCTGGTACAACCTGTATGATTGGTGGCTGGCACACTACCTGCTGAGCGGTGTGGAACACCCCGGGCCGCCCGCACTCCCGCGCGGCGTTTCACGCGGCAGGGTGATCATGCACCAGACCTCTGACCGCGGGGCACCAATCGGTGTTGAATCCACCGGCCTGGATTACAACCGCTGGCAGTTTCCGCTGGCGCACCTCCAGCACTACAAGGGCCTGTCGATTCCGCCGCCCGAGCGGCCTTGAAGCCTTTACCCCACCAGGTATTTGCGAATCTTGGTGCCGATGTCGCTAAAGGAATAGGGTTTTCGGATCAATTCGCTGGCGTACATACGCTTAATACGCCCGGTATCAGGCAAACGGTGAATGGCACAGGTCAGTAAAATGGGCATGTGGGCAAAACGCCGGTCTTTACTCAGTCTGGTCAAAAAAGCGCCCATTTCTTCGTCTTCTTCCATATGAAGATCGAGCACCATCAGATCTGGCGGCTGTTGTTTCAGGTGCTTTGCCAATTGTTTCATGTCATTGGCAACCAGGGTTTGCACGGAGAAAATGTCCAGATAATGAACCAGCAATTCACACAGACGCACGTCAGCATCCGCGATCAAGATGGTTTTGTTTTGCATAGTGACGGCCATTTCGCGCAGCAGATCCGTCCGCTGCGGCGTCACCATCATGGTGTAGCCATGCCCGCTGTCCTGTAAGTCGCTCAGGAAAGGCAGCCGCACCGTCACCAGCGTACCCATCCCCGGCTGGCTGCGCAATTCAACACTGCCGCCCTGCATCTCGGTCATTTCACGAGCCAACGCCAGCCCCAGACCAGCACCGCCCAGATTCTGCTGGATGGCAGCTTTGCCGATCTCAAATGGACGCGTTAATCGCTTCTGTTCTTCCGCCGATATGCCGATGCCCTGATCCCACACCAGGAATTCAATCATCTTCTGGTCAGGCGACAACATCACCTCAAAACCGATCGCCAGTCCTTTGGGAGTGAATTTTACCGCGTTGTTAAGGATGTTGTTCAAGATTTGCTTGGTGCGCTGCGGGTCAATGTACAGGCGGTCCACGTAGGTATGGTTTTCAACACACACCTGGATATTTTTCTCCTCGGCGCGATGATTAGCGTACAGGATGCTGGATTGAATGATGGAATCCAGCGGCACCCATTCTTTGTAAGGCCGCATGTCGCCGGTGGCAATACGCGCCATATCCAGCAGGTCACTCAACAAGTGCATCAGGTGTTCCGTGTTGCTGTAAATCACCTCGACAAAGCGGTTTTGTTTCTCGGTCAGCTTGCCATGAATCTGGTATTGCAACAATTCGCTCATGCCCAGGATCGAGGTGAGCGGGGTGCGCAACTCATGGCTCATGTTAGAGAGAAACTGGTCGCGCACCTGCAAGGCTTGCTGGAGCTCCGCCGTTCGTTCAGCCACGCGTCGTTCCAGCAGCGCGCGTTCTTCTTCTAACTCTTCCTGCAAAATCGAGCGGCGGCGCAATTCTTCGGTGGCTTGCTGGTAGAGAAAAGCATTATTGCGTGCCACAACCATCTGGGTGGTGATGGCTTCCGCCAGATGATACTCCCGTTCTGAATAGGCATTGTAGCGGTATGAAAATATCTGCACCACCCCCACCACTTCACCATCCAGTTTCATCGGTATGACAACAGCGGAGCGCACTTCCAGTGAATCCGCATCGATCTTGCCAGCATTGGTGTTTTTACGTCCGCGCGGATGAAAAGGCGCGGTGTCGTTGTGAGAGAACAAGTGATAATTGGGGATGATCATGGATTCACCCGACAGGATGACCTTGCTCTGTGCGCTGCTGCCGTCAATGGTCACTGGCATGGAGGGCAGTTCCCTCACATCCGCCTCTTTCGCCCACGAATGGTAAAACTCACAGTTGATCATGCCGGTCTCAACCGAGTAGCCTGCCACGATCAACTCATCACAATCCATCGCCTGCGACAGCAATTCAAACAGACTCAGGTAAATTTGTTCCGTGTTCAGCGTCTGGCTGAGACGGTTGCCTGCTTCAAATAGTAAGGAAATACTTTGAGTTCTCTCTGCGCACATAATTGGTTGGTCATCCCCAACAAGAACTACTGAGTTGATGACAGTGGAGCTTTCCTTGTTCTGGAAAAAAGGATTGTGTTTAAAAATTATAGCATCATCAGCATAAATGCAAAACAATATTAAACCCATTCTTAATTTGCTGACGCTGAACAAATGATCATTCCCGGCGTTATCTTTTATCAGTTTCAGGATAGAATGAAGGGGAGAAGGAAATTCCCGGAGTTTTCCATGAGCATAAAACACGCCATCACCCTCTGCACCTGCCTGTGCCTGGTTTTGTTGACTGGCTGCGGTCTGTTGGCGCAGCAACCGCCCCCCACCGGTTCCATTTTGGTACAGGAAGATTTTTCTGCCGATAACGGCCTGTGGAGCACCGCCCTCGACAGCGACAGCTCGATGGTCGGCTACCAGGCGGAAGGTTTGCGCTTCGTGGTCAACACGCCCTACCAGGACTACTTCTCCCTGTATCGCACGCCCATCACCCACGCCATCATCGAGGTGAACGCCGCCAAACTATGGGGACCGGATGACAATTTGTTCGGCGTGGTGTGCCGCTACCAGGACCCGCAGAACTATTACGGTTTCGTGATTTCCTCCGATGCCTACTATGGCATTCTGCTGGTGGAAGATGGCAATTTCGAGATGCTCACCGCCGACACCATGATCCACAACGACCGCATCATCAACACCGGTCAGGCGGTGAACCAGATCCGTGTCGGCTGTGTGCAGGGCGCGCTGTGGATGGAAGTCAATGGCCAAACCCTCGCCGCAGTCAGCAACGACCGTCTTACCCACGGACAGATCGGCCTGATGGCAGGTACCACAGCAGAAACCGGCGTGGACATTCTGTTTGATGATTTTTACGTCTTCCAACCCTGATTTTACAGCGCCGCCCACGGCGGTTACAATGGACCCATGAAGATATACCTTGATTCGATCGGCTGCCGCCTGAACCAGAGCGAGATTGAAACCATCGCACGCCACTTTGTATTAAGCGGCCATGAGATCACCCCTGACCCCGCCCAGGCAGATGTGACTGTGATCAATACCTGCTCTGTCACCGCCGCGGCGGCATCCGATTCACGCGGCAAGATTCGCGGCGCACAGCGTGCCGGCTGCCCGACCATTCTTGTGACCGGCTGCTGGTCCAACATCGAACCGCAAGCCGCTGCCGCTCTGGCGGGTGTCCATGATGTCATCCGCAATGCCGACAAAGAATACCTGGTGCGCGACTTTCTATCGCTCACCACAGAGGTTTTTGACAGCATCCTTGCTGATGAACAACCGCGGCAGGCACTGCCCGGCCGTCAGCAACGTACACGCGCCTTCATCAAAGCACAGGATGGCTGTGACAACCATTGCACCTACTGTGTGACCCGCATCGCACGCGGCAAACCGCGCTCCACCCCGCAGGCGCAGGTGCTGCATGATATCCGCATCGCTGAAAACGCTGGTGTGAATGAGGTCGTGCTGACCGGGGTTCATCTCGCCTCCTGGGGGCAGGAGCTCGAACCAACCCGCCACCTGTCTGATCTGGTGATGGCACTGCTGGAACAGACCAGCGTGCCGCGCGTGCGCCTTTCCTCGCTTGAGCCGTGGGATTTGACGCCGGAATTCTTCACACTGTTCCTTAATGACCGCCTGTGCCCGCACCTGCACCTGCCCCTGCAATCCGGCAGCGACACCGTGCTGCGGCGTATGGCGCGCAGGATCACCACCCAGGAATTTGCTGGCTTGGTAACTGAGGCGCGCCGTGTTGTGCCGGATATCGCCATCACCACCGACATCATCGTGGGTTTCCCCGGCGAAACCGAGCAAGAATTTCAAGAGAGCCTGGCGTTTGTCACCGCCTTGGGCTTTGCTGACGGGCATGTGTTCAGTTTTTCACCGCGCAAAGGCACCCCCGCCGCGGGCTTCAACCCGCAGCTGCCCAATGCTGTTAAAAAGGAACGCAACGCCGCCATGCGCACGGCGCTGGCTGACAGCGCGCAGCAATACCGCCAGCCTTTCATCGGGCAAACCCTGGAAGTGCTGTGGGAAAGCGCCAGACCAGACGGTCAAGGCTGGCGTTTGAGTGGCCTCACGCGCAATTATTTGCGGGTCGAGGCTATCTCACCCGAAAAACGCTGGAACCGGCTGGACGGGGTCATTTTACGCAGCCTCCACGGCGATACATTCACCGGCGAGATCGCGCCCACCGATTAAGGCAGCGACAACTGGTCAATGTAGCCGCGCATAATGCGGGCTGACTGCTGGAATTTCTCGCGCTCTTCATCTGACAGGGTCAGGCACAACACCTGGTCAATGCCGTGTCCGTCCACGATACAGGGCAGGCTCAGGTAGACATCATTCACGCCTACATAATCATCGATCAGCGTGGATACTGAGAGAATCGTGCTCTGGTCACGCAGGATAGATTCCACAATGCGCAGCAATCCCGCCCCAATGGCATAATAGGTCGCCCCTTTGGCTTCGATGATCTCATAAGCGGCGTGGCGGGTTTCCTCTTCAATGGCCTCACGGTTCGGTTTTTTGTTGCCCAGCTGGCTGTCATAGCAGAATTCATCCAAGCGCATACCGGCGATGTTGGCAAGCGACCACACCGCCACCTCGCTGTCACCATGCTCGCCGATGATGAAGCCGTGCACACTGCGCGGGTCGACTTCGTAAGCTTCACTGAGCAGGTATCGGAAGCGGGCGGTATCCAGCACGGTGCCTGAACCGATCACGCGACTGGCAGGCAGACCGCTGATACGCCAGGCGGCATACGAGAGGATGTCAACCGGGTTGGTTACAATCAACAACATGCCGTTCGGATTGGCCGCCACCACCTGCGGGATAATGCTCTGGAAAATGCCGACATTGCGCGCCAGCAAATCCAGGCGGGTCTCGCCCGGCTGTTGAGCGGTGCCAGCAGTAATCACGGTGATCGCCGCACCGGCGATCTCTTCATAACCGCCCGCCCAGATTCGCTGCGGCTGCACCAGCGGGATGGCATGGTTGAGGTCCATGGCTTCTCCGCGCGCTTTTTTCTCGTTGCGGTCCACCAGTACGATCTCGTTGGCAAGCCCGCTCAGTGCGAGCGCGTACGCGAAGGTTGCTCCGACATTGCCCAGACCGACAATAGCCACTTTGCGATGATGTATGGAGGTTTCTGTCATTTCATTTTCCTTATCTTTCCGTGCAATCGCCATGCCGGTTGCAGAACCGCTTTCTGGCGGGATTTTGTTCCATTTTTAACTATTCAATGATAATTATATCAATTCACCGCTGCCTCTGCCACCGGGTGAGAGGCGCGCGAGTTGCTTGACAGGAGAATGGCTGGTGTGCTATTATCTTATTAGAAATTTTGTTCTATATTTGAGTGTACCATGCAAGTGATAACCAAACTAAAACAAACCATCGACAACCTGCTGCCTGACCAAACGCCCGCAGCCACCCATCCATCTCTACCGCTGGATTTGGGCACCTGCAGCGATGGGCTTCCGGTGCGGGTTGATCTCGGCGACAGTAACCTGCGCCCCCTGCTGGTTCTCAGCAGTCAGCCCAATGAGTTGAAAGAATTTACCGGACATGTATTGCAAAACCTTGTCACTGGCTATAAAGAAGATGAAGTGGAAGTAGCATTGCTCAAACGCCGCAGCAGCAACTTTTCCTCACTCGTTCAATCGGCGCAGGAGAAAGGGCTGTTAGTCAGCCTGGCAGAATCGTCACCGCGCCTTGATTGGGAATTTCTGATCGAGCTGGCACGTCGGGCCGAAGCCCGCTACCAGCAGCCTGAAGACCCCATGTCGCCTATCCTTGTGTTGATCGAAGACCTTTCCTTTATACGGCATGCCGCCCACGACATCCAGTGGAGTTTCGAATGGCTGCTGCAATACGGTGCGCAGGTGCTTGTCCATGTCATCACCGCCGTCAACTGCGAAGATGGCCTGCAGATGGCACGCTGGCTGCGCTTTTTCACCACCCGCCTTTTTGGTACACTCACAACCGAACAGCAACACCACTTTAATCTACACAACGATATACCCGCCGCACCGCCTGCCATCCGCTACAATGGCACGACCTTTGCAGTATGGAATCACAATCATTGGCTGTTCTTTTTGCTCAAGAATCCACCCACCACCATCCAGGAGATCGACCCATGACCACTACCGGCATGCTCTGGTTTCGCCCCCACAATGACACCGCCTTCGAAAAGCGCCTGCAGCAAGCCGTCAACGATTACCAGCAGTTGTATGGTGTGCTGCCTTCATTATGCTATGTCAATCCACAGGATTTGAACAGCCGCCGCCGGTCGAATCCGCGCTTAAAACTGACCCTTTCGCCCAGCGAACAGCTTGCGCCCGGGCAATTCTGGCTGGGGCAGCACTAAACCCTCGTTATTTCTCCGGTTTTTCGTAATCCTGCAGTCGCGCTACCGAAGCCACTCCGCCGCCGCGCGTCAGGTTCATGACCTTTACGCCGCGTGTCGCACGCCCCATCTCACGGATTTCTTTCACCCATGTACGCAGCACCACACCCTCAGTCGAGATAATAGTGATCTGATCGTCCTCCTGCACCACGCGGGCAGACACGATCTTGCCGACTGATTTCAGGCTCTTGGGATTGATGGTATGCACGCCCTTGCCGCCGCGATGCCGCACGGCATATTCTTGCACCCTGGTACGTTTGCCAAACCCGTTGTGGGTGATGACGAGCAGGCTGCCGTCTTTTTCAGCCACATCCACACCCACCAACTGATCGCCTTCGTTGAGGCGGATGCCGGTGACACCCGCGGCAGTGCGTCCCATCACGCGGATTTCGCTTTCATGGATGCGCAGCGCCTGGCCGTTTTCGGTGACGAACAGAATATCGTCATCACCGCTGGTAAGCACCACCCAGCCCAGATACGCATCATCATCCAGCGTGATCGCGCGCAAACCCGAAGGCCGCACGCTGTCAAAGGTCGATAATTCTGCCCGTTTCACCCGTCCGGTGTTGGTGGCAAAGAACAAATGACCACCCTGTTTGAAATCAGTCACCACCACGGTGGCGGTGATGTGTTCATCCGCGTCCATGTCCAACACATTCATAGCAGAAACGCCGCGGTCAGTGCGCCCGCCTTCCGGAATGCGGAAGACCCGTTCAGAATAGACCTTACCGCGGTCGGTGAAGAACAACACCGTATCCAGAGAACGCGCGGAGAACATCATCATCACCTCATCCTCCTGGCGCATGCCCTGCCCGATCACCCCCACCCGGCCGCGCCCCTGGGTGCGATAGGTGGAAGGTTTAAGGCGTTTGATGTAACCGCGTTCTGTGATCGTCACCAGCATGGCTTCATCAGCCACCAGGTCTTCATCGTTCAGTTCTATGTCGCCGTCAATATCAATGCGGGTGCGGCGGTCATCGCCATAGCGCACACGGATATCGTCCAGGTCCTCACGGATCACGGACAGGATTTTCTCAGGATGCGCCAGCAGGTCTTCCAGGTAAGCGATATGTTCGGTGATCTGCTGGTATTCGTCTTCGATCTTCTGGCGCTCGAGAGCTGCCAGGCGGCGCAACTGCATATCCAGGATCGCCTGCGCCTGGATCTCGGTCAGGTTGAAATTCTCCATCAAGCGGGTGCGCGCCACGTCTGCATCCGGTGAATTGCGGATAGTATCGATCACCGCATCCAGATTTGCCAGCGCGATCAACAATCCTTCCAGGATGTGGGCGCGCGCTTTGGCTTTCGCCAGGTCAAATTCTGTGCGTCTGATGATGACGGTTTGGCGGTGTTCGATGAACAAGCGCAGCGCCCGTTTGAGGGTAATCGTGCGCGGTTCGCCGTTCACCAAAGCCACCATCTGCACGCCATAGGTGCCCTGCAAAGGGGTGTATTTATATAACTGGTTGCATACCTGATTGGGTTGCGCGCCGCGTTTCAACTCGATTACGATGCGCATACCGTTGCGGTCTGATTCATCACGCAGGTCTGAGATCGCCGTGATACGTTCAGCCCTCACTAAAGCTGCGATGCGTTCGATCAGGTTGGTTTTGTTGAGCTGATAGGGAATTTCAGAGATGATGATGCGGAAGCGGTTGCCCGCCATCTCGTCAATTTCTGCCACACCGCGCACGGTCAGTTTGCCGCGGCCGGTGCTATACGCCTGTCGGATGCCTTCATGCCCCAGGATGACCCCGCCGGTGGGGAAGTCAGGCCCCTGCACAAACTGCATCAGGTCATCGGAGTTGATCTCATCCAGGCGGTGATAATTGTCGATCAAGTACTTCAGCGCGTCCACCACCTCACGCAAATTGTGAGGCGGGATATTGGTGGCCATGCCAACCGCAATACCGGTGGCGCCGTTCAACAGCAGGTTCGGCAGGCGTGCCGGCAGCACCACCGGTTCTTCCAGCGTGTCATCGAAGTTGGCGATATAGTCAATGGTATTTTTCTCAATATCGACCAGCATTTCTTCCGCCATGCGTCCCATGCGCGCTTCGGTGTAACGCTGCGCAGCAGGTGAATCGCCGTCAATGGAGCCGAAGTTGCCCTGTCCATCCACCAGCGGATAACGCATGGACCATGGCTGGGTCAAACGTGCCATGGCTTCATAAATCGAAGCGTCGCCGTGCGGGTGATATTTACCCATCACCTCGCCCACGATACGCGCAGATTTTTTGTGCGGGGTGTTGGCGCGCACACCCAGATCATGCATACCGTACAGGATGCGGCGGTGAACAGGTTTCAAGCCGTCGCGCACATCCGGCAGGGCGCGCGCCACGATTACGCTCATGGCGTAATCAAGGAAAGCGTTGCGCATTTCCGTATCGATGTCGATGTGTTTGATGCTGCCCGGCGTCACGATTTCGGGCAGATCTTCATCAAAACCATTGGGTTCTTCTTCAAAATCATCCGATTGATGATTGAATTCCTCGATGTTGTTGTCGTCAAGAGGGTTATCCATGTGCCTGCTTTCATTTCACAGCCAGGCAGTGTATTTTTCCCCGTTCGGCGGGTAGAAAAAACGCCCGCAAAGGGGAGGAAAAACCTGGCCACCAACCTCTAATTATACCCCAGAACAGGCGTTTTTTCTTTTTTCCGTGCCTTTTTAAATCAGGTACGAATGAGTTGGGAAAAATCGTTAGAAATGAAATTTAAGCGCTTCTGGAGCCGCTCAGGGCAGCGGGAAGCCTGCCCAGGTGCCGCTGGCATTGAAGCGCACCAGGGCAAAAACAAACAACTGCAATAGGGTCACGAGCACACCGCCCAGCCAGTAGGGCAGCAGCGGTCGCCAGCTGTTGAAGGAATTCTCACGGAAGGTCAACATCACCAGCAGCAGCATGTAGATGACGGAAAGAAAAGCCGGCACCGTCAGGGCGGTCAACACGGCAACCAGCCACAACACCCACGGCACCCCCAACAAAATACCCGCCAGCGGCACAGCGGTGATGCCCGCCAGCAGCAGCAATTGGCGTGGGTGATGAAAGAACGGCTGGTCGGCAGCTTGCGCCCAGATGGTCTGGTGAAATACAGGCACCACCATGGCCGCCATGCCCCAGCCCAGTCCCGCGCCGGTCAACAGGCGCATCCAGTTCTGGGTCTGGTACAGTTTCACCCCGAAACTATCTGCAAACAACGAATTGAAGCCGTCAAAAGCAAACACCGCCAGCAGGATGCCGAACACCGCCAAAAACAATGGCTTCGGAAAGGCGCTTTGGCGCTGGTTTCGCTTGAGGAATTGCAGCACTAAGCCGATCAACGCGCCCAGGTACATGCCCGTGCAGCGCGCGCACAGCGGCAGCACCCGCCCCTGCAGGTGAAAGGAATGGGTGGGCGCCTGGTGGCAGACGGCGTAGCCGATCGCGCTCAACTTGCCCCACAAACCCGGCGGGGTATAGACCAGCCAACCGATGAACATCACCGCCAAAGCGGTCAGCAGCAGCGTCCAGCGCAGACGCCGCCAGCGCGGGTCAAGGGTGAAGTTTTCTTTGCGATACCAGCGGAACATGGCTTGATTGTATCAGCAAACAGACAAATGTCAGGCCTGATCTGCATCGATCAAACCGAAGGCATCGGCAATGCATCGGGCGGTTTCCTGTGCGCTCAGGTGCGTGTTGTCGATCTTGACGTGCTGATCGGGGTAGAAAAAGCCCTCTTCACCCGTGTTCATGCGGTATTTTTCTTCTGATTGCAGCAGGTTGGCTTCTGAATGGGCGAGGTTGCGCTTGGGGGCTTTCTGCTGCAGGCGGAATTCACTGACATTGCGCCGCAGTCTTTCGTCCAGGTCAGCCTGCAATTCCGCATAATACACCTGCGCGCCTTGCTCGCTGAAGCAGCGTGTAAGCGAATCGATTTCTTGCTTATCGCCCGGATGCTCCAGCGCCCACACATAGGTGAAGATCATACCCGGTTTGTCACTGGCGGCCATCTCCTCGAAAATTCGCTGGCGGAACTCATGTACCAGGCGGTGAAAGGCAGGTTCGCCCCAGTTGAAAAAAGGCAGCACCAAGTCAATGGTCATGTGGTTGTGAAACAACGCCAGCCCGGTCAGTTTTGCCAGTTCATAACCCACGGTCATCTTGCCAACCGCCGGCGGTCCGAAAATGATCACCAGTTTCTTCATGATAAACACTCCACTAACACCTTGCCAGCATACATGAATTGTAACAGCAAGCGGGATGAGGAGGTAGTCCGCACTACATTGCCCGCCCACATACTTGCCAATCTTAAATTATCGTGAATTAGCATTATTTGCTATTGACAATACTGTTAATTTACAGTATTATAACAGCATGAACGACAAATTGGACATCCAAACCCATGTTGACAAGTTGAGCACAGAGATGCGGCGCGGTTTGACCGTCCTGGTCGTGATGAGTCAGCTGAATGAGCCTGAATATGCTTACTCACTGTTGAAGAAATTGGAAGAGAAAGGATTTGAGATCAGTCAGGATGCCCTTTACCCGCTGATGCGGAAACTGGATGAACAGGGCTATTTGAACAGTGATTGGAAAGTTGATGAATCTCGTCCGCGCCGCTACTACCAGCTCAGCTCCCTCGGTGAAGCCGTCTACAACGCGCTGAAAGCCGAATGGAAGGAACAATTCGAACAAGTTATACACATTATTTATCAGGAGAACGAAAAATGAAACTCACCCCCAAAGCCCAGGAATTATTGAAACGCTATCTGCTGGCGGTGGAACGCAGGCTGCCTCTGCAAGGACGCAAAGACCTCATCCAGGAAATCGAATCAGACCTGATGGACCGCATCGAAGACCAGCTGGGAGATGCCGCCCTGCAAAGCATGGACGAACACCAACTGGAAGCGCAGCTGCGCCTGATCGGTTCGCCCGGTGAAGTTGCCAATACCTTCGCTCCCGCCCAACCGTTGATCGCCCCGCAGCACGATTACATCTTCCGCATCATCGTCACCATCGTGGTGCCCATCGTAATGGGTGCGATCTTATTCGCCGGTGTGATCAGCCTGGCTTTCAGCGGCGGCGCCAACCCGCTGCAGAGCATTCTCAGCACCTTGAGTGCCATGTGGAGCGCCGCCATCGGCATCACCGGCACGGCTGCCATTGTGTTCATGGTATTGACTCGCTTTTTCCCGGAGGTCAACCAGAATGTGGACGCGATCAAGGTGGAGTTTGAAACTGAGCAGAAACCCTGGAAGATCAGTGATCTACCCGAATTGGTGCTGGCTGATGAGCAAATCCACCTGTGGGAGCCGCTGGTTGGCATCATCCTCGGCACCTTCTTCCTCGCCATCGTGGTGACCCTGTTCAACCGCTATGCCGGGCTGTGGTTCATCAATGAAGCCGGCAACTGGGTCATGCTGGATGTGCTGACCGAGAGCGTCAAAGCCATGGTGCCCTGGTGGGCATTGAGCATCGCTCTTGGCATCGGCCATGAAGGCCTGCTCCTCTACCAGCGCCGCCGCTCGCTGCTCTCACGCTGGTATGAGATCGGCACCAAGATTGTTGACATCATCATCCTCGGCATGTTCATCTCCATCCCGCAGTATGTGAACTTTGACAGCGCCGCAGCCCTCACCCGCGGCATGAACGCCGACGCGGTGCGCGGCTTCGAAACCCTGTTCGGTTTCCAGGAGTACTTCCGCTACGTGCTCATGTTCGTACTCGGTATCGTTGCCATCACCCTGGTGGTGGACGTGGTCAAGACCCTCCTGCGCACCATCAAAGCCAACGAAACAGCCTGAACAACAGAAAACGAAAGGAAAGACAGCACCCATGAGGAAACCCCTCACGGGTGCTTTTTGTAATGGAAAGTGTGGTTTTTGCCGGTCGTTTTGGCTCAATTTCCCGTATAATCTAAGTATGGCAAATACACAGACCCTCTACAAACTCAGCCTGCGCCCGAAGACCGAGAACGATACCCCCTGGCTGCGCCAGCACCTGATCAATGAATGGGGTGGCGAGCCTATCCTGGCCTACAAACAGGCTTACTACCCCACCCAGCTGCCGGGTTTTGTCGCCGTTCTGGAAGGCGCGCAGGGCAGCCAGATCGTGGGCGAAGCCACCTTTGTCATCGAAAAGCCTTACTGTGAGATCATCACCCTTTCCAGCCTGCGTGAAGGCGTCGGCATCGGCACAGCCCTGTTTTCCTACGTGGAAGCCGTCGCCCGCGCTGAAGGCTGCCGCAAACTGCGCCTGGTCTCCCCCACGGATGACCTGCGTGCGATCGGTTTTTATCAAAAACGCGGCATGCGCATCGTCGCCGTACTGCCTGACGCGTTGGAGGCGGTACGCAAGCTAAAGCCGCACATCCCGCGCACCGGCAGAAATGGTATTTCCCTGCAGGATGAAATGTTGTTCGAGAAACTGCTGACATGAGCCTGCCCATCCTGCAAATCCTCACCTCTCCTGACTGGGTGGACTATGAACTGGTCGATTGCGGCGATGGCGGTAAGCTGGAGCGCTACGGCGATTTTCTGTTGATCCGCCCCGAAGCCGAAGCCGTCTGGCGGCCGCGCCAGACCCTGGCGCAGTGGCGCGAACGCGCGCATGCTGAATTTATCACCACCGAGGAGAAGCACGGCGGACACTGGCGCACACTGCGTTCTATGCCCGACGAATGGCGCATCCGCTACAAAAACCTCGTGTTCTCGTTAGAATGCAAAGGCTCACGCCAGATAGGCTTGTTTCCTGAACAAGCCGCCTACTGGGACTGGATCAGCCAGCAGGTGGGCGCGGCAAAGCGCCCCCTTAAGGTCTTGAACCTGTTCGGCTACACCGGCGCTGCCTCGTTGGCCGCCGCCGCCGCTGGCGCACAAGTGACCCACCTCGATGCCTCCAAGCATGCCGTTACCTGGGCGCGCAACAACGCCGCCATTTCGGGCTTGCAAGATGCCCCCATCCGCTGGATCGTGGATGACACGCTTAAGTTTGTACAACGCGAAAAACGCCGTGAATCCTACTACGAAGGCATCATCCTTGACCCGCCCAAGTTCGGGCGCGGCCCCAAAGGCGAGGTATGGGAGTTCTACAAGCTGCTGGCCCAACTGCTGCAAGCCTGCGGCGATATCCTCAGCCCGCAAGCCGCCTTTTTTGCCCTGACCGCCTACGCCGTCAAAGCTTCGCCCATCACCCTGCAGCAGGCTATCGCCGAGATCACACCAGCCGAAGGAGTGTTGCAAGCCGGCGAGATCACCTTGCAGATCAGCGGGTCTGACCGGCTGCTGCCCACCGCCATATTCGCCCGCTGGCATCGTCCCCCATCCAACTAATCATCAAGGAGCCTCAATGAAACCTGTCCCCCCTCGCGTTCTATCACATCTGGCAAAAAAATGCGGATTGGACACGGAACAGTTACGCAAAATCGCAGGGGGACACGAATATTCGGATGGCGTCATCTACCGTGCAGGCGATTCGCCGTTATTGATGAAGATCATGGTGATGCACTATGGTGACGAGCTTGCCCTGGCAAAACTGGTGGAACGCTTCAAGTTCGCGCGCTTGATGGGCGCCAACGGTGTCAACATCGTTTATCCACTCGCGCAGGATGACGGCAGCCTCTACAGGACCTTCATCGATGGCACTGACCTCTATCTGGCGTACCTGATGGATTACATCCCCGGCGCCACCATCCTGCAAAGCAACTGGCGCGACCGTTTCTTCATCGAATGGGGTCGCCTGGTCGGCAAGATGCACGCAGTCACCCAGACCTACCCGATCTGGCAGCATGCCATGGTGCAGACCCCGCATGGCAAAAAGAAGGTGTTCGGCTGGCAGGAGGAATGGGATTTCTTTTATGAGTGGTGTCGTGATGAAGAAGTGCGCAACGCCTGGCGCCGCATCAAAGACCGGCTATTGCAGCTGCCCATCGAGCGCAGTTCCTACGGATTCATCCACAACGACCCCCATGCCGAAAACCTGCTGTACGACGGCAAACACCTCGTTTTGCTGGATTTCGATGTGGCAAACTGCCACTGGTTCGTCACCGACATTGCCATTGCCATGCAGATGACACTGTTCCAAACGGGCGGCATGGAAAAACCGGTGCAGAATCAGCGCGCGGTGCAATCATTCCTGTCCGCTTTTCGCCAGGGGTATCAAGAAGAAAACCAGCTTGACGAATTCTGGTGGCAGCAATTGGATCTGTTCATCCAGTACCGCCGCACGCTGTTGTTCTGTGTCATGCAAGAGTGGATGGAAAGCAACCCGAACGCCCGCAACAGCTGGAAACGCATGATCCTGAATCCCCCGCCGGTGGTCAATCTGCCGCGCTAAACATCCCCCACAATCCAGGGAGAAACCCATGAACACACCTGACCTTGCCGCCATGCGCACCGCCGCCTTCGACTTTACCCGCCAAATCATTGATCGCTTCGGGCCACGTCTGGCTGGCTCAACCACAGACGCGCAGGCCGCGCAGGCCATTCAGGCAGAAATGCAGACCTTTTGCGACGAGACCCGCACACAGCCGTTCTCTGTACATCCCGCCGCCTTCCTCGATTGGATCCGCATCCTGGTGTTAATCTATATAATCAGCCTGGCGGCAGTGTGGCTGAATGTTCCGCTGATCGCCGCCCTGTTGATTGCCGCCGGCCTCGCTATCATGGTGTTCGAGTTCTTTCTTTATAAAGAGGTGGTGGATCCCTTGTTCAAAAAAGTGAACGGCACCAATGTATGGGGCATCGTGGAACCTGTTGGCGAAGTCAAGCAGCAGGTGATCATCAGCGGCCACCATGACAGCGCGCGCATCTTCAACTTCTTCATCCACCAGCCCAAACTCTACGGCCTGCGCGTGATGGGCGGCATCGGCGCCTTCGTGGTCTTCTTCCTCTACACCATCGTACTGCTTTTCACCCGCACCAGCCCCCTGCCGCTGTGGCAGATCGTGTTCAACAGCCTGTTCACGCTCTTGTTGCTGCTGGTGGGGCAACTGTGGTTCTTTGCATCCAACCGCGGCACCCCCGGCGCGGGCGATAACCTGATCGCCTCTGCCCTCGCGCTACAGGTCGGCCGGTATTTCCAACAGCAAAAACAGGCGGGTAATCCTTTGCAGCACACGCAAGTGCACATCGTCAGCTTCGATGCCGAAGAAGCCGGTCTGCGCGGCGCGCGTGCTTTCTTCAAGGAGTTCGGGGAGCAGCTGCAACAGCCGCCCGCCTGGCTGTATAACATCGACTGCCCCTACAACCTGCAGGATACCTTCTTTTTGACCTCTGATATCAACGGCAGTGTGCCTTTGTCAACAGAGATGGCAGAACGCTGCGCCGCCATCGCGCATGAACTCGGCTACCCCGCCATCACCAAACCAATCACCTTCCTGACCGGCGGCACAGACGCCGCCGAAGGCGCCAAAGCCGGCCTGCATGCCGTGACCCTGATGGCGATGCCGTGGGACAATGCGGAGCGCGCCGCCGTCTATCACACCCCGGATGACAAGGTGGATGCTATCGAACCGGCGGCGGTGGAAGCCGCCATGGCGATCGCCATCCGCTTTATTCAACAGTTAGATCAGGCCTGACGCGCCTTTTTCCGGCATGGATGCCGCCCTTGTAGCACGCCTGATTTACCCCGAATTGGACAGAAATCACCCCCCAATTGTTTGATTTTCCCCTACTTCTTTTCCCCTCAACAGGCTATAATCCCTTGATACCCCCTGAGAAACCATAATTGGAGAAAACCTTATGACCAAAATCACATTTATCGGCGCAGGCAGTTTCGGCTTCACCCGCAACCTGGTACGTGATATCCTCACCTTCCCGTTGCTGGAAGATGCCACCTTGAGCTTGATGGACATCAATGCCGAACGCCTTGAGTTTGCGCACAAATCCGTCGAAAAGATCATCGCCCTGGGCAACTACCCCGCCACCGTGGAAGCCACCATGGACCGCGCGGCTGCGTTGAAAGATGCCGATGTCGTCATCTGCACCATCCTGGCAGGCGGCGTGGATGTGTGGCAATATGACATCACCATCCCCAAAGAATTCGGCGTTGACACCAACGTGGGTGACACGCGCGGCCCGTCGGGTGTGTTCCGCGCCCTGCGCACCATCCCCGTGATGCTCGATATCGCCCGCGATATGGAAAAGTACTGCCCCAACGCTACCCTGCTCAACTACACCAACCCCATGGCCATGCTGTGCCGCGCCATGCAGCGTGAAACCAGCATCAAACTGACCGGTCTGTGTCACTCTGTGCAGGGCACCGCCGAAATGCTGGCAGACTGGATCGGCGCGCCGATGGATGAGATCACCTATACCTGCGCCGGCATCAACCATCTGGCGTGGTACCTCGATTACCGCTGGAATGGGGTGGATGCCTACCCCCTGATCCGCAAAGCTATCACCGAGAACGAAGACATCTACAACAAAGAGCAGGTGCGCAACGAAATGTACCTGGCATTCGATTACTACGTGACTGAATCCAGCGGGCACAACTCGGAATACAACTGGTGGTTCCGCAAGCGACCCGACCTGATCGAAAAATATTGCACCCACGGCACCAACTGGAACCCCGGCCACTACGCCTACATCCTCGAGGAGTACACCAAACGCGACCACAACTGGAAAGACGAAGCGCGCGAGTGGTTCGCTCCCGAAACCGAGATCAGTCTGGCGCGCGGCCATGAATATGCCGCTTACATCATCAACGCCCTCAGCGGCGGTGAAACCTTCCGCTTCAACGGCAATGTGCCCAACACCGGCCTGATCACCAACCTGCCCGAGAATTGCTGCGTGGAAGTGCCCGTGTTCGTTGACAAAGAAGGCTTACACCCCGTGCATGTGGGCGCACTGCCTCCGCAGGTGGCGCCGATCAACTTCGTCAGTGCCATGATCGAAGAAATGGCGGTCGAAGCCGCCATCAGCGGCGACCCGCGCCTGGTCTATCAGGCCATCTGCTCCGATCCGCTCTCCGCGGCGGTGCTGTCGCTGGCGGAGATCAAAGAGATGGTGCAGAAGATGCTTTATCAGAACAAGGACTACCTGCCCCAGTTCAAGAGCCTGGAAATCGACGGGTAAGGTTCCGAATATCCCAAACTAACCAAAAACCCAGTTTCTTTGAGAAACTGGGTTTTTCTATTGTGATAAGTTGTGGCGACGGTAGATGGCTCATGAAACCCAGAATCAAGCGAAAAAGATTCCAGGTTTCGTTGGATTCAATACAGCGTAAAGCCGCCATCCACGGAGATAGTCTCACCGGTGATGAAACTGCCCGCGTCAGAAGCCAGCAGCAGCGCCACACCGCACAATTCTTCTGGTTCACCAGGGCGTTTCATGGGGGTCATCTCAAACCACTCACCGCCGAACTCCTCTTTGGCGAAGAAAGGCGCTGCCATGGGCGTATTCATATAACCCGGCGCAATGGCATTCACGCGGATGCCGTAGGGCGCCCATTCGACTGCCAGTGAGCGCGTCATGTGGATCACCCCGGCCTTGGAAACATTGTACGAGGTTTGCATCTGCGGACGGTTGACGATCAACCCCGACATTGAAGCGATGTTGACGATGGAACCGCCGCCCATCTCCTTCATGTAGCACGCCACCGCCTGCGAACAGAAGAACAAGCCATTCAGGTTGACATCGATCACCTTGCGCCATTCATTCTCGTTAACTTCCAGCGCTGGTTTGTGCTGGCAGATACCGGCATTGTTCATCAGAAAATCGATCTTGCCGAAGGTAGCCACCGTTTTCTTGGCCATATCTTCACAGCTGCGCACCGCACTGACATCAGTCTGGATGCAGATCGCCTGGCGCCCCGTCTCGCGGATATCGGCGGCTGTGCGGTCGCCGGTCATATCATTGATCTCGGCAATCACAATATCGGCGCCTGCCTCCGCGAAAGCCATGGCGAAGGCTTTGCCCAGCCCCTGCCCGCCGCCGGTGACAATCCCGACCTTACCAGCCAGTGAAAAACGTTCCATGATCATTTTCTTCTCCTTTCGATACCCTTCCAATGGCATTCTGCCTTCATTGTATACCAACGTGCCACACAGGGCGGTATTTCTGTACAGTTTATTAGAAGCCCGCCGAGATCTCCGTCCACAGCAGCAGCAACAGGATCATCAGCATCACCACACACAAAACCAGCATGCCGGCGATGGTGCCCAGCGCGAGCACCGCTGGCTTGATCTGCTTTTTGGGGGGTTCTGGCGGCGGATACTCGCCGGGTTCTCCCAACTCAACAAAACTGCTCTCGACGACCACATCTGTGGACTGCTGATCTATGCTGACCGCTGATTCTTCTGATGATGGTAGAAAATCGTTGTCCTCGTTCACTTTGCCCTCTGTCGTTTATCTTTACCGCGGCGGTATATGCGCATCACAACCCATGAAGTTGCTACCACCAGAAAGCACGCCACCACCACCGGTATGATCAGCGATAGTACTGACACCAATGCCGCCAGCACATCCTCTGCCATACTGACCGGTGCGTCACCCACCCCCGCAGTCGCCACCGTCACCGCTGGCCGCACCGCCAGGCTCTTCACCGCGTGTACACTGCCGGAGATCAACAGCCCCAGAATGATAGAAAACACCGGATGGATGTCCGTGATCACATCCGCGCTGGCAGCGAACACAATCGCCCCTGCGGTCGGACGCACCAGTGTCTGAATGATGTCATTGATATGGTCTACGGCGGGGATTTTATCGGCGAAAAACTCGATCGTTCCCAGCACGATCAGCACCGCGATCACCCACCAGCTGGTCAACCCATCCCAGGGTTCGCTGAGATTGATCAGATTGGTGAATTTCGCCAGCAGCGCTACCGTCAGCAGCGGGATATAGGCATTCAAACCCGCGCTGGCAGACAACCCAAATGCAGAAAAAATTCCGGTCATAGTATTTCCTTCCGATTGCAATTGATCTTTGCGGTTTAATTGTACTTGATACCACCCGAATTAATGCCGGTAAAAACAGAAAGGCGCTCCGCTGGCAGAATTTGGCAACTTTGCGCATTAAGCGCCGTGAGGGTATAATGAAATCAGCGCAGCCGATCAGTATCCCTGACAGGCACGCACGTTTGCGGAGGTATAACTGTTGAAAGATTCATTTCCTGAATATGAGTTGCCTGAACCACCGTCAGAGGGCGAAAAATCACCCTCGTCGCTGAATAAACTTGCCAAGTTCCTGCTCGATCTGCTGCAGATGTTGATCATCACCCTGGTGCTGTACCTGGTGATTGACGCCGTCATCGGCAGGGTACAGGTGGAGAGCATTTCCATGCTCAATACCATTGAGCCAGGCGAGTTGATCATGGTGTCAAAGCTTGCCTACCGCCAGAATGACTTCCAACGCGGTGATATCGTCGTGTTCCATTCACCCCAAACCCCCAGTGAAGACTTCATCAAGCGCGTTGTCGGCCTGCCCGGTGATGAGGTCGTGGTAGAGAAAGGGCGTGTGTATATCAATGGAATCGCCTACGAAGAACCCTATATCCGCGCAGAACCGCTCTACAGCGGTACCTGGCAGGTGCCGCCCGATTCTCTGTTTGTCCTCGGTGACAACCGCAACCAGTCATCGGACTCGCATGAATGGGGCTTTGTGCCCATTGAAAACGTCTTTGGACGCGCACTGATGATCTACTGGCCGCCCTCCCAGATGAAGGTCCTGCAGCGCACTAACCCGGTGACTGCTTCCGCCCCCTGAAATTGAGAAAAGGAGAAAGAAAATGAACCTTGCTGAAGTTCTCGAACTGGCAGAAGAACTGTACGAACACTTGCCAGAACCCACCCCCACCCCTTACACCCTTGATCATAGCTTCGCCAAATTCATCGATCACACCATCCTCAAGCCTGAAGCCACCCCGCAGATGATCGAAACCCTTTGCCACGATGCCGCCCATTATCATTTTGCTTCGGTATGCATCAACCCCGTCTTCATCCCCCAGGTGGTAGAACTGCTGGCAGACAGCGACGTGGATGTATGCACGGTGGTAGGCTTTCCGCTGGGCGCTGACCCCGGCCGGGTGAAGGCGCAGGAAGCGAAAGACGCCATCCGGCACGGCGCAGTTGAAATCGACATGGTGCTGGCGGTGGGCCTGCTCAAAGGCAGCGCCTACCAGATGGTGCTGGACGACATCAAAGCCGTGGCGGACGCCTGTCACGCGCATGGTGCCCTGCTCAAAGTGATCCATGAGAATTGCCTACTGACCGAAGAGGAAAAGATCATCGCCTGCCTGCTCAGCAAAGCCGCCGGGGCGGATTTTGTAAAAACCTCCACCGGTTTCAACAGCGGCGGCGCTACCGAAGCCGACATCCGCCTGATGCGCGCAGTGGTCGGGCGCGACCTCGGCGTAAAAGCCGCCGGCGGCGTGCGGGACCTGAACGGCGCCCAAACAATGCTGCAAGCCGGCGCAACCCGCATCGGCGCCAGCGCTGGTGTTACAATTATGCAAGCGATCGAATCAATGCCTGCTCACTAATCGCAAACAGACAACATGAGCCAACCAGATCAAATTTCCTACCACGACCATAAACCTGCCACCTGCCCTGAATGCCAGGTCGGCAGGCTGAAACACCGCTTTGTCGCATATTTCACATGGATTGGGCGCGATTATGTATCTGTGCCTGATTTTCCCGCCTGGGTGTGTGATGTGTGCGGCTACTGCGAGTATGACAACCGCGCCATGCGCCGCCTGAACCTGCTGCTGAGTCCCATCGTGGATGAACCCGCCAAGGTCATCCAGCGCCGCGCACAGAAGCGCAAGACCGATCATCTCCCGCCCGTCTTAGGATAAAGGTGATGCCAAAGAAGAAACGCAAGCCTAACTTTGCTGAAGACTACCAGGAAGGCATGTTTCACATCATCACTGATCCGCGTGAGCGGTTAAGGCTACTTTCGCGCAGATACCCTGAACTGGCAGAGAAATATGGCTCCGCGCTGGAGGAAGCCGCCCGCCGCGCTGATGAAGAAAAGCGCCAGGCGCAAGAAGGTCAAGAAGACAAAGAACACCCCGCAGAGGAATAGCAGCGGGGAATCCCTACCCCTACACTTTCGTAGATGACAACGGTTTCGACACCCCGTTTATACTCCTAAACGGGGTGTCTTGGTTATATTTATCGATCCCAGACACGGAGTTTACGGGGATAAACTCCGTGTCGATGAATTTTCAAAAAGACACCCAACGCAGCTACCCGCAATTACTCCTGCACAAATATCGGGAACCAGGCCGGCATCTTATCCACCCCGCTGTGATTGCTCAGGTTGGTCTGAAAATCACCCGCGAGGTCCATCACATAAATCTCTTCGTTGCCGTCGCGTGACGAAGTGAACGCGATCCACACACCGTCAATGGAAAAACTGGGATACCAGTCTGTGTTGGTATTGGTCAACTGGAAGGTATTGCCGCCGCCTGCGCTGACCTCCGTTATCCAGATATTGGTGCGCGACCCATTGATCTGTGTGTAGGCGATGTATTCAACGTTGGGCGAAAAAGTGGGGTCATGCACATCACCCAACCGCCCGAAATGGGTCGAACGGTCAAAAGTGCGCAGTTCTGAAGAATCCGCATCAGCGTTGCGCCAATAGAGCGTCTTATGGCTGCTGCCTTCCAAAACAAAGTAGTACAAATTGGCATCGCGGGGATGCCACACCGGTGAATGTTCGACAAAGTCAAAGCTGACGCGGCGGTCGTCGGTGCCATCAATATTCACAAAACGGATCTGACGCAGACCGTCTTCACGCCCGTTATTATCGTACGCAACCGTTAGCCCATCCGCCGACACACTGGCATAGACCTCGTCGCCACGCCGGTCGGTCAATTGCACGGGGATCATTTCATCGGCGGTGATGTCAATGCGGTACAGATTCAACCCCTCGGTGGCAGTGGCACCCGCGGCCGAATAGATCAAATACTGCCCATCCGGCGACCAGGCCGGGTAGCTCTTGTCACCCTCATCAAAAGTAACCTGCTCTTTTTCGCTCAACAAATTGCCAAAGTTATCCATACCGACCCGCATCAGCCAGATCTGCTCGCCATCACCGCCTTCATCACTGATATACGCCATATAACCGATCAAAGAGACCTGCGGTTCGGGCGTCAGGGTTGGTTCCGGAGTCGCCTCAATGATAGCCTCAACTGTGGAGGTGGGCTCCAGGGTAGCGGTTGGCTCGATCACCTCTTCCGGTTCAGCGGTTGGTTCGGGCGTCTCAGTCGGGTCAGGCTCCAGCGCCAGCACGAGTGCATCTGCTGTCCGGGTCTGGTTTAAGGCGGAAAGCACCGGCTCTGTCGGACCGGTAAACAGGTTGCCAGTCAGGTATAACACCCCCACGATCACCAGCGCGGCAACCACAAGCAGCCCCGCCAGCCCGCCGATAAGCACGCCTGTCGGGAATTTTTTCTTGCCTGTCAGTTCGCCAACCTGTGTGGCTGGATAAACCGGACTTTGCGCTTGCTGCGCCGGCTGGTAAGCTTGCGTAGAAGGCATGGCACCTGCCTGACGCGGCATGGTTTGTGGAAAAGAGGAGGCGATCTGGGTACCGGCAGCGATTCCGCCGATGGCAGTCATGGTTGCCTGGTTATCATCACTTTTCTTGACAGGCAGCGGTTCGCTGTCGATCTTGCCATTGAGAGCAGCAACAAAACCATGCACTGAAGAGAAGCGGTCGGCGGGGTTCAATGCCATGCCTCGCTGGATCGCCTGGCTGACATACAGGGGGATGGTCTGATTGTAACTGACCACCGTGTCCATCTCCTTCTGTTCCACCACACGCTGCACACTGTCCAGCGGTTTAGTGCCGGTCAGACAGTAATAAAGCGTGGCCGCCAGCCCATATTGATCGGTGTATCCGCCGGTTCTGCCGCCGCCGTACTGTTCGGGCGGTGCGTAACCCGGCGTATAGCCGCGCGCGCCCAGTTGGGTCTGCTGATGGCTGTAGGCAGCTTTGGCAATGCCGAAATCCACCAGCACTGCCTGTCCATCGGGGGTGATCTTGATGTTTTCAGGTTTGATGTCGCGGTGGAAGATGGGTGGATCCTGTTTGTGAAGGTATTCAAGCGCATCGCCCAGCTGATTGGCCCAGTCCAGCACCTTATCCACCGGTTGTTTGCCGAATTTTTCCACCAAATGTTTGAGGTCATCCCCAGGGATGTAGTCCATCACCAGATATTCGTTGGTCTCAAAGATGAAGTAATGGATAACCCGCGGCAGGTTGGGGTGGCGCAGATGGGCCAACATACGCGCTTCACGCATGAATTGCGTGGTACTGCCTTCACTGCGAATGAAATTGACCTTGATGGCAACCATCACATCCAGGGCACTGTCTTCCGCCTGGTACACAGCCCCCATGCCCCCCTGTCCAAGCGTACGGATGATGCGATAGCGATCCTGCAATAAAAAACCTGGATTAAGATTCATGCCTTACTCCTGCAACAACCACAAGCCCAGGGCACTGAACTCTGGGACATGGCACAATGTCAATTCATTATAGTATACCTGAAAGATAGGCCTAATGTTGCATACCTTGCCGGTATAGGAGATCGGCCGATTACGATGCCAGTGAACGGCGCAGACGCCTGGCCAATTCTTTAGAGATCGCCACGCCCATTTCGGCGTCCTTCTCCATTCTCGCAATAAATTCGATGTGATTGAGGAACAAGCACAGCGTTTCTCCAGTGGCAAAGACCGAAGCAGAGCGTGGTTGATCATCCAGCAAAGCCATTTCACCAAAGAAATCGCCTTCAGCCAGATCATTAACAACCGTAACGTTGCCGTCTTTGTCTTCAAACCGCACTTCAGCAGTTCCAGAGGCAATGATGAACAACCCAAAGCCTTCGTTGCCCTGCTCAATGATGCGATCACCGGCTGCGAATTTTCGCTCAATCAAGCGATCAGCCAGGGGCTTCAGAGACTTTTTTTTCATTCC
Organism: uncultured Anaerolineaceae bacterium; assembly: GCA_964391725.1. Lineage (GTDB taxonomy): Bacteria > Chloroflexota > Anaerolineae > Anaerolineales > Anaerolineaceae > SpSt-1165. The sequence continues at coordinate 16,632 of CAYMNB010000019.1, read as the reverse complement.
TGAAAACAGAGGGACATTTGCCAAAAATTTTGCAGCTTTTTTCTTTTCCATTGATCATTTCCTTTTTTATCAACAACCGTGCTGGCGATAAACAAGCAGGATGGTGGATTCGCAATGACCTTTCACCCCAATTACACCTGCTGGATTTTCGGCACCGGTATCCAACAAATATGTTCCTTTAAGTATAATCGCAATTCGCAAACTTGCGGTTTTTTCAACTCCCCGGCTCTCAAGTTTCAGCTTTGCTGGCGTGTTACAATCACCCAATACAAGCGCCCAATGAATTGAGGATCTAATGAAACTAAAATGCATTTCCTGTGAAGCCCTCGCCCGCATCCTGTATCATCATGCAGCTTCCAGCCCGCATCTGATCGATATCGATTTGTTTGAACTTGGATTGCACAATGAACCCGCATCATTGCGGCAAACGCTGCAAGCACACATCGATGCAGTTGATTCTGCAAAATATGACGCGATTATCCTGGGATATGGGCTATGCGGGAAAGCCACCGAAGGCATCACCGCCCGCAACCTGAAGATTGTGGTGCCGCGCGCTCATGATTGCATCACGCTGTTCCTTGGCTCCCGCGAACGCTACCAACATGAATTTGAGGAAAATACCGGCACTTATTGGTATGCAGCGGATTATATAGAACGTACAGTCGGCCAGAACACAACCCTTTCGCTCGGGGCAACCACCATGGGCAATGTACAGGATCAATATGATGAATTTGTGGAAAAATACGGCGAGGACAATGCCAAATATCTGATGGAAGTGATGGGCGGATGGGAGCAGCACTACAACCGCGCCGCCTACATCGCCTATGATTTCTATCACAGCGCGCCCGCGGAGAAGAAAGCCCAGGGAGATGCAGAAAAAAATCAATGGGCTTATGAGCGTGTTGCCGGGAATTTGGTCATTTTGCGAAAATTAATGTATGCAGAATGGGACAATGATTTTTTAATTTTGCAGCCGGGCGAGAGCCTGGCGATGTCAAACGACGATAATGTGATTTATGGAAAGGATCTATCTTCCTGAACAACCCCTTTCGATATTCCTGTCTATCACTGGTATAATCATCCATAATCAAGCGAGGAGAAGCAGGACCTTCAAAGCACTGTTTCCTCCTCTTTTATTTATGAAGGCAATACCTATGCAAACGACCATTCAGTTTAATGACTTAACCCTTCGTGACGGCCAGCAGAGCATCGCTGCCACACGCATGACCACCCCGCAAGCCATGCGTGTCCTGCCGCACTTGATCGAGGCTGGTTTTCCAGTGCTGGAGCTGTGGGGCGGTGCCATCCTGGACAGTGCCGTGCGCTTTCTGAACGAAAATCCCTGGCAGCGCCTGGAACAGTTCTACGCACTCACCAGGGGTAAAACCGCCATCCGCGCCCTGCTGCGCGGACAGAACCTGTTCGCCTACCAGCCTTATCCCGATGATCTGGTGATCGCCTTTATCAAAGCCGCGATCGAAGCCGGCATCGGCGAAATGCGCGTGTTTGACGCCCTCAATGATGAACGCAACCTGCAAACCTCGCTGCTGGCAGTACGTGCCTACGGCGCGCTTGCCGATGGTGCGCTGTCTTACACCACCTCACCGGTGCACACCCGCCAGTATTATGTCAACTATGCCCGCACCCTGGTGGAGATGGGCGCACAGCGCATCACCATCAAAGACATGGCCGGTATTCTCGCACCGCAGAATACAGTTTCCCTTATTAACGCCCTAAAAGATGCCGTCAATGTACCCATCACCCTGCACACCCATGACACCGCCGGGGTAGGCACGCTGAATGCCATTCTTGCCATGCGCGCAGGCGTGGACGCCATTGATTCCGCCGTGACGCCCTTTGCCGGCGGTAACTCACACCCCCCCATTGAGGTGCTGCTGCCTTTCGCCGAGATGCTGGGCATTGAACACAACCTGAACACTGCTGCCATCCTGCAGGCACAGGAGAATTTGTTCACTATCTATGACGAGTTGGCGGATGTGATCCCCGGCCATGGTAAATACTACGCGCCGGTGGACCCGGACGCCATCGATCGCCGCAAGGTAGAATCTATCCTCAATCTGCTCGAAAAAGGCGATGCTCCCGCACTGGAAGCCGCCATTGACGAAACCCGCGCCTTGCTGCGCGGCCTGCAATACCCGCCCCACGACCCCCGCATCTTCGAATCACAGATCCCCGGCGGCATGCTCAGCAATCTGCAGAACCAGCTGCGCGAGATGCAGCAGCCCGATATCCTGCCGCAGGTGATGGCGGAGATCCCCGTGGTGCGGCGTGATGTCGGTTACGTGCCTCTCGTGACCCCCACCAGCCAGATCGTGGGCTCACAGGCGGTCTTCAACATCGTCAGCGGCCAGCGTTATAGCTTTGTTTCTGAAGAATTCAAGATGCTGCTGTGCGGTGAATTCGGACGCACACCCATCCCGCCCAACCGCGCCCTGGTGGAAACCGTCCTCGATGACAGCCATGTGCTCAAGAAATACCGCCCGGCTGCCTACCTTATGCCGGTGTTAGAAGATGTCGAGACACCGCCGTTCGTGCACAACCAGCAGGAATTGCTCCTGCACCTGTTATTAGGGGCATCCGCTGACAAGTTCCTTCAGCAGCAAGCCGCGGCAGGTTAACTTTCTTTCAGCACCAATTTGATGGGTGTGCCCTCATAGGGAAATTCTTTGCGGATACAGTTTTCCAAATAGCGCATATAGCCGAAATGCCCCAGTTTGGGGTCATTGACATGCAGCAGAAAAGTCGGCGGGTCCACCCGCACCTGGTTGCAGTAATAGATGTTCAATGGGCGCCCACTGCCGCCCCGCGGCGCGTGCGCGTCCATGGCCTGGCGGATGATGCGGTTCAACTTGCCGGTAGATATACGTCTCAGCCGCTCCTCCTGCACTTCCAACGCCTTGGGGATAACCTTATTGACGCGTTGGCCGGTTTCGGCCGAGATGAATAGCAGCGGCACATAGCTCATGAAGTTCAACTCCTGGCGGATCTTTTCGGTGTATTCATTGATGGTGAAAGCATCCTTTTCCACCAGGTCCCACTTATTGACCAGCACCACCACGCTCTTCCACTCATCCAGAATGAAACCGGCGATATGTTGATCCTGCGACGTGATACCGGTGCTGGCATCAATCAGCAGCAGCGCTACATCGGCGCGCTCGATTGCCTGCATGGAACGCAGCACGGAATATTTCTCCACGCCTTGTTCGATCTTGCCGCGGCGGCGGATGCCAGCGGTGTCGATCAGTGTGATCGGCACGCCGTCATATTCCAGCGGTGTATCTACCGCATCGCGTGTTGTGCCGGCGATCGGACTGACAATGGCGCGCTGTTCGCCCACCAGTTTATTTAGCAGGCTGGATTTGCCCACGTTAGGTTTGCCGACAATGGCGATCTTGATCGAATCGTCTTCGGTTTCTTCCAAATCTTCCGGGAAAGCCTCCACGATCGCATCCAGCAAGTCACCGGTGCCCCTGCCCTGCAAAGCTGAGATAGGATAAGGATCACCCAGACCCAGTTCATAGAACTGGTAAGCGTCAGCCATAGAGGCAAGATTATCACCCTTATTGGCCACCAAGAGGATTGGCGGATAGCGTTCGCCGTCCACTTTTCGCTGGCTGGTGCGCAGCAAAGTCGCCACTTCCACATCGGCGGGCGTCACCCCGGCGATCACATCCACCAGAAAACAGATCACGTTGGCATCATGGATCGCCACTTCTACCTGCGCGCGGATATCTTCAATGAAATCAGCCGAGCCGACCGACAGCACCGATCTACTCGAACCTGCGGTTGGGTCTAACCCGCCGGTATCGACCACATAGAAGGGCTTGCCATTCCAGTCCGTTTCCGCATAGAGCCGGTCACGGGTGGTGCCGGGCACATCGTCCACAATCGCCAGCCGTTCTCCGGTCAAGCGGTTAAAAAGGGTGCTTTTTCCAACATTCGGTCTTCCGACCAGCGCGACAATCGGTTTCGCCATCGCGTACTTCTCCTTACATTTTCCATGACCGCATCAATGGCAGGCGCCAATAGGCGGCTTTATTCTTCTTCCTGTGGATCAACCAGGGGTGTCGGCGTCGCCTCCGGGGTGGGGTTGGGCGTGGCCGTGATCCAGATAATGCCGTTTTCTTCTGCCTCCGGTGTTGCTTCCGGATCAAGTACTTCGATCACCACCTCGACAGATTCAGGTAAGGTTGATTCTACCACGACTGACATGATGTAGAGTTCGATCTGCGGCACCCGCTGATAACTACCCTCCACGGCATCGCTGATATCGATGAACACGCGGATGTCCTCGCGCGTCATGCGGCGCAGCACGGGCAGCGGCCCGGATACGATCACATCAATGGTTTCAGGCGAGATTGCCACGCGGAAGCCTTCGGGAATGCCGATCAACTCAATCGGCAGGCCTTCGATGCGCATACTGTCCTGAATGGCAGCAATGCCCACCTGCACCAACACCACCTGGATGTCGCCCACCACGTTGACCCCTTCGGGTAACACCAGGCGCAGATAGACATCCACGTCGTCATTGGCACCCGTGATGTCCAGCGGTTCGGTATCCACAAAGCCCGGCAGCGCATCCACCAGTTCAGGCTCCTTAGAGAACACCGTTACCACCGCCGGGAAGGAAGAGACATTGGTGATGCGGTAACCATCTTCTACCTGGCCTTCCACCACCACCTTCACCACCAGGTTGCGGTAACCGCCCATCTGCTTGATAGGCTGGTTAACGACCACTTCGGTCGGCGAGAGGGTGATGCCCCTGATCACACGCCCATCGGCGTCATACGGCACCAGGGGCCGTGTGGTGACCACTGATTGTGATAAATCCTGGATGTTGATCTCAGCACGCACCGAATCCACCATTTCCACCTCGGTAGCAGGGCCGCTGATTACCACAGACGTGGTGTCCAGACGGGCTGGTTCGGCTTCAAAGCCGATCGAAGGAATGCCGATCGTATCCAGAGTAATCGTCATCTCACGCTCAAGATACGCGTCCAGGCGCACGGTGACATTGCGCGGCAATACATCTGTCACCCGCACCGGTGTGAGATTGACTGTCACCTCGGCCGGCACCGTGTGGGTGCCGACATCTAACCCGACAAGATTTGCTTCTACATTGATCGGGCTGGGATCACGCCGTAACTCCGCCCAGATTGATGCCGGCGCACTAAAATTGACCGTCACGCTTTCCGGTGACAGACTGACTACCATCAATGCCTCGTCCAAACCAACCACCTGTACCGGCAGTGTGGAGGGGAAGGCATGCTCTTCGGTCGGGTCGTCGGCTGTGACAGCCAGCGCCCACACGATCACTGCCAGCAGCAGTGATAAAAATAAAGTGGGGATCATTTGCAGGAATTTAGGCAGGCTTTTCATCGCTCACTCTATTCATTTTCTTCTTCATCGAACACATCCGGGTCAGTTTTGAGCTGATTCGGTGTAAATACGTCCTTCAGCGCTGTCCTCCAGGTCCGCTCACGCTGCAAATGGTAATACAACATCAATTCGACTTCCAGTTCTTCCAGGCTGATATCATGGATCAGTTCGCCTTGCTGCGCGATTGAAACACTGCCGGTTTCTTCTGAGACAATCACGACCAGAGAATCTGATGATTCCGCAATGCCCAGCGCCGCGCGATGGCGCAAACCCATTTTGCGTTCAGGGGTGGCGCTCAACACACCGCTCGAAGACAGTGGCAGCACACAGGCGGCTGCCACGATACGCGCTTTGTCAATGATCACAGCACCGTCATGCAGCGGGGTGTTCGGGAAAAAGATCTGCAGCAGCAATTCAGCCGTCACCTGCGCATCCATACGCACGCCGGTATCCACATATTCTTCCAAATATTCATTGCGCTGCAATACCATCAGGGCGCCATGCTTGCGTTCAGACAGCTTATTGACAGCAATCATCACTGCCTGCAACGCTGTCATGTAAGCCTCACTGTCCAGCAATGATCGTCCCATAAAAAGCGAATTTACCCCGGTGCGGCCAATACGCTGCAATCCACGCCGGATTTCGGGCGCGAAAATGACCGGCACCGCAAACAACAGCGTCGGCATGGCGGTCACAATCAGCCAGCGGAATGCTGGCAGGTTGACGACCTGTGTCAAAATGAGCAGGGCGATGATCAGGAAGATCACACCGCGCAGCAGCGTCATCGCCTGGGTTTTGCGCACCAAGAGCAGCAACAGGAAAAAGATCAATGTGACCAGGCTGATGTCGAGTACACTGGTCCAATTGAGACGCTCAAAAATAAAGGCTAATTCCTGCAGAAAATCTAACACACTACCATCCTGTATCGCTGCGCCTACAGCGGTTTCATCACGCGGTCAGTCCGCAACTCTTTGACAAACAGCAGTTTTCCATAGCCAAGGCGGTCTTTGGCAGCCTCATACCAGGCATTGGAGTCCAGTTCTTCGGCGGTTTTACGGTCATATCCCAGTTTCGGGAACAATGACAGGGGCAAATTTGATTCTTTGGGCATAAATATCATGCTGATCTCTGCCTGCAGCAATTTTGCCTCTGCCTCAACTTTTTTCAGCAGCAGCAACACCGCTTCAGCCTCTGGCACTTCAGGCATCAGCCACACATCATACACCCGCGCCACCAAATTTTCCACCTGCCAGCTGAGCACACCCATCAACTCATTGCGCATGTTATCAAACAGCAGCAAAAAGGCTTTTTCGCCAAAGGCTTCCATGATGCGCATGCGTGTATAGGGCGAAAGCGGTTCTTCGATGCGGTTCAGCAGCGCTGCAATATCTTCCGCCTGTTTGGGCGTGGCGCGTTCCACCCGCAGCAGGTCGCTGCCGTCAATGACTGTTTTGGTTTGGGCAGCACTGGACTCTTCTTCGCCGGGGATATTCACAGACAGTTTGTTCCAGGCGTTGTAGACCTGCTTCCACACCTTCTCAAAACTGCTGTCATTGACGAGCACCAGGTCGGCGCGGCTGATCTTCTCTTTTTGCGGCGGTTGGGCGTGAATGCGCGCCAGGGCTTCTCGTTCAGTCATCCCTCGGCGTTCACACAAGCGCTTGATCTGAACAGTCTCAGGGGTGTAGGTAACCCAGATCGCATCACATTTATCAGCCAGGCCGCTCTCGATCAGTTTGATGGCTTCGATCACCACCACCGTGTGGGGGGTGCGCTGCACCATGATCTCGATGGCTTTGTTCACCAACGGATGCACAATGCCTTCCAATGATTTCAGGGCGATAGGATTGTCAAAAACGATCTTTGCCAGGTTTTTTCGCACGATTTCGCCCTTGCTGTCAAGGATCCAGCGGCCGAAAGTTTCTACCACCGGCTTGTATCCCGGCGCGCCTTTCATGATGGCGCGATGACCGAGGGCATCGGCATCAATGCCATAAGCGCCCAGATGACCCAGCATGCGCCGCACGACGCTTTTGCCGGTGCCGATATTGCCGGTCAATCCGATTAGATATTTTTCGTTGGGTGCGCTCATTCTGATCTGTTTCCTCAATCGTTCGGTTGGCTGTCTTGCCTGCCTGAAACCGATATTTTACACCTTGAAAGAAAAACTTCCCTTTCCTAATTATAGTAGCAAAATGCCAAAGTACCGACTCAGTTTAACGAAAACTTATCCCGCCGCAAGGGTCAACACAACAATCATTGGGATGGCGGTGGTTAAAACAACAGAGGTTGTCACGTTGACAACCTCTGTGAGTCTTTATGGCTCAAGTTACATCCTGTCGCGCGCCTGATCAAGCCAGTCACCGCAGTTAGGAACCAGGATGTCCAGGCCGGCATCGGTCAGAATACGCCGCAGGTCTTCTAACGGGGTTTCTGCCAGTTGGGCAAAGCTCAGGATTCCGGCGGCATTCAGCGCCAGGGCAGTTTTCGGCCCGACGCCGCTGATCTTCTTAAGATCATCTGCCCTGACTGTGGCAGCTGCGAAGCTGGGAGGCGGCACTTCCAGCGCGGGTGCATCTTCTGTGACCAGCACGGTCGCTCCGCTGTCAGGGTCCGGCAGATCAAATTCCGGCGCTGGTTCGGTTTCAGTTTCCGGCTCCACTGCTGGTTCTTCTTCCTCAACCACCTCGGGTTCCGGCTCGGGGGTGGGTTCTGCTTCCGGCATCACCAATGCGCTGGTCACACCAGCGGTTAGCGGGGCTGTCTGCCCGATGGAAGGTTCATCAATCGCCAGTTGGCTGGCTTCTTCCTCGTCAGCTGGGGCTTCTTCTTCGGGAAGCGCCAGCGGCTCTTCATCACCGCTGTCATCCAGTGCCGGTGGAGCGACTGCTTCCTGCTTATTGCGACCGTCGCGGTAAGCGCTGGCGACCATCGCCAGGTAGAGCAGTATGATGTAAACATTCAAGTACGCCGCGGCGAAAGGCAGCAGGCAGCAGCACACCACCGAAAAGATCAGGATGGCGTAGAAATAGGCGATGATCATGTTGATGCCATACATGACCAGGAAAGCGATGAAGAACTCCCAGAATCCATGTTTGAAGATCTGCCACCAGGCTTTGATCTGGAAAATGGCTTTGAAGTCATTTTCCGCCACCTGGTGCGACAGATACACAGGCGCAAACACCATTGCAAAGGTCATGAAAATGACGCCGAACATCACCGCTGCCAAATTGGCGATCATCAAAGCCACAATATAAATGCCAAACCAACTGCCAGAGCCCTCGGCATTAATCAAAAATACCGGCACAAAGTACAGTGCGCCAACCACCATGAATATGAGGATGAATGGCACCAGCACGATCAGTACCGCTCCGAAAAGCTTGAGGCCGTTCATAAAATAACCGCCCCAGTCATCCCACTCCGGCAGGGCTGCTTCTTCCCCATCAACAATGATGCGCCGCAATAATTCATACAGATAGCCCATCAACAGCACTGTGGGCGCGATGGGGATGATGCTGCCCAGTAAAGTCACACCGGCAGCGATCGACAGTTTTCCAAACCAGCCTTTCCCGCGGAACGGGAAGGTCAACAGATGCGGCAATGTACCAAACGCCTGTGTTTTCGACATGTTCATTCTCTCCTATATTAATGAAACCTGCTTCAATTTATTCTACTATGAGAATACATTAAGCATGCCCAAAAAGTTGTAGGCAACCTTTCGTTTCAATAGAAAAAAAGGCGGGCTCTCGTTTTGCCTTATAATCTAAGGTAGCAATGATCACGTTTCAGTTCTTCACAAAAAAAAGGAGCAAACCATGCAATACCGTGATTTTGGCAACACCGGACTGAAAGTATCAGCGCTGGGTTTCGGCGCCATGCGTCTGCCCACGCTCAACAACGACTCCAACCAGATTGATGAAGCGGAAGCTATCCGCATGATTCGCCACGCGATTGACCAGGGCGTCAATTATGTGGACACCGCCTGGCCTTATCATGGCGGCAACAGCGAACTGGTGGTTGGCAAAGCCCTGCAGGACGGCTACCGCGAGAAAGTGGTGCTCGCCACCAAACTGCCTGTCTACCTGGTGGAAAAGACGGAAGATTTTGACAGTTTCCTCGACAAACAACTGGAAAAACTGCAAACCGACCATGTCGGGGTGTACATGGTGCACGCCCTTAACCGCGCCCGCTGGGAAAAAGCCAAGAGCCTTGGCATCCTCGATTGGCTTCAAAAACCAAAAGAAGACGGCCGCGTCGGCTACATCGGTTTTTCTTTCCACGATGCTTACCCCGCCTTTGAAGAGATCCTCAACGACTATGACGGCTGGGATTTCTGCCAGATTCAGTACAACTACATGGACGTCAACGAACAGGCCGGGCAGCGCGGGCTGCACCTGGCAGCAGAAAAAGGACTGGCAGTGATCGTGATGGAGCCGCTCATGGGCGGTTCGCTCGCCAATGTGCCCGCAGCGGTCGAAGCCGTCTTCCGCGAAGCTAACCCCGAGCGTTCACCCGTCGATTGGGCGCTGCAGTGGCTGTGGGACCAGCCTGATGTGGCGCTGCTGCTGAGCGGCATGAGCACCATGGAGCAGGTAGAAGAAAACCTGGTATCTGCATCAAACAGCGCGGTCAGCAGCATGAGCGCGGCGGAAAAAGAGGTCGTCACCCGTGCACGTGACCTCTATAAAAGCCTGATGCCCATTCACTGCACCGGCTGTGAATACTGCCTGCCCTGCCCCAGCGGCGTTTATATCCCGCGCGTACTCGAACTGTATAACCGCGGCGTGGCGTTCGACAACTTCGGTTCGCCGCGTTTCCGCTATGGCCAGATGCCAGATGAAATGAAAGCTGACCAGTGCGTCGAATGCGGCGCATGCGAAGAAGCCTGCCCGCAAGGGCTGGATATCATTGATTGGCTCAAGGTCTGTCACGCGGTGCTGGGCGAAGAAAGTGCCGCCTACGACCCATCCAAACATCCCGCGCACTGACTTGAGAGTTTTTTTTCATGGCAAAGACTTCATAAAAAGAGAATTCCGTAGCGGCGGTAGATCTACCGCCGCTACATAAAAACGACCCATTCACCCCCTCCAATTGTTATTATTTTGGCCACACAAGCAGCGGTGACCTACACCCATACTGCACAGCCATGTAAAAGCAAGCCTGAAACTTTGTTCTTATGATATGATAGGGAACGGACAAACATTCTCCCGCTCTGGAGGTTTTAGCATGAAAGTTCTTGTCACCGGCGGCGCCGGCTATATCGGCAGCACCATCAGCTCTGACCTGCTCGATCACGGCCATACCCCCATCATCCTGGATTCGTTGATCACCGGCAAAGAAGCCTTCACCCAGGGACGCATCTTCTACCAGGGAGACATCGCTGACGAAGCCCTGCTTGCGCGTATCTTCGCTGACCATCCTGACATTGCTGCCTGCATCCACTGCGCGGCATTCATCATCGTGCCCGAATCGGTGGAAATGCCGCAGGTATATTACGAGAACAATGTCTGCAAATCCATCAAATTGTTCAAAAATTTACATGATCTCGGCTGCGACCGGCTGGTGTTCAGTTCCTCTGCCTCGCTGTATGGTGTCAGCGATACTTTCATTGTCACCGAAGATTCTCCCCTCAACCCGATCAGCCCCTACGCGCGCACCAAGTACATGATGGAGATGGTCCTGCGCGATTTCTGCATCGCCTATGGCATGCGCGGCATTGCCCTGCGCTATTTCAACCCTATCGGGGCAGACCCGCAGCTGCGTACAGGGCTCCATGTCGAATTTCCCTCGTTAGTGCTGGGTAAAATGGTCGATACTGTGTTGGGCAAATATGACTCCTTCGAGATCACCGGCACCGATTACGCCACCCGTGACGGCACCGGTATCCGTGACTACGTACATGTGTGGGACCTGGCGCAGGCGCACACCATGACCGTGGAGCAGTTCGACCAGGTGTTTGAACGCGCCGGCAACCCGGCCGACAATTACCTCGTCATCAACCTGGGCAGCGGTAGCGGCTGCACGGTGCGCGAGTTGGTGGCCGCCTTTGAAAAAGTATATGGAAAACCCCTGCCGGTGGTCGAAAGCGACCGCCGTCCCGGCGACCAGGGCGGCGCCTACGCCAATTGCGACCGCGCGCAGGCTTGGATCGGCTGGGAACCGAAATTATCCATCGAACAGGGTATTGCGGACGCGCTTGCCTGGGCAAAAAAGCGCAAGGACATCCTCGGCTACGAATAAACGCTTACGGCAGCACCATCAGAAAGCCGTCCGTCAATTCCTCGCCGCGTAAGCGTACATAATCACTGCCCCAGGCATGGCAGGGGAAGGCGTCATAACCGCATTCGCCATATTCACGCGCGCAGAAGATTTCTGTCTTGCCCTCATTGATCGTGCAGGACACCACCGCACGCCGCTCATAGTCATGTGGAATGACCAGCCGCCAAGGCAGGCCGCGTGTATCCACAGCGCGCGCCAGCAGCAGTGCCAATACCACAATGATGCCAGCCAATCCTGCCAGACCCTCACTCAGCGATGGCAGTTTGACCACTGCCAGCAGCCACACCAGCCCCAGTGACAGGCAAGCCGCCAGCAGGAACAGCAGGTAGGTATACCCAAAGCGCATATTGGGCGATACCCAGCCCCAGAACAAAAAACCGCCGTAAAAACACAGCAGTACCAACAGCGCCTCAACTGAGAGCGTTCTCTGATGGGTTAACCGCGACAGCAATGCCAACCCCGCAATGAGCAAGGGAGAGAACAACACCACCAGCACCATGCCTTTCTGGTTAAAGGTCAGCTGCGCGAACCACATGCGCATGCGTTGCACAAAAGGCCGCGCCAGCACTTCCTCCGGCGGGATGCGTTCGTGGAACCCCCAGGCGCGGATACCGCGCTGGTCGCTCTCTACCACATCGGCCGGCACGCGCCAATCCACCGGAAGGCCGCTTTGTGACACCGGGTAGACGGCATAACCGGAAATGACGATATTGCGCGCCATCCATGGCACGGCGATAGCCGCCATCCATACCAATAACACCAACGCGAAACGGATTTGCTTCTTGCGCAGCCAGCCCCATACCACCAGCAGCGCCAGCAGCATCATCGGTGCGATCGACAATTTGATCACCAGCGCAAACGCCAGCAGCCCGGCGACACAGAAAGACCGCAGGCGGCTGGTTTCCTCCCCGGCTTTATGAGGCAAAGCCAGCAACCCTGCCAGCCATGCCAGATACACCACTGGCAGGTCGGTTGAAGGCGCGGAAGCCTGCGTGCCGATGGTGACCAGCCCCAGCGGGATCAGCAGCAAGCCAAGCCATTCGCGAAACGACATGGCATTATCCTGCGCAGTCCGGGCAAATGCGAACAGGAAATACAGGCTGACGGTGAAGACCAGTAAGCCGTTGAGCACATGCAGCGAAAAACCGCCCAGCCAGGCAAAGCTGAACAAGGCGGTCTGCACGAACCAGTTGGAATTGTACGCCAGGCGGATGAAGAAATTGCCCAGCCCGCGCACCGCCGGATAGCTTTCGATCCAGCGGATGGATTGAGCATGATAGATGTAAGTATCGGCATTGTTGATTGGCGCGCTGGTCAGCCACAGGCACAACACCAACAGCACCCCCGCCCCTGCAAAGAACAGGAGTGCATGCCTGCCTTTCAGGGGAAAGATGCCCGCGGTCTTGGTGTTTTTAATCAATTTGAACACAAACATTGCTGCACCCGGCAAAGCGACCAAAACGAATGCCAGCCAGGCGAGCGGCATCAGCAGGCTGAGGGTGGCAGCCAGCACATTGACGCTGATAAAACCGATGAAGAACACCATCAGCAGATAAGCAGGCGAACGCAGGTTGCGTTCTTCCGGCGCTGCCAGCCGCAGGCAGCCCTCGATCATCAGTCCATACCCGGCACTGATAATAAACACCACCATCCACACCATCCCACTGATCAGCATGACAGACGCCTCACTCTCCCGATGAAATCATCATGCCAATTGTAACCGATGGTGTCGTTATTGCGCCGAATCAGCGTTCCAGAATGTGCGTCACCACCGTGGCGGCAGGACCGCCCAAGGCCTTTATCAACGCCCGATAATTCCATTTATATTACTTGCAGCAGCGTTGACATTGTCAGTCTGCCAATGTCCTAAAAAACAGTGGCAATCGTAAGGAGGCATTGTCGGGTTCCGGCTGCTAACACTTACTGGTAGATGGGAGGTTACATAGTGCTTTAACTATGATTTGTAGCAAATAACCATGCATTTGTAGGAGGTTACTTGAGGTTACATAAAGAACCATCCTTTCCACTACCAATGCTTCCAATCATTGGCTAATGACTGCCACATCTTGTAAAATAGTGGTTGTGAAGAAGAATCGTATAGAGAAATTCATCATTTTTTGCCAAGTGATAACTGGTCTGGCAGCCGTTGTGTTTTTGACAATCGGCTTTTTTGGCGTCCCACTCGGTATTGATAAGGAGCCTGGTTGGGATGCAGGAAAAATCGCTGCCCTCAGTATGGGCTTACTCTGCCTGTTGTTGTTGGTATACCTGTTCTTTTACAAACCAATTCTGCAATTTCTTCGGCGGCCCATTAAACAGGTGACGCGAAGTGAATGGTGGAAAAAGGCAAATGCTGGTTTATCAAAAGATTTTGGCAAAACACAACATCCGGCTAACCCTCGCCAACAACTCCTTCCTGATCGTTGGCGAATAGCCATCCTGATGAGTGTTGCGCTGTTACTGGTGTTATTCTGCTATTGGTTTTTCATTACCAACGGTAAACTGGTGCAATTTCAACCTTATTCCCAGTATTTTGACCGCCTGGCAGATGCGTTTTTGGCAGGACAGTTGCATTTGTTGGAGAAACCCCATCCTGCCCTGGGTGAACTGGACAATCCATACGACTACCGCAATCGGGAAGGTTTTCCCTATTTATGGGATGCCAGTTACTATCAAGGTAAGTATTACCTGTATTGGGGGCCTGTACCAGCCATGGTGGCAGCACTTGCCAAATTAATCACACCTATGGTTGTTGAGGACCAGCACCTTGTGTTCTTATTCCTTTCAGGTCATGCTATCGTGTTTGCTGTCCTGTTAGCAACGCTGCGGAAACACTGGTTTCCAACTACCCCGAAGTGGTCGGTATCACTATTCACCGTGATGGCCTGTCTATCTACACCGCTTTTTTGGTTGATCAACCGACCGCATGTGTATGAGGCTGCTATTGCCAGTGGACAGTTTTTTCTAATCATGGGTTTGTTGTTCATGATTCTATCCATGAAAAGCACCTCCTGGAAAGCTGTCTGGCTTATGTTAACAGGATTCTGTTGGGGTGCAGCCATTAATGCTCGTTTCAGTTTGTTGCTGGCTGTTGCTATGCTGAGTTTGCTGTTTGCCATTATGGTGATTACACAACAGGGAATCAAAGCAGGTTGGCGGATCCTGGTCTGGTTGCTGCTGCCTTTGGGTCTGTGGGCAGGTTTTACTGCCTCCTACAATTATTTCCGTTTTGGCAGTGTTTTAGAGACAGGGCATCGGTATCAATTAACGGGCGTAGCTTATCCCCCGCTATACAGGGATGTAACCTCCTTACAGTACTTTATCCCAAATTTTTATAATTATGTCTTACGACCGCTGGATTTTGATCCCCAGGTCTTTCCTTTTTTCAATGCACCCTACTTAACCTGGCGCATGTGGCCCTTCTATGTGCGCCTGCCAGCCCATTATTATTACGCAGAACCAGTGGCGGGCTTAATCCCTTTGATGCCAGCCAGCCTCGCCCTGCTACTGCCTTTATGGACATTATGGCGCTATGCCCTCGATTGGTTGCATGAGAAGGCGGACCCTATCCGGATTGACAAGATATCTTCAAAAACCTGGCTTTTTGTGTTCGGCTTTGGAGGTGTAATCAGCCTCTTTGCCCCGATCCTGGTCTTTGTCTCTTCTTCCATGCGCTATCTGGCGGATGTCAGTTCATTGGCTACCCTATCGGCCTGCCTTGGTTTCTGGTGGTTGTATGAACGATTGGACAACAAGCCAGTTCTTCGTAAATTCCTGAGCGTAATGCTGACTGTGCTGATTGTGTATGGCATCATGGTCAGTATTCTGGTCAATTTCACCAATGGTGACAGACGTTTCCTGAGCCACAATCCAGCCGTGTATAGCCTGATACGGCAATTGTTCATGCCATGAATGATTTTATAACACTAATTAGTATCAACTGTCTATTCACCTTGATTCGATCAGAGGGCAGCAGTAGCATGGCCGTGGTGTCAGCATGACAGACGCCTCACTCTCCCGATGAAATCATCATGCCAATTGTAACCGATGGTGTCGTTATTGCGCCGAATCAGCGTTCCAGAATGTGCGTCACCACCGTGGCGGCGGGGCCGCCCAGCGCCTGCACCAGTGCCCGCTTCGGGTTACCCGGCAGCTGTGCCTCACCCGCCTCGCCGCGCAACTGCAGGCAGGCTTCTGCCGCCTGGTAGACGCCATTTGCGCCCAGCACATTGCCGCGCGCCTTACGTCCTCCCATGGTCAATATGGGCAGTTCACCGTCACGGGTAAAATAACCCCCTGCTGCCAGTTCTGCGCTCTTGCCATCCTCGGCATAGCCCATCGCCTCCAAACTGAGCGCGGCATACATGGTGAAGGCATCGTCCACTTCGAGGAAATCCAATTGGTGCGGTGACAGGCCGGCTCTCTTCAATACGATATTGAACGAGTGCGCCACCGCCGAAAAAGACAACGGATCAAGGCGGTCATGCAGCGCCAGCCGGTCGGTGGCATTGCTCGAAGCAGTGACCCGCACCGGTACATGCGCAAAATCCTGCGGCAGCAGTGATGCACGCGTCAGCAGTAATGCCGCGGCACCGTCGGCGTAAGGCGCCATGTCCATCAGGTTCAACGGCGTGCTGAGCATACCTGAACCTTCATACATGGCTTGCGAGATCGCCCGGCGGTACATGGCGCGCGGGTTGCCGACCGCATTGGCGTGCGCGATCAGGGCAAACGGCGCCAAAGCATGTTTGTCCAGCTGGTATTTGTGCAGATAGCGCTGTTTTAACAGCGCCGCCTGGGTGGTCATGGTGACCCCGACCATGCCTTCGTAGTCGTAATCAGCGCTCTGCGCAATGGCCGCTTCCACTTCCTCCCCCACCATGTCGGTCGGTTTTTCAACCCCCACCACCATGGCGCTGTCGACAAACCCGGATCGGATCGCCAGAAACGCCA
>CAYMNB010000018.1:32450-46238 GCA_964391725.1 uncultured Anaerolineaceae bacterium | reverse complement strand
TATCTCGCTGCGCGAGATGGACGCTCAGGATGACAGGAACCGGGCCGGCCGGACTTCTCGGCCGCGCTTCTATAGGGTCGTCACCGCCCAAAGCCAGGGACCTCTTCGGCTCAATCGGGCTCGGACGCCCAAGAACCTCCGCGAGCCTTTTGGACCAGGCGGCTCGTGACGCGCGAGAGGGCCGAGCAAGACCGAGCAAGAGGCCAATCTCCCAGCGGTGCATTGCGGAGGAAGGCAAGCGCCGGCCCGGTCCGTCACACCACCTGGCGCAGCCGGTGGCACATCCCGAACCAGCCCGACGCATGTGTTGGTGCCTCACGTTCGTTGCGAAGTGCAGATTCCGGCGCGTGTGACATTAGCGCGCCTCTACCATGCACCGGCATGATGGTAGCACAACAACACCGGACGCGTCCTGATGGTGCTGGAGTTTTGAAATCAGACCTACTTGCGGTGATGGGTCCCAACAAACAGCGGACTGGACGACTTACGCACGGTTCGCGCGGCTCAACGCGTCCTGGGCAATCTGCGCGCACTCATCCACCAGCAGCTTATCCACCCAGTCTTCCCGGATTTGGAGGACGTCGTTGGCTGTCTCGCTGAGGAATTTGACATTGCTGTGCTTGCTGTCGCGATAGTCCCTCACCACCCCGGATTGAACGGCGCTGATCACCTGGTTGATGCCCTGCTCGATTTCCCACTGGGGCGAGAACTTCAAACTGCGCGCCGCCTTGTCGCAGTTGACCCGATAGTTGCGCTTGTCACCATCGGAGCCGAGTTCAAGTACCTCGGCAGAGGGTACCTGTGCTTGGATGAGGTCGGCCACGTCCTTAAGCGTGAAGTTCTGGGCATTGGAGCCGATGTTGAAGATTTGCCCACGGACATCGGCTTCGGAGGCCTCCAGAGCCGCCAGTACCCCGCGGGCTGCATCCTCGACGTGGATAAACGGACGCCATTGGTCTCCCCCAAACAGGGTGATCTTGCCGTCCGTAACGGCCTTGGCAGACAGCAAGTTGACCACCAGATCGAAGCGGCTGCGCCCCGACAGGCCATAGATCGTGGCGAAGCGAAGAATGACCGGGGCGAAGTTTTCCTCGACCATGTTGAGCAAGACCAACTCAGAGGCGATCTTGCTGCGGGCATACAAGGAGACCGGATTGAGTTCTGACCGCTCATCCAGGGTGAGATCGCTGGCTCCATAGACCGAGCAGGTGCTGGCGAATACCAACCGGCGGACTCCGCTGCCCTTGGCCACCTCGGCGATCATGCGCGTGGCCATGAGGTTGATTTCAATGGTCAGATCGGCATTGAGCTCGCAAGCCGGATCACCGACGATGGCCCCAAGATGCACGATGGCGTCCATCCCCCGCACGGCCTCGACAACCTTGTTGACCTGGCGGAAGTCGGCGCGCATGATCTCGAGGTTCGGATGATCCAAGAGCTCACCGATGGCTTCGTCGCCGTAGACAAACAAGTCCAGCAGGCGCACCCTGTAGCCTTTCTCCAAGAGCAAGGGGAGCAGTGCCGACCCGATGTACCCGGCGCCGCCGATGACCAGGATGGAGCGCATCTTATTCGGGGCAGGCCGGTAGCCCAGGCTCTCCTCGATAGAAGCCAGGTACTTCCATATGGCAGACCACAGGCGTGCGCCAAGCAGCAGCAGGGTAGTGATACCCCACGAGGCGATGACCACGGCCCGTGGGGTAACGGTGACGTTGGCCAAGAACCACTGGAGCGAGGCAAATGCCAGGTGGGAGATCCCCACGGCCTGGACGATAATCAGAGCCTTGAAGCGGCTTTGGTACGCGCGCCCGCGAGAGTAAAAGCCGCTGATCCAGAAGGTGAGAATGCTGATGAGTACAAGAGGCCACAGGCCTGCAGCGTAGAGAGCCACGTACTGATCCAGCAGGCTCCTGGCGGTTGCGGAGCCGGCATCGGCGGTCCACAGCTCACCGATATACTGCAGGAAGAACGCAACGAAGAGCCCCGCGCTCACCAGTAGAGTATCCGCGATGACACGGGCAATGGTCTCGACAGCTATCGTCCTGCGCAAACGGACGACGGTGGGTCGCCAAAAAGTGGAGCCACTCATGCGAGTCATCTCCCGGTTGTAGGGACGGACGCATCCAGAAGTCGGGGGCCTCACAGACACCCCGCGGACGGCTCCCGCTCTCTACGAAATCACTCGGGGTAGGTGGCATGCATGGGCCTGCCGGCCCGGCGCTGCGGTCCATGTTCCAGACGCGGAGCCCGAAGGCGCCTCGGGCCCGCCCCCCACGTCTCTGTCGCCGCCGCGAGGGCCCTAGAAGTCCGGCCGGAAACCCCACCTTCGCCAAGAGTGTCATTCTGAGAGCGTCCGCTCCCGGAGGGAGCAACTCGCAGAATCCCCTGGCATTCAACGGGATTCTTCGCTATCTCGCTGCGCGAGATGGACGCTCAGAATGACATGAAACGGACCGGCCGGACTTTCGGCTGGACCTCTAGGCTCGGGAATCGGGCTGCGCCTCAGGCCGTTGCCGCCTGCATGACCTTTGCCACCGCATGGGCCGTGTCCCTTATGTCTTGTTCCGACAAGGTCGGGTGAACGAGTAGCATTAGGCTGGTCCGGCCCAACTCTTGGGCCGTAGGCAGGCAGAACCCCGGGGCCGCCGCCCCTGCAAAGACGCCTTCGCGATACACTTCGGGGCAACCACCGCTATAGCACGGCACCCCCTCGGTGGCTATGGCGTTCATGATGCGATCGCGGTCCCAGCCCTGCTTGAGACGCTCGGGACGGACAAAGCAGTAGAACTTGTAATAGGAGTGATAGATGTGCGCGGGGGGGATTGCGAGCCTGATCCCCTCTATCTCAGCGAGATGTTCTTTGAGCCTCTGAGCATGCTCGCGACGACGGTGTACCCAGTCCGGGAGCCGCCCCAGCAGGACACGGCCGATGGCGGCCTGCATCTCGGTCATACGCCAGTTAGTGCCGACGCTCTCATGGAGCCAACGGAAGCCGGGGGGGTGTTGCCTCCGATGGACGGCGTCGTAGCTCTTGCCGTGGTCTTTGAAGCTCCACGCCCATTCGTACAACTCAGTATCATCCAGGACGATCAAACCGCCCTCCCCTCCGGTGGTCATGATCTTGTCCTGGCAGTACGAAAAGGCGCCGATATCACCGATGCTACCGACGGGTTTGTCCTTATAGCGGGCTCCGTGGGCCTGGGCGCAGTCTTCAATGACCTTGAGCCCGCGGTCATGGGCCAATTGCATGATGGGATCCATCTCGCAGGGCCAGCCGGCGAGATGGACGGCGATGATAGCCTTGGTCTTGGGCGTGAGGGCGGCTTCAATGGTCTGTGCGGTGGTGTTCTGGCTATCGGCGTCCACATCGGCAAAAACCGGCCGGGCGCCCAGCATGGCGGCACACGATGCGCTGGCGACGAAGGTCCGGCAGGTGACCACGACATCGTCCCCGGGGCCAATTCCCAGCGCGCGGAGCGCCAACTCGAGCGCCAAAGTGCCGTTGGCAAGAGCGATTCCATGCTTGCGTCCGACGGAAGCGGCGTACTCTTCCTCGAAACGGTGCCCCTCATCCCCGGTCCAGTAGTTGACCTTGCCGGATCGCAGGACGGCGGCCACCCGGTCGATGAGTGGCTGGTCGAAAGACGGCCACGGGGCGACTGGATGACTGCGCACCGGTCTGCCGCCATCGATAGCTAACATAGACATGCCAACGGGACTCCCTAGATGATTTGGCGCGGCTTGTTCCATGGCCCAAACCTCTGCGGAGGGGGGCTACCCTCAGGCAGACCATGATGAATGGTATCTAATGCACGGGTGCGTGTAAAGGGAACGGTAGTACGTGCCGGGAGCAGCGATGAGCGATATTGCCATGGCCAACGGCGGCTCAGGGCGCTCGACTCGTATCGATAGTCCCATAAGAACAGAGACAATCAACGAGCTTCAGTGCCTCGACGGCCGGACTTGGACAAGCGTGTGGGCACTTGATTGCCGGCTTGTGAGTGACGCCGGCGATGACGGCTTGGCGGGCGAGTAACCGCCTCGAGCGCCGAGGGGCCGGGGCCTCACCAGATCAAAGCGCCGTTGCGATCAACGGACCAGTCAAAGACGCGGGCGTCTGCCTCCATGAGTGCCTGCCGCACCGCATGGGCCCGATCCGGCGCACAGTGGAGCAGCATGGCTCCCCCTCCCCCGGCTCCACAGACCCGCCCCCCTGTGGCCCCGGCAGACTGAGCCGCCGCCAGTAACTGCTCGATGCGCTCATTGGTCACATCCGGGTGCAGGCATTTGTGGAACTCCCAGACAGTGGAGAGCATCTCTCCCATGGCATCCAGATTGCCCCTCAGGAGCATCAGGCGTATCTGCTCGGCGCAGTCGCTCATCTGTCGCAGGGCGTCGACGACGCCACGTGTGCCGAGCGCCACCCCGGAAGCGACGGCGTCAAGGATCTGCTTGGCGGGCCGTGAGATGCCCGAATAACACACAACCAGCGATTTCTCCAGTTCGGCGATGGTTGGGGCGTGCAGCGGAAGGAGGTCGACCTCGATATGCCAACCCACTTCGTTGGGCCAGTACTTCATGTACTTCACTCCCCCACCGGTGACCGGAGAGTACTGATCCTGCCAGCCATAGGTGGTGCGAAGCGCCACCGTCTCGCACTCGCGGGCCAGCTCCGCCATCTGGTAGGCGCTCAGGTGGTACCCTGTCAGCGCGTCAAGGGCGACGATGATGCAGGTGGCGATGGTGGATGAGGAGCCAAGACCTGCTCCGGCAGGCATCTCTGAGTAGGTGGTGAGCTCTATCCCCCGGGTCAGGCCGAAGCGGCGTACTATCTCCTGGGCCAGGCCCAGCTCTCCGTTCGGATCCAGAGCATCCGCCCCTTCTACGGTCACCCATTGCTCGTCATGATCCGGGGCATGGAAGATGAACCGTGTGTCTTGACGCTCGCGCACGGTGGCGTAGATGTACTTGTTGATGGTGGCGTTGACGATGGCTCCACCGTAAGCCTCACAAGCAGGGACGTAGTCGGTCATGCCCACGAAGTCGATGCGTAGCGGTGACCGGGCGTGAACGACGCGCAATGCAGACATCGCGGAATACCATCCTAGCTGTTGGCGGGCCATGCACGAGAGTCTGAAGATGAATGGAAGACCAGGAGGGCAGGGATGGAGCAAGGCCCAGAGTACAAGATAGCAGGACTTTGCGACACGGTTCGCCGGAATGTCGGAGCTCTCCTGCCCTGGCGAGCATGCGCAGCGGGTGCCGGGAATCCGGGGAACAAGTGACCCGGCGCAGTCCAGCCGGGCCGGCAGATAACACTCACACGCCTGAAGACAGGGCGGGAGCCGACCCATCGGGCGTTGCTCAATGCAGATGAGCCGTTCGTCGTCCACGACAGAACGCAACACAGGAACGGATGGGCAAAGGGGGGGAGAACGAAAAAGAGCCGGAGAAACTCCGACCCTTTTCGGGCATTTGCATCTCAGGGTGCTGGGGGTGGGGGAGGGAGCCCCTGATAGCTCCTGCCGACTTCTGTCTGCACGAGTATTATAGCCCGCCCAATCACTCTCCAAACCAGCAAACCAAGTCTACGTCCACGGGTCGTCGCTCCGGCAGTGTGGGCCTTTGGTACCGGCAAAAAAAAGCCCGCACCGGGAGAGTGCGGGAGAAAGGGAGTGAGATTGGTTAGTGCTTGCTTTTGTATGCTACCAGTATAGGGGGCGGCTTTCCATACGGCTGCAACCTGCATTCAATCTACGTTCAATTGATGCCCCTCACCACCGGGGCCGGCGGCGCGCCGTCTTCTCCGTCTTGGATGCGCTTACTTCCCACGCCTTTGCGGCCTCCCCTGTCCTGTGGTGTGACCGGTCAGCATCCGCCTAAGCTCGGCGAGCTGCCACTCGAGCTCGGCGATCCGCGCCTCCAGGTGCGGTGGATCTCCCGAGGGCCGGGCCTCGAAGGCCTCGTTGCCGGGGAGAAGCTTGACGCCATTGTCCACGTCCTGCTGCACCAGATGAGAGTAGATCTGCGCGGTGGTGCTGATGTGCGCGTGACGCGCGAACTTGCGGGTGAGTTCGAGGTTGCCGGTGGCTCGCAGATAGCGGGTAATGGCCGTGTGTCGCAGTGTGTGTGGGCTGATGGGGCGCTGGATCTGGGCGGCTTTGCCCAGCCGTTTTACCAGTTCTCGCAAGTAGGTGGCACTCACCGGCTTCCCGGGCCGCAGGGGCTGCCCTGACTGCGAGAAGTGGCCGGCTGAATGGCCCTGGCTGACGGTGCAGAAGATCGCGTCTCCCAGTAGGCCCAGCGCCGTGCGCTCCTGGAGCCAGACGCCGAGCTTGGCGGCGGTGCGCAAGGTGAGGGGCTGCCTGGCCGACCTGGAACCCTTACCGCGTCGGATGCGGACGTGGGTGATCTGGCCGCCTTCAACCACCAGGTCGGTGGTGGACAAAGCAATGGCCTCGCTGACCCGAAGGCCGCAGTCGGCCATGATGAGCAGTAATGCGAGGTTCCGCTTCCCCGTCGGGCAGTGGGGATTGGGTTGCGCGAGGAGCCGGTCCAGCTCCTCTTCGGTGAGGGCATCCTGGGCGGTGGCGCGCGGCATCGCAGTATCCCTGCTCATGATAGCGATACTGGCTCAGTTTCCGTATTATATATGCTCTCCTCCGAAGCCTGCGGGTGTTTTCTACTTTTTCACTATGATATTTGCTCCCGATGATCCGACCGTTACCCGTCATGGCAGGCGCCGACGAGGCCCTTTGCGAAGGTGAAGTCGGAGCGCCGCAATGCGTCTCCCCGGCCCGTCGGGAGCGATGTGGCCGGGATTTGACGGGGGCCAGTTCCCGACTTATAATCCTGGCAATAGATGTTGGAAGTTAGTTGCAAAGTCGCTCTCAACACTGGGAGGGGACATCTTGGCCGGCTACCTGGAACACTTTGGTCTGAGGGCGGCTCCGTTCAGTACGACACCGGACCCCAGCTTCGCGTACGCGACCCGCGAGCACCAGCTTGCGGTGGCCAAGATTCAGTATTCCGTGGAGGAGCGGCAGGGGATCTTCCTGCTGCAAGGGGAGATCGGCTGCGGCAAGACCACGGTCTGCCAATTCATGCTGAACGCCTGGCGGGACGACCCGAGCATGGCCGTGGCGTACATCACCAATCCGTCGGTGCGGACGCCGGCGCAGTTTTTGCGCCTGATCCTGTCGCATTTCGGAGTAGAGCCCGCCTACCGCCTACAAGACAACTGGGACGGCCTGCGCAGTCTACTGGTGATGAACTACAAGGAGGGACGCAATACCACCATCCTACTGGATGAGGCACAGACGGTGTCGGCCGAGAACATGGAGACCCTGACGCATCTTTCCAATGAGCAGACGCAGAAGGTGAAGCTGGTGCAGATCGTGTTGCTGGCCCAGCCTAACATCGTGCGCAAGCTCAGCTATAAGCCGGCTTTGCGGGATCGCATCGCGCTGGGTTCCACGCTGAACCCATTGACCTATGAGGATGCCATCGCGATGCTTCACTATCGGCTGGAGGTGGCCGGCGGCGATCTGGCCGCCCTCTTCCCCACCGAGTTGCACCAGGCGATCTACAACACGACCAAGGGGGTGCCGCGGCGACTGTGCATGCTATGCGACAGCATGCTCTTGAACGCCTACGCACTCGGGCAGAGAGCGACGGATGCGGCGATCTTCGAGGATGCCCTGGAGGACTTGACCTTCAAGGGCTGGCAGGAGAAGAGGAAATGAGCAAATTACAGATGCCGGCGAAGGGCAAGAGTGCGGCGATGCTTGCGGAGCTACAGGCGGCCCATGCGACGGGCGGCGATGATTCGGGGGCGGTTGCCCCCGCCCGAGATAACGAAGAAACGAACGTTACAACCTTACAAGAAACCCACGCCTCTTCCCAATTGCCGGCGACGGACGGTGACCTACAATCCGATAGCACCACGATCCAGACGCCCCCCCATGCTCCGGAGCCGGAAACCACGGAAAGGGCGCAACGCCTCGCCCTGGCCCAGGCCCGTGGTGCCGAGGATCAACTGACGGTGGTAACCGTCCGGGTGCCCCTGTGCCTCAATCGGTATATGGACGAGTACGTCGCCAGGCGCAACCTGGCGGACCCCCGGACCAGGTACCGCAAACAGGACGCCATCGCCCAGGCGTTCGCGGCCTTCTATGCGGACCACCCCCTGCCCCCCGCGCCGGACACGGATGCGCTTTGACTGCCCCGGTGTCGGGAAGATGGCTGTGGGGCTTGAGGCCGGCGCCGGCGGGGTGAGCGGAGCGGTGGGGTTACTTCCCCGGGACGTGGCAGCCAACGGGCGTTTCTTGCAAGCAACGAAGTAACGCACGTTCGTTGTAAGCTTACAACGTTACAAACTGACAATGTGATGAGGTCGTCCCGTCGAGCAACGGTCGTGCCCGGCAGTGGCCCAAGCTCGTGGCGCCGCGGGTCGACTGACGTCGGTAGCCCTCCCCGCGCCGGACACGGATGCGCTTTGACTGCCCCGGTGTCGGGAAGATGGCTGTGGGGCTTGAGGCCGGCGCCGGCGGGGGAGAGGGCGAAGGCACGGGCAGGGCAAGACGAGAGGAAGCGGAGGGCTGTAGGTTAGCCGCCCGCAGCCCGGCAGCTAACCCATAGTTGCTTGCAAGCAACGCAGTAACGCACGTTCGTGGTAAGCTTACAACGTTACAAACTTACAAAGTGATGAGGCCGTACCGTCGGGCAACGGTCGTGCCCGGCATTGGCCCGGGCTCGTAGTCCCTCGCTTCAGTTGGGGACAGGGCCTGCGGGGAGGGGAGGAGGGGTGCTGGGCACTTCCCTGCATCGGCGCAGCCAGGCGACCGCTTCTTACAAGCAACGAAGTAACGCACGTTCGTTGTAAGCTTACAACGTTACAACTCCGCGGACGCCGACGCCGGGCCCCGCCGGAGGCTCACAGATCGTCATTGAGGTCGATGTGGGTCTCCGCCGCCAATCTGTCGCACGTGTGGGTCAGGGCCTCCGGGTATCGCTGGGCAATGAGGACCGTCAGTTGCTGGTTGAGCATGGCCTCATAGGCTTTGCTGGCCGGGCGCCTGGCAACCGGGGGGCTCTGCTGAGCCACGGCATCCTTGGCCAGTTGCAGAAGCTCGGTGCGTACTGGCAAGGGGAGATCGCCCAGGACGATCTGCATCGCCATTTGCTCTCGTGCGTCGCGTGCTGCCTGCCGCGCTTGTGCCTGTTCGCGAGCCGTCTGCCGCTCGGCTTGCTGGAGACGTCGCTCTTCCTCGGCGCGTGCCTTCAGATAGGATGCCGGAGGCTCCCACTTGCTCTTGATCGCCTCCACCAGCACGGCGGCCGGATCCTGGGCACGGCGGAAGGGAAGATACTGCAGTTGGACACGGGTTTCGTCGCCGAACTCCTCCACCAATCGACGGGCAGTGGCGGGTGTTACTCCCAGTTGGGAGATCTCTTCCGCCAGTTCGGCAGCCATGTGCGTGGAGGGCGCGTCAAGGCGCAGCAGATGCTTTCGCCGCGTGAAATGAAATACAACCTGCTCCTCGCCGCGCGATGATCTCTCATACCCGACGTCTTCGAGGAAGCCCGCCTCCAGCAATTCCGCGTTGGCTCGGGCCAATTCCTGCTTGATGTGGCTCGGATAGTAACTGCGACTCATTCCCAGCTTCTCGAACGCCAGCTTCTTCAGCCCAATGCGGTACGCACCCTTACCGTCATAGCGCTTCTTATCCAGATAGCGGTAGAGGCGCCTGGAGAGATTGCTTTGTAGTGAGAAGTAGAAGGCGGTATCCAGTTGCTTGATATTACCCGCCTGGAATGAACGAAAGATCACCTGGTTCCAGCTCACGAAACTCAGTGGCAAGGGATCCTGTGACTTGCGACCTTTACGGCCCGGAGCCTCGTCATACAGCGCATAGTCATCGATGATGTGGAAACCCACGTCCACATAGCGCTGCTTGGCCTTGTCCCAGAAGGCCTTCTCCGATTTGATCGTTACGCTCAGCAGGCGGTCGAGAGCGGCACGCAGGCGCTTGTAGCTTTCGCCCTTGTCGGGCCAGCCAAGACGCTTGATCATATCGTACCGCGTGATGCTGATGGTCCGCTGATCGAAGCCCTGCTCGCGAGAGACCTCCATCAAAGCCACATACACCTGTTCGTCTCCGGCCACAGGCAACCCGAAGTGATCTCCTCCCGTGACGGTCCAGGTGCGGCGAACCAGCTTCCCGTCCTTGCCTTCGACGGTGTCTTCGAACCTCAAGGTATTCACGTCGTCCGGAACACGATTCGCCAACAGGGCAAAGGGAAACTCGGCCAGATTCATCTCGTCGCGACCGAGACGGGGCATCACCCTCGTATCCGTCGCCTCCACAGGTTCCAGACAGAAGGTCAGATTGTTGGTGCCGTCTTGCTCTGACACAGCCTTCCTCTGCCTCTCTTGGGGGCGGTACCGTGCTATTCCTGCCGGCCCTTCTCTGTGTGATCTGAAGGCGTCCCGTCCTTCGGCTCGTCCAGTTCGGGGGTATCCAAAATGTGCTGGACAATCGCTTCGATGTCGGTATTGTCGTAGTTCTTCTGTCCCGTTGGCCCGTCCAGCATGACCGTTCCCTTAAGCCCACGTTCCGGCAGGATGAACTGGCTCTTGCCGTTGATCGTGATCCCGGTCTTGCAGCTTATCTTGTGGTCCTGAGCATCCTTCAAAACGTCGGCATCCAGCAGATCGCTGTAGATGATGTATATTTGCTCCCCGAATTTGCTGTACAGGTCTTCCATCGTGCTCAGCGTGGTGGTGTCGCAGGTGTTATCCGAGGTCACGTAGACGTGGACCTTCACCCGCGCATCCGGGGAGCCCTTGGGGTCTGGAAGCTGTACGTGCTGCTGGGCTTCATCGTCCAGGTCTGCCGGTGCGGCTTGCTTCTTCGCGTCGCTGGTGTTGCTGGATGAAGTCCCCATCCACCAGTTCGTTAGCGCCAGTACTAGCACCAGGGCAACGATAATGAGATAGACAGTGCCGGATCGTTTCACGACGTCGTGCACACTCCCCATGCGGTCTGCACAGCTTGAATGTGTGGAGCGGTGGCCAATGGCCAATAGCGGACTCAACGCCTCTTGCCGTCTTACAGTGCCCTGTAGTGCCTAAGGATCAGAGAGTATACCGCCGATGGGAGGTGGGTTTTTTGCCGTTGACGTGGTTGTATAAGAAGAGCAACAACACTTCCCCCTGTGTCGATTCCGGGCGATGGATTGTGGATAACTTTGTGGATAACTTCGGCGCGTGACTGGACAGTTCTGTTGTTAGTTCTATAACATCAGTTCTACACCTAGTTCTACCCCCCAAGAAACCCCTGAGCCCCAGGGGTTTCTTGGGCACTGATTTAAGTCAAAGGTCGGTATTCCTAAAGTCAAAGGTCGGTATTAAGGCTCCGGAGCTAAAGTCAAAGGTCGGTATTCCTAAAGTCAAAGGTCGGTATTCTGGGGTGCGAAACTAAGGTCAAAGGTCGGTATTCTTTGGGCCGATGCGGGAGATGACAGGTATTGCCGGGACCAAGGAACAGGGTGCACCACGAGGCGCCACCGCGGATCGCATCACGCGGGCAAAGATAACTGAGGTCAAATGGCGTTATTGTGCGGTGTCAATGCGTAGCGGCACAATCAGGGGTTGTGATTGGTAGCCGGGCGCTTCGGTCCGCACGTGGAGCTCGATGGTTGTCGCTGTGGGCGTGCGCACAGGAGGCGTGGGCAGACGCAGACTGAACCGTCCTTGTTCATCGGTGATGCGCCGTGCCACGAAGGAGTCGTTCTCAGGCGGGAGGGGGTCCACTCCGGGCCATTGGAGCCAGGCCACAGCCAGGGTGCCCGGTCGTGTTCGGCCCACTACGTCAACGGTCTTGCCGATGATGGCCTCAGGGGTAGGGCTCGTCACTGAGGGAATGTCGCTCAGTGGTCTTTCGGTTGTGACTTGAGGTCGGTCTCCACCAATGGGTACGCTCAGGCCTTTTGCTATAGCCTGGCCGTTGACCGTAAGAGCGAGCCAAAAGCTCACGAGGGCAGTAGGATGGCGGAATTCCAGTGGGAGACTGATGCGAATGCCCCGGGCACCGGACGAAATCTCGGGGTTGGTTGGGGTTTCGGCGGATTCAGAGGCTTTGTCACCCACACCCGGGTGGGTCACAAACGCCAGGCAAAGAGAGTCATAGTCGCTGCGACTACGGTCACTTACCGTGCGGAAAACCGAGCCTCGTTCGGGCTGAGGGAGGTGCGGAGAGAGGATCGTCGCATCCAAGATGGCGCCTGCGCTAAGCCGAGAGCGGGAATGTGCCATGGGAAGGACGCGTAGGGTCCAGAGGGTTGTCGTCGCCGCATTGAGCAGCGGCAGCCATTGTGGATTGTCCCCGGCACTCTCTTCGGATGTCAGATACGCACCCGAAGGCGGGGGCGCTTGGGTGAAGTCCACGCTCTCATCGGGCGCGGCAATGATGATGAACCCGCGCTCGATAGTGCTATGCAGATCCCCTGATATGAGCACGGCAAGCAAAGCGGGCTCGTTGGCGCTCACAA
Source organism: uncultured Anaerolineaceae bacterium (assembly GCA_964391725.1). GTDB lineage: Bacteria > Chloroflexota > Anaerolineae > Anaerolineales > Anaerolineaceae > SpSt-1165. The sequence continues at coordinate 33,683 of CAYMNB010000018.1, read as the reverse complement.
ATCGGGGCCCATACACTCCCATTTCCACACCGGGGATCAACGGAACTGCAGACAGCAAGGCACCGCTATCGGGCAAGGAGGCGGGCAATTCGGCCCGGGCAGGCGTGACAAGCAGACAGGCAATCAGGACATGAACAGGCCATGCCCTGGATGTGTGCCGGGTTAGAGCGGGGGAGTTGCCCATCTGATGCTTGGTCGACATGGCGCATCTCCTCGTCATCTCCAGCCTCGGCGAGACGCCTGCGAATCGCAGAAATGAGCCGCAGAACTTGCGTCAGAGGTCAAAGAGCCCGGCGATACAGGGGTCTAGCGGCCAAAGGTGACGGTGAGTCCCAGTAGTGGGTACTCAAAGTTGGACCACCCGCAGGTACCGATGACACTCCAAGCATCCGCCGCGAGGATCTCGTATGCCAGTTGGGGTTGGATGAAAAAGCCGTCGTACTCCATGCCGAGGTTGACTCTTTCCCAGGGGTACCAGGAGAGCCCTGCGAAGCCCCCGTGGAAGCGATCGGTGCCTATGCCGGCGGATCCAAAGAGCGGTTTGTGTCCGGGAACGATCTCCTTGCTGGCAACGGCATAGAAGCTCCGACCGCCATGGGCAGCGCGCCCCCGCCCGATACGTTCATTAAGTAGGTCAAGAACACCAATGGCTACGGCCGGGCAGTGCGCGTTCTCGGAAAGGAGCTGGTACTGCACGTTCCAGCAATTCACCGATAGACGCTCTTCAACGAAGGTGTGGGAGATGTATAGGCCGTTCCCCGGGTTCCCCATGCCGATGCCGAGATGGCTTGTGCCATTGATGTCAAGCCCGCGGAAACCAAACCGCAGGGCGTGGTCGCGACTGGACACGACATATGAGCCGGAGTAGTTTCCGGCGGCGGGTGTATACGCGCAGGGGATCCCCAGATGCAGTGCTCCTCCGAAGCCTGTAGTGCCATCGTTGGTGACACCGAAGCCGTTTCCGGGCAAGCCAATGCTATACCGCAAATCCCCATAGTCGTCCCAGTTGGCGGCCGAACTGCAGGTCGCTGTGCCTACTATCGCCAGGAGCATAATGCGCAATGCTTGCATCCGAATCACTGAGGGCACTCTCCCCGGGCTCTGAGGTCATAGAGCGGTACAGTCCACGAGGGTATGCTAATCGTTTTCAGGTGAGGGTGCAAGTCGACGCGGACAGTCGATCGCCGATCCTTGCCAACGCCGACCGGGCAAGGTCGCGACGGCCGACGCGCC
>CAYMNB010000018.1:0-32350 GCA_964391725.1 uncultured Anaerolineaceae bacterium | reverse complement strand
CGATCGCCGATCCTTGCCAACGCCGACCGGGCAAGGTCGCGACGGCCGACGCGCCGGTGGCTTGGCGTCCAGTGGGGCGCGCATGACCTTACTACATTCTTGCCGGGTGCCACGGCCGAGGGGGAACTACGCCTCCAAACCGTCGCGTTGAAAACACTGTCGTCATCGTAACTGGCGCAATGAAGCCCTGTATTGGGCTGCTGGGCCAGGGAAAGGCGCATACACAGTGCTGTTACAGTACGCGTGGAAGGGTTTCTGGCGACGACGCACTCGCAGCCTGCTGGCGGTGATGGGGATTGCGTTGAGCATTGCTTTGTTGGTGGCGGTCGTGACGATCACGCAATCGGTCGGGCAGGCAGTGAGCTCAGCACTCGACGCGGCCGGCGCGGATATGGTGATCCAAAAGCGGGTCAAAGCATGCCCCTTCAGTGTGGTGAAGCTGCCCAAAGACCTGGCTCCGATCGAGGAAGACGTCGTGGCCAAACTCGCCCAGCATCCTGGAGTGGAGACGGTCTCGGGAGTCCTGGAACTGTGGGCCTTCCACTTCGAGGATAGTGATCCTACTCAGGGGGACCTGGGATTCCCAAAGCCCGTGGAGAATCGGGAAGAGAGCCTTGGCGGCATGGCCAGCGATGGTCAGGGGCTTCCGGTGCTCATGGGGTCAGATGGCCAGCCCAAGACACTCGCGCCTACCGTGGTCGCCGGCATTGACCCCTCCAAGAAGACCATTGGGCCGGTGCGGCTTGCGGAACGCGAGGACCCCGAGGAGCAAAGCTGTTGTGCCATCACAGAAGGTCGGTACCTGGTGCCCAACGACGACCTTCACGTCATGGTCACCGAGCAGTACGCCGAGGCAAAGGGGCTGGCCTTGGGGGACAAGATACCTCTGGGGCCCAAAGAGGCGTTTGAAGTGATCGCTCTGCTGGACATTAGCGGGGCGGCACGTATCGCAGGGGCAGAGGCCTTCATCACACTGAACGCGGCCCAAACACTGCTGAGCGGCAAGACCGTCGCAGGGCTGGGGAGTGCCTCGGAAGACGAAGTGGACAGCAGGCGCGACCCCGTGGTGGACACGATCTTTGTCTCCTTGCGTCATGGCCGTGATAGCAATGCGGTGGCCGAGTATGCCAAGAAGTTGATCGGCGAGAACGTCAGCATCACCACCGAGGGCAACGTCGATGCCGGTACGGCCGCGTTGGCCTCGGTAACCCGCAATTCGTTGTTGGCGGTTTCCGGCTTTGTCCTGTTGTTCGCGCTCCTCCTACTTGTGCGCAATGCCCTCGATAACGTCGCTCAGCGCGTTGATGAAGTGGGATTGATGAAAGCCATCGGCTGGCGCAACTACGATGTGGCAAAGCTCTTCGTGACCGAAGCCGCCTATGCAGGATTCATCGGCGGGATCCTGGGGAGTACCCTGGGCAGCCTTGCCGGTGCTATCTACGGCAAGATAGCCAATCTGCAGCTCCCTCCGGCTTTGAACTACTTCCCGCCATGCTCCACCACTGAAGCGCCTTTGAACCTGCCCCTGACGACGAACCCCTCCGCCGCCATCATCCTGCTGGGCCTCGGTTCGGCCCTGGCGATTGGGATGATCGCAGGCCTGGCGGCGTCGGCTCGAGCGGCTCGTCTGGATCCGGTAGAGGCTCTCCGCAGGCTTTGAGGCCCCGGGCCGTCGTGCCCGTCGGCCCAAGACTGTGACCAGACATAAGCATTGCGGCCCTTGCGGGGCACACAGCCGGTGCCTCCATTAGTCTGCAGATTGGGATCCCAGACATGACAGTAGACTACATCACCGTAAGTCAGGTTACTCGCAGCTACGCCCGCGCCCATGGCAACGTTAAGGCGTTGGCGGAGGTCTCTTTCTCCATACCGCAGGGACAACTCGTCGGTCTCGTCGGCCATTCCGGTGCAGGGAAGTCGACACTTCTCAACATCATGGGCGGGCTGGACAGGCCAACCTCGGGGCGGGTGGTGATCGGGGGAACGGACCTGGGGCTGCTGGACAGCGAGAAACTGGCCTTGTATCGCCGAGAGACGGTGGGCTTTGTTTTCCAGGCATCAAGGCTCACGCCGGCCCTTACGGTCTTCGAGAATGTGATGCTGCCCTTGGTACCGGTCGCTCTTGCAGAGGAGCAAAAGACCGTGCGTGTTGAGAAGGCGCTGGATGAGGCCAATATCGCTCACCGGGCCTCTCACCTTCCCGGCGAGTTATCGGGCGGAGAGCAACAGCGGGCGGCAGTAGCCCGCGCCATCGTCAATGACCCTCAGTTGATCCTTGCCGACGAGCCCACCGGCGAACTGGATGCCGACAATTCAAGCCGCATTATGGAGATTCTCCTCCGCCTACACAACGAAGGGCGCACAGTGATCGTGGCCAGCCACGACCCCGGCACCATTGATGTCACCGAACGGGTCATCAGGCTCTCGGATGGCACCCTGATGGGCGTGGCATCGGAGTAAGACCACCTAGCCGAGACAGCGATGCACCCCCTGCTTTGAGTGTTGGAGCAGGGATCCGCTCACTATCGACGGCCACGAACCGAAGGGAGCACCGCATGAATCCAGCCAAAACGGCGGCAATACTCGTTGTGCTACCGCTCATTGCCGGTTGCCCTCGCCCCACATCCGTTGAGGCCCCGGCTGTCCCTCCGAGCGAAGCGGCGGCGAACCTAGCGCCCTCGCAGGCGCAGCCGGAGAAGATGAAGATCACTGCGTACATCAACGTGACTTCGGGGTGTCAGGCGGAGACGGTTGCTCTACTGGAAAAGCTGGTCACGGACCATGCCGCCAAGGTGGAATTGGAGCTCATCGATTTCGGGTCGACCCAGGGGGCCGATCGCTGGCGTGAAGACGGGTTGGAGTGCATGACCCTGCTGTTTGACGGGAGCCCAGTGCTCAGATACCCCGGCGCTGAGGGCCAATCCCGCGTCGTGGTGTTCTCAATGCCGGCCGGATTCAGTTGGACCCACGATGACCTTCAGGATGCCTTCGCCGCGATTGCTCAGGGCACTGCGGAAGTGCTGACCGAAGAGCAAGCCCGGGCTGCGTTGGCTCCCAGACAGATTGACCTGCGCACCGCGGTGCGCAGAGAAGGCGATGCTGCCATCGTGGAGATCAACGATACACCGGTGTTGAAGATCACGGCCGGCGCCGACGAGAAGACACCCATGGATCGTGCCAAGGCGACCCAAGAAGCTATCGACGACTGGGCCAGGCAGCCCATCCATACCAGTCAGTTGAGTGTCGTGGATCTCGATGGGGTGATCTCGATCGCCGCCAAAGGGGAACCCCTCATCGCCGTTACAAAAGCCGATGCGAAAGCAGCCGGTATCGAGCCTGCCAAGCAGTTGGCGGTGGAGTGGTTGATAGCGGTCAAACGCGGTGTGGATGAAGCCCTGGCCGGCGCCGCATCCGAGTCCGGTACGTCCCCATAGGCAAGACAGTGATCCACCCCCACAACCCGAGGGCATCAGACGTACTTCACAAGTCCCGTCCCATTGCCATCGGGGGAGCCCTACTGCCTGTTCAGAACCAGTCCCTCGAAGTCAAAAGCGACATCTAGGCCCTCAAGTCCCTTAGCTTGCAGGCGGTCCTTGATGCGCTGCTTCGCCTTGTCGTTCCTGGCAATGAGGAAGAGACACCCACCGCCTCCGGCCCCACAGGGCTTTCCGCCCATGATGTCGGGGGCCGTCAGTTCAAAGATCTCCTCGAGCTCTTTGTTGGTGGTGGATGTATCCAGCAGCTTCATGTATGATCGCTGGGAGTTGATAATAGAAGCAAACTTGTCTAAGTCCCAGTTTTCCAATGCGGTTTCGGCCATATAGGCGGAATCCCGTAGATCGAACAGCGCCCTTATCGTATGTTCATTCCCACTGCGGAAGTTATCCCAGACGTTTCTGTGGATGTTGGATGATAGCCTTGCCTTGCCGGTATAGCAAAGTACCAGCAATGCCTCCAGTTCCGCTTTCCGCTCCGGCGAGAGCGCAATCGCGCGCCGCTGTACACCATCACTTCCAAACGTGAAGAGGTTAATACCGCCCACGGCCGAGGCGTACTGGTCCTGCTTCCCACCAATAATCCCCAGGGTCCTCTCGATGTCGTAGGCCAGTTCGGCAATCCGCATCTTATCATTGATGCAGCTAACCTCCTGCTGCCGTACGAGGGCGAGCCACACCACGTTCAGAGTCGCCGATGTCCCAAGGCCGCTACCGGCGGGGATGGAGCTGCCATAGCTCACTTGCAGAGCACTGCGCGTGTCCATCAGGCTGTTTTCGCCGGCGTTTGCCGATTCTCCAGGCCGGCCGCCGAGTTTTTCCGCATCATCCGTGCTGGTGCTCAGTTCGCCCTTCACATAGAGCTTGATCGCTGCGTTCAGTGTGGCGCCTCCAAACGCATCGGCGAAATACGACACGTCTGTCCAGGCCCCCGCGAAGTCAATGCGAACTGGTGCGTGTGCTGAGAAGATCACGCTCCGCCCACCTTTCGCTTTGGCGTGTTTCCTGGCTGAAGGAATGCACCGGGTTGGCCGAGGTTGCGATGGGAAAGTGCCGGGCGCACTTCCCCACCATGTGGCCGTGGATGCGGGCAACGTGTACTGAGCTCATCGGGTGGCGTGCGGTGTTGTCCTTGCCGCGGGTAGGCGGCGCCTCCACCCATGGCGGGCCCATCTAGGCCTACCCGGCCGGTCTGGCGGCACGCGTGCCCACAGGATGCCGGAAACATCGGCGCCTGTCTGGGCCGTGTTTGCGCCTGGCGTGCGCAGTCCCGAGAAGACCCGTGTGGCCCACAAGGATTCTGCAGGCACGGCCGGAAACCCACGTGAAGGCGCGTCGCAATGGGTTCCGGCCACGCTCCGAGAAGTCCGGCCGAGAAGCCGGTTCTGCCGTCAAGATGTCATTCTGAGCGACCATCTCGCGCAGCGAGATAGCGAAGAATCTCGCTTAGTGCCAGGAGATTCCTCGAGTTGCTCTTGCCGGGAGCGGACGCTTTGGCAATGACATTCCCGGCGAAGGTGGGGTTTCCGGCCGGACCTCTAGCGGGCTTGTCGCCAAAACATCCCAATGGCCCTGAGTTCTCGTGGGCATACTGACGCTTGGAAAGGCACTGCCCTATGCATAGCTGGTGGGCTCTCACCATCGCACTGATCCTCAATGCCATGGCCAACGTCCTGATGAAGATCGGTGCCAACCGCGGAGGGCAGCTTGCTGCGGAATCCAGCCTGACGGCGAAGCTGGCCGATTTCCTCAACTGGCCCACCCTGCTGGCCATTTTCTGTTTCGCTGCCAACGTGTTGGTCTACCGCCGGGCCCTGCAAGACCTCAACGTTTCTGTGGCTTACCCGGTCATGGTTGCGGGCGGACTGGTGTTGGTCACGGTGGCGGCGGCTGCACTGTCCACGCTGGATGAACGTATTGGACCGGCACAGATCGCCGGTATGGTGCTCATAGCCTTTGGAGTATGGCTTGTTGTCGCCAAGGGCTAAGGGCGTCGGCGCCCTGCAGCAGTCACCTTTTCCATCCGTGCGGCGCCGCCGCTAGTCCAGCCCGAATAGGCGAGTCACGCTGGCTACCGGGAACAAGACGTCCAGGATGCCTTTCAAGGTATGCTGAGAGACTGTGGGAACGTAGATGATATCACCGTTTTGAACCTGCGGATTACGCTCCTTACTCGCGCCCTTGGCGATGGCCAGCAGGTCTACCTGTGTCACTCCGATCTCGTCGCCCAGGCGACGAGAAAGAACGGTGCGATTGGCCGCCGACTGCTTCTCGAGCCATCCGCCTGCAAGGCGCGCCACGGCGTCCATAACGGTATCTCCGGGGTCGAAACGGTAGACCCCCTGATTCTTGACGACCCCGAGCACAGTGACATAGCGCTGGGATTCGGGCACAACCACGAGGTCCCCGGTCTCCAGGAGAGGGTCGTCGGGCAGGTCCGCGTTCCGAGCAAAGGCTGAGAAGTCGAACAGCTCCTGTGTACCCCCGCGGATGAGCTGGACCTTCTGTTGGTCCGCATCGTCGGTGAACCCCTGTGTCTCTGCCAGTGCCATGGAGAGGCGACTGCCCGCCGGCAGGCGGCACAGCCGGGGTGATCTCACGGCACCTAGTACGGCTACGTTGAGTTGGGCTTCGGCCTCGAAGATAATGGTATCCCCGTCCATCACGGGCACATTGGCGCTCGCCTGCTTGTCTTGCAGGAGGGCGCGCACGTCCACGCTGATGAAGTCGGTCCCCCGTAAGATACTACACGCCGCGATAGTGACGTTGGGCAGCGTTCCGTTGGCTGCGGCCAAGGCATCGGTGATGGTGGCTCCGGGAAAGACCCGCTGTACGCCTGGAGCCTTCACATCACCGATAACCGCGATGGTGCAGTCCTTCTCGGGCACAAACACGACGTCACCGGGCTGCACGTGGACAGCGGCCTCGTTGGCCGATTCTGCGGTGACCAGGTGGGTGTCTACAGTTGTCCGGCTACCGTCCTGGTGAATGACCGTAACGCGGCGCAGATCCGCGCTGGCCCGCGTACCACCGGCGCGCAAAAGAAGCTCCGATACTCCGGCTCCCTGTGGAAGACTGAATGGCCCCGGCGCGGTGACCGCGCCGACGACCATGATCGGTACTAGTTCAGGAATGACCAGCACATCGCCTGCAGTCAGAAGGGCAGACGTAGCCGCGGTATTCCCCGACAGTATCTGCGTCAGATCAACCATCGTCCGGGTCCCATCAGGATGGACCACAACGGCCGCATGAGTATCAGCCGTCGGCATGAGGGGGCCGGCTTGAGCAATCAGCGTTGCAATGCGTGTGTCGGGGCCGGAGGGGTAGATGCCGGGTTTGGTAACGGCACCGATGACGGCAATATCCGAGGCCGCCTCAACTACCAGGATCGAGCCATCCTCAACCTCTGGGCTGCTCATCGCCGCTGAGCCGTCAAGAAGCTCGCCTAGGTTGAAGCGGGTGGAACTCCCATCAGGGCGCATCAAGGTCAGCCAAGAGGCACTCGATTCGGGGAAGACACCCCCGGCTCGTGCCAGGAGGACGGCGATGCTTTCCTTGCCTTGGATGGGGTAATAGCCGGGAGCGTTAACGGACCCCAGGACGGCAACAAACCGTTGCGGCATAGCACTGACGATGAAAGTGTCGCCGCCTTCTACAAGTATGTTGGCCGCCGGGTCCTTGCGTTCCAGGATACTTTCCAAGTCAACCTCAACCACCGTGCTATTGGATCGCAGCAACGTCGCTTTCAGCAGGTTGAGGCGTTCCTTGAGCCCGCCGGCCTGCGCGAGCACGTCGGCGATGCGTTGCCCCTCAGTCCATAGGAGGCGCTGCGGAGTGGTCACCGAACCCAGAACGGTGACGTACCGAGCTTGCTCCACGGCAATGATGTCTCCGTCCGCAAGCTCGATGTCCAGGTCACTGCGTTTTGACAGTGTGAGGGTGATGGTGGAGCCGTCGGCGCGCCATAGGGCCGCCGTACTTCCCGCGGTGTCCATGCAGGCCGCTGTAGCGAGAGCATCGGCCACACGGGGCATCGCCTGCAAGGGATAGGAGCCGGGGTTCGCCACGGCTCCAAGAATCGCCACTCGAGGTTCCTTCCGCGCTCTGACAACAAGCGTGTCGTTGGGCGCCATGAGGCGGTTGGCACCGGGGTCTCGAGTGCCCAGTACCTGGTTGATGTCTACATCCGCGGAGGTGCCGTCGGCGTGAATGACGGAGGCCTCGGTGCTTGGCGGATCCAGGGAAAGCCCCCCTGCCGCTGCGATGGCGTCCGAGATGCGAGTGTTTGGAACCAAGGGATAGCCCCCCGGCCTGTTCACGGAGCCCAGCACGACATATGTCGGAAGCTGAGGGATAAACACAGTGTCCCCAGGCTGCAATTCTATGTCCTGGGCGGGGCCGACACCCTTCAAGACCGGCGTGAGATCCACCTCGGTGACGGAGCCGTCTGCTCGCAATAGTCGCGCGGCGGCCTGATCGGCAGCCGGTGTCATACCGCCCGCCAGGGCGATGCCGTCTGAAAGGCGGTAGACCTTTCCCCTAACCATCGGCTGCACGCTGGGTGCGGCCACTTGGCCCAGGATCGAGAATGTCCGCGGAATTGCGGTGGGGATGTACAGCGCATCCCCATGCTTCATCGCGACATTGGCCGGATCACCGGGGTTGGCGCAGACCTGCGCGATATCGACAGTGACCACAGTCCCATCGCGCCTGGTGAGCCGCGATTCCTGCGCCTCGGCGGTCTGGACAAGTCCATCGGCCAGAGCAATGGCATCTGACAGGCGGAGGCCCTCAGGTGCAATGTCGAACATGCCGGGTTTGTGGACGGCCCCAAGGACCGCGACGACCTCGGCCCTGCGTTCGTAGACGAAGAGCGTTGCCCCTCCGCGTAGATACGGCCGACCAGATCCCCGGGCACCTGTCAGCTCGGCCTCGAGGTCTAGCTCCTCTCGCTTGCCGTCCCGATAGATGACTACCGCCTTGCTGAGGTCCGCACTGGGCAAGACCCCGCCCGCTTTGGCCACCGCCTGGCTAACTGTCAGAGGGTTGGCAACGCTGAACGCCCCAGGCTCCTTGACAGCACCGGTGACGAACACCTGGTTCGTCATGAAATCGATGACAGAGACCGTCACCAGGGGATTGCGCAGTTCCTTCCGGAGCAGCCGCGCGATCTCTCTGGAAAGCTGCTCGGGAGTCTTGCCGGCGGCGGATACGTCGCCCAAGAACGAGTGGGTGATCTTGCCGTCAGGGCGAATCTGTACCTCCGGCATCGAGAACGCCGGCTCATCCCAGACCATGATGGCGATATGGTCCATGGGACGCAACAGGTAAGCGTCCGGCGCGTCCCCCTGCGCCAACGCGGCCGGCATCGCTGCGGCTAATGAAACGGCAATGAGCAAGATATGCATCCTGGTATCATCCTCATTCCAAGGGATACACCTTGAGAACGTAGCAATGGGGCACGTTTGCGGCCGGTTCCGGGGCCGCAATCCCGCCGTTCGTGAGCGCCCCGCCCTGCGGGATACCCGCCTGGCCGGGGCACCGCTCCGGGGCGAATCTCCATGGCGTGCTCGTCGGTTTGGAGCGGAGCTGCGCCGGCCCATTGGGGGCCCCTGTATGGTGCGATGCTTGGGCCCGGTTGTGGTGGGCGTAGGCCGCGGGCTGAATGCCACAGTTGTGGGGCAGTATCTGGCAGGGCGCGGGGCTGCTGCAGGATCGGGCGTGCCAGGGGTAGGGCGAGGCGGTGTGCCTTTTGGGGGCCGAGCATCGTGTGCATCGCTGGACGGTAGGCCCGCATGACTGGATCCATGGGATAGTGCGTCCCGCCGGGAGCGACCCGGGTACTTAGCCCTGTCCAAATGCCCATTGGCTTCTTCGCAGCACCACTCGGCTCTACGGCCCGTCGAAACGTATGGCGGCGTGGGTGCCGGGTGCTGCCCCGGGGCAAAATGAAGACCGCCCCGGTCTCGTCGGGCCGGCGCCATGCGGCATCCGGGGAGGCAGGCCTTGCCCTAACGTTGCCGGAACCGTTCGGTGAGCCGTCGCACGAGCCCTCTTGAGGGTGGGTACCGATCGCCGCGGTTGCTCTCGCGGTGCACAGGTGGCCCGGTCAGCATCAGCAAAGGCAGGGTGACAAGCAGCCCCGGGAGGGCTATCGCAAGATCGCGGGTCCGTTTCCTGAGCCAAAACCTCCGCCAACCGCCGTGTAGGCGCTACATAGCGTCATGGCTTGCTGTCCAGTGCCTGCTTGTACCACTCCAGCACCGTTTTCAGCCCATCCCTGAAATCTACCTGTGGTTCATAGCCGAATGTGGTGCGCACCGCCGAGATGTCCGCGAGCGAATGCTTCACATCCCCTATACGGGCCTCGGCATAGACCGGCTCTATGTCACTGCCGATGATCTCATTGATCAGCCGCACAAGCTGATTGAGGCTCACGCTGTCCCCGCAGGCAACGTTGAAGGCTTGCCCGGCTCCCCCGGCGGCCTCCGCGGCCTTGAGATTGGCCTGGATCACGTTCGAGACGTGGGTGAAGTCCCGTGATTGCTCCCCATCCCCGTAGATGGTGGGGCGTTGCCCCTGAAGCATCGTCGTGGCGAACAGAGGGATCACGGCCGCGTACTGGGACTGGGGGTCCTGGCGGGGACCAAACACGTTGAAATAGCGCAGACAGACGGTCTGGAGGCCGTATACGTTGGTAAACGCGGAAGCATAGGCCTCATTGGCAAGCTTCGAGGCCGCATAGGGCGACATCGGCAAGGGACGCATACTCTCGATCTTGGGCAACTGGGGATTGGCACCATAGATGGAGGACGAGGAGGCCATCACCACCCGCTTCACTCCCGCATCCCGTGCGGCGATCAGAACGTTCAGCGTCCCATTGACGTTCACATCTGTCGTTGTGACCGGATCGGCAACCGAGCGCGGCACCGAGGGGATAGCGGCCTGGTGGAGGACATAGTCGACCCCCTCAAAGAATGGCTGAATGCGGTCCAGATCGCGGATGTCTTCTTCCAGGAAGTGGACTTGATCGACGATGTCCCGGACATTCTCGCGCCGTCCCGTGGCGAAGTTATCTATGGCGCGTACCTCGTCGCCGCGAGAAAGCAGTTCACGCACGATGTTCGAGCCGATGAAGCCGGCTCCTCCAGTCACGAGATAAGTGGACATTCGGCCTCCTGAGTCTGCACGAGCTACCCGCTCGTTTGCATCGCCTACGGGTCTCGATGCAGGAATCCTTTTCCCCGGGAACTGCATCTGGGGTACTTGCAGCAGTAAAAGCCTGCCGGCATCTGGCCCTGGTACCATCCGCCTGGGATGTGTGCATGGCCCGCCAAGCCTTTGGTCTCAGACCTTGATGATTCCGGCACCCTCTACCGGGAAATACTGTTTCGCCTCGAAGCCGTGCTCCGCGAGGGCCTCGATGATGCTCCTGCAGCCCTCGTCGCGGACCAGGATGATCGCGCATCCACCCAGCCCGGCCCCCGCGAGCTGGGCCCCCACGACGCCCTCCTGGCGTCTGGCAACGTCGACAATCAGGTCGATCTCCGGAGTGCTACAACTGTACTTCCCAGGCTGCAGATGGAGCTGGGCGCGGGCAATACGGGCCCTGTCGCCACTTCGCAGGTCGGCGATCAAGCCATCGAGGTACTCATCATCGACCTCGTAGTTCCAGGGCACCTGGGCGAAGCTATCATCGTGGCACACCACGCGGTCGCCATCATGAGAAGTGTAGCATAGCTCGCCGAAACCCTTAGGGTCGCCGGCGCGCAGGAACTCGATGCAGCGCTTGGCCCGGTCGATCTCCGCCAGACCGTATAGCATCACCCCTCGCACGTCGAAGGACCCGTCATCTTCTTCCAGCGTCGCAAGCAAGTTGCGCAGCTTGCGGGAATCATCCGGGCTGAAGGGGCCATACTCAGAAAAGAGCCGTTCGCGGGTCAGCGAGAGAGGGATCTGTTTGAGGACCTGGTACAGCTCCATCAGGTCAATTCCCAGATTCTCGCAGGTGATGTCCCGCAAATGGTGGACGGACGATGTGAAGGCCGTCATCAACTGCTTGAAGATGATCTCGGCCGTCACATACCCGAGGACCTTCTCATTGAAGGTGGTTCTGGCATGCTCGCTCTTCCTGGCCTGAACCCCTGAATTGCAGACCACGACGGAGTAATCACGGAAGAACGGCAAGAACTCGTGGATCTCAAAGGGAAAGAAGCCTACATGCCCTACGGAGCCACGCTTCCCAAACTTGATGGCGGCATGGTCGGTCGCCCCGCCGCGAGTTCCCACAAACCACTCGCCCTCACCGCACAAGTCAACCAGAATGCTGGGCTTGACAGGGAGACCATTGACGGCAACGAGTATCTCGGCGGCCCCAACGACCGATGCCGATGATGAGCTGAGCCCCGACCCAATCGGTATCGTGCCGTGGGTGATGACATCGGCGCCGCGAAGGGGATGCCGGCGGAAACGCTCTTGCAGGCGGAGAGCGGCGGCCCGCACGTAGTTCGCCCAATCTCCTCCGCTCACCAACGCCAATGTCTTGGGGCTATTGATGCACGTGAGCCAGTCAGACCAATCAAGGTCGGCAATGTCCTGAGAGATCGAGAACTGGCGGCGCTCGAACAGCTCCTCCTGGGTGTTGACCAATGTGATGTAGTCATCCTCACGTGGTGAAGCCACCATGATGATCTCATCACTGATGGCGATCACGTTGGTGTTCCCACCGCGATGGTCAACATGACGCCCCATGAGGTTGACACGCCCGGGAGAACGCACGATCAGCACGCTGCGGTCCGGGCCATACTCGCGGATGAACGCGTCTAGGGCCGTGAGAAACGCCCGGCGTTTCTCAGCTTGCAGATCCGGCACCGCACCGTACGTCTCATCCATGAACGCAGCGATCTCCGGGCTATTGCTCGCGAACAGATGCCGCCACTGCTGGGCGGGCCTCAACATGCCATTGGTCGCGGCTTCGCTGCCGAGGTCATCCTCCCCGGGACGCTCCAGGCGCATCTTGCGCTCGATCTCCGCAAGCTCCTCCGGGGTATTGAATGCCATGGAATCATCGGGGTGCTCCAGGCAGACGTCGGTGATCTTATAGGCGGGCCTATTGCCTTCATCCCGGATCGACCCGAGAGACGCAATGCAGTCCGTCATGAACTCCTCTTCTTGTGCATTATCAGCGCGAAGAAGGGATAATGCTTTGTAAAGGGCGGGAGCACGGAATAGATAAGTGGAAATATTGACGAGATCGGATGTCTGCTCGACCTCCGCTGCGCGGACCGTCCGGGGAGACCCATCTATCCACACAGTGATGGAGGCTCTCTCCCGTAGAGGCTCCAGGAAACGCGCCACACATTGGCTGTCCAAGCTCTCATCGCTGGATGCCCACGTGTACAGTTCGCCGCAGGCCTTGCGGGCCTTCGCCTCAATCGGAAAGCGTTTCCGGATGGAGGCCAGCACTTCGCCGGCGGGCACGCTGTCCCCGTGCTGGGCCAACAGTCCGTCGATGTCGCCGATCAGGTTCGACAGCGCGATCTCGCTGGTCTCGACTACGGCGACGGCATTGCCGTCGCCATCGAATACCACGCGGCCCGCATTGGGGTAATCGGCCTTGCGGGCCACAAGAAACACCACATCACTATTCGTATCGCGATGTGCCGCAAGCAGGCGATGCACCACATGCGGGGCGATAAGCCGGTCTCCCACAACTACCAGGATCAGGCCGTCGTACCCCACGTCCTGCAGGACCTGGGCACCGCAACGGGTGGCGTTCCCGGTGCCCCGGGGCTCCGGCTGATAGGCAAAGGTGACGTCTGGCACCCGGCCCCCGACAGTATGTAGCACCTGTTCGCCCAGTGCGCCCACCACAATGATGTTGTGATCGATCCCACACTGCTTGTATGTCTGCAAGGCTCGCAAAATCACCGGGACGCCGCCGACCTCGAAGCACACCTTGTGCTTGGTATCGCAGCGCATACGTATGCCGCGCCCGCCGGCGAGAATGATCGAGACGATCTGCTGGTCCTCCCAAGGGGGCATAGAAGATCTCCTGGCCTGCTGTCTGTGGGGAGCGGAAAGCTGCACCGGAACGGCTCTTTATCCGTCTGTTCGCCGCTGCTCCGCTATCCACTCAATGGCTTGAGCGATGGCGCGATAGGTCGCCTCGAAGCACGCGACATCACTGCCGTTAGGATCTGGGATAACAACCGGCCCGACGGGCACCAGTTCGCCCAGCAGCCGGAGCTTGCCCCTGCACCCAGGTGAAAGCTCCGCCAGATGGCTCCGGTTGCTTGCATCGAACACAATCACGATGTCGGCCGACGCCAGCAGGGCCTCATCGGCCACACGGGAACGGTGGGACGAGAGGTCTATTCCCAGCCGCTGAGCCGCCGTAACGGCTTCCACAGGAGACCGGCGGTCGCTTTGTGGGTAATGGCCACAGGAACTCACCTGGACGCCCTTCAATACCTTGAGGGCATAGTGGGCGGCGAAGGGACTCCGGCAGATATTGCCCTTACAGGCAAAGACGATGTGCTCGGCCTGCCGCAGCAGACGCCATCCACGGCGGAAGCGCAGCCGGCGGATAACGGGGCAACTGGCCAGGCGCGAATTGACAAAACCCTCGATGCGAGTGGCCAGCCGCCGCCACATGTCGGCTGCATCCCGGAACGCCGGAAGGGGATCATCCGCAACGAGAGTGTCGATCTTCTCTCGCCCCAGCAACGGGTTGAGGATCTCTGCCACTACCCCCGGAATCGATGGGGCGCAAATGCGGCCCTGAGCCCGTTGCACATGCCAATCCCGGGTCAACCACACCAGATCACTGCGCAGATGTCGCCCATACAGGCCCGTGCGATAGCTCGTCGGGCAGCAGGGCGCCTGCCCCAGGAGCATCTGGTAGAGGTAGTACGGGAAATCAACACCGGCGGCCACCGCCAAAGGCAGCGAGCCCCAGAAACGGCCGTTGATCTCAATGAGCACCCAGTCGCCGCTGGTGGGGTTCAAGCGGAACTCTACCATGGCAACGCCGGTGTAGTAAAGCGCCCTGAGCAGCCGTGTCGAGGCCTCAAGCAGGTCCTCACGCAGCGGCACCGTCTTGCGGTAGGAGCTCCCCGCCGCGAAGCGTTCGTGGACCCGGACGTGCTGCAGTGCTGTGAGAACCTCGCCGTTTTGGGCCAGCAACTCTACTCCGGCCCCGACCCCTTCAAAGTACTCCTGGATCTGCACCGGCCCGTCCTGCACCATGGACGCCAGGCTCTGACGTAACGCGGACTCCGTGCCGGCGCACTGCACGAGGCGCTTGCTTGCGGGGGACTGCATGCAAAACGAGCTCAGGGGCTTGAGAACCACCGGCAGACGGAAGCTATCGAGGATCGCGGCCACGGCATCCTGGCTCTGCACGGACATGGAACGAGGCGTGCGCACCCCTACCTCCTGCGCCAACTCCTGGGTACGCAGCTTGTTGATCGTGACATCAAAGGCCCGGTCATTGAGGAGGTAGACTCTACCCAGGGCCTCGAATCTCTCGCGGTCGTTTTGCATCGCCAGCGCAAACACGTCATGGTTGGGGATGACGAGGTCAAAACGCTCCTGCGCCATCAGGTCTTGCACCGCGCATTTCCAGGGCTCCTCATCCTCCGGTTCCGCCAGGGCGGGCAGGCGATGGGCCTTTGCCAAGTAGCGTGAACTCAAAGTCAGGCTATCAGAGGAGCAGAACCCCGCATGGACGGCGATGCCTTTGCGCCCAAGCGACCTGATGATCGTCAAGGAACTCCGATCGTCCTCCCCCAGCACCAGGACGCGCTTGCCCAATTGAGGTGCGCTATCCACGGGAACTGAGCCTTCTATCCACCACACGCCGGCGATACTCTGAAAGCGTCAGGCCCTCGCAACGGCTTCCCGCCAGGTCGAATAGCTGCTCCAAAAGATCATACAGCGCCTGGATGTGCGTCTCCGTGCGGAATGTCGGGTTTGCCCCCGCCAGTAGCTCCGAGGAATGAAGCATGAGCATCACATAGTCCCACTGCTCCGCAATGGCTCTGCGCAACAAGGCGCACAACCGGCGATGGTTCCAGCGATTGGGACGGAACCAAGGCGTCGCAAAGCAGGGCAGGGCACGTCCCAGTAACGACCCCGCCGGCACAATCCCCAAACGCGAGAGTCTTAGCAGCGGTGTGCGTGCCACCACCGTCATGGGGACCTCGAGAAGCGGGCTGTCGCCGGGGATGGACAGGTCGTTTGGGTCGGGAAAGTAGGCGCATGTCGGATAGTGGGTATAGTCCGACCCGCCTTGGCCGTTCGGATCACCGGCACAGCTTCTCCATGATACATGAGGGGTAACGGAGCAATCCACCTCGTAGCCAAGCTCAACGAGCACGTTCATGTAGTGCGCGTCGAAGGTCCAGCGCCCTGCGCGGTGGCTCAGCATCTTGGTCTGCAGGGTATCCTCTAGAAGCTCGGTGAGGAAGGTTGCCTTCAGGCGAATGATGTCTTCGGGATATTCAACCAAATACGGGAGATGGGCACGATCATCGCCTGTCAGATCATACAGGGGAGGTGAGTTCCAGGCGTGCAGGTGCATCCCGACCTCTGCCACGTCGCGTCGGAGTGCATCCCGGGCGAAATCCTGATATATGGGGTCGGCAGCGGCCTCGTAGGTTGCGACGTAAGTCGGCTTCAGCCTGTAGCGCTCACACAACTCCTGGAATCTGGGCAACTCACGCACATTGCGAGTCGTGACCTGCGTGGGCCGGTCCCATAGTCCATCGCCTTCCGTGTCGATGGTAATCAGAAACGCAGGAGCGGTCGAACCCTTCCGAACCATGGGACACTCCGGAATCGACGAGATGTCGCGGCGAAGCAGCCGGGAAAAGAGCCCACCGGGGAACGCTCCGTGGATCACCGTACTTCAGTGCTAATTCGTCATCTCAATGCAGAGGCCCGACTCCCGTGTGAAATCGTTCAGCGCGAGCACCCTCGATTGCCGGACGAAGGCGGCATGGTAGTCTTGGAACGCTCGGAAGATGCTCTCGTGATAGAAATCGTGGAACATCACGATTGTACCGGGAGTGAGGTACGGATCGAGCGTCGCCAGCGCGTACAAAGTCGAGGCATAAAGGTCCGCGTCCATATGGATGACGAGCCGGTTCTGTGGTGTATAGGAAGTCAGGAATTGCCGGAGTGTATCTTGGAACTTGCCCTTGATAAACTGCACCCGAGCATCGTCAATCTGCGGCACGACTCCCCCGGTATCGAAGGTGCCACTGGGACGGTATCCTGTCAAAGTGTGCCACTCTTCCGGCAGTCCCGTGAAGAGGTCAAATCCGTAGAAGCGCGAGTCGGCGTGAGAGTTCAACTGCAGCCACTCACGCACCGAGTAACCCTCAAAGACGCCGAATTCCAGGTAGTCTATAGGGGTGCCGGCGGCGATTACCTCGCGGGCCACATACTCAAACATCTCACGACGTGTGATGAACCAAGACGGCGCCTGGATACATTGGCCGCGGAGCCAGCGGCCGCAGGCAAGCATGCTGTTCATCCGGACGAGCCGCGGCAAGGGCCCTATTGCCCCGGAGAGAAGGACCCTTTTGAGCCGCCGGCGCAGGGATCTGAATATGGAAAAAGGGGTAACCATGTCAGTCAAGAGCGATAAACGGACGTGCTAGACTCCTGTGATTCCCCTCTGGCTCAGTAAGTCATTGTACACCAGAGACATCGCTTCCCATATCGCTTCCGGCCGGAAATCGCGCAGGGCACGAACGCGCCCCGCCTCCCCGTGCTGTCGGCGAAGAGACGGGTCCGACACATACCTGCGAATCGCCTCGGCGAGTGCCTGGGCATCATGATCCGGGACCAGTAGTCCGGTCACGTTATCCTCCACGGCGTCCACACAACCCGGAATCCGCGTGGCGACGACGGGTAACTCCATGGCCGCCGCTTCCAACGGCACATTGGGAAAGCCTTCGCGGTAGGTCGGAAGCACGACCAGGTCCATCGCGGCGTAAAACGGCGGGCTGTTCCAATCCTCGCCGGCCAGGTGAATCCGTGGATCGGTGCGCAGGATGTTTTCGGTGGCGGCAGGCACGGGGTCCTGAGGCTCAAAGGGGCCCACCACGAGCAGATGCAGGTTCGGAAACTCGTCTCTTAGCGACTGCCAGGCCTCGGTGAGCTCCTGCATGCCCTTGTCGCGCACGATGCGCCCCACGAACCCCAGCACAAGGGCATCGTGCGCAATGCCCAGTTTGCTGCGCACATCGCGGCCCGTGGAGGGCAAAAGACCCGTCGGGTTGAACCGCCCCTGGGCATCCACGCCCTGTCCGCTGCCGCGATGGAGCACCTCGAGCTTCGCGGCGTTGCTAAGCCCTAGCTCGATGGCGCACGTGCGCACTGAGTGACTGACACAGAGCACCTTGTCGGCCAGTGCACAGGACACCTTCTCACTCAGCGTCAACAGGACGCGCTTGGGGCCCGTTGCGGTCAAGACAGGCAGACCACGCATATGATAGATGCGCACCGGCACTCTCAAGAGCCACGCGGCGATCATGCCCAACAGCCCTCCCTTGGGAGTATGGGCATGCACGACATCGGGGGCGATGCGGCGTAGCGCAACCAGGAGCTGCCACAGGGACTTCAGATCCCGGAGGGGAGACACCCGGCGCAGCATTGTCACCGGCACCACGGGAACGCCGGTTTGGCGGGCAAAGTCTTCCAGCAAAGCGCCCGGCGAGGAGATCGCGTGAACCACAAATCCCAGGCGCTGCAGGTGGCCCACCGGACCCTGAACGAATTTCAGGGCCTCCGGGGCTGTTGTGATTTGAACGACGGTTATGGGCGGTGTTGCCATAACCACTCTTCCGTACGATCGTGTAGGTGCCTATAGAAGGCAATACGTCGCTGCCGAAGTATGTCGTTACGGTACTCCTTGGCCTTCTCCAGGTTACGGAGGGCCATCCTGTCCAGCCGTGGCCCGTCAGAAAGCACCTCGCGCAGCTTACTCGCCAGGGCGGGAGCATCCCCGGGCGGAACCATATCCTCGGGTGGCAACAGCTCGGGGATCCCCCCCACACAGGTGCCGATGCAGGGGAGGCCGCGTGCCATCGCCTCAATGATAGCCTTGGGAAGCCCCTCTGTACGCGACGGCAAGACAAACAGGTCCGCTTCATCCAACCGTTCACGAACGGCCGCCGGCGTCGAGAGTTGCCCGATGAAATCTATCCTGTCCTGCAGGCCAAGGTTCGCAACGCGCGCTACCATGTCTTGCCGGTATTTCCCGTCGCCGACCCAGGTAACCAAGAGGTCCATGCCCGCTTTGCGGCAGGCATCGATAGCATCGATCAAAACGTCGGGGCCCTTGTAGAGCTGGGCCAGGCTTCCTACCGCAACCGCGCGCACCGGCCCGTTGGTATCCCGGTACCTCCGGGGCGCCTCGGCGATCGCTTCCGAGGTCAGTTCAATGCTGGAAAAGTGTGTGGCGAACGCCCCCGGCCCTGGAGGATAGCGGCGCTGGAGCGAGGTCTCCGTCACGTATGCCGCCGCACAGGCGCCGAAGCACTGCTGCCGCAACTGTTTGGTGTACCACCAGCGGAAGAAGGGCTGCAAGGGATGGCGGCTGCCGGTTGCGGGGCCGAAGCTCTCGTAGGGATCCCCACACACCTCCACACTGTAAGGCCGTCCCGAACGCAGTGCGCGCATCGTGTGGGCGCTGATCGGGGCCGGTACACGCAGTGCCAATGCCTGGGCGTCGGCGATGGCGTCATCGATCACCGCATTGATCCGGCCCACAGCTTTGGCATATTGCACCGGCCCTTCATAGTACGGGATGGGAACCGCCACGACCCCCGGACCCGAGGCCTGTTGCCATCCATCGGGAGGCTCCTGGCAGGGCCTGGCCCGTGCCAGCAGGCGCACCTCATCGAAGACATCCAGGTACCGTTGCCAAAAGGGATACCGCAAAGGCGCGTGTGCTGTCCATAAGGTCCCGTCACTCGTGATCGCGTGCCGGATGTAGTTAACGACGAAGACATTCATGGTACACCTCCAGCAAGCGACCTGCAGCAGCCCGTTTCGAAAACTCCGCGTCTGCTCGGCGCCGGCCGGCTCTTCCCATCAACCCTGCACGCGCTGGATCCGACAGCAGCGCGACAACGGAATCGCACATCCCACACAGGTCTTCGACATCGTGGAGCAGGGCCGTCTCCCCATCGGCGACCGCCTCGCTCAAGCCCGGAATCCGCGACCCCACAACGGCAAGCCCCGCGGCATTTGCCTCCAGGGCCGCCAGGCCAAAGCCCTCCGTCAAGGAGGGCATTATCATCACGTCGGAATACCCCAGCAGGGCAGGAACATCGTCACGCAGGCCCAAGAGTCTTACACTCTGACCGATGCCGTGCGCGGAGACCATGGCCTCAATCTCCGGACGTAAGGGGCCATCGCCAACAAGCAGGAGTTTCGCCTGCGGCATCCGCTCCACGACTTGCCGGAACAACTGCAGCAGGCCACGGTGGTTCTTCTCCTGGCGGAAACTGCCGACGTGGATGGCCACCGGCACATCGTCGTCCCAGTTCAGCGAACGCCGAAAGGCCGCCCTGTCTTGCTCCGCGGGCAGATCCGGGATGTCGACGCCATAGTAGACAACACGACTGTTGTGGCCTGTTTCCCCCCATACTTGCTCCAACTCGCCGAAAAGCCCCTGGGAGATGCCGACAATCAAGTCCGAATGGCGCAAGGCGTAGCGCACACTATAGCGCGCGTATACACCGCGCAATTCCCGTAAAACCGGGCGTTTTGTCCATGCCTGGGGGGCGCAATGGGCATTGTGGAACTGCGTTATGACGGGAACGCCTACCTGATGCCCGATCCAGGTGGGGTAGCCGCTGTACACGCCCAAATGGTTATGCAAGACATCGTATTGCCCGTCACGCAGGAGCTGCGCCAGTTGGCGTCCAAAGCGTACATGATCCAATTGCAGGGGACAAACGGAGACATTGCTCCCCAGCGCTCTTGCCTCCGCGGCCAGTTCCCCGGCCTCCGAACCTCGGCAACACACATCCATTTGACACTCATCGCGAGACATCTCGCCCAGCATCGTGAGCAGCCAGCGCTCGATGCCGCCGCGGTTCAGCCAGGTGATCAGGTGCAGTACCTTTACCAATAACCCACAGCCCTCCTTAAGGCATCAAAGCCACTGCCGACAGCTTTCATGGCGGACGAGACGTTTGGGCCCCATCCCCAAGCCCGGCCATCAGTCCTTGGTGTTCTGCTGACGGGGCCGGGAAAGCCCCGCATTCGCGCCGCCGGCCGGGGCGTATGGCTCACGATACGCCATTTTCGCCGGGTTCCTGGCGGGCATCTTCACCCTCACCCCGTTGCCCTCGAGACGTTTTGAGTTCCGCTGTCAAAATGCCGATACGCGAGCTGGCCAGCACGCAGAGGAATGGGAAGACCCCTTTGCGCATCAGCATCACGGCTATATTGTCAGAATCTCCCTGTAACACGGAGAAACAGGTAATCACGGCAAGCGGTACGAGTAATAGCCGACTGTCGAAGTGGTGCAAAGCGCTCTTGCATGAGCTGACGAAACCCACCACTATGCCCCACACCCCAAAGGCGAAGGGAATCATGAGGGGGCCGAAGTTCAGGATCGCTTCCCCGGCCAGACCGTAGACTCGCGAGGCCTCCCGGCGCCTGGGAACATACGAGCCCATCCCGGCAAGAGCTTCGGTGCCTTCCTTGACCTTCAGGACAGGTCGCCCCGGCCACAGGGACCTGGGAATCCACAGAACCGCGGCGGCGTAGTACGTCCGACCCCAGGCATATTCGTAGTCGGCGAAGTCCCGCATCACCCGGTACAGCAAGAACGCCTGCACGTCGCTGCGTCCGAAATCCCACAGCACAAGACTTCTGACGCTCTTGCCGGTCTCCTCCTGCATGGAAACAATGGCCGATCTACCCTGGAAAGCCGACAGCGCCTCCATCCCTAGTCCCTTGTAGAAGCCGTACAAGTACATGAACAGGAAGAAAGGCAGGGACATGATGAACAGGGATTTGCGAGACAGGGGACGCACGCACAGGTGGATGATCCCTACAGCAATGAACAACCCCGTGACGGTGTTGCTCCGACTGCCCCGCAGGCCCCCGAAGAGCATCTGAATGGGAAATGACAACACAAGCAAGGTCATCACTGCCGGCCAGGAACGCATCCACTCACGGTGCCTGGCAAGCACGGCATATGTCATCACGAAAAGCAACGGGAAACTCTCACTAATCAGAAACAGCCAGCCCATCCCGTGAAAAGCGTCGCGTGCCAGCCCGGACTGATAGGTCAGCACATATCCCAAGATGCCCCCGAAGCGGCGGTACACCATGAACTGCAAAACAGCGCAAATGGCAAGCGCGCAGGGCAATATCCAGATGACACGGCGGTAATCCAGTACCCAAACGTGCTTTTTCAGACTCGCCGTGCTGCGTGCGATAAGCGATCGTCGAGAAACCCGGTAGACGAGCAGCCCCAGGAAATTGGCCAGGGCCATGCCCCCAAGCCACGGGCGCCATTCCGGGGGGCCGGTGACGTAGCGCATCCACTCATCCCAGTAGACATGCAGAAGCGGCGCCAGGAAAAAGAACAGGATCCCCAGGAGCCCTAAGAGCCCTTCTGGGGAGAAAACGTCCACTTTGCCTCGGATCCAATCGATCGCATCCTGGCCGATGACAATCCCACACAGCAAAACAGGCAGAACGAACCAGTGGCGGCAGTTCTCCGAGGCGAGCACGAAACCAAGCACTATCACCGAGCAACTCATCAGCGACAGCGTCAGGCTGGTGGCTGTCCCGGAGGAAGACCGTAACGGCCGCAAAGAGGCGATTGTTGGCGACGATGCATTCATGATCGTGCTGACCTGGCAAAGTCCTGCCTGCCGTCCGGAGTGCCTCGTCAGGCCTTAGCCCTGTGTGGAGCTCAGGCGCTGTCGGCGTTCATCCGCAACTTGACGGATGATGTCGTCGATGTTGTGCCGCGGCGACCAGTTGATGAACTCCCGGGCGCGGCTCAGGTCGGGAATCCGCCGTCGCATGTCGTCAAAACCCGGCCCATAGGCGCTTTCGTAGGGGATGAACACAATCTCCGAGGTAGACTCGCAGAGCTCTTTCACGCGCAGGGCCAGCTCGTTGATGGAGATCTCTTCCTGGCTCCCGATGTTCACCACACAACCCTGGGCCTCTGGAACCTGGGGGAGTGCTATCAAGCCCTCGATGACGTCGAGCACCGAGCAAAAGCAGCGCTGCTGCTGGCCATCGCCATAGACGGTGATGGGTTGCCCCAGGAGGGCTTGCTGGACGAAGTTGGGAAGCACCATACCGTACTGCGCAGACTGTCGAGGCCCCACCGTGTTAAACAGGCGCACGATGTAGATGGCCATGCTGGTCTCATAGTAATGGGCCAGCGCCAGGAACTCGTCCAATGCCTTGGCGCACGCATAGGCCCATCTGCGCTTCTCCGTCGGCCCCATGACGATGTCGCTGTCTTCTCGGAATGGGACCTCACCAGACTTCCCGTAGACCTCACTGGTTGAGGTCAACAATACGGGGACCCGGTACTTCGAGCACAAGTTCATGATGACATCGGTACAACGGAAGATGGTCTCGACCGTCTTCACCGGTTGATCGATGATCAGCTTGACACCGACTGCGCTGGCCAGGTGATAGACCAAGTCATGCTGGGGTATTTCACGCTCCAGCAACTCACACTCATCGGCGGAAGCGATGATCGCCCGGAACCCAGGGGCCGACTTCAGGTGAGCGATGTTGCTCCAGTGGCCGGTGGACAGATTGTCTAGCACGGTGACCTGGCAGCCCCTGCTCAGTAGGGCTTCGGAAAGGTGGGAGCCGATGAATCCGGCACCGCCGGTGATGAGTACCCTCTTGTAGTCCATCAGATAACCTCTTCCCTATCTCTTGGTGGATGCCGTATAGCTGGCCCGGATTAACTGTCGTTAGTGCTGTTGGATACCGGCACGATCCGCTCCAATTGTCGTGCATGCAAGGCGTTGGTAGGAAGCGGTCCTCTCGAGCTTTCCAAGAGCTGCTCTCGGCCCACCCAGAGGCACCGGTAGTTCAGTGCTTTGCATCCGTCTACATGCGCCAATGGGGGGAGGGGCGCCGCTGGAGAGAGCCTGGGGTCCCGGCCGGAAAGCCCGGCCAGCCCGACGCATGTCATTCTGAGCGTCCATCTCACGCAGCGAGACAGCGAGGAATCTCATTGCATACCAGGGGATTCCTCGAGCTGCTCTTACCGGGAGCGGACGCTCTCGGAATGACACTCTCATGCGGATGTGGACTTTTCGGCCGCGCTTCTAGATGCCAGGTAATAGCGTCTCTTGCTGAAAACCGGCGCCCGGGGCCGTGCGATGGGCAGACGAGCCTGGCTCAGCCTCCCGGCCCGGTACCCCCTGGGAGACCTGTAGCCCATCATTTTGCATCGACTGTGAGAAACTCTCGCGGAGAGCCCGGGATCAGGCTGCAAGGCGGGTTGCGCGATGCGCCTCGGACTGCTGATGTCCCCATGGCCGGCCTAACGGATTGTCGCCTCTGTCTCGATGCGCGCCCGGTGTCTGGCGGGCTGATAGGCAATGATGTTGAAGGTGCTATGCAGCAGGCCCCCGGGTATCTTGGGGCATGTCCAGTGCTGCAAGATGACATCGCGCCGGTTGTGGGCATCGTCGATCCGCAGGAACTGATACCCCAGCGCCGCGAGACGCTCGACCCACGCCGCGCAACTGGAGCCTGTGTGCCTCGCGCCCTCTTCATTGACTTCAAGAATGAGTAGCGGAGCTTCCGCCGACTGTAGTACGGCCTGGGCGCCCTGCAGGACGTGACCTTCCCATCCCTCCACATCGATCTTCATCACCGCGGGGAATAGGCCGATTTCAGCGAGCACATCATCCAGGCGTCGCGTCGCGACCACAAGGCGCTCATGCACGCTGAGATCGTCTAATGCAGCCAATGTGCTGGCGGCCGCCGCATGCTTCGCTGGCTGCGACAGCACCGCCTCCCCATTCTCGGAACTCAGTGCCTCCGAACGGACCGTCACATTGTGCAGGTCATTGAGCTCGATGTTGCGTAGCAACTCGGCTCGCACGCGAGGATGGGGCTCAAAGGCGACCACCTTGATCTGTGGGTGCTTAACTCCTGCAAGGAGAGTGAAGTAGCCAAAATGGGCACCTATGTCAAACAGGACATCCTCCGGCTGCAACCAGCGGGACAGGAAGAGCGCGGTACCCGGTTCGTAGTTGCCACGCCAAAAGACCCCGTCGGTGATATGCCCTTCGCGCGGAGAGCCGCCCTGAATCAGAAAGCCATCCAGGGAGCGGAACAACACATCCCGGTGGCCTCCAGGGGCAACCAACCTGGACAGGAGTTTCTCCAGACGCCGACGGCCTTTGAAGTAGGGGCCGCTGCGGATGAGCGCCCGGCCTATCTTTGTCTGCAGTGGAAGACGATCCTCAGTCAGAACGGCTGCAGATTCTAGGTGCTTTGCCATAGGCGCTTCCCGCGTACTAATGCCGTCGTGCGATCAGAGTATCGTCTTGCCACTGCCCCTAGAAGCGCGGCCAGGGAGCTCGGCCGGCCCGGCTCCTGTCATTCTGTCGGGCACCGGATCATCCCGCGCCACTATATGCTTGCTCCAGGGAACCGAGGCCCTTGCATATGCTGAAGGGGCTTTCCATCACCTGCGACAAGGCAGCGGACTGAGCAATGCTGGGACCTTGCTCGCGCAATTCCATGATCGCCTCGGCCCATGCGGCGGCGGGTGCGGACAGTTGCCGACGCCTCAGAAGAGCCGGCAAAACATCCACTTCTGGAGGGATCACATCTGAGCACACACACGGCAGCCCCGCCGCCTGCGCCTCGATGAGCACAATGCCGAACCCCTCATACAGGGATGGCAAGACAAAAAGGTCCATCCCGCCCAACATCAGGCGCGGCACATCCGGGCGTGATCCTGCAAAGACCACCCGATCTTGTAGCCCCAGGGCTTCCACTTGTTGGTGTACATCGGGCCTCAGGGGGCCATCACCGACGAGTAGCAGCCAGGTATCCGGAGCGCGGGCGGCCGTTTGGGCAAACACATCTACCAGGAAGCGGTGGTTTTTGACCTCGCGGAAACTCCCCACATGCCCCAACACGTAGGCCTCATTGGGAATCCCCAGCTCCTCGCGTACCTCAGAGCGCTTTGCCGGCACGCTGAAGGGCGACATATCCATCGTGTAGGGCAGCACCTGCCAGCGAGGGTCTCTTTCCCAATCGTGTCCGAAGAGCGCGGCGACGGCGTTACGGCTACATCCAAAGCCTCGTGTGGCATAGCGTTGGACCAGGCTCTTCATGAGTGCGATGTACCCGCGCCTTATGAGCCCGGCGCTGTCATCATTGCGGGAGGTGTCGGTGTGGCTGTGGGCGATGCGGATGGGCACCCCCGCACGGGATGCGGCGCGCAATACATAGCCGCTGAATGTGTAGACATGGCTATGGACGACGTCGTACGGCCCCTGCTGGGCGAGGATGCGCCTGAACTCGCGATCGTAGCGCCAGGGCTGCGAGTTAAAGGGGCAGTGGATGATGGACGAGCCCAGGCTTTGAACCTCGGCATCATAGTCGCACTCCCGGGTGGTATGCACCAGGAAGTCCATCCGGAAGCGTGTCCTGTCGATGCCACGCAGGACGTTCATCACATAGGTCTCCGCGCCACCTCTAGCCATGCCCCCGAATACATGCAGAATGCGGACGGGTCGCTGTGGGCTCATGAATCTGGTCCTAACTGCTTGAATCCTATGACATAGACATTGCCTGTGAAGACGCGCTCCAAGCCGCGGCCGCAGAGCGCGAAAACGGCACGGTGAAGAGCGCGTTCTAGTGCCAGCCGTACCTTGCCACTCAAGTGCGGCGCACGGAAGGAGAGTACTTTGGCCTCCGTGAAACCACCGAGGTGCATGAGCTGCAATAGGGATGTGCTGGTGAATACCCGCTCGTGTGTTAAGTCCATATAGCGTCCGTAACTGCCCAGCAGACTGGCGGCATTGGGGGTCCGGCAACAGAAGAAGCCCCCCGGCTCTAGCGCCTTCCAGGCCTCTTCAACACATTCCAGGCAGTCATCGAGGTCTGGAAGATGCTCCAGCATGTCGATGCAGAAGATGCCCCCAAAGGGCCCGGGGGCTTGTCTCAGGTACTCCAGGCCTTCGACACACAAGACCTCGGCCTCGGGGACCTGCCGCCGGGCATAGGCCACTTGATTTTCGCAGACATCTACGCCCACGGCCCGAATGCCCGCATGGCTTGCCAACCACTGCAAGAACGCGCCACTGCCACAACCCAAATCCAGGACACGGCTGCCTGCGGGCAGACCCTTCATCAGGTCTCCGTACATGAGTTCAAGTGCCCTGGGGCGTCCGGGGCCGTTAGGGATACCTCCGGCATTGACACGAGCATAATGCTCGTCATAGTTCTCCAACGCCATCCTTCGTAGACGGCTCATTACGATCTCCCATTGTCCGAACGATGATGAACAGGGGGGTCAGGCAACTGGCCAGCGCACTGCCGCAGACTGCCCATGCGGCGCCGATCAGGCCATAGCGAGGCACCAGCACAAGGGATAGTACCCCGGTGGTGATGGTCAGCAGCAGGTAGGGAATGGTGAAACGCTGGAAAGCCCCCGTTGCCGTGGCTCCGCGACCGAGAATACTTCCTAGGTAGGTGATGCCGGCGGCTATCATCAACCATAGGAATACATCCGCTCGCTCGCCGTACTCGGCCTGGTAAATGAGCGTTAGCAACTGCCTCCCCCCCAGCCAGGCCACGGCGATACCTGCGAGGCCCAGCAGGGCAACGATACCCAGTAACTTGCCAAGGAGCTTCAGATATCCACCCCTTGTCTGGCCTACGTAGTACTTGGCCAGACGCGGAGTTGCCGCTTCCCCCAAAGCAGAGACCACCGTTCCCGCTGCGATTTGTATGTAGGCCAGCGCCGCAAAGACGCCCAGCGCAGCTTCGCCACAGCAGCGTTCCACGAAATACCGCGGGATACTGCTATTGAGAGAGACCAAGAACATGGCCACCCCAATAGGCAGGGCCTTCAGAAACAGCCCGCGCATGGTGGGTACGTCAAACCGGGGGACGAAGGCTTGCCCCCCACCGAGCAAGTCGGCCATCCATTTCGTGCGGAGGCGAGGCTCATCCGGCAGCATCAGCGAGGCGTTTCTGACATCATAAAACAGCAGACGCAACCCCATGACAACCGCCAACGCCATCGTGCCCCATAGTGCGCTGCCGGTCAGGTAGACACCGAGCCCCAGGGCGCCAAGAGACATGAGACCCTTGGTAATGAGCGACTTGGCCATCAGGTCCATGCGCTCGCGACGCTGCAGGAGCCCATAGAGAATGTCGCTCAGGGTCTCAAAGGCCTTGGAAATGCCCACGACGACAATGATGAGCGCCGTCTCCAGCCGATATCCGAGGGCAATCGCAAGGCCGGCGATCAGCAAGAGCGCCAGCGTTGAGCAGATGATACGGAGGCCAAGGTAATCGCAGAAGCGGACTTTGCCCTCGACGTCGGTGACAAAGACGGCCCGGAGTTGCAGATTGGCAAACGCGATAACCGGTGCCGTCAAGGCCAAACCCAGAGCATACTGGCCAAGCATTACCGCATTGCCGAGTTTGGTGAAAACAACCACGACACCCCACTGGCAACCCGCATATATGACGTTCGCCACGAGAACCCAGGAGAAGTTCTGCCGGAATGACAGGGAATGCATCGGGGCAGCGCACGCGTCTCCTTCTGAGGGAGAGGCCGATGTCACTGGTTGCCACTCATTTTCGGACCTCGATCTCTCTTCACGCGAACCACCGTGGAGGCCTGAACGCGAGAGCACTGTGACAGTTACAGCAAAACGCCCTTGCAACCCAACGACAGCATTCTACATCCCCCATCCGCCCCGAGCAAGGGGCCGGGGCGGCGGCCCCAGAGGGCCCCGGGGCCGTCCACACAAACCACCGTTCCCTGCCGGCGGCGGTGGGAGACCCACGTTTTGCAGGAGCCGGACTTGGGGTCAGGGCACCGCCTCTCCCTGGCGTGAAACACGCGCTTGGCCGGCACATCCCGGATCGACGGGAGACTCGGCCGCCTCTCCTCTTGGCTATCCGTCTTCCCGTATCTCCATGGGAGCAACCAGACAACACCCGAATCCGGCGGCCGCCATCTCTCGACGCAACGGCTCAAACTTGTCGCGAGCACAGATGCCGACGACAGCACCTCCAGATCCGGCGAACTGAGCCACCAGGCCCTGCCGGTGAGCGATCTGAATCATCTCCACAGTCCTGGCGTATCGTTCATCGAGGACATCGTGACCGTAGATGCGCAGCCGCGCCTGGAGATTTTCATCCATTAGCCGCCCAAAGGCTGTGTGGTCGCCGGCAAGCAGCGCCGCCCTGCCCCGTTCGGCACATCCGGCGATATGCTCCATCGCCTGACAGATCTCTGTGTCCCCTTGCTCCCAGCGCGCCCGAATGGGACGATGGGCGCGCCCGGATTCGCTGCCTTTGGAAGCGTAGGCCAGGTACAGGGATGGCAAGACAGCCAGGTCCAGCTTCTCATACGTCCCATGCCCCTCGCGGCGCATCTGGTCGGCCCCGAAGTCCATGTAAAGCAGCCCACCGTAGATCTGTACAACACGATCCTGCAGGCCCGCAGGGATGTCCAGCTCGTCGGCCTCAACGCTCAACGCTAACGTCGCCTGCATTGCCTTGGAGATGTCGCGCGCTGAGAGGCCAAAAAACTCCATCAAGCCACGCAAGGCACAGGTAACGATCGCGCTGGAGCCCGCCAGGCCAACCTGGCGAGGAATGGCCGTGTCATAGCCTATGGCGAAGTTCCGTCCCGGCAACTGCAGTCCGGACGCATCGCAGTAGTCGCTGAAGACCTTGCAGGTTGCCAGGATGAGACGCGTACCACCATAGTACCCATCGGTGCGTATGACATGTCTTAGCTCGCCGAGAGAAGCGAACGAAAGAGGTTCCAGCCGATGGTTGGGGACGATCCGGACTTGACGACTATCTTCTATCCAGACTTCTGCGTCGAAATTGCCTATGAGACACGATAAGGTTTTCCCGAAGAACGCATCCGAAGGGTTACCGAGTAGACTTACCCTGGCCCCTACCTTCTTGATGATGCGATCCATCTTCATCGCTGAAACTACCCGTTTAGTGTGTATGGAATTCAGAGTAGTCGAAGTCCTGGAGCGCCGCAGAGGGTCGGCGAACGCGATTGGTCACGATACCGGGGATATGACCGCCGTTATTCCTAATGGTATCGACCAACTGCATGGCTACACTCCGTCTCGTTGTTTCCAGATCTACGACGGGGACCACTGCGTCGCAACTCTCTGAGACGATCCAGCTCACTGCGGCCAACAGGCTACCGGGCATGTCGATGACGACCATATCGGCCCGTTGCGTCAAGTCCGCCAGTACCCCGGGGGCCCCTTGCGAGGTCAGTAGTGCCTCCGGATTGTCTGGCGCCAGACCCGCAGTCAGGACGGTCAAGGGATGCCGATCGACGTCGATACGTTGGAGAGCCTCGGAGGGCGCAACGGTTCCTGCGATGCACTGTGCCAGACCAACCTCGTTATTGAGGCCCAGGGCGGTGTGGATGGCGGGGCTGCGCAGATTGGCATCAACCAGGATAGTACGGCGGCCTGTCTCGGCGAAGGCAATGGCCAAGTTCAGTGCCGCCGTCGTCTTGCCGGCACCAACGTGGCCTGCCACCACCATCGCCGAGGTTATGGGGCGTTGTGCTGCCTTCAAGCTCAGCACAGAACAAAGAGTTCGAAAGCTCTCGCGAAACGAGGGCTCCGTCACTTTGCCGGCCATGGGAATGGGGGCACCAGGTGCCACCCGGGGGACGATGGAGAGCACGGGCAGCCGAAGCAGTCGCTCGATTTCCTTCACGGAGTTGAAGCGGTCCCCCAGCGCATTCGCAACACAGACCACCAATACAGACAGCATACCCCCCATGATGATGGCCAATATCAGTGCATCTCGCTTCTTCGGTTTGACGGGCTTTGGATCAATGGCCGCGCTCTCGAAGATGACCGCACCCGGCAGTATGCCGGCCAGCCGGACGTCCAGATCCTGTTTATGGGCCACCAAGGCCAGGTACTTGTCATCGGCGATCTTGACCTCACGCTGCGCACTTACCGCGCGCCGTAGCTGTACGGGTAGTTTGTCGACTTGCTCCTGCAATTGCGCGAGAGCCGCCTCGGCGACCGCCGCGGCTTCCGTTTGGCTGATCAGTTGCACCTCTGCCCGGACCAGTTGTAGCCGCAGATCGGCCTCCAGAGGCTCCACCATGGTCTCCTCACCCACGACCCGCTCGACTTCCTGCTCCAGTTGGCTCTCGATACCGCTGATCTTGGCATCGATGTCTTGCACTTTCCGGCTGTCGGATTGGTACTTCTCCAGCATCTTGCTACGTTCTGCCCGCAAGTCGCTGAGTTGAACGCGCAAGCCATCCACAATGGGATTGCGCCGTATTGTCTGCGTGCTAACCACAAAATCGTGCTTGGAGGCCAGTTCGCGACGCAGGCGGTTCACCTGCGCACGCGTGGCCGCAACAGAGCCTTTGAGCTCATTGACCGCCTCGGTCTGAGCCAATTGGCGTTGAACCAAAGCTGCGGATGTCCCGCCGTCGACACTGGCAATGCCCTGGCGTTCGTGTAACTGTGCCAAGGCGTCTTCGGCCTGTTTGAGTGTTGCGGTGGCGTCCGCAAGCTCTTTATTGGCGAGTGCGAGTGCATCATCCAGGGACTTGCGCTTGTCCTTCAGGCTCTGCTTGATGTACTCGTCAGTGATGATCTGAACGTACTTAAGCGCCAACTTGCTATCTGGCGACAGACAGGCGACTGCGATGATGCTGGTTCCTTTGATATTCTCAAAGGAAACCTTAGGGATTCGCGAGATATCGCGAATCCCTAATCTCTTTTCCGCCGGTTCCATGATGGTGCGCGACTTGAGGCGCTCGAGCTGTGTCTCTATGCTCGCACTGGCAGAAAGGCCGGACATGCCATCCAAAAAGCCACCGCCCAGGGCCTCCAACGCCATCAGCGGCGAAGGGGTGGCTCGCTGGCTGCTCTCAATGAGCAACTTTGCCTCGGCACGATATAGAGGGGTGCAGAAGAGTACCCAGAGCCCGGCAAACAGGAGCACCGCTACGAACGTGCCTCCAAAGAGCCATTTCCAGCGATTGAGCACCTGGATGTATTCCTGCAACCACACTCGTTCCTTGACGATCTCGACCTGCTCTTCCGCTATCACGTGTTGATCCCTTCCAAGCAATGACCGGCGGAACATCTCCTGCTGCATCAGCCTCGGCTAGGGCGTGGGGTGCCCATACCTGCGAGCTGCTGGGTCTGCAGCCTTTGGCGCCCAACGGACAACAGGCACCCCTTATCGCGGGGGGTTGTGCCGGGGCTATAGGACGCGCTCCGGGAGGACAGGCCCATTGGAGAGTACGGCACCGATAGAGAACTGGCGCCCATATGCGATGAGGACGAAGGGCAGTGTTCGCCAGTCCCCTGCCAGAAACCTGAAATCAGTTGCTCTGATTCACAGCCATGGTGATTGCGCGTGGTGCAACGGGTAGGACGCCTATAGGCGCGGCCGAAAACCCCGCTTCGCCGGGAATGTCATTCTGAGAGCGTCCGCTCCCGAAGGGAGCAGCTCGAAGAATCTCCTGGCGTCCAGTGAGATCCTTCGCTATCTCGCTGCGCGAGATGGACGCTCAGGATGACAGGAACCGGGCCGGCCGGACT
>CAYMNB010000017.1:35477-48157 GCA_964391725.1 uncultured Anaerolineaceae bacterium | reverse complement strand
GCGGAAATTGTCAGAGCCGATGATGTACTGCTGGAAGATGCGCATGGTTTCTGAGCGCTGGATATCGCGGGTGTGAGCAAGCAGGGAGGTAAGCACCGGGTGGCTGCACAATCGCGGAAACGGAAAATCTGCCTGTGAGCGCGACTCATAGATCCACAAAGAAGGATTGCCGCTGCGGCCAGCAACGATGGCGCCGATCTGGTCAATGACGGCGAATAACTGCGTCGGCGCTGGCATCGCGGGATGCTGGGCGATATTCGCGGCGGCATCCGCCAGGGTCTGCCAGGGGTGGGCAGGTTCAATATGGTGCAAGGCGTGATCGAGGAAGTGGCACAGGGTCAGCGGGAGCATGTCCCATTCGCTGGTGAGCATGTGCGATTCAAACTGTTCCACAAAAGATTCATCAGGCTGCCAATGCGGCTGTCCGAGGCGCTGCAAGAAATGACGCATGGCATCGCGCATGGCGCAACGGTATCCGCCGGGCTCAATCAGCACGCCGTCAACATCAAAGAGAACAACGGTGGCGCGGTCGAGGGTCATATCAGGCGCTCCTGCGGGTGAGGGTGGTGGCAAGTTCGGTCAGCAATGCGTGCATGGGGTTTTCAGGTTGGACAAGGTCGTCCAGCAGGGCAAGCGCTTGCTTGGTGAGATCGTCAGCCTGCGCGAGGGTGTAATCCTGGGCGCCTTCCTGCTCCAGCAGGTGTGCCAACTGCGGCAAGTCGTCTTGCGTGAAGCCTTTGTGCCAATGCTGCGTGAATTGCTGGTTTTGGGCGATGCCGTAGAGGATGGGGATGGTCTTTTTGTGCGAAAGCAGGTCGCTGTAGGTGTCTTTGCCGGTCACGGCGGGGTCACCCCAAATGCCCAGCCAGTCATCCACCACCTGAAACGCCAGTCCCAGCGTGCGCCCGAACTGCGCCCATTGCGCCTGCCGGGCGGCATCTTCGTCCGCCACCAGCGCGCCCAGCTGGCAGCAGCAGGCGATTAGTGCGGCGGTTTTGCCCGCGATCATCTGCCAGTAGTCCTCCAGGGCCACATCTGCGCGGGTCTCAAAGCGCATGTCGAGATGCTGGCCGTGCACCAACTGCTGGATGGTGTCTTGCAAGACAGCCAACGCTCCAAGGGTGATTTCATTTGTATGACCGCTGTGTGGCAGGTTGAGCAGGCAGGCATAGGGGAAGGAGAACATCAGGTCACCGGCGTTGAGCGCCAGCGGCAGCCCCCAGATTCTCCAGACGGTGGGCCTTCCCCGGCGCAGGTCAGAATTGTCCTCGATATCGTCGTGGATCAACGAAAAGTTGTGCAGCAGACTGACCGCTGAGGCGGCGGGTAAGGCTGACTGCCAATTACCGCCGCAGGCTTCATTCACCATCAACACCAGCAGCGGGCGCAAGCGTTTGCCGCTGGCTTTGGCGGCGCCAGTTACACCCACCCAGCCCATGTGATAGGCAAGCATCAGGTGCAATTCCTGGTTGCCAGCCGGGATCAGAGCAGACAGGTCGGCTTGCAGGCGGTTTTCGATGACAGGCAGGCGCGCCTGTTGATAGTCTTTCAGGTTCATGTTATCCTCGCAGTTTTAATGCCGGGGTTGATTTGAGTTGTGTGAATGAGCGCGCGCCGATCAAGAAGGCGGCGATGTGCATGGTTTCGATGATTTCCTGGGCTGCCTTGGTGCAGTCTTCAGCGGATTGCATGGCAGGTTTTAGGAAAGGAGTGCTCATGCCGACCAGGTCAGCGCCAAGGGCGATACATTTGGCGGCGTGGATGCCACCGCGCAGGCCGCCGGAGGCGATCAAGGGGAGGTCAGGGTAAGCGGCACGGATGGTCTGGATGCACTCAGCGGTGGGGAGGCCCCAGTCAGCGAATTGGGCGGCAATCGCCTGCCGTTCGGGGTGTTTCATGCGATACATCTCGACCAGCGCCCAGGAAGTACCGCCGGTGCCCGCCACGTCGATGGCGGCCACGCCGGCATCAACCAGTCTCCGGGCAGTTGCCAGCGAGATGCCCGCGCCCACTTCTTTGGCAATGACAGGCACCGGCAGGACGGCTGCTAACTGCTCGATGTGCGGCAGCAGATTGGAGAAATTAGTTTCGCCTTCAGGCTGCAGGGCTTCCTGCAGGGGGTTGAAATGCAAAATAAGGGCGTTGGCTTGAATATCCTCCACAAGGCGGCGGCATTGGTCGATGGTCAGGCCGTAGTTGAACTGCACCGCGCCGATGTTGGAGAACAGAAGAATATCGGGGGCAAAGCGTCGCACCTGGTAGGTACTGGCAAGCTCCGGGTGTGCCAGCATGGCGCGCTGTGAACCGACCCCCATGGCGATGCCGCAAGTTTGCGCGGTGAGGGCCAGGTTGCGGTTGACTTTCGCCGCTTCTTCTGTCCCGCCAGTCATCGAGGAGATCAGCAGCGGTGCCGCCAGCGGTATGTCCAGAAAGGTGCTGGCAAGGTCTACCTGCGCCAGACCGATTTCCGGCAGAGCATTGTGCTCAAATTGATAGCGATCCAGCCCGTTTTCTGCGCGCGATTGCACATCGTTGTCAAGCGTGATGCGCAGATGGTCGGATTTTCGCTGGGGGATCAGCATACAGTCATTCCTCATGCGGTCAGCATTTCACCGTTGAGTATACCAGCAATTGTGTGGCGTTATACTGAACCTGTTGGGTGCTTAACTGGCCCAATCGAGACCATTTTCCCCACTTATTTTCTGCGACTGCCATGATATACTAGATTTGTTATACACAGAGTACTGAATCATTCGAACAGCCTTTTCTCATTCATCAATGCTGCATTCATCAGAGGGATTATCCATTGATAGAAGCCACCGGCGTTTTTAAATCCTACGGAAAACAAAGTGTGTTGGAGGATATTTCATTTTCTCTGGAAGAGGGAAAGGTGTTGGGTGTGTTCGGTCCCAACGGAGCAGGCAAGACCACCTTGCTGAAAATCCTTGCCCTGTTATTTAAACCTGACCAGGGCAGCATACACATCAATGGGTTGGATGCCGGGCAGCATGCACAGACGATCCGCCCCCTGATTGGCTATGTACCGCAAGAAGTGGCGCTGTATGAAGACCTGAGCGTGGCAGACAACCTGCTGTGCTGGTCGCGCGGGCGGCGGGTCAGTAAAGAGGATGCGGTCTACATGCGCATTGCTTCCGCCCTCGATATTCATGACCTGGCGCGGAAAAAGGTGCGCACCCTGTCCGGCGGGATGAAGCGCCGCGTGAACCTGGCGGTGGCGCTGATGAACACGCCACATATCCTGATCATGGACGAGCCGCTGGTGGGGGTAGACCTGGTGCAGCGGCAGACGGTGCTTGAACATCTGAAAGAACTGGCAGCGCAGGGCGTGACCCAGATCATTACATCCCATTATCCGGGTGAATTGCTGTCGTTCGTTGACGAGGTGATGATTTTGGACAATGGCAAAATGCAGCAATATGAGCATAGCCAGACTTTGATAAAAAATAACGAGCAGAACCAGATGACCAATCTGGATAATGTCATTTTTGATATTGTACAAGGCAAAGGAGAATGAGTAGGAGATGAAACATAAAGGTTTTCTGAAGCTGTTTGGAGCATTAATGGTAGCAGCGCTGTTGATGACCGGTTGTATGCGCATCAATCCAGCCAGAACATTCGCGTATGGTCTGGTGGATCTGTTGATGCTGCCGTTTGAGGAGCTCACCAACGAGGAATATTCCAAAGATTTGACGGGAGAAGTGCAAGAGTTGATCAACACTACCTCGCATGATGCCAAATTTAGTCTGCGTATCAAAGATGTATTCGCGGATGGGATGGGTTTTGATACCAGCATGCTGCGCGGCGGCAAATTGGATATCGAAACCAAGTATGACGCCCCCTCAGGCGATATGTCCATGGTGGTCAATGGCCTGGGTTTGGTGAATGGTTATTTCTATATGCAGGAAAACCAATTTGCGGTGGATGTACCGCAATTCCTCACCTCCATGATTGTCTATGAGATGCAATCACAGTTGAACTACAACCAGCCTATCATGCTGAATGATCGCATCACTGACCTGCAATATGCCATCAACCCCGATGCCGGTAGTTATGACCAGGCGTTTTTGGATGAGTTGAAAACCATCCTGCGCCATTATGCGCGCCTGATTGCTGATAACCTCGATGTCTCAAAATTGGCATGGACCACCGAAAATGTCAGTGTGATGGGGAAATCCTCGCGCGCGCAGGTGATCACGGTATCGTTTGATGAAAATGATCTGCGTGATTTGACAGAAATTGTGTTGGAGCGCGCCCAGGATGATGAGCGTCTTAAGGACTTCGTGGTCAATAATTTCATGGCGGCTGCCTATGAAGATATTCGCGAGGCGGAAGAAGAATTTGATGATGCCATTGCATATGCCCTGGAGGACATTGATTATGTATTTGAGGGCGAAGAAATTGACCTGGCCGTTTCCATCTACTTCAACGCAAGTTTTCTTATGAGCGGCACACCCCTGGCGGTTAAGGTTGCCATGGATGATGGCTGGAATGAGGTAGCGCTGTTTTATAAATTTATCGTGGATGGACGCGAGATGGATGTGGCAGTGACCGTAGAGGCTGATGGCGAGGAAATCGATTTTTCGCTGACGAACCTGAAAACCCGTGGCGGCTATGAAATGGAAGGCAGTTTTAATATCCCATCTGAAGGCGTTCGGGTAACCATTGACGGCACCACCGCCATTAGCAGAGCCGCAGAAGTGACTGATATGACCATCGTTCTGCACGGCAGTGATCTTGGAATGGACGGCACTGTCAAGATCTGGAGTGAACTCATCCGAATCCGCAACAAACGTGAATACGAAATGGTCAGCGAGATCGAAGGATCCATTAATGCGTATGGAGAAACAGTGGGCATCGTCGTGGATGCCAGCGGCACCTATAAATTCGATAACTCGGTGCGGGTGAGTGTTCCTAATCTGGACGACCGCAATGCCATCCGTGTGGACAGCATAGAAGAATTGATAAATGAAGTCCAGAACTTGATGTATTTCGGGTTCTAAAGCTGCTTGCTTGGCAATGCTAAAACTGATCTACTACGATCTGAAGCGGTTGTTCGCGAACAAGTTAACACTGGCGTTATCCATCATAACGCCAGTGGTGACTTTATTGCTGTTTGCCTCCGCCATCGTACCCCTGTTGTTCTCGAATCGTGTGGTTGATAAAACCACGGTGGCGGTGTTGATCGAGGATCAGGATGAATACCTGCGGATGGTTTTTGAAGAGGTGATCAACACCCCGACGATTGAAGATGTGGTGGTGATTGAACTGGTCGATTCGCGGCAGACGGGGATCGCCATGACTGAGGAGGGTGAAGCGGCTTTGTTCGTGCTGCTGCCTGAGAACGGCATGCAAAACTTCTATTACCGCCGGCCATCCACCGTCGACCTATGGATCAGTCCGCATTACGAGATGGAGAACGCCCTGTTTCTGCCGGTGTTTGACCATGTGGTGCAGATGTTCAACCGCTCACAGTTGGGCCTGGATTATGTGCTGGATGAAATGCTCACCTTTGCAGAAACAGAAGAATCCTACACCCGTTTCAATGACCTGATGATCATGATCGGGCTGCGCATGCTAAACCGCAGCAGTTTGTACGACCTGCATGGCATCTCACCTTTGGGAAAATTCCTGCCGCTGGAATACTACGTCTCTGCGCTGTTTGCCATGTTCCTGGCATTCGGCATCATACCCATCGTGGGCTACAATGTGCAGGATTTTCAAAGCACCGCCTTCACGCGCGGGGTGGCGCATTTCCGCTGGCAGTATACCTTTGTGTTGACACGGGTGATTACCGGTACCTTGTTCATTTTGCTGGTGACGACCCCCATGCTGATCGTGGGCTTTGTTTTCTTTGGCGCCAACAGCATTTTCGCAGGCAGCCTGCCCGCATTGGTGGGGGTGGTGGTGTTTGCCGCGCTGGTATTTTCTTCTCTGGCGGCGTTGGTCTCACTGGTGTTCCGCCAGGTGGATGGCGCGATCTGGTTTTCCTTCTATCTGG
This sequence comes from uncultured Anaerolineaceae bacterium, assembly GCA_964391725.1. Classification (GTDB taxonomy): domain Bacteria; phylum Chloroflexota; class Anaerolineae; order Anaerolineales; family Anaerolineaceae; genus SpSt-1165. The sequence goes on along the minus strand of CAYMNB010000017.1, from coordinate 42,138 downwards.
TGGTGGTTTTTTCGCTGTTCGGCGGGGTGGCGCTGCCCGCCAGTTATCTGCCGGCATGGATGAACCAGGCAGGGGCGTATTCGCCCATCGGTGCGGTGATGAAACTGACTGGTTATGCCCTGTTTGATTTTGATCCTTCCCAGATGGGCTTCGGTCTGGCTATACTTGCTGGTTTTTTGGTGGTCAGTATAGTGTTTTCGGTGATGTTGTTCAAATTCCGGCTGCACCAATGAATTGGTTCTGGACTTTTTTCCAGCTGCGCTTCAAGCAGATCGCCCAGCAGGTGACGCTGTGGATCCTGCTGTTAACCACGGTGCTGGTGGCGCTGATCCCGGTCATCAACCACGCCCGCGGGGCAGATGACACCATCCGCATTGCAGTGGTGAATGAAGATGGCGGCAGGTTTTCAGCGGTGTTCATTGAAGCGATACAGGATGTGGGCGGCATGGAATATGTGATGGCGGCGGATGGCGACGAAGCGCTCAAAGCACTGGCAGCGGGGCGTTATGAAGGCGTGATCATCATCGCTCCCGAGTTCACTGAGCAAATGGAAGCGCTGGTTTTCAATGATATGTTCACCTTCTATGTCTCGCCAACCTCCTCGATTGGCATGGTGCTGGTGGAGATTTTTTCTGAGAAAGTGGTCGAGATTTGGGCGCGCGAAGTGCTGCTGGCGGATTACATGGAATTCCGCGCGGAAAAAGGGCTGACCGCTGGCGAAGCTGTCAAGGAACTGACCCGTGCCGGTATGGAAAAGGCATCGTTGGGTGATGCCTTGATCCTGGTCGATTACCATGTGCCGGATGGCGAATGGTCTCTGGAGCAGCCGCGGCAAAGCAATGGCGCACAGGCGATCGTGCAGGGCGTGCTTTGGTTTTGCGCGCTGGCGGGGTTTTTCATCCTGCTCAGTTCGCGCTGGGTCATTGACCAGCGCCGCACTGCCATCGGCGAACGTATGCTCTCGCTGGGCGTGAATCCAGCGCTGACCTCGCTGGCGGCTGGCATGGCGGTGGTGGTGTATTGTTTCTTTGCTTTGCTGATCACCCTGGCTATCAGCGGTTTGTATGTGCCGATCACCGTAGGGGTGTTTGTGCAATACTTATTGTTGGGCTTGCTCTACTTTCTGGCAATGGCTGGTTTCGCGGTGATGATCTCGGCGCTGGTGCGCACCAGCATTGATTTGATGATCGTGGCACCGATGTTCACCATGGTGAACGCGGTATTGGGCGGCATGTTCGCCGCTTTGCCTGATTGGGCTGTCGTGTTGGAGCGTTTCTCGCTGCTCCTGCCTGGCAGGCTGTTGAACCAGGCACTGGTCAATCAGCAGTGGGGATGGTTGCTGGTTGCGGCCGCGGCGTATTTTGCAGCAGGGATTGGGGTAGCAACGGCGGTGACAGGCAAAGGGTATAAGGAAAATGGGGTGCGTAAGGGGAATTAATGGCCTCGCCGCCTTGTTCTCCATCCGGGGGATGTGAAATAGAGCGGTGTAACTAAGCGTTCTGCAGCCGCTTACCTAAACCTGGCCGTAATAGGCGTCTTTACCGTGTTTGCGCAGGAAGTGTTTGTCCAACAGGGATTGATCCATGGCGGCTTGCGGGTTGATGTCCAGGGCATAATACGCCATTTCCGCCACATATTCGAGCACGGCGGCGTTTTCGACCGCTTTTTGGGCGTTCAGCCCCCAGGTGAAGGGGCCGTGGTTAGCAACCACCACACCGGGGACATCGAGCGGGTCGATATGCTGGTTGGTGAAGGTTTCCACGATGACGTTGCCGGTTTCAACTTCGTAGGCGCGTTCGATCTCCTGTGCGGTCAATTTGCGGGTGACGGGAATGGCGCCGTAGAAATTGTCGGCGTGGGTGGTGCCGAGGAAAGGGATCGGGCGCATGGCCTGTGCCCAGATGGTGGCCCACTTGGCATGGGTGTGCACGATAGCGCTGATTTGCTCGAATTGGTGGTAAAGGACCAGGTGGGTGGGGGTGTCAGAGGAGGGTTTGTATGTTCCTTCCACCACGCTGCCATCCATGCGCACCACCACCATGTCGTCAGGCTGCATGGTCTCGTAGCTGACGCCGCTGGGTTTGATGACAACATGCTGGCGGTCAGGGCTGATGGCGCTGGCGTTACCCCAGGTGAACAAGACCAGGCCCATTTCGACCAGGGCGAGGTTGGCTTCAAATACCTGTTGTTTCAGCTGTTCTAACATGGAGGTTTGTTCCTGCGGTCAACTATCTCTATTATTGTAACGCAAGACCTGGGCGTATTTCACATGGTGTCAATACAGAATTATCTGCCTTTTTCTCTGGCGCGTTTGTCATTGATGATGTCCATGTGTTCGGCGGTGATTAGAGTCACATCATTTTCCTTCGCCCACTGCACGCAACCCTTCAGGGCGGTGTTCAGGAAGATGCGCGGTACTTTGATCAACTTCATGCAGGCGTCATCGGTGAATTTCACCATGTCATCTACACGGTCCGCGGTATAGCGCACGGAATCAAGCGAGGTCTCACGTTTGGGCAGGGGTTCAAAATTCGGACGGCGAAAGCGCATGTACCAGAAACTTTTCGAATCGCGATAGCCATAATCGATCGGGATTCGCGGAAATCCGCTGGCTTTGGTGCCATCAATGATGGTGTTGTAGAACTTTTCTTTGAGCAAGATTTTGTCGACACGGAGAATGAAATGCGCTCCCATTTTGCTGGTGATACCGTTGAAGTCATGATAAGGAGGCGGATACCCGTCCAGCAAACCGGGCTGGTCGTCCTGTGCATTGTCAAGCTCTCGCATCCAGGTGCATTCCATCACCTGGTAGGATTCCATTATCACTTTGGGGAACACTTCATCGGGAAATTCTTTCGCCATTTGGCCATCCTCCAGGGTAAAAATGGTGCCTTTCATTTTTTCCTGTGGGGTATCTCCGGGGAAACTTAAACGGACAGCTTCCTTAAAATATTTCTTCTTATCGGTGATGAAATTCAGGGCGCACTTACCCTCACGAAGTAAGTGTTGGGCGGTGTTGCTCGAATTGCGCGCGCATAACAGCATGGCGTAATAATCGCGGCCAGCAATATAATAGGGCTGAACCAGTGAGTACCCTCCCAGCGAGGTTGAACCGTCCGTTGCCAGTGTCGAGGCAAGTACGGTTGGCATGGGGAAGAAAGCCGAAGTCTGGTAAAAATTATCCAGCATGCGAATAGATTTGAAACTTGACATGGATCATCTCCTCCTGGTCGTTGCTTTTTTCTCTGGTTCTGCATTGCAACGGTTGCGTTGGTGGTTCCATAAATAAGAACAGGCTTGCATTCATCCCAATCGGCGTCATCAAAACTTGTGTATCTTCGGGACAAGAAAACCCTGTCAAAATCAGTGTACCATGACTATGGCGAGATGCCTTATCGAAAACCGATCAGGGCCTTTGAAACTACAGGGGATGTTTATGAGCGTACAGTTTCTACAAAAGAGAGCGGGTTTTGACGCAACTGCGCCAGGGCGGCTTTCCACAGCGCGGGGGCATGAATCAGGTGGCAGGGCGCGCCAGCCACTTCCCCTGAACGCAATTGTGGTGACGAGAGCAGATTCGCCACACGGTCATAACGCTGTTCCCGGCCGTTGAAGTTATGAGGGGTGTATTCTTTTTGGCTGGTGCTACCGTTTTCATCAATCAGGGTGTAGGTGATGGGCTCGCTGAACAGGTAGGGCGGGGTCACCAGTTCTTCGATGGCGTGCAGGCTAGTGTTGGGCTCCAAACCGCAGCCCAGCATGAGGATGAAGCCGTCAAATTTCGGCAGGCGATGGAAGGGAGAATGCGGCCCGCAGGGGGTGTGGTCGAGGGCGTGTTCCGTCAGCAGATCATTTGCGTGCTTGCCCCAGCCGCAGACAGAATGGGTGGGGTGCAGAGAACGCAGGACATCCTGCCGCTGGCGGAAGGTTTCGGGGATGATGCCCACACAGGAAGGCGTGTTCAACAGGTCGAAGACAGGCTGGCGGCGGGTGACGGTCAGGTAACTGAGCGCTGGCATGAGCAAGGTGCCCTCGGAAGTCAGTAATTCACGCAGGGCATCGATAATGGTATCTGCTCCGCCGGGGACCTGCCCGAAGGCACTCAGTGATGAGTGCACCATCACTGTCATGCCTGCACTGACACCGAGAGCATTAAGATCGGTGGAGAATTGTTCGATGAATTCTGATCGTGTGGATGAACTCATGCTGACTCCTGTTTTGGCAGGTAAGGCAGCAAGAGAATGCCCATGCCACCTGCAAACATGGCCAGGCTGACCACCATCAATACAGGGATTTCACGATAATAGCCGCCTGCAAAACCGGTGATGTTGGTGTTGAGATGGGTTAACAATGGCACCGCCAGCAAGACAAAATCAGGGTGCTGGTCAGGCCTGACGGTCGGGCGGGTAACATACACCATCACGGCACCCGCCAGCAAGAGCAGGCTAAGGCCCAGGGCGCTGTCAAATTCGCTGGAGGCGAGCACATTGGCGAAAAAAGCATTGGTCGCGCCTAATATAATGACACTGCCAACGAGCGCACCGAGAGGATACAACCAGCGTAGCCAACCTTTGTTGGATTGCGCACAGCCGCGGGCGCGCAGCCAGTAGAGCAGGCCGCTGTAAGAGGAGACCACGATGAACCATGCCCAGAAATTGCCCCAGGGAACGCCATGCCACTGGCTGTCAAGCGGAATCACCCAATGCCAGAAGCCCTGGCGGATGGCGATGGCGTCCATCGCCAGGTCAAGATGGAGGGCGTAAAAACCAACTGCGAAGGGCCGTACAAAGGCGGGCATCTGCCAGCTTTCAAGCAGTTGCATGCCGCTGTAGATGATCACCGCCCAGCCCATGCCGATGCACAGCGGGGCGCCATCGACCATCAGCAAGAACTGTCCGTATTGGTAGGCTTGTAATTGTTGAATGGTCATCCATTCGAGCAGAACCCCGAAGAAAAAGGCGAACACCAGTTCCATCACAGCGGAAGCATTGCGGCGGATGGCATGCACGAGACAGGCGATGAAGACAAGGCTGAATAGCAGTTCAAAAGCCAGGAAGGCAGGCGCAATCATGACAGGTTCCTTTCGGTTGGTGTGTCTGTTTTGATTATACCGAAAAGGCGGGCTGAAAAACGCTGTGGCTGCTTATTTTTCGAGGAGTCGGGGGTTGAGGATACGTTCGAGCGCAAAGCCGAACATGGAGAAGCCCAGCCCGGTCAGCAGCAGCAGGGCAATCGGCTGCAGCACCCAGTAACGCGAACTGAACATCGCCCCGCGGCTGAGGGCAAGGAAGATGACCGTGCCCCAGGTGGGGAAGCCGGTGTTGATGTTGAACAGCCCCAGGGTAGCTTCGAGGAACACGAAGGAGGGGATCAACACCACCAGTTGCGGCACCAGCACCGAGATCAGGCGCGGGACCATGTAGCGCGAAATGATGCGCCAGTTGCCAGAGCCGTAGGCTTTGGCGGCTTCGATGTAGGGCGAGCTTTTCACCTGCAGGAAGGCGGCGCGGAAATTCTTGGTGGGGGTGCCGAATACGTTCAGGAAGACAAACACGATCAGGATCACCCACAGGCTGAGCCCCAGATAAGCATAAGCCAGCACAGCGATGGCCAGCACCGGCATCACCAGATTCATATCTGTGATACGCTGGACGAGGTTGTCAATCCAGCCGCCAAACCACACCCCGGTGGCAGCCACCAACATGGAGAGAATGGTAGTGCTGACAGCCCCGCCTAATCCTAAAATGAGCGCAAAAGGCATGCCCCATACCAGCGGCACCAGCAGGTCGCGGCGGTAATAATCGGTGCCAGCCAGTCCATAGACCTGCCCCAGCAGGATCACTTCTGCCTGGATGTCATTGCCCGGCTCGAAGGTGAGTGCGTCGATAACCAGCTGGTATTCACCGGGCAGCACGCGCGGTTCTTCGGCATAGGGGTCGGCAAATAGCAGGTAATGGTGCGGGGTGGGTGAGCCGCCGTCAACCTGAAACCAGGTAGACATGGCTTCATAATCACGCATCACACGACGTAGATTGATATTGTCAGTGATCTCATATTTTTCGTAAGCGCCTGTAGTGACATCTTTCAATTGTATTTCCCGCCCATCAGGGGTGCGCCATGAAAGGGCAGTAAAGGTGCGCTTCTCGGTGAAAGTGGAGGAGAGATAGATGATCATCTCGCTGGGGAATTCGGCGTAGTCATACTCGAAGGTGAAGGTGAGCACGATCTGGTCAATTTCATCATTGACACTGTCTTCGAAGCGTTCAGCGTCGCCCTCCTCACTGTTCAGGGTCAGGGTGGAGAGAAGTTTCTTCTGGCGGAACCAGTTTGTATACGCTGGGCGCGCCTGTTGAGGGGACCTTGGCTTACCGGTCAGCTGGTTGCGCTGCCATTCTTCACCGATCTTTTCATAAGGCAGGGCGATCACGGCGTATATAGACCCTATCACCAGCAGGCTGATGATGATAAAACCGATGATGGCAGAGGGGTAGCGCAGGATCTCACGCACCGCCTGTCCAAAGCGCTGGCGCCGCTCGGCGCGGTGCAAAGAAACGTTGATAGGTGCTTTTTGCTGTTTTTGCACAGCCGGTCTGCGCTGGAATAGCTTCTTCCAGCGCAGCCATTGATGTTTTGTTTCAGCTTTCAGGTCTTTCCAGCGCCA
>CAYMNB010000017.1:6461-35377 GCA_964391725.1 uncultured Anaerolineaceae bacterium | reverse complement strand
CCGAAGGTGATGAAGAACGAGCGCCAGGAATAGACCAGGTGGAAGAAGATGCTGAGCACAATGGCGCTGACCGGCAGGATCATGTGTTTGAGAATGATGGGCACATAGCCCAGCTTGGTGTCAGGGGGGATGTTGCCGACCATGCGTCCGAAAGGCAGCCAGCCGAGTTGTATGGCGAAAATCGCGATCAACAGGATGCCGATCACCCAGGCGGGGATGGAAGAGATAGGCGCCAGAAAGGCAACCACGCGGTCGTACCATTTGCCATAGTGGCGCGCCAGAAACAACGCCAGCGGGATGCCGAAGACGAAGACAATCAGGTAAGCGGTAGTCGCCAGCAGCATGGTGTTGGGCATATATTCCAGCAGGATTTCGTTCAGGTTGAAGGTGCTGCTTGTGCTCCAAATCGTACCCAGGTTGGGTCTGCGTGCTTGCAGCCTGCCCCAATCAAAGCGCAGGGCGTTCAAGGTCCATTTGAGGTGGCGGGGAAGGTACGGCAAGTTGATACCGCTTTCCTCAAGCAATTCCTGGGTCATCGCCTCTGAGTCAAATTGCTCTCGCTCCCTGGTGCTCAGTTCCCGTCTATAGACCTCTACAGTATTCCTCACTGCCGTGTGTATGGCGGAATCCAACTGAGGGGGTTTGATAGACATGCCGAGATTGACCGGCCGGTTCATGATGATGATGGTGACGAACACCCCCAAAAAGATGATCAGGGCAATCATCAAAGCGCGCGACGCCAGGTATTTGACCGCCTGAAAGGTTGCGTGCAAACGGGCGTGGCGCGGGGCTATGGATGATTGGGTTGCCAGGGTATCCTGGGTGAAATCGTCTTTGGGCAATGAAACATCAGGGGGCATGATCGGAAAACATTCTTGGTTTTTGTTGCTGTGTAGTTATGTTTGGACAAGGGGATAAAAAAAGTTAGCCATGATTCTAACAGAAAAATATAGTTTATTCATTATTTCAGGATAGTAATAAAAAAGTTGTGTTCCAGGTTTTGTTGTGGTAGAATCTTGGGCAATGAAAACGTTAACCATTTCCTGCCTGCATCATCATGCGCATACACAACCGGCTACCCGCCCGGGCAGGACCGCTTGTCTGCGTATCTAAACGCTGAACGAACGTACATCCAAAGCGCTCCCCGGACGGGGGGCGCTTTTTCAATCAGGAGTGACATATGACCCAAACCAACCGAAACATCAGAATCGCCTTGCCCAGCAAAGGGCTGCTGGCTGACGCCAGCTTGCAGTTATTTGCCGATATCGGCCTGCCCATTTACAGCCCCAACCCGCGCCAATATATCGCACGCATCCCCCTGCTGCCGAACGCAGAGGTGATCTTTCAACGTCCGGGTGATATCGTAATCAGTGTGCGCGACGGCAGTGTCGATTTCGGCATTACCGGCAGCGATATTTTCTATGAGAAGAACGACGACAGCGACAAGATTCTCACCCTGCACAGCCAGTTAGGATACGGCAAATGCACCTTGAATGTAATTGTACCGGACGAATGGACGGAGGTGGACACGCTGGCTGACCTGGCTCGCTGGCAAGCGGCATGGGTTCGTCCGCTGCGGGTAGGCACCAAATTCCCGCACCTGACAGAGCAGTTTTTTGTCGAGAACACCGCGCTGCCCATCCAGATCATCCAGGCGGAAGGGGCGCTGGAAATCGCGCCGACTATCGGCTATGCTGACATCATCGTTGATCTGGTCTCGACCGGCACTACCCTGCGTGACAACCGCCTGAAACGGCTGCAGGACGGCACCGTGTTGGAGGCACAGGCCTGCCTGCTGGCGAACAAAGCCGCACTGCAGAACCAGCCCGAGACACGTGCAGTTGCGATCCAGTTGCTGGAGTTAATGGGAGCGTATCTGCGCGGTAAGCGCAAGGTGGCGGTCTTCGCCAATGTACGCGCGGGCAGCGAGGAAGAGATCGCCCAAAAACTGCTGCCAAAATCTGTGATCAGCGGGCTGCAGGGCCCGACCGTATCGCGCATTCTCACCCGCGACGGTGAACCGTTCTTTTCTGTGCATGTGGTGGTAGAGAAAGAGTTGCTGCACCAGGCGGTGCGCGAACTGCGCCAGATCGGCGGCAGCGGCGTGGTGGTGTCGCCGGTTAGTTATATTTTTGAAGAAGAGCCGCTGGAACTGACCCAGATGCTGGCGGCATTGGAGGAATAAGATGATCGCAATTTATTCGGTAGAAGAAGCCAAGAAAACCATTCTCAAGCGCAAGCCGCTCACTCGTATGCAGTACGCGCCGGCGTTGGTTGCGCGCACAGAAGCTCTGTTCGGCGCGGGCGTCACCCCGCCCAGGGCAGTGGAGATCATTCTACATTCGGTGGAAGAGCGCGGTGATGAGGCGTTGCGCGAATGGTCGGCGCGGCTTGATAAGTACGAGGGAGAGGAGATTGTTATTGCGCCTGAGAGACTGAAGCAGGCCTGGAATACCTTGGACCCGCGCCTGCAGCAGGTGATGCAGGTCAGCCTGGAGCGCATATGCGAATTCCATGAACGCCAGCCGATCCAGAGTTGGGTTACAACTGAGATGGGCGGTATGCTGGGACAGCGTGTGAGCGCCATCGAGCGGGTGGGGGTGTATGTGCCCGGCGGCACTGCGCCGCTGCCTTCCTCGCTGCTGATGAGCGTCATCCCTGCCAAGGTAGCGGGCGTCCGGCAGATCGTGGTGGCAACCCCGCCCGAACCGCATCAAGCCATTCTGGCGGCGGCTTATTTGTGCGATGTGGATGCCGTTTACCAGATCGGCGGGGCGCAGGCGATTGCCGCCATGGCGTTCGGCACTGAAAGTGTGGCGCGCGTTGATAAGATCGTGGGCGCGGGCAACCTGTTTGTCACCCTGGCAAAACAGCAGTTATTCGGCGTGGTCGGCATGGAGGGGCTGGCTGGCCCGACCGAGACCATGGTGATCGCTGACGGCAGCGCCAACCCGCAGTGGGTGGCAGCGGATTTGCTGGCGCAGGCGGAACACGATGTGCAGGCCAGCGCCATCCTGCTGACCACGGATGCAAGCCTTGCAAAGGCTGTACAGGCGGCGGTGGCAGAACAACTGCCGCGCCTCAGCCGCAATTATATCCTGCAGGTATCGCTGGAAAACGCCTGTGGTATTGTGGTGACGGAATCTTTGCAAGAAGCAGCGGCGCTGGCAAATGAATATGCCGCGGAACACCTGTGCCTCTCAGTGGGAAACCCGCAGGCGCTGATGGATCAGATCAACAACGCCGGTGGTTTCTTTCTGGGCGATCACTCCTTTGAGGTGCTGGGCGATTATATCGCCGGGCCCAGCCATGTGATGCCGACCGGTGGTACAGCGCGCTATGCGTCGCCGTTGAATGTGCTGGATTTTGTCAAAATTTCGAGCGTGATCGGACTGGATGCAACCACTGCCAAATCATTGAGCAGCCTGGCGGCGCAACTGGCGGATGTGGAAGGATTGACAGCGCATGCCGCCGCTGCACGCGTGCGTGAGGAGGCAGCATGACCGCAGCCCTTGACCTGGTGAATGAACACATCCGCGCCATGCCGCCCTATCACCCCATCGTGCCGTTGGAGGTGCTGTCAGAGGAGCTGGGCCTGCCGCTGGAAGCGTTGGTGAAACTGGATGCCAACGAGAACCCCTATGGCCCGCTGCCGCAGGTGCAGGCAGCACTGGTCAACCTTGATAATGTGCATATCTATCCTGATCCTGAGAACCGCCGTTTGCGCAGGTTGCTGGCGGCTCATCACGGCATCAGCCAATACAGCATCGTGGTGGGGGCGGGCGAGGATGAACTGCTGGATTTGATCATGCGCGTGTTTGTGGCGCCTGGTGATACCTTGCTGAACTGTCCGCCCACCTTCGGCATGTATGCCTTTGACGGCGCGCTGTATCAGGCGCGGGTGGTGAATGTGCCGCGCAGCGCGGATTTTTCGCTGGATATCAATGCAATCGAGCAGGCGGTGGCGCAGGAACAACCCAAACTGTTGTTTTTGGCAAATCCCAACAACCCTGACGGGGGGGTTATTGACGCAGCGATGATTGAACGGCTGCTGGCGCTGCCGCTGGTGCTGGTGATGGATGAAGCCTATATCCACTTTGCAGAAGGTTCTCCCTCTCTGCTGGCGCGGGTAAAAGAGCGTGATAACCTGATCGTGCTGCGCACATTCTCCAAGTGGGCGGGGCTGGCAGGTCTACGCGTCGGTTATGGTGTGTTCCCTTCGGCACTGGCGCCTATATTGATGAAAGCAAAGCAGCCCTATACTGTGTCGGTAGCAGCAGAAGCAGCGGCATGTGCAACGATGGAACATGCCGCTGCCCTGTCACAGCGTACGGAGCAGATCATCAAAGAGCGCGGGCGGTTAGAGGATGCCTTGCGCAGTATTGACTGGCTGCGGGTGTATCCTTCGCAGTCTAACTTTGTGTTGTGCCGGGTGTTGGATCGTCCGGCACGTGCGGTGAAGGAACACCTGCGTCGTCAGGGCATTCTTATCCGCTATTTTGATTCACCCGGCTTGCAGGATCACATCCGTATCAGTGTGGGCAGCGGGGAGCAGACGGACCGATTGGCGGCGTCATTAACCGCCATGGAGGCATGATGAGAAGCGCAACCATTGAACGCAAGACCAATGAAACTGACATTTCACTGACGCTGAACCTGGACGGCAGCGGCAGCCATGAGATTGACAGCGGCATTCCCTTCTTTGACCACATGCTGGCGCAGGTGGCTGTGCATGGTATGTTCGATATCACATTGAAGGCGCAAGGTGATTTGGCAGTCGATGCTCATCACACGGTCGAGGATTGTGGGCTGGTACTGGGGACGGCTTTCTTGCAGGCACTGGGCGACAAACGCAGCATTCGGCGCATGGCTTCCTGCTTTGTGCCGATGGATGAGGCCCTGGGGCAGGCAGTGATTGATTTTTCCGGCAGGCCGTATGCCGTGATCAAGATAGTATGGTCGTATCCCATGGTAGCCAACCTGCCTGCCACGTTGATCGAGCATTTCTTTGCCTCATTCGCCGTAGCCAGCGCCGCCAATGTACACATGATCGCTTACGACGGGCGTGACAACCACCATATCGCTGAAGCCTTGTTCAAAGCGTTTGGCAGGGCGTTGTCTGAGGCGGTGCGCATTGACCCGCGCCGGGCAGGCCAGATCCCCAGTTCGAAAGGGGTGCTGTGATGATTGCAATTGTCAATTACGGACTGGGCAATCTGCATTCCGTGCATAAAGCGGTGGTGAAGGCGGGGGGTGAAGCGTTGGTGACAGAGGACGCTGCCGACATCCGCCGCGCTGACAAAATCATTCTACCGGGGGTGGGCGCGTTTGCCGATGGCATGCAGGGGTTGACCGAGCGTGGACTGGTCGAGGTGGTACAGGGGGCGGCGCGCGCCGGTAAACCGCTGCTGGGCATCTGTCTGGGGATGCAATTGATGTTTGATGAGAGCGAAGAGCAGGGTGTTTCTCAGGGGTTGGGGTTGGTTCCCGGCAGGGTGCGTTTGTTTGAGAACAAGACCGTGAAAGTGCCGCAGATTGGCTGGAACCAGTTGCATTTTGAGAAAGACAGTTCGTTGTTGGAGGGTCTCCAGCCGGGCGATTACGTGTATTTCAACCACAGTTACTATTGCGAACCGGCGGAGCAAGCCGATACGCTGATCAGCACGGAATACGGACTGCGCTATGCATCTGCGGTGCAGCGTGGCAACCTGTTCGGCGTGCAGTTCCACCCGGAAAAGAGCCAGCGGGTAGGTCTGCAAATACTGCGCAACTTTGTGGGGTGGCAGCATGACTGAATGCGTCATTTATCCTGCTATTGACCTGCGCGGTGGCAAGGTGGTGCGTCTGCGTCAGGGCGATGCCAACGCGCAGACTGTATACAGCCAGGATGTGGTGAAAACTGCCCAGCATTGGCTGGCACAGGGGGCGCAATGGCTGCACATTGTCAATCTGGATGGCGCTTTCGGCGAAGATGCCGGGCGAAACAGGCAGGCAATTGAGGCGATCCTGGCCGAAAGCGACAATATATATATCCAGTTGGGCGGCGGGCTGCGCAGTATGGCGCACATCAAAGACGCGCTTGCCCTGGGGGTCAGGCGGGTGGTGCTGGGGACTGCTGTGATAGAAAATCCGGCCTTTGGTGAAAGGGTTTTGGCCGCCTTTGGCGGCGAAAAGGTGGCTTTTGGCTTTGACGCACAGGACGGGCGTTTAAGGACCCGCGGCTGGCAGGAAGCCGGGGCGGTTGGTATGCTGCCGCTGGCGCAGCGTCTGGCAGAGGCAGGCGCGCGCACCATCATCTACACCAATATAGCCCGCGATGGCATGCAAAGCGGGGTGGATTGGCAGGCGGCCCAGCAGTTGTCGCAAGACAGCGGCCTGAACGTGATCGCTTCAGGTGGGGTGGCGAGTCTGGCAGATATTCAGGCGGTGAAAGCCGCGAATCTGGCTGGCGTGATCGTAGGGAAGGCGTTGTATGAGGGTAATTTCTCGTTAAAGGAGGCAATCGATGTTTGCTAAGCGGATAGTGCCCTGTCTGGATGTGAAAGACGGGCGGGTGGTCAAGGGCATTCATTTTGTCAATCTGCGTGACGCCGGTGACCCGGTGGAACAGGCGCGCATCTATGACCGCATGGGGGCGGATGAACTGGTGTTTCTGGATATCTCTGCCACGCCGGAGGGACGGCGCACCACTCTGGCGGTGGTACAGCAGATCGCGGAGCAGGTATTCCTGCCGTTGACGGTGGGCGGCGGCATCCGCAGTGTGGATGATATCCGCAATACCTTGCTGGCGGGTGCAGATAAGGTCAGTATCAACTCGGCAGCGGTGAATGACCCCGCCCTGCTGACAGCCGGTGCGAAACGCTTCGGCAACCAGTGTATTGTGCTGGCGATCGACGCCAAAAGGACGGATACAACCCCCAGTGGGTGGGAGGTTTTCGTCAGCGGCGGGCGCACCTCGACCGGGCTGGACGCGCTGGCATGGGCAAAACGCGGGGTGGCTGCCGGGGCGGGTGAAATATTGCTGACCAGTATGGACCGCGACGGCACACGCGATGGATTTGACCTGCCTATGACGGAAGCCATTGCCAGTGCGGTGTCGGTGCCGGTGATCGCCAGCGGCGGCGCGGGCAGCAAACAGGATTTTGTGAATGTTTTTCAGCAGACGCAGGCAGAAGCAGCTTTGGCGGCAACGTTGTTCCATGACAAGCTTTTGACTATTGCGGATTTGAAGCAATATCTGGCGGTACATGGTGTGCCGGTGCGGATAGTGGCAGAAGGAGAGCAGGATGCAGGCATTGAAATTTGACGACAAAGGGCTGCTGACCGCCGTGGCACAGGACAGCCAGACAAAGCAGGTGCTGATGGTGGCGATGATGAATGCGGATGCGTTGAAAAGAACGCTGGATAGCGGGCTGGCGCATTTCTGGTCGCGCAGCCGTCAGGCGCTGTGGTGCAAGGGAGAGACCTCCGGCAATTTTCTGGATGTGAAAGAAGTACGCATTGATTGTGATGGCGATGCGGTGCTGCTGCTGGTGGAACCGCGCGGGCCGGCCTGTCATACCGGCAATGCCAGTTGTTTTTATCGAACGATGGAGGAGGCGGACTATGATTCAAACGCTGTATGAGATTATCAAAGACCGGCAGGAACACCCCAAGGAAGGCTCCTATACCAACGAATTACTGAATGGCGGCTATGAGCGCGCGGCGCAGAAGGTGGGAGAAGAAGCGGTGGAGGTGATCATCGCGGCAGGATGCCAGGGCGAGCAGCGTTTGATCGAAGAATCAGCCGATTTGATCTATCACTGGCTGGTGCTGCTGGTGCAGCAGGCGGTTTCGCTGCAGGCGGTGGAGGAGGAATTGCGCAAACGCCATCGTTAAGTGATTCTTCACAAAAGTTGGGGGTATGATCGATCTCAGGTATAATAAGTTAATCTTTCTTATCTACTTAGCGTCACACAACAGGTTTGTTTCTTAATCCAAGATGGAATCTCGTGCATGAATCCTAACAATCTGCTGTATGCTACCGGGCTGCTGCTTTCTGCCAGCACCTGTGTGGTGTTTATTGTGCTGGCATGGCGCCGCCGTAAAACACCTTCTGCCCGGGCACTCATGGTGATGATGGCAGCCACGGCGTTTTGGGCATTTACCTATGCCCTGCACTGGTTGTTTCCAAACAACCCGGCGGAATTTTTCTGGTTGGATGCCACTTATCTGGGGGTGGTGATTGCTCCCACGACATTTTTGGTGTTTGCGGCGCGTTTCAACCAGCTGGACCGCTGGCTCAACCGCAGAACTTTGCCGCTGCTCTACCTGATCCCCGCCATGACCGTGATCCTGTTGTGGACAGATCCCTATCATGACCTGTTTTTTGGCGGGAAACGCGTGCCAGGCGCCACAGATATTTTCGAAGGCGGCCCCTGGTATTATGTGGGGCTCATTTACTTTTTTGCCATGGTCATTGCCGGGTATATATTTATGTTGATCGGTTATTTCCGCCAGCATGGTATCTACCGGCGGCAGTCACTGTTGATCATGCTGGGTTCACTGATCCCACCGGCGGTTGGTTTGCTGGGTGTGTTGGGTTTATCGCCGCTGCCCGGGTTGGACCTGATCCCGATGGTGTTCACCATTCTGGGGGTGTTTTATGCGCTGGGCCTGCTGCGGTTGTCGATGTTCGATATCGTGCCGGTGGCAAAACAGATTGTTTTTGACACCATGCAGGAAGGTATGCTGGTCATTGATCATCAATTTCGGCTGGTGGAGATGAATGCCAGCGCGGAAAAATTGCTGCAATGTGAGCGCGATACTGCCATAGGCAAACCTATTGAGCCTTTATTGAATAAGTGGCAGCTATTGCAGGGACAATGGCCGCAGGTTTTGTCACAATCCGGACAGCAAACATTGCAAGATGATGAAGGCCGTACCTATGCCATGCGCATCAAACCTTTGTCTGTGTCTGCAGGGAAGGCTAACGGCTGGCTGGTGACATGGAATGAGATCACAGACCTGGCAAATGCAGAACAGTTGTTGGTTGAGACCAACCAGCAGTTGCAGGTGCAACTGGCAGAAATCGAAGCGCTGCAGGCAGAATTGAAGCAGCAGGTCATTCGTGACCCCTTGACCAATCTGTATAACCGGCGCTTTCTGATGGAAACTTTGCCGACCGATATTGCACGCGCCCGCCGCAAGCGATATACGATCTGCTTTCTCATGTATGATATTGATGGTTTCAAACAGTTGAATGACCAGTTCGGCCATCCGGAAGGCGACCTGGTACTGATGCAACTGGCACAGCTCAGCAAGAAGATGTCGCGGGATGATGATTTTATCATTCGCATGGGCGGGGAAGAATTCATGATCGTGATGGTGGATATTGCCAAAGATACCGCTTACTCGCGAGGGGAAGATTTCCGCCGGGCTGTGGAAGCGTATGAATTTCAAGGAGACAAGGGCAGCCATCAGATCACCATTTCGATTGGTGTGGCAGCTTATCCAGAGGATGACCGTGATGCCCAGATGGTGATCCGCCTGGCAGATGAAGCACTGTATCGCGCCAAGGCAGCTGGCAAGAACTGCGTTTCGCAGTAACAGGTCAGGGCAGGATGCGGGAACGTTCGCCTGACACATCGATCTTGACCAGGGTCTTGACAGAGAATCCGGTCTCGTCCAAAATGCGCTGCACGCCGCCATAAGCGGGCTTTTCGCCCACACAAATGATGTCCATGATTTGCGCGCCGGCCTGCTGCACAGCATGTATGAGTGCGACCATGGTGCCTCCGGTTGAGATCATGTCATCCACGATCACGACGCGGTCATCGCGTTCGATCCCGTTGAGATAGAGCGCGCCCCGGGTATATTCCATGGCGAAATCGACTGTCACCTGGCCTGCCAGACCGCTGGGGTACCAGCGCGCCATACCGAAGGGCAGGTCGGTTGCCAGCGACACGGCAGCCACCAGGATTGCGCCTTTATCTTCCTCACCGGCGATCTTGGTGACATCTGTGAATGATCCTGCTTCGATAAGCCAGGCGGCGGCGGCACGTAGCAGGGCGGCTGAGGTGGCGGGCACCTGTTCAGTGAGTGGGTTGATTAAAAATTGATACTCACCCATCGGCAGCAGGGGTTTGTTGTCAAAGGATTGCCTGACCAGGTCTTTATGATCCATTCGTTGCCTCTCTTCGCAAAGTATGGTCTCCATTATACTGCGTGTGGACGCGGTGGTTTGGTGGGCTGAATCTGAAGTATAATGGCGAAGGAGATAACACTAAAAAAAAGTAACCTGAGCTATCATGACTGAACGATCAGATGCAATCACACACAATGCCATTTCAAGCGGCGAGATCATCATCGAAAAGCCGCGTTCCTGGCTTTCGCTGCGGTTGGGCGAACTGTGGCGTTATCGTGAGTTGCTGTTATTCTTCGTGTGGCGCGATATCAAAGTGCGCTACAAACAGACCATTCTGGGGGTTGCCTGGGCGGTGCTGAACCCCCTGATCACTATGGTTATTTTTAGTGTAATATTCGGCAGGTTGGCGAACATCCCCTCAGACGGGATTCCCTACCCGGTGTTTTCTTATGCGGGATTACTGCCGTGGCAGTTGTTTGCGCGTTCGATCTCGGATGCTACCTCATCACTGGTGACTAATCAGAACATGGTCACCAAGGTCTACTTTCCGCGCCTGATCCTGCCGATGTCCACCAGCCTGAGCGGGTTGGTCGATTTCGGCATCGCTTTGTTAATCCTGTTCGGGCTGATGGTTTTTTATGCCATTGTCCCCACCTGGCGCATCCTGTTGATTCCGGTGTTGGTGGTTTTCACGTTAATGGCCAGCATGTCGGTCAGTTTCTGGCTGTCTGCGCTGGCGGTGCGTTATCGCGACATTCGCTTTATCACGCCATTTTTGGTGCAGGTATGGCTTTATGCCACCCCGGTGGTTTACCCCAGCACGCTGGTACCGGAACAATGGCTGTGGCTATATCGCCTGAACCCGATGACAGCGGTGGTGGAAGGTTTTCGCTGGGTTCTGTATGGTCAGACACCCGCCACCAGCCATCTATACCTGTTGTCGGTGGGTGTGGTGCTGCTGCTTTGGTTCAGCGGTCTGATCTTCTTTCAACGTATGGAACTGACCTTCGCGGACGAGATATGAACCAGTACGCCATACGCATTGAACACCTTTCCAAGTTATACAAGATCGGGCGCAGCCTGCGCAAAGAGAATCTAACCGATACCTTGCGCGCAGACCTGAGCGAGATGGTCAATGGCGCTGCGCGCGCCCTGGCGAAGGTTGCGGGCCAAAACGAACCTGAACCGCAGGGGCGGCGCCAGACGATCTGGGCGCTGAAAGATGTTAGTTTTGACATCCTGCCGGGCGAATCGGTGGGGGTGATCGGCAGCAACGGCGCGGGCAAAACGACCCTGCTCAAGTTGATCTCACGCATTACGGTGCCGACCAGCGGACGTATCCGCCTGCATGGGCGGGTGGGCTCTTTGCTGGAGGTGGGCACCGGTTTTCACACCGAGTTGACCGGGCGGGAAAATATTTACCTGAACGGCGCTATTTTGGGGATGCGCCGCCGCGAGATCGAACGCAAGTTTGACGAGATCGTGGCTTTTTCTGATATCGGCAAATTCCTGGATACGCCTGTGAAATTCTATTCAAGCGGAATGCGTGTGCGGCTGGCTTTTTCGGTGGCGGCGCACCTTGAACCCGAGATTTTGTTGATCGATGAAGTGCTGGCGGTGGGTGACATTGCCTTCCAACAGAAAAGCCTGAACAAGATGGAAAGTGTGGCGCGCGGCGGGCGCACGGTGGTATTTGTCAGCCACAACATGGCGACCGTCAAGGCGTTGTGCCAGAAGGCAGCCTTCATCGAGCACGGTGAGCTGAAGTATTTCGGCGCGGTGGATGACGCCATCGCCGCTTACCTGGCGCAGGGCTCGCTGCAAAAACAAGAACAGGTTGCCAGAGAGCCGGACCCATCGCTGCCGATACAGATTTTGAGCGCGCAGGTCAGTGCTGGTGATGGCGTGGTACAGACACGCTTCGGGCACGACCAGCCGGTTGACATCACCGTGCAATGCGCCCTTTTCCAGCCGGGCTACCGCGCTTTTCTGGGCGTGCAGGTGGTGGATGAAGATTTGCACACGCTGGTCAACAGCTATGATTTTGAGATGAATGAGGAGAGCGTTTTCTCGCGGGAACCGGGTGTGTACACCTACCGCATCCAGTTACCTGCGCCATTGCTGGTGCCGGGCCGTTATCGCATCAGCCTGTATGCCCTGTGGCGGTCGCGCAGGGAATTGAAAGTGCTGGACAAAGTCGAGCATGTGTGTCCCTTCGAGGTGTTCGACAATGGCTCTGTCTATGCCCGAAGCGGCATGCGCTGGGAAGGGCAGGTGAATTGCCCGTTGGTGTGGCAGGAGATTGACAAAGCACCGCTGACTTCTTTGGATGGGCTGCCATCCGACCGCATACGCGCACAGTAGGGTTGTATGAATAACCAGGCAGGATCTATGAAAGATCGAAAACATGCACTGGCGGTGGTGCTATGGTCATTGATCACAATCACGGGCGGGGCAGCGCTGCTGTGGGTGCTTTCCATTCCGTCTGACCCCAAGAACGAGGCTGTATGGGGGCTGTCGGCAGAACGCCTGTTGATGGTTGTGGTGATTCTCGTTCTGATGTTTGTTGGTGCGTTCATGGCCTGGTCAAGTGCGAGAAAGACAGCCCTGTCTGTTCTGTTCTTGCGCTTACTTGATGATCAGCAGGCTGTTTTGCGCATTGTTTTGCCGCTGGCGCTGATGGCGGTTGGCAATGTTTTGTTGATTCCCGCTGTTCGTTTCCGAGACTGGCAAGCGTATTTTCTGCGTTTGCAACCGCTGCTGGTGTGGTTGTTCGCTGGTTTGGTGCTTGCCTGGACCTATCTGTTGCTGTGTTTTGGCAGCGGCTGGGCGGCCTTGCGCAGCGCCTGGCGCGATCAGCGCCGCGAACTGCTCATCAGCGCGGCAGTGCTGGCAGGGTTCGGCGTGCTGTGGCTGGTGATGGCTGTTACTGGCCTGGGTTTGGTGCCGGACATCTACTGGAACGAAGGCAGCGTGCCGCTCATGGCGCTGCAGGTGTGGCTGGCATTGCTGCTGGCGGGATTGTTCTTCGTGTTTGAGCGCAAGGTCTTCAAGAAGGCCGGGGATAGGAAAAAGCTGTGGTATGTCGACCTGGGGATCATGCTATTGATCTGGGTGATTACGGCGCTGGTGTGGCAGGCGCAGCCCATGCTGCGGCACTACATGCTGACGGAGCCATCCGCGCCTAATTATGAATACTATTCCTTTTCTGACGCAGCCTCCTATGACATCGGGGCGCGTTATGTGAGTTTGGGGCAGGGCATCAACAACCTGAGAGCCACTGACAAGCCCTTTTACCTGTTCGTGCTGGGCGTCTTTCAGATGGTCGCCGGCTATGGCTATGCTGAGGTGATCCTGCTGCAGACCATCATGCTGGCGCTGCTGCCAGCTATTCTGTATCGGGTTGGCATGCTGATGCACAGCCGCAGCGCAGGCCTGTTGATTGCGGCATTGGCATTGTACAAAGAAGTCAATGCCATGCGTGCCACGCTGGATATTCAGGTATCACACTCCAAGTTGATGATGACGGAGTTCCCCACCGCCTTAATGCTGGCGTTGACAGCCTGGGCGCTGCTCGAATGGTGGCACACAACCGGGGGCAAGCAGGCTTCTGCGTGGTTGGTGTGGGCGGGCGGGTTGGCTGCCATGGCAGCGATGACGCGCGCCAATGCTTATGTGGCGGCGGCAGGTGCGGCAGGCATGGTTTTTTTGTCGGGTAAAATTTCCTGGAAGCAAGTGAGGTTGGCGGGGTTATTTCTGCTGGGTTTTCTGCTGGTGGCGGCTCCCTGGTTTCTTTCAGGCAGAGCCGGGCGCAGCGCTTTCGCCAAGTTCCGCTTCCTGACGCAAGCACGCTATGAACAGGTGGTATCTCTGCCGGAGGCACCTGACGAGACGCTGCGCTATGCGCCTGAGGCAGAAATTGACGTAGGAGACGAGCGCAGTATTGTCTGGTTGACCGCCACGCATTTTCTGCATAACCTGCTGGGCAGTACGCTGGCATTTCCGGTGCAGATTCCTTATCATGACTTGAAAACCACGCTGCAAGCACCACGTTGGGATTCAGAGTGGGATGGCAGCCTGCCCGCTGACGCTGCAATTCTGATGATTACTAATCTGGCCATCGTGGCAATTGGGGTGGGGTTTGCCCGTAAGAACAATACCTTTGCCGGGTGGCTGCCGCTGTTGTTCTTCCTCGCCTACCATGCTGCCAACGGGGTTGTACGCAACTCGGGCAGCCGCTATCTGGTGCCGGTGGAATGGGCGGCGCTGGTATATTACGGCATCGGCCTCACCCGGCTGGCTGGCTGGTTTGGCGTATGGGCTTTTCGCCTTGACACAGGGGCTTCTGCTGACAGGCCTTCTGCGCTGCCAGAAGAAAAATCCACAACACACTCCTGGGCTGCTGTGGTGATTATGCTGCTGCTCGTGGGTGTGAGCATGTCCCTGGCAGGCGTGTTGGTGCCTGACCGGTTGACCTATCTTGAGGAAGCTGAAAGCCGTCAGCTGCTGTCAGAACTTGGCTTTGATTATGCGTTACGACAGGCGGGCGTGGAGGAAGCAGCGTGGGAAGCCTTCCTGGCAGATGAGCGCGTGATCATTTTTCAGGGGATTGCTGTCAATCCGCGATATATGCAGGGTGGTGAAGGCTTGGCATCTAACTGGTATGTGTTCGGAACCCAGGATTATTCCCGTCTGTCTTTTATTGGCCTGGGCTTATATGACGCCGGGGTGATCTTGCCGTATGATGAGGATCCCGGTCCATTTCCAGCGGGATCAGAGATTTTTGCCATTGGGTGCGTGAACCCGGAACGCGAGTCGCGGTCGCGCAGCGGACAGAGCAACCGTGGCATTATGCTGCGTGCGGTGGCAGTGGTGCGGCTGACGGATGACAGTGCGGTTCACTATCTGCATCCGCAGATTGCGACATCCTTGACCTGTCCGGAGTATTGACCGGTGCACGGTAAAATGAAAACGGAGTTGCGTTTCAACACAACTCCGTTGGTTGGCTGTTCTTGCTTGCCTTACTGATCTAACACAGTAACGGCGTATTCTGCGAAGGAAGTGTCGATGAAGGAATTCAGGTCAACCACTTCATCCAGTAGTTCGCGTTGTACCAGAAATGCCTGGTATTCATCCAGTGAATCGATATTGAGAGAGCCAGTGGGAGAGGCGTCAGACCAGCAGATCTGCGCCACCAGGGCAGCATCGAGACCAGACAACTGCACCGCATACTGCACATTGGCGGGCGTGCTACCCTGCAGGAAATGGCGCACTGCTTTCAGATAGGCGATGGCAAAGCGGTTGGCAACATCTGGATCGTCGTAGACTTTCGGACCGACAGCGATCACACTGGACGCCAGTCCGGGGGCGTATTGTTCGGCGTTATCCAACAAAGCAATATCGCCATCGGCGGTAAGGCGGGTGATGTTGGGTTCGATGGCATAAACGATATCAACCTGGCCTGAGCGTAAGGCTTCCTGCTGGGCCGGCACATCGACAATAACAACATTCATTTCATCAATGGTCACACCTGAACCTTCCAGGGCTTTGGCGAGAACAAAACCGGGCACGCTGTTGAGTGCCTGTAATGAAATCACCAGGTCGGCTTCGGCCCAGCTTTGTTTGTCGGCCCAAATACCGGTTTCCACGTCCTCTGCTCGGGCGACATAGCCGATCGAGGCGCATTCTTTGACCTTGAAATCAGTAAGGGGCAGGATGACCTTGAGGTTACCGCCCCGGGTGGCAGCGTTGAACAGGGCGGCATTGATGCCAGGCGCGCCAACATCGATCTCATCTGCCAGCAGCATTGGCACCAGATCAGCTGAATTGGTGAATTGCACGAACTCAATATTGAGGCCCTGTTCAGCGAAATAGCCTTCTTCCTGCGCGATGAGAAAAACAGTATTGGAAAGGTAAGGCATGATGCCGATTTTCAGGGTCACTTCTTCTCGTGGCTGGCCTACAGCAGTTTCGTCTTGTAAGGCGGGAATTTCCACCGCTTCTGGTTGTTGGGCGCAGGCAGCCAACAGGCTGACCAAAAGCAACGAGAAAAAAAAGGTTGTGAAGATTGCCTTGCGATTCATAATGTCTCCTTTTGCAATATAATGATTACGGAAGTTGTATTGACGCTGACAGGTAATGCCCCTGTGAATTTTCAAGTAAGCACTATCAATGTTCAGGTTTGCTTAAATTAAATTGTGGATAGGTGTAGTGGTTTTGCATGATCTTCCAGCGCAGAGATTCTGGATATTGGCGGAAGGCATAACAAAGGAAGTCCGCAAATTGTTGCATTAATTGGGCAGTTTGATCAAATGTATCAGTATTCTCCTTATTCCACAAGAACGGTGGCAGAAAATTTACCTCAATGGTTCCTGCAGGCTGCAGGGTGCTGATCACAGGAATTACAGCGGCCCCGGTCTGGATGGCGAGGTCGGCCCAACCGGTGCGCGCCTGGTATTGTCTGCCGCACACGTTGATGGGATAGTCGCCGCGTGAGCTGAATCCGTTGTCAACGTAGGCACGCACGATCTGCCCCTGGCGAAGGTAGCGATAACCGCGCAGCAAGGCATAAGCGCCATGGCGCGCCTGTTCTTTTTCAATGGAAAGGCGCAGGTTTTCCTGGCGCAGGTTGCGCTCAAAGCGTTCACTTTCCCAGCGCAGGCTGAGGCGCGGGCTGACCACAGGAACAGGTTCGCAGCCAAGCCACTTTTCTACAAACACGGTGGCAAGGCGGGTGATGATACCATGATAAGAAAGCAGGATCACCCCGCTGCCCTGTTGGTAAGCCTCGCGCAGATGGTCAAAGCCGTTAACCCGGGTAAAGCGATTGCCTGCCTGTGGGGTGACGTCTTCGATGAGCGCGGCAAAACTGGTCCAGAAGTGGTGACCGGTATCCTCATAGGTAATGGCACCGGTTTTGTTCATTTTGGGAGCAACACTCGCCCACAAGTTACCTGCCAGCGTAAGCGAAAAGACCGACGAGAAATCTTGTGGCTGCACCTCGATGCTGTTCAGGAAGTTGTGCAGGATGGTTTTTTCGCGGTGGAACAGCAGGCGCTGCACCAGCGGGTTCTGTGACCAATTCAGCAGCCAGTCCAAAGCTTCAGGATACGGCATGGAAAGCATTTTGGTTTGAAAGGGCCTTCTGGCGCGCACTGAAAGCGAGTACAGCAGGTCATCGGGGTGACGCAGTTTGGCGAGCACTTTGGATGAGAGCGATTCGTGAGTGAGCGGTGCTGAGCGGGGTACATGTTCTTTGCGAATATCCAGCGACTCGGAATGCCGCTCATCTACATACCCGGTCAGGGTGGCAATGGTCGGTTGTTTGAAGTATTCGTTGGGAATCGTAGCGCCGGTGGCGGTCTCTACCTCCAACACCATTTGCATGCTGATGAGTGAATCGCCGCCCAGTTCAAAGAAGTTGTCATCGATGCCGATGTCAGTCACATCCAATAGTTTTTCCCAGATGGCTGCCAGTTGCTTCTCAAGCGCCGTGCGCGGGGCGCGGAAAGGCACCTCTAAGGAGGCACGGGTCAAGGAAGGCATTGGCAGCGCTTTGCGGTCTACCTTGCTGCTGGGTGTCAACGGCAGTTTGTCCAGCGGCAGGATCAGAGAAGGGATCATATGCTGCGGCAGGCGTTTTGCCAGGCTGCTTCGCAGATGTCCGGCACTGGCTTTGTGCCCATCTTTGGTGGTGTAATAGGCCACCAGGCGTTTGTTGCCGCTGGGCAGAGGCTGTACGATCACAGCGGCGTCGCTGATGGCGGGGATGCTGCGAAAGGCATGTTCGATGGCTTCCAGTTCGATGGTGAAACCGCGCACCTTGACGCGGAAATCCCGCCGCCCCAGAAACGTGACCATGCTGTCCGGCGACAACTTGCCCATGTCGCCGGTATAATAGGTTTGTAAGGCAGGATCTTGCGGGTCAGCCACAAAGCGGGCGCGGGTCTGTTCAGTATCATTGAGATAGCCGGCTGCCATGAAGCGGCCGCGTACAGCCAGTTCGCCTTCTTCACCAAAAGGCAGCGGTTGTCGCTCTTCATCAACCACCAGCACCTCGGTGAAAGGCGGCACATAGCCAGCGGGGTTGCGCTCGCCTTCCGAGACGTGATGATGACCAATGCGAAAAACCGCGTAATTGCCGGCCTCACTGGATGCCAATCGCACGTTGAAGATGCCACCTTCATTCATCAGGGCGAAAAAGCCTTCAATTTCAACGCGGGAGAAACCCTCTCCGCCGGTGTCGATCAGGCGCAGGTCAGGCAGCGCGGGCGCGCCGGGGGGCAGGCTGATCAGGCTGCGTATCAATCCGGCTGGTGCGCGCGCGATGGTGATGTGATCATCCGCCAGCCACTGGTAAAAAGCAGTCGGACTGGTCAGACGATCCAGCCGACGGTAAATGGTGACACCATTCATCAGGGCGCCAACGGTGGGTGTGGACGCCATGGCAATCGTTATGTCGGAGGTGAGGGTGATGCGGTCTGAGGGGGTAAATGCCAGGTCTGTGGCAGCCAAATAGGAAGACAGTAAGCCCATGGCATGTGTGCGGATCACCCCGCGGGGTTTGCCGGTGGAACCGGAGGTGAAAGTCACCATCTGCTGGGCACGATAGGGCATCTGTGAGGGGACGCAGTCACTGCCATCTCCTGATAGTTCATCCAGCAATGTGATCTCGCAGTCAGGTAGATCGGCGCAGAGGCGGCGGGCGCTATCAAGCAGGTCACTGGTGGTGATCAGGGCTTTAATGGGATAATCCAGCAGATATTGGCGATTTTGCTGCTCATCATGATCGTGCCCCAACGGAAAGAAGAAATGGCCTGACAGGGCAATGCCCATCATCGCCTGCAACTCACGCCAGTCAGGCTTGAGCAGGGTGGCGGTCAACTGTTGTTCACGGGAGCATGCATTGCCGAGAAGTTGCTGCAGATGGGCAGCCAGCGACAGGCTTGCCTTCCATAACTGCTGGTAACTCACCTGGCCATTCTGATCGCAGTAAGCGGGATGGTCGGACGGCAGGTGGTTAACCACCTTTTCAAAGCGGTCACTTAAGGATTTGTATAACTCTTCTTCCAGGAAGGGGATGGCGGGAATCGTCATGGGTATCAATGAACCTCATTCTGGTGCATAATCTTTTCCATTGTATCAAACTTGATGATGGCAGGTAAGGGGGGTTATGTTAAAATGCAAGCATGAAACCAATCACGCGGGAAGTTACGGGTTGTGAAGCGATGATGAGGCGGAAGAGATGATGAAACCCCCTGCCGTCACCGTCATCATTCCCAACTATAACAACGCGGCCGTCATCCGCCGTGCGATTGACAGCGTGCTGACGCAGAGCTTCACTGACTTTGAACTGCTGGTGTTGGACGATGCTTCCACGGATGAGAGCGTTGAGGTTATCCGTAGCTATCAAGACCCACGATTGCGGCTGCTGGTGAACGAAGTCAATACCGGGGTAGCGGGGGTGTGGAACCGGGCTGTCAGGAATGCCCGGGCAGAATGGGTTGCGCTACTGGATTCTGATGACAGTTGGGAACCAGAGAAATTGGCTCGCCAGATGGCGTTTTTACAGGCGTACCCAACGCTGTCGGGCTGCACCTGCGGTTATCGGCATTTGTGTCTGGATGGCACTCAAATCGTTGTACCCAGGGAGCGAGATACCCGCATCCGGCAGGTGCTTTTTCACAATGTCCTGCATATTGGCACGACGCTGGTGGTGCGCAGGGGGGTTTTTGAGGAGATCGGCTGGTTCGATGAAAGCCTGCGGCGAGGCCAGGATACAGATCTGTTGCTGCGCTTGCTGGCGAAGGAACAACTGGCAGTTGTGCCGGAGGTTTTGGCGAGTGTTTATCAGCACACCCAGCGCTCTGCGGACGCCCTGGCGCAATCACGCGCCCTGATGATGGATAAACA
Source organism: uncultured Anaerolineaceae bacterium (assembly GCA_964391725.1). Taxonomy (GTDB): domain Bacteria; phylum Chloroflexota; class Anaerolineae; order Anaerolineales; family Anaerolineaceae; genus SpSt-1165. Next base: position 15,339 of record CAYMNB010000017.1, on the reverse strand, counting down.
CCGTGCGGCTTATTTCCAGCAGGGCTGGCTGTTTGCGCGGCGAAAAATCGAGCATATGTGGGCGGATGTCGCCTACCAGTATGCACGTGAAGGCAACCGCGCCCAGATGCGTACCTATGCGATCAGGTCAATCACTTCCTTTCCTTTTCAACCGCCGGGGATTTATTTGATCCTGCTGGATGGCATCACGGGATGGCGCCTGTACCGGTTTTCTGTGTCTACGAAACGAAAACTATCTCGCAAATTGCACGAAAGAAGGGCACCATGAAAACACCATTGCCCACCTTTTTTGTGATCGGGGCTGCCAAGGCAGGTACGACCACATTGCATGACGCCCTGGCACGTCACCCGCAGGTATATGTGCCTTACAAAAAAGAACCTACCTTTTTCGCCAGTGATGACTATGACCATGGACTGGCGTGGTATCTGGACACTTATTTTCGCGGAGCGGAGCAGTATCCGGCGCGCGGCGAGTGTTCGGTGGGTTATTTGTTCTGGCATGGAAAAACAGCCTTGCGCATGGCTGAGGCATATGATGAGCAACCACTGCCGCGCATTATCGCCATTTTGCGCGACCCGGTGGCACGTGCCTATTCTGCCTACTGGCATTTGCGCCATTATGGCGGTGAGACGCTTTCCTTTGAAGAGGCGCTGCTGGCAGAAGACGAACGTTTTGCCCAACAACGAGAGCGATTAAGTGCAGAAGGTATTCTGCGGTTTACTTACTTCCGCGGCGGCTGCTATGACCAGCAATTGCGCTCCTATCTGGACCGCTTTCCGCGGGAACAATGCCTGTTTCTGTTGACCGAAGATCTGCAGGCCGATTATGCCGGCACGGTGCATACGCTGTTCGCTTTTCTTGGGGTAGAAACAGAGATTGAGGTGGCGGCGCGCGCCAGCAACACCGCCCGTCAAGTGCGCAGCCGATCCTTCTACAGTGCCATCCGGCAGCCTTCGGCGCTAAAAGCGCTGATCAAACCGTGGCTGCCTCAGCGCCTGCGTTACAAGCTCAAACAGGGATTGCTGAACCTGAATATGAAGCCCGCCCCCTACCCACCCATCAATCCGGACACCGCCCGCCAGCTGCGCGGACGTTACCAGCCGCACATCGAAGCGTTGGAAGACATGATCGGACGGGACCTTTCGGCCTGGAAAAGCGAACCGACAGGGGATGAAAAGGAGGGTGTCATCGATGATTGACCAGGAACTGCGCGAATGTCTGCCCAATCTCTTCATTTTGGGGGCGGCGAAAGCTGGCACCACCACCCTGTTTGAACAACTGCGTCAGCTGCCCGACGTTTATTTTCCTTTTTCCAAAGAACCGCTGTTCTTCAGCCAGGATAGACTGTATGAAAAAGGGCTGTCATGGTATGCCGATACTTTTTATAAGGAAGCCAAAGGGTTTTCTGTGCGGGGAGATGCGAGCCCTCATTACCTGTATTGGGGTGAAAAGGTTGCACAGCGCCTGGCGCAGGCCTATGACGAACCGCCCAAAATGATCGTGTTGCTGCGTGACCCGGTGGAGCGCGCCTATTCGTGGTATTGGAATATGGTGCGTGAAGGCAACGAAACCCTGTCTTTTGAAGAGGCACTGGCTTGTGAAGCGGAGCGATTAGAAACGAATCGCGGTATGTTTGAAAAGCAAGGATCGATGAAATACGGATATATACAGGGCAGCCGCTATGCCAGTCTGTTGACACCTTTTTTGGATACCTTCCCGCGGGAGCAATTTCATTTTGTTCTATACGATGAATTGAAAGACGACCTGCAGATCATCATGCCGGGAGTGCTGCAATTCCTGGGGCTGGAAAATGGGGAGCGCCGGTTTGAACAGGTGCAAAGCAACCCGGCTGCCATGCCGCGCAGCATGAACTTGCAGCGCTGGCTGCGCAGGCAATCGACCTGGCGTGAATGGTTGAAACCGATCATACCAATCAAAGCCCGTTACCAGATGAAGGAAAAACTGCTGCAGATCAACCTGCGTGAAAGCAGTTACCCGCCGATTAACCCGCAGACAGCCGCTAAGTTGCGCGACCAACTGGTGGATGAGGTGAGGCAGTTGCAGGAGGTGATCCGCCGAGACCTGCGAGGGTGGCTGCCGTGATGAAGCCACATGTCGCCCTGTTAATCCCTTCACTGCGCGGCGGCGGTGTGTTTCGTGTGATGACCAACCTGGCGTTGGGGCTGCAGGAACATGGCTGCCAGGTCAGTTTGATTGTCGGTAGTGTAGAGGGGTGTGTTGACGACAGCCTGCTGAAGCGGTTGACCATCATTGACCTGGGGGTGGAGAAGATGGCGACGGGACTGCTGAAACTGATCCGCTGGCTGCGCGCCAACCGGCCTGATTTCCTCATTTCGGCCCAGATGCACGTCAATCTGACCGCGATTGCTGCCTGCGCACTGGGTGGAACAGCAACCCGCCTGATCGTCACCGAACACAATGATGTCGATTCCGTGTATAGCCACGCACCCACGCTTAAGCAGCGTATGGTTCCCTGGCTGGCAAGGCTCCTGTATCGGTGTGCTGATCGCATCGTTGCGGTGTCACAGGGGGTGGCAGACAATCTGGCAGCCTGGTTGAGAAGACCCGCCGAAAACATCCGGGTGATTTATAATCCGCTGGTTGACGAAGCGCTGCTCAATCGCGCACAAGAACCACCGAACCATACCTGGTTTCAGGATGGCGGGCTGCCGGTGATTCTGGGGGTGGGGCGGTTGGAGGCGCAGAAAGATTTTGCCACCCTGCTCCGGGCTTTTGCGCTGCTTATTGAACAAGTGCCTGCACGCTTGATGATCCTGGGGGAGGGCAGCCAACGTAACCAACTGGAAACGTTGGCGCAAGAACTGGGGGTATCTGAGCGGGTGGCAATGCCCGGCTACGTCAGCAATCCTTACGCCTGTATGCGGCGCGCTGCGTTGTTCGTGTTATCTTCTGCCTGGGAAGGCTTCCCCAGTGTGCTGGTGGAAGCCATGGCGTGCGGCTGCCGGTTGGTTTCAACCGACTGCCCCAGCGGTCCGCGGGAAATTTTGGAAAACGGCCGTTGGGGGGCGCTGATGCCGGTGGGTGATGCAGATGCCATGGCCAATGCCATGCTGGCTGCGTTGCAAGCACCACCACCTGCGGGATTGGCGCAGGCAGCACAGCGTTTTTCGGTGGATACCGCCGTAGCACAGTATCTGCAGGTGATGGAGGCGATACGAAGCATATGAAGATTCTGCATCTCATCACAGGATTGAATTATGGCGGGGCGGAATCCATGCTGCTGGGGGTGGCGCAACATCTACAGGAGCAAGGCATGCAGCAGGAGGTGATCTCACTGAGCACGGTTGGTGTTATCGGCGAACGCCTGCAAAATTTGGGCATCACGGTATCTGCTTTGGGACTGCCGCGCGGGCGGTTGACGATCAAGGGCTGGCGCTCTTTGCGGCAGAAGGTCAAAGAATCACAGCCAGACCTGATGCAGACCTGGCTGTACCACGCCGATTTTGCCGGAGCATTGCTGCGTCTGAGCGGCATACGCTGCCCGCTGGTGTGGGGAGTTCATCATACTGCGAACAACTGGCAAGAGATGAAAACCACCACGCGGCTGGTGCTGACTGCCAACCGTTTGCTTGCCAGATGGATGCCGGATGCGATTGTGAGCTGTTCAGAGAGCGCGTTTCAATCGCATGCAGCGTTGGGATATCCCGCGAAGAAAATGGTGATACTACCCAACGGCATTGATACACAGCGCTTTCGGCCGCATGACCGGGGCGGCGAACGCCTGCGGGTGCGACTGGGAGTGCCGGCAGACAGCCTTTTGATCGGGCATTGCGGGCGCTGGATTCCTTTGAAGGGGCATCGCTTTTTTATCGAAATGGCAGCTATGTTGTACAAAAAGGATGCACACCTTCACTTCGTGATGTGCGGTGAAGGCATTGATGCTGATAACGGCACATTGATGGCATGGATTAAGGAAAACGGGTTGAGCAGGAACGTGCATCTGCTGGGCGGACAGACGGCGATGGAAGAAATCTGTCAGGGATTGGACCTGTTTGTGTCATCATCACTAAGCGAAGCTTTGCCGCTGACGGTGATGGAAGCCATGGCATGCGGAGTGCCCTGCGTGGTAACCGAGGTGGGCGATCAGGGGGCGCTGGTGGGGGAATGGGGGGCGGTGGTGATGCCCGGTTCGGCAGAAGCATTGGCGCAGGACTGTCAGCGGATTCTTAGCATGCATCGCGCGGAAAGAGAACGGCTGGGTCAAGGCGCCCGTCAGCGCATCGTTAACGATTACTCACTGGATGCCGCAGCCCAAAAATACCAAAATCTCTATCAAAAACTTGGTGTAAAGTGAAAGAGGAAAAAAGCTGCCCATTGGTCAGGCTTGTTGAATCAGTTACAATAACAAAGACCATCATTTTTTGGGAAGAATGAGACCGATAGGTTCATGAAAATCCTGTTTTTTGCCAACACCAGTTGGAATTTGTACAACTTCCGCCTGCCTTTGATGAAAGCGCTGCGCAACATGGGGCATACGTTGGTGGCGGTTGCGCCCAAAGACCGCTTTACTGACCGCATCCAGGCGCAAGGTTTCCGCTGGCGCCATCTCCCGCTGCAGCAGCATGGATTGAACCCGTTGGTGGACCTGTGGACACTATGGCAGATCTGGCGGATCTATCGGGCTGAAAAACCGGATATCGTCAGCCATTTTACGATTAAATGTGTGCTCTATGGTTCAATTGCCGCCCATGTATGTGGTGTGAAACACATTGTCAATACGATCACCGGGCTTGGGTTGCTCTTTACCCATCCTCATCTCCATTACCGTATGCTGCGGGGTGTGGTGATGCTGGCCTACCGGCGTGTGCTGCGCAACACAACCGTCATCTTTCAAAATGTGGAGGACCGCGAACTGTTCGTCAGCAAAGGTATCGTTAAAGCATCGCAAACCCACCTCGTGAGAGGCTCAGGGGTTGAGATGCCGGAGACAGCCCCGCCGCTGGCGGATAATGCTGTTGTGCGGGTGATCCTGCCTGGCAGGTTGGTGTGGACCAAGGGTGTGCGGGTGTTCGCTAAAGCAGCCCGATTGCTAAAAGATAGCCAAGCGCCGGTGGAAATGGTACTGGTGGGTCAGATCCCGCACAATGACCGCACCGCCATTCCAAAGGCGCAGGTGGAACAGTGGGAACAGGAAGGTGTGCTGGTGTGGTGGGGCTGGCGTGACGATATGCATTCGGTGTATGAGCAGGCAGACATTGTGTGCCTGCCTTCGCTGTATGGCGAGGGTGTGCCGCGTACGTTGATCGAAGCGGCAGCCCATGGACGGCCAGTGATCGCTGCTGATAACCGCGGCTGCCGCGATATTGTGCGCGACGGGGTGAATGGCTGCCTGGTACCGCAGGATGACGCTGAAGCACTGGCAAACGCCATCCGCCAGCTGGCTGCGGACCGCGCATTACGTCTGCAAATGGGGGCAGCCGGGCGTGAGATGGTGCGCAGCGGATTTTCGGCAAAGAACATCATCGCGCAAAGCATGGCGGTGTATCTGGCGCCGTTTGCGGGACAGGGTGGTATCGAGCCTGCGCCGGGCGATCAAAATCTGCGGTAGGGTGCGGTGATTGTCATTTGCTGGCGGTGGATGTACTGGTGTTATGTTCAGGGCTCCAGGGTGCCAGACGGGCAAACAGAACCCGCAACCCGCTGTTGATGACAATGCCCAGCAATGCTACCGCAATCAGGGTGGCGAATAATTCTTCCACGCGCAGGGTCTGCCAGGAGAACCAGATCATGACGCCCAGCCCTTGTTTGGCGGAGAGTAGCTCCACGGCGATGGTCAGTAGCAGGGCGGTGGTCAGGCCAAGGCGCACACCGCTGAGAATTGAGGGCAGGCTGCCTGGCAGCAGGATGCGGGAAAAGGTTTTCCAGCGGCTGGCGCCATAATTTTTGGCGACTTCGAAATAGACCTGATCCAGTTGCGCCACGCCGGTCATACTGGTGACCAGGGCGGGGAAAAAGGCGGAAATGCCGATCACAATCACGATAGATATCTCGCCAATGCCGAAGATGATCAGAATCAGCGGGAAAATGGAGATTTTGGGGATAGGGTGGGTGGCCGCGATCAGGGGGTCAAATAACGCACGCAGGCGGCGTGACCAGCCCATCAGCACACCCAACAAGATGCCGGGGGTGATGCCCAGCAACGACCCCAACACAAGGCGGTTGAGGGTGGCGCGGGCGCTGTCAATGAGCCTGCCGTTGGCGATCAGCCGAACAAGGGTGGTTCCAATGGTGGAAGGAGGCGGGAAGAACATGCGCGAGATCAGCCCCAGCCGTGAACCGGCTTCCCACAGCAGCAAAAAGCCAACCACCAGAATCAAGGTGCCATAGGAGAAGCGGTCTGCGGTGCCATTGGCTTTGTTCTTTCTGGCCATCAGCGTGTGATCCCTTCGCGCACTTCGGTTTCAATGATCTGCCAGACCTGCTGGTAGATGGCGTCAAATTGCGGGTGCTGGCGGAAGCTCAACGTGCGCGGGCGGGGCAGGTCGATGGGTATGTCTGCTTGAATGGTGCCTGGGCGGCCGCTCATCACCAGAATGCGGTCACCCAGCAGAATGGCTTCTTCGATGTCATGGGTGATGTAGATGACGGTTTTGGGGTTGTCACGCCAGGTGGTGAGCAATTCTTGCTGCATGAGGATGCGGGTTTGTGCGTCGAGGGCGCCGAAAGGTTCATCCATCAGGAGCACATGCGGATCGGTGAGAAAGGCGCGCAGGATGGCGACGCGCTGACGCATCCCACCGGAGAGTTCATACGGAAAGGCAGACAGAAAACCACCCAACCCAACGCGGCTAAGGAAGTCGGCTGCCAGGGTGGTGCGTTCTTTTTTGGGCACACCGCGGGTTTCGAGACCAAAAGCGACATTGTCAACCACTGTCATCCAGGGGAACAAGCCCTGCTGTTGAAAGACCATGGCAGTTGCCGGGCGCTGCTGATCGCCATTGCCAGAAAACACAATTTCGCCGCGCGAGGGCGGCAGCAGGCCGGCGATGATGCGCAGCAGGGTGGTCTTGCCGCAGCCGCTGGGGCCGACGATGCAAACAAATTCGTTCTGCTCAACGGTGAAGGACACGTTGGCGAGTGCTTCCGTGGTGCGCGGATTTGAAAATACAAGCGAAAGGTCGTTGCACGCAAAAATCATGATGGGCTGGCTGTCTCCTGCGGGTGAATTATATCACGGGGTTTTCAGTGGGGTGGTGACGGTTTTTTTTATCGAACCAGTTCTCAAAGAAACCCTTTATTTATTGAAAAATTAATGCCAAAAAGGTGCCGGTTCGTATAAAAATCGTATATAATTTATTGATTGTCACAATCCGTTTATAAACCATAATAATAGTGTCGAGGAGAGAGTATGAAGCCAGTGTTTAATCCTTCACCTGGCAGCATGAAACAAGCAACAGTATCCGTTTGTATCCTGTTGGTGTTGTTTGCCATGTTGTTCGCGCCCCTGGGAGGGGTATTGCCAATCAAGCAGGTTCAGGCAGCCCCGGCAGCTTTGCCACCGGAAACCCTGTACGCAGGCACAGATACCGGAACGTACGGGGACGATTACGTCACCGGGACGTTTGATATCGGGTTTTCCTTTATTTTTTATGGCAATTCCTATGCCCAATTCCAGGCGACCACCAATGGAATCCTGTGTTTTGGCGGCGGGGCCACGAATACCTGGACCAATACCACCCTTCCCTCGTCGGCTGCTCCGAACAACTGTGTGTATGCCTTCTGGGATGACCTGATGTCGTACGGCGACCACCAGACAATCTTGTATCGCACGGTGGGCGAGGTTGGCAGCCGTATGTTGATTGTGCAGTGGACCAATTATGGCTATTTTAGTTCAGACTTGCCGATGGGCACCTTTCAGGTGATTCTGTATGAAGGCAGCAACAATATCCGCACCCAGTACCGCCAGCTGCTGACTGAAACTCGCTCGTATGGCCAGTCAGCCACGATCGGCCTGGAAAATTCTACTGGGACGGTGGCTGTGCAGTATTGTTACAATACCGCCTGTCTTGACCCGGAGCAATCGATCCTGTGGACCTGGAACGGGGTCAATAACTATACCTACGACGCTGGCGCTGCCTATGAAGGGGTGTTTCTGTACAAAGACAATCCCCCGCCGACAGTACCGCAGTTGATCGCCCCGGCGAATGGTTCCGCAGGTGTTTCCACCTCGCCGACATTCTCCTGGCATGCTTCCACTGGCGCTGATTCTTACAACCTGCGAGTTTCCACCAATTCGAACCTCTCCTCTCCGATCATCAATGTGACCGGCATATCTGGCACTTCCTATGCTGCCAGCGGGTTGAGCGTGGGGCCCACCTACTACTGGGGTGTGGAAGCCATTAATGCCTATGGTAATACCTGGTCAAGCATATGGAGCTTTACCACGGCAGCAGGCAACTCAGCACCCAATGACATTGTGTTAAGTAATAATACCATCGCTGCTGGCCAGCCTGCCAACACCCAGGTGGGCACGCTTTCGACCATTGATCCTGATGTGGGTGATACCCATACATACAGCCTGGTCAGCGGTGGCGGCAGTTCTGATAATGGTAGTTTTTCAATTGTCGGCAATTCGCTGCGTACGGCGGTGGTGCTGTCAAGCAGGGATTACACGATCCGCATTCGTTCTACAGATCAGGGTGGGTTATTTGTGGAAGAAATTTTTACCATCACGGTCAGTTCTACCAACAGCGCCCCGACCGACATCAGCCTTTCGAGCACTTCGATTAATGAAAATGTGGCCGCCAATTCGACCGTAGGCACTTTCTCGACCACCGATCCGGATGCGGGCGACACCCATACCTATACCCTGGTGGCAGGCACGGGCAGCACGGA
>CAYMNB010000017.1:0-6361 GCA_964391725.1 uncultured Anaerolineaceae bacterium | reverse complement strand
CAAGCACTTCGATTAATGAAAATGTGGCCGCCAATTCGACGGTGGGCACTTTCTCGACCACCGATTCGGATGCGGGTGACACCCATACCTATACCCTGGTGGCTGGCACAGGCAGCACGGACAACGCCTCGTTCAACATCAGCGGCAGCAGCCTGCGCATATCGGGTTCTCCTGATTATGAGACCCAGAACAGTTACTCCATCCGTGTACGTTCGACGGATGCGGGCGGGTTATGGTTTGAGCGGCAGTTTACCATCACAATCACTAACCTTAACGAATTCCCGACCGCCATCAGCCTTTCAAACAATTCAGTCGCAGAGAATCAAGCGATTAACACGGTGGTAGGTACTTTCTCGACTACCGATCCGGATGTGGGCGACACCTTCACCTACACCCTGGTGGCAGGCACGGGCAGCACGGACAATGCTTCCTTCAACATTTCCGGCAGCAGCCTGCGCATATCGGGTTCTCCTGATTATGAGACTCAGAACAGCTATTCCATCCGTGTACGTTCGACGGATGCGGGCGGGTTGTGGTTTGAGCGGCAATTCACCATCACGGTGATGAATGTCAATGAAACCCCGACTGACATCGTCCTATCAAGCACTTCGATTAATGAAAATGTGGCCGCCAATTCGACGGTGGGCACTTTCTCAACCACCGATCCAGATGTGGGCGACACCCATACCTATACTCTGGTGGCTGGCACGGGCAGCACGCACAATGCTTCCTTCAATATCAGCGGTAACAGCCTGCGTGCTTCAGCATCGTTTGATTATGAGACCCAGAACAGTTACTCCATCCGTGTACGTTCGACGGATGCGGGCGGGTTGTGGTTTGAGCGGCAGTTCACCATCACGGTGATGAATGTCAATGAAACCCCGACTGACATCGTCCTATCAAACACCTTGATATATGAGAACGGTCCAACTAACACAATCGTGGGGTTTTTCTTGACCGCCGATCCGGATGCGGGCGACACCTTCACCTACACGTTGGTGAGTGGCACGGGCAGTACAGACAATGCTTCGTTCAATATCAGCGGCAGCAGCCTGCGCGCCTCGGCTTCCTTCGATTATGAAACCCAGAACAGTCACTCCATCCGTGTGCGTTCGACGGATGCGGGTGGGTTGTGGGTGGAAAGGCAGTTCACCATCATGGTGATGAATGTCGTGGAAGATACAACCACCACGATCTTATCCAACCTGCCCAACCCATCGGTGTATGGACAGGATTACACCGTCACAGTGCAGGTAGCGCCGCAGAGCGGGGGGGGGACGCCTACCGGGACCGTCAATGTCAGCGACGGCAGCGGTAGCTGTAATATCACTTTGGCAGCTGGCAGCGGGTCTTGTGACCTGCCCTCACTGGCGCCTGCCACACTCACCCTGACCGCCACCTATGCAGGCGATGCCAATTGGAACGGTTCCAGTGACACCGCATCGCACACTATCAATCGCGCAGCCAGCCTGACCACGATTGTGTCAGACCTGCCGGACCCGTCTGAGTGGGGATTTAACTATACAGTTACGGTATCAGTCAGTGCTGTCGCACCGGGCAGCGGAACACCTACCGGTACGGTGGACGTTGATGATGGTTTAAATTCGTGCACTGTCACCCTGTCAGCTGGCAGTGGTTCTTGCGACCTGCCTTCTGATGCGGTTTCTTCGCGCACGATCACTGCCAGTTATGGCGGCGATGCCAATTTTGATGCTTCGGCAGATACCGAAGCGCATACCATCGAAGATACCACCCGTCCAACCGTCACCATCAACCAGGCTGCTACCCAGGTGGACCCCACCAACCTGGCCCCGATCGTGTTTGACGCCGTCTTCAGTGAACCGGTTACCGGCTTCGATGGCGATGACATCGGTTTTGCTGGCAGCACCGCTCCCGGTACTTTAGCAGCAGGGGTGAGTGGTTCAGGCGCAATCTACCAGGTATCGGTGAGCGGTATGACCGGCACCGGATTGGTGGTGGCATCCATTCCCGCCAACAGCATGGTGGATGGCTCAGGTAATCTCAATGAAGCCTCAACCAGCACTGATAACAGTGTGCTGTATGACATCACCCCGCCAACAGTTACCATCAACCAGGCGTCCACTCAAACAGACCCGACCAATGTGAGTCCGATTGTGTTCGACGTGGTGTTCAGTGAAGCGGTGACGGGCTTTGAGGCCAGCAGCCTTTCTTTCGCTGGCAGCAGTGCCCCCGGCACCTTAATGGGAATCGTCAGCGGTTCCGGCACAACCTATACGGTGACCGTGAGTGGTATGACCGACAGCGGTGACGTGGTAGTTGCTGTGGAGGCAGGTGCCGCGCAGGATCCCGCCGGCAACTTCAGCCTGGCTTCGACCAGCGCCGATAACGTGGTGACCTATGATGTCACCGACCCGACCGTCACCATTAACCAGGGTTCAGCCCAGTCTGATCCGACCAATGCCAGCCCGATCGTGTTCGATGTGGTGTTCAGCGAAGCGGTGACCGGCTTTGACAGCGCTGATATCGACTTCAGCGGTAGCACCGCCCCAGGCACATTGGCGGCAGTGGTAAGCGGTTCGGGTGCGAGCTATACTGTTTCAGTGAGTGGCATGACTGACACTGGCGACGTGGTCGTTTCTATTCCGTCAGGTACCGCCGCGGATGCTGCCGGTAACCTCAGCGAAGCCTCGACCAGTACAGATAACAGCGTTACCTACGATGTCACTCCCCTGACCGTCACCATCGAGCAGGGGGTTGGACAGGCCGACCCAACCAACGCCAGCCCGATCGTGTTCGATGTGCTTTTCAGTAAGCCGGTGACCGGTTTTGATGAAACTGGTGTCAACATTGCCGGTATGAGCGCTGCCGCCACGATCACGGTTGTTGGCAGCGGAGATACCTATATTGTTGAAGTAGAGGGCATGCAGGACGGTGAGACCGTCACTGCCACAATTCCTGCTGATGCAGGCCAGGACGCGGCCACCAATGGCAACCAGGCATCCACCAGCGTTGATAACAGTGTGTTGTATGATATTACCCGCCCGACAGTGGCCATTAACCAGGGCGCAACCCAAGCAGACCCAACCAACACCAGCCCGATCACATTCGATGTGGTCTTCAGTGAAGATGTAACAGGTTTTGAAGAAGATGACGTGGTGGTCAACGGCATGGCGGGCACAGCGCTGATCGCGATCAACGGCGGCGGAACAACGTATACCGTGGAAGTTTCTGGCATGAGTGATGGTGAAACCGTCACGGCAGAAATTGCAGAAGACGCCGCGCAGGATGCCTCTGGCAACCTCAGTGAAGCCTCAACCAGCACTGACAACGCCGTTACCTATGATATTTCTGGCATTACCGTCATGGAAGCGGGTGTGGTTGGGCAGCCGGGCAACCTGGTGATCAGCCATTATGGCAGCTATGTGACCCAGTTCACCCAGATCCAGGTGAATTTCGATGAGGATGCTTTAAACCCGGCTGGCAATGACGATGAAGATGATGTTACCAATCCTGCCAATTACTACCTGATCAGGCCGGGCGCTAATTACGTCATTGATGTCACTACCTGTACTGAAGCGCAGCAGATCGGCATCTCGCCAGATATTGACGATATTCTGGTGCCGATCGGGCCGGTGACCTACAACAACAATGGCGGGGCAGGTCCGTTCGTCGCCACTTTAACCGTGAATAACGGCATCCGTCCGCCTTATGACAAATACCGCCTGCTGGTGTGTGGTTCCACCTCGATCATGGACCTGGCGATGAATCCGCTCAACGGCGGGTTCGACACCGTCCTTGATTTCACCTTGCAGGTACTGCCAGCCGAATTGCCGGAGACCGGTTTCCCGGTGGGCAGCCAGACCATTCTGCCTGCACAGCCGCTTTCAGAAGCCTACAACAGCACAGGTTTGACCCTCAATATGCCGACATTGAATGTGAGTACACCCATTATCGGTGTGCCGCTGGGAGATGACGGCTGGGATACCACCTGGCTGGGCAATTATGCCGGCTATCTGGAAGGCAGCGCCTTCCCCACCTGGAATGGCAATACGGTCATCACCGGGCATGTCTGGGGTTCGAGCAACCGGCCGGGTATTTTCGCAGACCTGCGGTCATTACAGTACGGCGATGAGATTAAAATCCATGCCTGGGGACAGGTGTTCACCTATGAAGTGCGCAGCAATGCAATCATCACGGGGGGCAATGTGTCCTCCGTCCTGCGCAGTGAGCGGTTGGATTGGCTGACGCTGCTGACCTGCGATTCCTTTGACATGGAAAGTAACAGTTATCGCTACCGCCGGGTGGTGAGAGCCGTACTGGTTCGTGTTGAGTAAAGTTTACCAAGCCCCGCCTGAGAAGGCGGGGCTTTTTTATAGCAGGGACATGGTACAAATTGGTGGGGACCCATCGGTCATCAGGTGGAGAATTGGCGTACATCACGCTTGACAATCCTATGGCGGATACAGTACGATGGTTAGGCTTATGCAGAATATTACAAAAAAAACTACCTGGTTTCTCATCTCGGCAGTGCTTGTCGTTGTCGCGGCGGGTGCTGCCCTCTTCTTTTTCGCACGAAGTACATCTGTTGAGGTCGCCTGCACCAACAGTGACGACTGCCGCCAGATGGGGGTGTTGGGGGGGGCGGTGTTCTCTTTCTCCAAGCCTTATGATATCCTTCAATTTAAGGCGTTGGTCAGGGTGGAAGGGGCAGAAACAGGTGACTGGGTAATTGACGATCAACACAACGTGCGCTGGACGGCTTCAGCACCACTTGTGCCCGGTACGACAGTAACCTTTTCGCTGCCAAAAGGTCAACTTGGTCTGTCGGGTGAACGGCTGCGCAAGACACTCACCTGGGAAATCGAGGTGCGGGCACCAGAGATCGCCGTGCTGGGGGAAAGCGGAGCGGGATACGAGGTGTTTGTGTTGGATGAAGGCAGTGTGTCCGTGCCATTGACACAAACTGGCGGCAAGATTCAAGCGTTCGAACCATCACCTGACGGGGAACAAATGGTGTTGGAAGTGGAAAATGATCAGGGCGGGGTTGACCTGTGGCTGGTAGCACGCAACGGCGCTGACCAGAGTGTGGTGGTGTCATGCGGCGAGGAGCGCTGCCATTCTCCGGCCTGGTCGCCGGATGGAAAGGTGTTGTTATATGTGCGGTCTACTAATGCTTCGCCTGATGGAGGTGGAAGTGTGTGGATGAAAGGGCTGCACAGGGGAACTGAACAGTTGGCAACGGAGGTGCAGGCAGACAGTGCCACCCAGCCGCGCTGGTCGCCGGATGGACAATGGATCAGCTATGTGGTGAAAGATGATATCTTCTTGGTCGAAATACCGACACTGGAAACCACGCAGCTGACTTCCTCGGATGGTTCTGAAGGCTGCTGGACGGCAGATGGCTCCTCATATCTATATACGGCGACACTGGCAGATGAGCTGGGTATCCGTAATGGGGTTTTGCGTTGGAACGTGGAGGATGGTTCGCTCTCCTGTTTGTGCGAGGCGATTTCTATAGAGGATTTCGGCAATTTGGACCGGCCGGTTTGTCATCCGCGTGATAATCTGGCTGTGGTTCGGGTTCAGCCCAATCTGCGCATCAGCGGCTACCAGTTGACCCTGGTGAATTTGACCGAGTTGAACGATCAGTTGATTGTCAGCGATTTTACCAGGATATTCAGTCAATTGACCTGGTCGCCATCCGGTGAGCAATTGTTGTATCAGGCATTTCAGCCGGGCAGCGGTGATAGCGAACCGGAGATCTGGTTGTGGCAACGCGATAGTGATGAATTGCAGCAGGTCGCCAGCGGTTTCTTCAGCCCGCGCTGGCTGCCTTGATGGTTAATGGCGTGGCGGCTTGACGGGTTCTTTGGGCAGGCTGTCGAACAGGTGCAGGATCGTCAGCCAGGGATGGGCAAACAGCATACGCGGACCAGCAAAGCGCATCACCCGCCTGATCTCTTCGCGGCGGTCATGCGTATAGCAATGCACCGGGCAGCGGGCGCAGGTGGTTTTGCCCTCTTGGAAAGGGCATTTCTCTAATCGCTGCAATGCGTACGCTTGCAATGACTGGCAATCCGGGCATAAGTCTGACGAGGTGGAATGCTGATGGCGGCAGTAGAGGCGGATCATGGCGGAGACCGTGCGCATTTCGCGGTTCAAGCGGGTGTTGTTTCTCATGGGGTGATTGTACTCCAGGAAATCGATCAGTTTCAACACTGGCGGTGTTTTTTTTTATTTTCAAAGACCGTCACACGAACCTGGTTTCCAGTTAGAATTAGGCCATACCCAAGGAGTGAAGTATGGCTGGCATCTTAGACCCATTGATACGGCTGCATCCCCATGATAACGTGGCGGTGGCGCTGCAGGAACTGTTTCC
>CAYMNB010000016.1:0-50010 GCA_964391725.1 uncultured Anaerolineaceae bacterium | reverse complement strand
CCTGAATGTCCACTTCCACCTTTTCAGGGATGGTCACGGGGAGTTTACCAATACGAGACATTGTTGTTCTCCTCTTTCTTACCAGACCTTGCAGATGATCTCACCACCCATGTTGGCGCGGCGAGCTTGCTGCCCGGTCATCAAACCTTTAGAAGTTGACACAATGGCAATGCCCATGCCGCTCAACACCCAGGGGATATCTTTTTTCTGGGTATAGATTCGGCGTCCAGGGCGGCTGACACGTTCTAAATTGGTGATCACGCAGCTTCGTTCACGGCGCTCACCCACATATTTCAGGGTGATGCGCAGAACTTTGAAGCTTGGTTTCTCGCCATCGACAACTTCATATTCAACAATAAAACCTTCTTCCTTCAAAATGCGCGCAATTTCGCTCTTCACCTTTGAAGAAGGCATTGACACACTCGGACGCCCTGCCATGATGGCATTGCGAATTCGTGTCAACATATCAGCAATCGGATCACTTACAGTCATGATTTAAACCTCCAGCCTTCTCTACCAGGACGATTTCGTCACACCAGGAATTTCACCGCGCAGTGCGCGTTCGCGAAAACAAATTCGGCACATGCCAAAGCGGCGTATATAACCGCGCGGGCGCCCACAAATTTTGCAGCGATTGCGAACACGAACCTGGTATTTCCGTCGTTCTTCCCGATACGGCATACTTTTTTTCGACATATTCTTACTCCTCGTCTTTCACAAAGGGCATACCCAACAATTCCAGCATTCGATATGCCTGCTCATCTGTCTGAGCGGACGTAACCACAGAAATTTCCATGCCGCGAACCTTGTCAATCTGATCGTAAACGATTTCTGGGAAGATCAACTGCTCACGCAAACCCAGGGTGTAATTACCGCGCCCGTCAAATGATTTGTTGGGAATGCCGCGGAAGTCTCGCACACGAGGAAGCGCAATGTTCATCAATCGATCCAAAAAAGACCACATTTTATAACCGCGCAGTGTCACCTTGGCACCGATCTCACGGCCTTCACGCAATTTGAAGTTCGCGATCGAATGCTTGGCTTTGGTCACGACCGGTTTTTGTCCGGTGATCACTGAAAGATCACGCACGGCGCCTTCCAATGCCTTGGGATTGTCCAACGCTTCACCCAACCCGATATTGACCACAACCTTCTGCACCTGGGGAACGGCGTTTGGGTTATCGATGCCCTGCTCTTTCATCAAGGCGGGTTTCACTTCATCGATGTATTTTTGTTCTAATACATTCTTCATCTAACCAGCTCCAATTCCTTAGTCAAACAGCGCATTGCATTTTTTGCACTGACGCTGGCTCTTGCCGTCTTCATCACGCACAATTCCCACACGAGTGGTTTTGTTGCATTTGGGACAAACCAACATTACATTGGAAATATCCATCGGGGCTTCAAATTTAACGATCCCCGGATTGATATTCCGTCCTTCCGACTGCACCTGTCGCTGATGCTTGGTGGCAATGTTGATGCCCTGCACCACGATCCGATGTTCATCGGGGATCACACGGATCACTTCACCGCGTTTTCCTTTGTCGATGCGGCGCCCGGTCAATACTTCGACGGTATCACCGCTTTTAATTTTCATCTTAGCTTTCATCGTTCTAAACACTCCTTAAAGCACCTCGGGCGCCAGCGACACAATGCGCATGTACCCTTTTTCGCGCAGTTCTCGCGCAACCGGCCCGAAGATACGAGTGCCGCGCGGATTTTGCCCTTCGGCATCAAGAATAACAGCGGCATTGTCGTCAAAACGGATGGAAGAACCATCAGGACGGCGCCATTCTTTGGTGGTGCGCACAATCACCGCTTTCACAATTTCGCTTTTCTTGACAGAACCCTGCGGTGTCGCAGATTTCACAGAGCACACCACAATGTCGCCCACATGCGCGTAACGCCGTGTGGATCCGCCCATGATGTGGATTACGCCCAATTCGCGCGCGCCGGTGTTGTCAGCGACTTTTAATCGAGTTTCCTTTTGAATCATCGCATGCTCCTTTGCTTGCTATTGCTCTGCGCGTTCCACAATTTCTTCAACAGCCCACCGCTTGGTCCGTGACATCGGACGGCTCTCGACAATTTTTACCAGGTCGCCTTCGTTGCAACCCAACTCATCATGCGCTTTCACGCGATGGGTCTTCTGGACAACCTTCTTATACACCGGGTGTCGATAGGTCCGGGTAATATCTACAGAAACGGTCTTCTGCATTTTATTGCTCGAAACCACACCAATCATTCTTCGGCGGTCATTCATCTTTCACCTCTTCAGCAAGTTCTCGCTCATGCATCACTGTCATCATGCGGGCAATGTCACGGCGAACCACCTTGAAACGGCTGGTGTCGGTGATCTGTCCCATCACAAACTGGAACCGCAGGTTCATCATTTCCTGCTGAGCGTCATTCATTTTTTCTTCAAGCTGTTTATCAGACAGTTTTCGAATTTCAGTGGCTTTCATCATTAACCTCCCAGGGCCTCGTCGCGTGCGACAACTTTGGTTTTGATGCCAAATTTATACGATGCCTGGTGCAGGGCTTCTTTGGCAATGTCTTCGGGCAGACCGCCCAACTCGAACATCATACGGCCAGGTTTCACCACAGCCACATAGTATTCCACATTGCCTTTGCCTTTACCCATGCGGGTTTCTGCTGCCCGGTGTGTATAGGGTTTGTCCGGGAAAATCCGGATCCAAACCTTGCCGCGGCGTTTCATCACACGCACAATCGCACGGCGGGCAGATTCAATTTGACGGGCAGTGATCCAGGCAGGTTCCAGCGCCATCAGCCCATAGTCACCAAAAGAGACTTCGGCTCCGCGCTGCGCTTTGCCCTTCATACGGCCGCGCATCATTTTTCGATATTTAACACGTTTCGGCATTAACATAATGACTGACCTCTTTCCTTACTCACTGACGTAAACGCCTTCAGTGGATTCAGCCTGTTCGTCCAGGGTTCCCAGCACCTCGCCACGATAAATCCAGACCTTGACGCCGATTTGTCCATAGGTGGTCCAGGCTTCTGTTTTGGCGAAGTCGATGTCTGCACGCAGCGTTTGCAGCGGAACACGTCCTTCACGCAGCCATACCGTACGTGCCATTTCAGCGCCGCCCAGACGGCCAGCAGCCATCACTTTGATGCCTTCTGCGCCCTGGCGCATGGTGGCCTGGATAGCCCGCGACATGGCTCGGCGGTAAGAAACACGGCGTTCAATTTGTTCGGCAATGTTGCGCGCAACCAAAAAGGCGTCCAGTTCAGGCGCTTTGATCTCTTTGATGTCCAGATCAACTTTTTCGCCGGTCATTTCTTCCAGCTCTTTGCGAATTTCTTTGATGGTCTCACCTTTACGGCCGATCATCACACCCGGTCGGGCTGTGTGCACAGTCACCTTCAATTTGCCGGGGAAACGCTCGATTTCCACCTGAGAAATACCCGGATTGCCTTTTTTCTCGTCCTCTGCAAAGATCGCAGGGATGCGCTTGCGAATGGCCAGGTCTTCATGTAATTTATCGACATAATCTTCACCTTCTGCGAACCAGCGTCCGCTCCAGGTGCGATTGATCCCCAGACGGAATCCAATTGGATGTACTTTTCTACCCATGCTTTTTCAACTCCTACTCATCACCACGTTCACGTAAAATCACTGTAATATGTGAGTTGCGCCGCAAAATAGGCTTGAAACGTCCTCGCGCACCAAAGCGGCGCCATTTGCGGGTAGCTGCTTCGTCTGCAAAGATGCGATACACATACAGATCATCACGATCTAATCCAAAATTTTCTTCAGCGTTGGCCACAGCAGAAGCCAATAGCTTTTTGACATGTGGAGCAGCGCCCTGTGTCATGAAGGACAGTTTCGCCAGCGCTTCCACAGCATTGGTACCACGGATCTCATTGATCACCAATCTGGTTTTCTGGGCTGAGACACCGCAGTTGCTTAATTTCGCTCGAACATCAGTAGCCACGATTACCTCCGGGATTTCTCGGCAACATGCCCACGGAAGAAACGAGTGGGCGCGAATTCACCCAAACGATGTCCCACCATGTTCTCGGTGCAATAGATCGGCACATGACGCCGGCCGTTGTGCACAGCGATGGTATGACCGACCATTTGCGGGAAGATTACACTAGCGCGGCTCCAGGTGCGAACCACTTTTTTCTCGCCTTTGGCATTCATTTGCTCAATTTTCGCCAATAATTTCGGGTCTACGAACGGCCCTTTTTTCAATGATCTTGACATAATCAAAACCCTTTCCGATTACTTCTTACGCCGACGAACAATGTACTTATCCGTCCTTTTGTTTCGACGCGTCCGATACCCAAGGGTTGGTTTGCCCCACGGAGATTTTGGACCCGGCATACCGATCGGCTGACGCCCTTCACCACCACCATGCGGGTGGTCGTTGGGGTTCATGGCAGAACCGCGCACGGCAGGGCGGATGCCCATGTGTCGTTTGCGGCCGGCTTTACCCAGTTTCACATTGCTGTGATCAAGGTTGCCAACCTGACCGATGGTGGCGAAACAGGTTCGACGAACCAGACGAATTTCACCAGATGGCAGACGCACCTGAGCGTACTGGCCTTCTTTTGCCAACAATTGGGCAGCTGTGCCGGCAGAACGAGCCAATTGCCCGCCTCTGCCTTCCTGCAACTCAATATTGTGAATCAATGTGCCAACGGGAATGTTCGCGATGGGCATAGCATTACCCGGGCGAATATCAGCATTCTCACCCGCCACAATAGTGTCACCGACCTTCAAACCCAGGGGAGCAACAATGTAGCGTTTCTCACCATCCGCGTAGTGCAGCAGCGCCAGGCGCGCTGTGCGGTTGGGGTCGTATTCGATCGCAGCCACTTTGGCTGGCACATTTAATTTATCGCGTTTGAAATCCACCAGACGAATACGCCGATTTTCTCCGCCGCCACGATGGCGGACAGTGATACGGCCATACATGTTGCGGCCTGAAGTCTTTTTCAAACGGATGGTCAAACCCTTTTCAGGTGTTGACTTGGTAATTTCCTCAAACGTGTGGCCTGTCATACCACGCCGTCCAGGCGATGTAGGTTTATAGACTTTCACTGGCATGGTTTACTCAACTCCTTCGAAGATAGGAATTCGATCTTCGGGTGCAAGGGTCACAATCGCTTTTTTGTAAGGCGATTTTCGCAGGCGGTATTGACGCGTGCGCATATTGCGGCTGCGTTTTCCCGCCACTTTGTTAATGTTAACCTTCAACACCTCAACATCAAACAACAATTCCACTGCATCTTTGATCTGCGAGCGGGTTGCGTCTATGGCGACTTCAAAAACATATTGATTCAAATTGTACGCCTGGTAGTTGGTCTTTTCAGTGACCACAGGGCGGCGCAAAATATCATAAATGGAACTCATGTCTGCCCTCCTAACCTAGGTGCGCCTGAATGGCTTCAATCGCCGACACGGGCATAACCACGCGGTCGTACTTTAGCAGATCCCGAATGTTCAAATAGCTGACATCCAGCGTTTTCACATCCGGTAAATTGCGTGCCGTACGTCCAACCAGTTCATAACCCTCATCGGTGGATGGGATCAAGATCAAAACACTGCTCTCGCCCGCCAAAACATTCAAGGCTTTCGCCATGGCCCTGGTCTTCGCTTCGGGCAGCGTCATACTGTCCACGAGGATCAAACCATTGTCACCAGCCTTGGCAGAAAGCGCTGAGCGCAGTGCAGCCAGTCGCATTTTCTGCGGCATTTTCTGCGAATAATCACGCGGCATGGGGGTGTGAATCTTGCCGCCACCGACCCATTGTGCAGCGCGAGTGGAACCCTGACGGGCGCGTCCGGTGCCTTTCTGGCGCCACGGCTTTCGTCCGCCGCCAGAAACCTCGCTGCGCACTTTGGTCTTGTGGGTGCCGAGGCGTGCATTGGCCATTTGACGAACAAACGCCTGGTGCATCAGATCGACGCGAACAGGGGCTTCAAAGATCTCGGCGGGTAATTCCACCGCATCCACTTTTTTGCCTTCCATGTTATAGACATCAATTTTCATGGTGTATTCCTCCTGCTACTACTTCGACTTCTTATTGGGTTTGATCATGACCAAACCACCGCGTGCGCCAGGAACTGGGCCATGAACACCGATCAAATTGCGCTCAACATCGATCATCACAATTTTCAGGTTTTCAGCCGTCACACGTTCATTTCCCATGTGACCGGGGGCTTTAACGCCTTTCCACACACGGCCTGGCGTGGTGCCAGAACCATGGGAACCAGGCGCACGTTCACGGTCAGACTGACCATGGGTGCGGGGGCCGCCGGCAAAGTTATACCGTTTTACCGCACCGGCAAAACCGCGTCCTTTGCTGGTGCCTACCACGTTCACACGTTCACCAACTTCGAAGATATCCACTTTCACAACATCACCTTCGCTCACGTCATTTTCTTTGGTGCGGAATTCACGCAGAAAACGCAGTGGCGGCAGGTTTGTTTTGGAAAGATGACCCAATTGACCTTTGGTCAACCGTTTCGGCTTCACTTCTTCGAAACCCAGCTGTATTGCCGCATAACCATCACGAGCCTGGTCGCGCACCTGGGTAACAAAACAAGGCCCAGCTTCGATCACCGTGATGGGAATTGCCACACCATCTTCATCGAAAATCTGGGTCATGCCGACTTTCTTACCTAGTAGCCCTTTGAACATTATCTATTTCTCCTTTAAAAGAATAAGTATTGACGAGACTGTCAGACCAGGGCATGGTCACATCATCTCCAGGTGGTGCAGTCAGCAGCTTTGTTGGATTCCTTTCCTTGCAGGGCCCTTCAAAGCGCTCTTTCATCACCCTCGCTGCCAATCGGCAGCCTTTGTTGAGAACACTCAAACCGAATTAGTATACACCAGTTACGAGTATTCATCAAGGGTATTCATCAATTTCCATTGATGTCTTCCCCAATTCACTTGTCATACAATCTGATCGCTCGCTCAGCGAGACAATCACATTGTTTGATCTGTCACCAGATCGGCACCTGAGCCAAAAATTGCTCCAGGCTCAATTCATCTTGATTTCGACATCAACGCCCGCCGGCAGATTCAAACGCATCAGCATATCGATGGTTTTCGGCGCCGGATCCAGCACATCGATCAAGCGGTTATGGGTGCGAATCTCAAAATGCTCTTGTGAGTCTTTGTCAATAAATGATGCCCGACGCACGGTGAACTTCTCAATCCGGGTGGGAAGGGGTACTGGCCCTACCACCTGGGCGCCGCTGCGTTCCGCGGTTTCAACAATCCGTTTGGCGGACTGATCCAACACACGGTGATCATAAGCCTTGAGTCGAATACGAATTTTCTGTTTTGCCATTTTTCACCTATTTACTTCATCTGCTCTTTGGTTAGTTGGTAAATTTTTTCAAAGTTTCTTCGGTTACAGGCGCATAGTGATCAAATTCCAATGTGAACACGCCGCGCCCTTGTGTTGCAGAGCGCAATTCGGTGGCATAGCCGAATGTCTCTGAAAGCGGCACGGTGCAATGAATGGACTGCGTGGTGCCGCGTAACATCATACCACTGATTTCTGCCCGGCGTTGGTTCAGTTGTGCCAGAACATCGCCGGTGTATTCTTCAGGAACCAACACATCCATCTTCATGATCGGTTCCAACAGGGTTGGATTGCCCTTCTGAAAAGCCTCACGAAAAGCAAACGTGGACGCAATCTGAAAAGCCATCGCCGATGAATCCACTTCGTGGAAGGAACCACCCGTCAGAGTAACCGTTACATCTGCCACGGGGAACCCCCCCACCACACCGCTATCAGCGGCTGAGAGGATGCCAGTGCGAATCGCAGGGATGTATTCTCTGGGAATCTCTCCTCCACGCACAGCATCATTAAACACGATGCCGCTGCCCTGTTCACCGGGTTCCATGTCAAGAATCACGTGAGCGAACATGCCGTGCCCGCCAGTTTGTTTTACATGACGATAAGATACATCCCTGACGGGCCGTGTGATGGTCTCACGATAAGCCACACGCGGACGCCCCACATTGACGCCTACTTTGAACTCCCGCTGCAAACGGTCCACCACAATATCGAGGTGCAATTCGCCCATGCCGGCGATAATCGTTTGCCCGGTCTGCTCATCGGTGTGAATGCGGAAAGTGGGATCTTCTTCCGACAATTTGGTAAGTGCCACTGACATCTTATCCTGGTCAGCGGTAGTTTTCGGTTCAATGGCCACCGAGATCACCGGATCAGGAAAAGCAATCGTTTCCAGCAAGACCTGGTTCTCTTTGGTTACCAGCGTGTCGCCGGTAAAACTGAATTTCAAGCCCAGAATACCAGCGATGTCACCTGCGCGTACTTCTTGAATGTCCTCACGACGATCAGCATACATACGGATCAATCGACCCACACGTTCCTTTTTATCTTTCACAGGATTATGCACATTCTGACCGACTGTCATCACACCGGAGTACACCCGGATATAGGACAAACGGCCAACATAAGGATCGGTAACGATCTTGAATACAAGCGCACTCAGCGGCTCTTCATCGTCTGCTTCGCGGGTCACCGGGTTTCCGTTGGGATCAGTCGCCTCCACAGGCGGGATATCCAGCGGAGAAGGCAGATAATCCACTACCGCATCCAGAATGGGTTGCACACCTTTGTTTTTGAGCGACGTACCACAAAAAACCGGCGCAATTTTATTGGCTATCACACCACTGCGCAAGGCACGTTTCAGCTGATCGACAGAAGGAATCTCACCTTCGATGAACATACCCAGTAATTCATCATCCAACTCGGTAATTTGCTCGACCAGATTCGAACGCATGATGGAGACTTCTTCTACCAGCTCAGCAGGAATATCCCCGTATTCGATCTGATCTCCCTGGTCACCACGCCAGTAGAGTGCTTGCTCGGTTAACAAGTCAACCACACCCTGAAATTTTTCCTCAGCGCCGATCGGCACCTGCATAGCAACAGGGTTGGCAGCCAGGCGTTCTTTGATCGATTCGATCGTGTCTTGATAAGAAGCGCCTACGCGGTCCATCTTGTTGGCAAAACAAATTCTGGGCACGTGATAACGGTCTGCCTGACGCCAGACGGTTTCACTCTGCGGCTCCACCCCCTGGGTGGCATCAAAAACCACCACGCCACCATCCAGCACCCGCAGTGAACGCTGCACTTCAGCGGTGAAGTCAATGTGTCCAGGGGTGTCGATCAGGTTGATGTGATAGTCTTTCCATTCACAGGTGACCGCAGCAGACACAATGGTAATGCCGCGTTCACGTTCCTGCGCCATCCAATCAGTCACAGTAGTACCGGCATCGACAGAACCGATTCGGAAAGTTTTGCCCGTATAGAACAGAATTCTTTCTGTGGTTGTGGTCTTGCCAGCATCTATATGCGCAATGATGCCTATATTTCGGAATCGTTCCAGCGGTACTTCCCGTGCCATGTTAAGCTTACCTTTTAAATAATTACCGTTATTGTGTTAATGCAGGGCATTAAACACGAAAGTGTGAAAAAGCGCGGTTGGCTTCTGCCATGCGGTGCGCTTCTTCTTTTCTGCGAACAGAAGCTCCCTGGTTATCTGATGCATCCATCAGTTCAGCGGCAAGTTTTTCTGAGAAGGACTTACCATTGCGGGCGCGCGAGGCAGTGATAAGCCAGCGCATAGCAAGGGTGCGGCGGCGTTCCACCGGCACTTCCATCGGCACCTGGTAGGTTGAGCCACCGATACGTCGGGGGCGTACTTCCATCACAGGGCCCACATTGGTCAACGCCTGATCAAAAACTTCCACAGGGTTTTTTCCAGTTTTCTGTTCGATGATATCAAAGGCATCATACACCAGTCGGGTGGCAACACTTTTTTTGCCATTCCACATAATGCGATTGATGATCATGGATACTTCCACATTGTTATAGCGAATGTCGGGAACGACCTCTCGCTTTTCAGGTTTCGTGCGTCGCATCTAGTTCTCTCTCCTGAATTCTTTATTTGGGGCGCTTGGCGCCATATTTCGAACGCTGTTGTTTGCGGCCATCCACACCGGTGCTATCCAGTGTACCGCGCACAATGTGATAACGCACACCAGGAAGGTCTTTCACACGGCCGCCGCGCACCAGCACTACGGAGTGTTCCTGCAAGGAGTGGCCTTCACCAGGGATATAGCTGGTAACCTCAAGCCCGTTGGAAAGACGCACACGAGCGATCTTTCGAAGCGCTGAATTGGGTTTCTTCGGGGTGGTGGTACGCACAACGGTGCATACACCGCGTTTCTGAGGGGCGCCGCCGGGCTGCTTGGTTCGCTTTTGCTTGAATGAATTCAAGGTATATTGCAGCGCAGGTGCGGTGCTCTTGGATCGTTTGGTTTTGCGTCCTTTTCTTACGAGTTGATTAATCGTTGGCACTGGTTTGCCTCCATCTTCATGTACTAATTTCTTTACTCTCTACGATATTTTCACTTTTCACCCAGAGAAGCCAGCAAACTACCGGCTTCTCTGACTTTGTCTTGTGTTTGCCATTTATCCAACGGCAATCGAGTATACCATAAGCCTCATAGCGGGTCAAGATGCCTGTGGCCTACTTGGTGTAACCAAGCAGGCCCTGGGTAAGATTGGGCGGTTTCATGCGTTCTTCGTCTTTGCCGAAGCGCACCAACTCGCCGTTATCTAACACACCCTCTACGGAAAGGCCCAGGCTCTGCAATTCTTTCACCAAAACCCTGAACGAAGCCGGCAACCCGGGCTCTTCGATCGGTTTACTTTTGACGATCGATTCGTAAGCCGATACACGCCCTGCCACGTCGTCTGACTTCACCGTAAGAATTTCCTGCAATGTGTAGGCTGCGCCATAGGCTTCCAACGCCCACACTTCCATCTCGCCAAAACGCTGGCCGCCAAATTGGGCTTTACCGCCCAGGGGCTGCTGCGTCACCAGTGAGTAAGGTCCGGTTGAGCGCGCATGTACTTTGTCTTCTACCAGGTGGTGCAATTTCAACATCGTCATCACACCCACCGTTACAGGATGATCGAAAGCCTCGCCGGTTTTACCGTCACGCAAGACCATCTTGCCCAGTGTGGGCATTGGCCGGCCGGTTTCATCCACAAATTCATAGGCACGCGCAACAACTTCGTCATCCTTGATTTTGCTGACATCCACTTCGTTGTAAGCCAGCCACTCGCGCAGAGCAACCTGGATAGTATATTCATCCTGCTCATTTGTGAAGGTGGCTATCTCACTAAAGTCCAGTATATGCGCGGGGTCATACCCCTTATCTTCCAGCCAGCGCATCAAAGTGTGCAAACGAGCATAGTGCAAATCGGTTTTCAACCGGTACAGATCGATGTCACGGCCTTCCATCCATTGCTCCAAAAAGAGCAGACGAACTTCGTCATCGTCCTCGATCATTTCCGGGTCATACTCGAGGCCTTTCAGCCATTGCCAGGCTTGTTCGACAGTATCGTCCCAGGCACGCTGCATCAGCCAGGCGCGGCCCAGTTCAGCTTCGATCTGGTGCTCATTGGCGCCATCGAACACAGGCGTTACAGCGCGGAAACCAAGCTGCAAAGCTGCCCACCCCAGGTGGGTCTCCAGAATTTGGCCGATATTCATACGGCCGGGAACACCCAGGGGATTCAAAATGATATCAACAGGGGTGCCGTCTTCCAGGAAAGGCATATCTTCAACCGGAACCACCAGAGAAACCACCCCTTTGTTACCGTGCCGCCCTGCCATTTTATCGCCAGCAGTGATCTTGCGGCGTTGCGCAACAGAGACACGCACCATGGTATCGACCCCGGCCGAAAGGTCCTGGTTATCTTCACGCGTGAAGACTTTCACATCAACCACTTTGCCGCGCTCACCATGCGGCATGCGCAGAGAGGTATCCTTCACATCGCGCGACTTCTCACCAAAAATGGCGCGCAGCAGGCGCTCTTCGGGCGTCAGTTCTTTCTCACCTTTGGGGGTGATCTTGCCGACCAGAATATCATTGGGGCCGACTTCGGCGCCCACACGGATCACACCGGTTTCATCCAGGTCTTTGATCGCTTCTTCACCCACATTGGGGATGTCACGAGTGATCTCTTCTGGACCCAATTTGGTGTCACGGGCTTCAACTTCATGTTTTTCAATGTGGACAGAAGTAAACAGATCATCCTGCACCAACCGCTCTGAGATCAAGATGGCATCTTCAAAGTTGCCGCCTTCCCATGAACTGAAAGCGATCACGGCATTTTGGCCCAGCGCCAATTTTCCGTCAACGGTTGAGGAAGAATCTGCCAGGATGTCACCTTTCTTAACAAATTTGCCTTTGGTAACAGCCGGCCGCTGGTCAATACAGGTAGACTGGTTGGAACGTTGGTACTTGCGCAGTGTGTAGACATCATGCGTACCATCTTCCGCCCGCACCACCACTCGCTGACCGGTGCATGAAATCACTTCACCATCTCGTCTGGCAGTGACGATCTGCCCGGAATCAGCCGCAGCATAGTCTTCCATCCCGGTTGATACGATCGGAATCTCAGGAATTAACAACGGAACCGATTGGGTCTGCATGTTGGAGCCCATCAACGCACGGTTGGCATCGTCATGTGACAAGAAAGGAATCAAAGCAGCGCTGATGCCGACCACCTGATGAGGAGCCACGTCAATGAAGTTCACATTCGAACTCGGGGCCATGGTGAACTCACCTTGCGAACGCACCGAGATGCGCTCAGGAATGATCTCGTAGTATTCGTTCATCACTGTGGTTGCCAGGGCGATCACAAATTTATCCTCTTTATCAGCGGACAAATACATGATCTCATCACTGACAAAAGGCTTGATTGCCACCTTGATCGGTTCAAGCCTGGTAAGACCCTTGAACTGTTTGGCTGAAACACGTTCGCCTTTGCTGATGAGAACTTCGTTGCTTTCAGGATGAATGACATCCTCAATCACTTCATGATTGATCAGACGCTCATCTGTAGACAGAAAATTATGGAATACCTTGCGATACGGTGTTTCAATGAAACCATACGGGTTCACCCGCGCGAAATTCGCCAGACGGCCGATCAAACCAATGTTTGGCCCTTCTGGTGTTTCGATAGGACAGACACGGCCGTAGTGTGAGTTGTGCACATCGCGCACATCCAGGCCGGCACGTTCACGGTGCAAACCGCCAGGGCCCAAAGCAGACAGCGTACGTTTGTGACGCAACTCTGCCAGCGGATTGGTCTGGTCCATAAATTGTGACAACTGGCTGGAACCAAAGAACTCGCGCAGTGAAGCCACAACCGGACGAATGTTGACAAGGCTGACAGGTGATACCTGCGCCTGGTCGTGAATAGACATACGTTCTTTGATCACACGCTCCATACGGCGCATGCCGACACGCAGCTTGTTCTGGATCAGTTCGCCCACGGTTTTCACACGGCGGTTACCGAGGTGATCGATGTCATCAGGCCGTTCCAATCCGTTGTTGATGGCAATCATGCGCCGTACCAAAGCGAGAATGTCGTGGCCAGTCAACAACCGGGTGGTCATGGGCACCTTGTCATCCAGATCAAATTTCTGGTTTAGTTTGTAACGACCCACCAACTCAAGATCATAATGGCGGTGATCGAATAATTGCTCATTGACGAATTCAAGCGCGTTCTCCATGGTCACCGGGTCACCGGGGCGCATGCGGCGGAAGAATTCAAGCAACGCTAATTGCCCAATGGGGGCTTTGTCATATTCCCATTCAGGTTCTTGATTGAATGTGGATTCAATGAAGCGGCGTTCTTCGTCTGTATCTACATCTTCGAAAAGCGCCATCAATTCCTCATCGGTACCGGTTTTGATAGCAGCGTTCGGATCGCCCGCTTCAATGGCCGCCATAGCCCGCAGAAAGATGGTGATGGGCACAGTACGCCGCCGGTTATATTTCAGGATCAAATAATCATTACGACGCGTCTCGAACTCCATCCAGGCGCCACGGTCTGGAATCAACTTGGCTGTCGCCAAACGGTGGCCGCTGGTGCGGTCAACATCGGCTTCGAAGTAAACACCGGGTGAACGAATCAACTGAGATACCACCACCCGCTCAGTACCATTAATAATGAAGGTGCCTTGCGGTGTCATCTCTGGAAAATCACCCAGGAAAATTTCAGATTTATTGGGTTCAGCAATTTCGGGACCCGCCAACAGCACAGACACATACATTGGTGAGGAGTAAGTCAGGTCACGCTCAACACATTCTTCGATGGTGTTCTTCGGTTCTCCAAAGCGGTAACCGAGTTCCCACTCTTTGGCTTCGGCAGAATTTCCCGGAAAATATAGTTTCATCCCATGGTTATACGATTCAATGGGAGATACCTCGTCAAATAAATCCCGCAAACCATCCTTTTTCAAGCGTTCAAAGGATTCAAATTGAACCTCGATCAGGTCTGGCATTGGGAAAGAAAGATTTACACTTGCATAAGATTTTGTCGGCAAAACAGAGGCCATTTGACTCTCCTGATAGAAAATCTGGCTAAAATAACTTTAACAATACACGACACGCAAACAGTAATTATAACAAGCCCTATATCATCGGTCAAGCAAATTGTCAACCGAAATCAGCCAAATTCGATGAGATTTCAATAATCTCACACTCAAAATCTGAATCTGGCAACAATCGGATGATCCCAAATGATAACGGACACCCCCTTTCAGGTGAGATCGTGATTGATCCCGGGTTGAAGAAAACCACACCATCGACAATTTCATTCATTGATCGATGGGTATGGCCAAATATGACAATATCCGCATCGCCTTTCTCCTTGATGAGAGTGGGCCAAAACCATGAAAGACGAAACGGCAGCAAAAAATACTTAATTTTGTTGAAGAGATAGCGCGTAAGAGTGGCATGGCCATGCATCAAAACCAGCCTGGTGCCATTGATCGAAAAATATTTCTTTCTGGGAACATACGGAAACAAATAAATGTCTCGATTTCCCTGAACCATGACCACAGGCGCAACATTTTCCAATGTAGTGATGACCGTATGAGAAATGATATCGCCTGCGTGAAGAATAAGATCCGGCTGCAAGGCAGTCAATTGCTCCATCAAAGCTGCAGGCAAATGCTTGCAACGATCTGGCACATGTGAATCCGACACAACAGCAATCAAATACATGGGGCGTGTGTCAGATTCTTGGTTCATAAGCGCTATAGCTACTCAATCCAAGCCCGCTCTTGAAAAAGAGCGGGCTTTACAGTTGTACTGAGATTGTTTCTAAGCAGCGGATTCTTCTGCGGCTTCAGGCAATTGATAGCCCAACTGGCGCATTTGCTTCTTCAGATCAATCAAAGACTTGCGGCCGAAGCCATCAATATCCAGCAATCCACTCTCGCCGGCTTCCAGTTTTTCCAAAGCCTGACCAACAGTCACAACACCGGCAGCAGCCAGTGCGTCAACGGCACGTTTGCTCATTTCCAACTCTGCGATCGGACGCTCAGGAGAAACTTTCTCTGAAGCTTTGCGTTTCTGCTCGTCAATGTAGCTTTCACGCGCCTGCAGGCGTTTGTAGAAGCGGTCAACCTGACCTTCTACATCAAGCAATCGTTGCAGTTGTCCGGTAAAGAAGGGATGGCAATTGGAACAAACTTCCGTGCGTAATTCCTTTTGGGTCGAACCGGTTTGCCAGGTTGCCCCGCAGGAAGCACAGGTCACAACCGCGTCGTCATAATAGGTGGGATGTGTTTCT
Organism: uncultured Anaerolineaceae bacterium; assembly: GCA_964391725.1. Lineage (GTDB taxonomy): Bacteria > Chloroflexota > Anaerolineae > Anaerolineales > Anaerolineaceae > SpSt-1165. The sequence continues at coordinate 34,314 of CAYMNB010000016.1, read as the reverse complement.
TTTTTCATTTTTTTCTCCAGCCGATCAGGAAACTACCGTTTCCAGGGGTTTCACATGAACACGCTTCTGCCCGCCAGGCAGAGTTTCGAACTCTACAGTTCCTTCTGCCACAGCATACAGGGTGTAATCTCTGCCAACTTTCACATTGCTGCCCGCTTTAATCTTGGTGCCGCGCTGACGCACAATGATATTGCCCGAAATCACATGTTCACCACCAAAGTGTTTCACACCCAGTCGTTTTGAATGACTATCACGTCCATTGCGGCTCGAACCGCCACCTTTTTTGTGTGCCATTGCATTTACCTCACTTCACTACAATCGTATCAATTTTCAGACGCGTATACTGCTGGCGATGGCCTTTGGTAACCCGATACCGTTGTTTAGGGCGGTATTTGAAAACAATAATTTTGGGGCCTTTCACCTGGGCCAGGACAGTGGTTTTCACCATTGCGCCTTTCACCTGCGGTGCACCAACGGAGATCTTGTCTCCGTCAGATACCAGCAATACGGTATCCATTTCCAATTCATGACCAACTTCATAAGGAAGTTTGTCAACTTCAACAATGGCGCCTTCCACAGCTTTGTACTGTTTGCCGCCGCTTTCAAAAATCGCGTACTTCATCAATACCTCTCCAATCTTCACTTCGCCGCAAACCTCGCGTTCAACCACCAGGTTGTGGGGAAGTTGGGGAACAATAAGTTATTAAACAAGCAAAATTATCCACTGTCCTCTCGACAGCGCACCTGATTATACATTGCGCACCTATAGGTGTCAAGTTACTCGGATGAAAGAAATTCTTTACTGAAATCGAGCCACTGCGTAAGATATCGGGTAAATCTTTGTGCCAATTGTTGTTGATCATCACGGATGGTTTGCGCCTGCTCACTATTTTCTGCCACTAAGTCCTGTAACTGGTTGATTTTTCGAAGAAAATCCTTGCGGCGTTCTTCTTCTTGCTGAATAAACTGCGCCAAACGCGTCTCAATCTCTGCTTGAAAAGTCGCCCAATCAGACAACACCTGTTCACGATTGATCCGGTGCAATTCCGTAATTTCACGAATACGCTTCTCAATTCGTTCGCTGTTGTCTTCAAAAGTTTCCTGTGAAGCCGCCAATGATTGGCTGACAACAGTTACCTCTGCCATCTGCTTTTCATACTTTTCGAATTTGCCGATTAATCCCTGGAATTTACTCTGTACTTCTTTCCACTCCCGCTCCTGGTTAACCATTTTCAGCGATTGCTTCTCAAAGAAATTGCGTTGCTCCTGGTTTCTGTGCCCCTCATTGTTATACACTTCACTTAGACGCACCTCGATCTTGCGAAGATTCTCAAGCAGCATCTCAATTTTTCCGCTCTGCTGTTCCACTTTTTTGCGAGCAGCATCCACCTCTGTCTGCATTTCGATAATCCGTTTTGAATCCTTTCGCCGCCCTTCCTCCAACAGGTTGATCGTTCGCACCCATGAACCGTCGTCACGTTTGGCCTGGTTAATTTTTTCATCGACCTCCGCGATCATGTGACGAAGGCGGTATTCTTCTTCCTTGCGTGCCTCAAGTTGTTCCTCAAGTTGTGGGATAACCTCAAATTCTTCCTCTTGATCCTGGATGCTCTGTCTGATCTTCAGGATAGTCTCCTGCCATTGACTATCAAGCCTCGTGTGACTCTCCTGGATTTGATCACCTATTTTTTCAATTTCTCGGTTCGCATGAATTTGAACGCCGTTGATCTTCTGTTCCAGCCCGGCGATCAGGTCTGTTTTTGGTGCTGTTTGCGCCAGTTCATCTTCAAGTTCTGTTATTCTTTTCGCCAAACCATGAATGGTTTGTTGTAAACCCGCCATCGTAGCTTCAAAACCTGCAACGAGTTCCTTGTCCTCTCTGCGCCCGGCCTCAAGCCAATCAATTTTCTTCTGTAGTTGTTCTAAATCACTTGCCATTTTTCGTTCTCCTATGACACAAAACCTGCCCATAGTGTTTGTATGAGGTCACCGGTGAATGCTGGGAACAACCCAAGCAACACCAATAGTAGCACACCTGTTGATAGAAACAAGATTTCGGGCCAGTTTTCGTTGAACACCCTTTTTTGCTCAGAACGGATATCAACCACGCTGCCCAAAAACCGCAAGGTTCCCAAAAAATAACCCACCAAACCAACCAGAATCCAAACCCAACCCCCCGCCCCTTCAGAAGTCATCATCACATCGACAATATGAATTCTGCTGGAAAAAGCAGCCAGCAAAGGGATTCCATTGAATGAAAACAAAACACCAAACAATGCCAGCATGGTGACAGGAACCTGGCTCAACCGGCCCCGTAAGCCCTTTATGGTTAATGGAATGGAGTGAGCATCCAGCACGTTCACAGCCAGTGTAAACAGAATGAAAATGACTACGCGTATCGTTAGCACCTGAAACAATAAGGTTGGTTCACCCAGATAAGCCTGCCGCATAGCAATCAAAGCAAAGCCTGAGTCAATGACCAGGCCAAAAGCAAAGAACCGCCGCAGATCATCTTCAAAAACCGCCCACAACCCGCCCAAGGCAATCATACAATACCCCTGAATCGTTAACCAATCCTGCAGGACCACCGCCTCACGAAACCAAACACCACGGGTTGAGGTATTGAACAATAGCAAAGAAAAGGCAATCGGAAGCAATAAAAGAACATACAAGGCACGAGTCGGACGGGTTTGCTGACCCACCATCGGCATCCACAACATAAAAGGAAACAGTCCCAATAGTAGTGTGAAACCTACTGTTGTAAAAAGGATGGCACGCTCCATCATGGCTGTATCCAGTGGATTTACGGTTACCATATCTGCTGACCACCCTGCCAATAGCAGCAACGGGATAGACAGAGCGGTGAAAATTAAGAGAAACTGTTCGCCGTGTTCACTTTCGCCATCCGTCTTCACCATCAAAGGCAGGCACAACAAAACCGAAAGCATCACAAATAACACGGAAAATAACCTGATTTGTACTGCCATGGCAGCCGAGAGCAAAGCAGGAATGGCAAGACTCATCGGCGCGTAAGTGGGCTCATCATCATAAAAAACACCAAACCACAGGTAGACAGCGCTGATCGCATAAAAAAGGAATACAAATGTCCGAGCGCCATTATCAAGAATGAACACACGCCCCAACACCGTGAAAGTTGATTCGATCTGAAATATGGTTGATCCTATCATATAATCGAACTGAACCCGCATCAACAGAACCGAAATGGCGATCAAGGAACTGAAGAGAGCGCCCAAAACCATAGAAACCCTTGGCATTCTCCCCAACAATAAGAAAAGCAAAGCAATCAATAGCGGGGCGATAATCCACAAGACGGGAGCGCTCATGCTGGTGTTTCTCCCCGCACCTCATTGTCAACCGTAATCCAATAGGAAAGTGCCAAGGCGATACCCAGGTGAATCATCCCCATTAACCCCGCCAGCAAGACAGAACTTGACAAGGAAGCAAAGATAATCTCGAAACCAACCAGCACTGACAGGACGCCTACAAATCTGCGCACCAGCTGACCGGTCAGCCCCAATTGCAGCAAGCCGCTTGTGACCAGCATCAATCCTGGGAACAAGGTGCGTTGTTGAATACCCATCCACTCAGAGGTCAATGGTGTGATGGTAAACACAGTCAGTCCAGCTATCACAACAGCGATGAAACGAAACAACACCCCCATTTTAGACGAACGGTATCGAAAATCAATCCCTTGCCCAGGTTTTACGGCACCAATCACAGCCACCGCCATCCACCCAACCACCACCTTTACCGCTGCCAACCCGGGCGCCCATACCAACCCAACCAGGAAGAAAGCAGCCAGGTATTGCAGCGCCATAGCGAATAAAAACAAGCGCCAGTTCTGTGTCAGCAACAACAGCAAGGCAGATGCCAGGGCAGCCACAACCGCATAAGGTTCCAGCAGATTAAAGTCCATTATGACACTCCCCGTATGATGATCGTCAAAATCATCAGGAACAACAACATCATCCACAACAAACCGGCATCGCCTTGCAAAACCGCTGTCACATAACCAACCGCAGATTTTGCCAAAAAATACACCTTTTCAATGAAGGGGTACAACACGCTTTCACCTGCCAGCGCTTGCGCCAGGGTCGAATCTTCACGAACCTGCAGAGGATCTTGCAAACCAAAGCGAACCATCAGACCATATCCTGCAAGCGAAACTGCCAGTGGAAAAATGGCCAACCACCAGAAGGTTGGCAACTCAATAGAAAAGGAATCAATCAGAGCAATCCATTGACCGCTGACCAACAGCAATAAACCCAGAGGATATACAGCTTTCATCCACCCCTCTGCTTTCTCGCTCGTGTCCTCGATTCTTAAGCCTTGCTTCAGGAAAGCTAATAAAAGGATACTCTGCACGATCAGGTAAAGCACATCCAACAGGTTAAACGGAAGTACGACCAGCCCCCCGAAACCTGCGGCGGAAGCAGAGAAGGGCAAACCGCTAATTCCAAGCAAGGCAATAATCACCAACAAAACATATTGATTTCGTTTCTCCGAATGCAGTGACAGAAAACCTCCCGTAAGTAGCAATACAATCGACCAGGCTAACGCAGCATCCGCCCTGCCGCGCACCACAGATACCACCGCCATGCCTGCCAGAGCGGCAATCCAATAATTTCGCCCGGTTAACTCAGAACTGCTCAATAAGAACAGCACAGCACCACCCAATGAACCAATGAGAGCGAACGCTGACAAGGCAATCGCCCAACCGCCCGGGATGACCAACGCTGAAAGACGGGGTAACAGCACCAGGCTGGAGGCAGAAACCACAAAACGTAAGATAGTGCCAAACTCTCTGCGCAGGGCAGCCTCCTGTTGAAAAGGCATGAACACAGGAAAAATGCCCAACCGCAAACCAGCCGCCAACAACAACAAAAGCGCACTGCCGGTGTCATAGTCAGCAAAGTTCATGACCTGCTGGAATCCTGTTTCGCTGGTTGCCTGGGCCGCGATTAATAGCCAGGAACCGCCCATACGCACCGCAAATGCCATCACAGCCTGGCGGTTGATCTTCTCAGGCGTATAACCACTGACATGGATGAGTAATTCGAAGAAGTCCAGTATTGTCCAGGCTACCACCAGACTCATCAGGTTCTGCGCCATGATAGGCAAAAGGCCAGCGACAATAAACGAAAGCTCAATTACCCATTCTTGCGGGCGCTGCACCAGGTCCAGACGAATCGCTAATGTAAACGCGGCCCCCAAAAGCAAGGTAGCCAACGCAAAAGCGAACACCCAGGTGATGTCGTCAAAACCAAATACCAGGTCAATTGGGTTAGTCCCAACCATGGCCCACCCCTCAATGGTGATCATTGCCGGCTGCAGCCAGCGGATGGCAGTGATCGTTCCAAAGCACAGGAGTGCCCCCCCGGTGAAAACCAGCCACAAGGTTCCCACTTGCGCCTGCGTACGGCTGACTATTAATAAAATCAATACCGTCATCAACAAAAACGCAATGGGTAGCAAATTCAACAACATACGATTAACCCTTGAATCAGCCTGTTACCTCTGTTAACGAGAATGGCTGTCTGTGTAAAAATTCTCCCCGGCCAGGTTTGCCATACCACGTTTCGCCATCCACAATTAACTCACCGCGTGAATAGACCTTCACCGGGTACCCAGTCAACTGCCAGCCCTCGAACAAATTGTAATCTGTGCGATGGCGGGCGACCTTGACGCCATAATCAACCTTTTTCTCTGGATTCCATAGAACCAGATCTGCATCAGAACCTGATTGAATGGTTCCTTTGCGCGGGTACATGCCAAAAATCTTGGCTGGTGTGGTGCTGGTCATGGACACAAATTGCTGGGCAGTGAGCCTGCCCTTGCCAACCCCCTCTGTCCATAACACCGGCAGGCGGTCGCCAACACCAGGCAGGCCATTGGGGATTTTCGTGAAATCATCGGTGCCCAGTTCCTTACCGGTGATTTTCACTGGCTCACCTTCATACATAATCGGCCGACTGCCATCGAAGAAAAAGGGGCAATGGTCGGTACCGATGGTATCTATCACCCCGTCGGTCAGCGCCTGCCAGATGCTTTCATTATCATCCCGGGTACGCATAGGCGGAGAACAGATCCATTTGGCGCCATCTGGCCGCTGCAGATCTTTCTCGGTGAAAAACAGATAGGGGGGACAGGTTTCACCGAATATCGGCAAGCCCTTCTGTTTGGCATACCGCAGCACATCCATTTCACCAGCCGTGTTCATATGCACCAGATAAAGCGGTGCGCCAGCCTGCGCGGCCAATGAAACCCCGCGGAAAGCAGCCTCAACTGCTCCCCAGGCGGGGCGTGTGCGCGCATGCCAGATCGGTTCAACATGGCCGGCCGCCAAAGCCTCTTGCACCAACAATTCGATCACATCACCGTTTTCAGCATGCAGCATAGGCAATAAGCCGAGAGGCACACTTGCGCGCATCAACTGGAAAATTTCTGCATCATTCAGTCGCAGGCGGTCGTTATAGGCTGTGAACATCTTCACCGAAGTGATCCCCTCTTTAACCAGCAGCGGCAATTGTGCAAGAATTCCCTGGTCAAAATGGGTAAGATTCATGTGAAAAGAATAATCGAGCGCAGCCAAACTGGCTGCCTTCTGGTGCCATCGCTCAATATTGGGCATCAAGTCACGGTCATCGTGGGCGATAAAATCCAGCACCGTGGTGGTTCCGCCAAAAGCAGCCGCTTTGTGACCGGTATAATGATCATCCGAAGATATCGTGTCGAACATGGGCAGTGCCAGATGCGTATGTACGTCGATCCCACCCGGCATCACAAACAATCCTTTGGCGTCAACCACTTGATCAACCCCATCAGGGGCAATAGTATCAGCAACTTCGACAATCTGGCTGCCATCGATCAATATATCTTGGTGGGATGAAGCCGCCGATGTTATCACAATGCCATTCTTGATCAGGATTTTCATTTGGTTCCTTTCAGCCGAACTGTGTGAATACTTTCATTCTACCAAGTTCTTCAGCAGTCAATGTTCCATACCCGCTACGAATTTCCAGCCACTCGTCATAATTCACAAGACCTCAAATTTCATGGATTAATTAAGGAGAATCCGGTACGCCGTGACCGGATTCTACTATTAGGAGGAGAGTATTTAGTAAATTATGTTTCACTTATCTATACATTTACTATAGCGACAATCAAAACAGTCTGCTTGACTTTTTCTATACCATCACCATACACACACAAAACGGCTGGGCAAATTATTGTCGGGAGGCAATCATTCCGAGAAATGGCAGCATATCGGGCGGGATATCGAAAGCAAGGGCATCAGGCTGGTTATACCCGGTTCGGGTCGCCGCTCGTTCGCAAATCATCTGCCACAACTGGTTTCTCTCGCTGCTGCGCACCACCAGATCATTTAATGAAGTAGCTCCCATAAACTGCCGTCCGGTCGTATACAGGAAGGTAAGCCGTTTCCACTCATTGGCAACAATGGGAGGATCAATGGTCTGTAATGGCCCCACACTGATCTTAAAATATTCTTCCTGTGCATGGGGGTGATCCTTTTCATCGCGGAACAGATCAACTCGCCGCACCAATTCATGTCCGCGCACTTCAGCATATACTTTCACCAGGCCGAATTCAGTCTTTGTGACCGCTTTTGGTTCGTAAAAAGCAATGTAATCAACGAAAAGCATCTTGGGCGCGCTCTTCAAGGGGATTCGATACCAGCCCAGCATTCTGGCGATGTCGAAATCCCTTATCGAAGGGAGGATGGCAACCAGAATTAGCGCACTCTCGTCTATCATTGCAGTCAGTTCCCCAGTAAGCCCGCGCCAGCCGCCAGTTCCTGCATTTCGCGGGTGATGGCCTCACGCCGGTACATTTGCAGGATTTCGGTCATCTCCAGGATCATCCGTTCGGCATTCTGGCTGGCTTCTTCCATCAATTGGTACCGTGTTGAATGTTCTGCTGCTGCCGCATTGAGTAGAATCTCATACATACGCATGGTTGCCATCTGTTTGGCAACCTGAAAGTATATGCGCACAGGGTCGGTCTCAATAATCGGCTCCGGGAAAATCTCCTGCTCCTCATCCTCCTGGCCCTCTTCCAATTCATCCGAAAAGGAAGCGAAAGGCAGCACCCGCTCCATACGAACGATTGACCTGCCCGGCCCCCTATAATGGTGTGCCATGATGAACACCTCGTCGACACGATATTGTTCATACGCCCGCATCCAGGCTGCCGAAATTTTGTGAACCGCAGAATATTCGGGCAGCGCGGTAGAAGACAGCGGCTGCCACCACACAACCGGGACCTTCGCACTGCGAAGCAAGCGGTAAAGCCGGGTGCCCAACACCCATACCGCCACACTGCGCTCTTCCGCGATTTCTTTTTCCCGGTATTTTTTTAATGCCCGCACCAGCATTTGATTGTATGAGCCGCACAACCCCCGTTCACTGCCCACAACCAGAACAATGGTAGGCTGCAAAAGCGCTGATTCATCCACACGCCGTTTTCTCGGCGCAGTCAAAGCCTCTGATTTCATTTTCGGGCCAATGATACGCAGAATATCGTCATAATTCTTTGAGAATGTTTGCATGCTGCGCTGTCTTTTTAACGCGGTCTGCCAGCTGCCCAGCGATATTGTGCGCAGCGCCTCCAAAATTGGCTTCACCGTGCTGATGTTGTCAACGCGGTTTTTTACACCCTCAAGGCCTTCCGACATACGCTACCCTCTAAAAGGTTTCGATACGATCGATTGTCCAGATGAACACAATGGCACCGCCCACACCGGCGACTACCGGCGTAGCACCCATCGAATAACTTCCTTGCGATTCTTTCTGGGTGATTGCCACATCAATCCGGCAGTTCTCGCCGATGATTGACAGCACACGCTCGACTTCGTTCTCATTGACGATGATGAACATAGTCAATTGAGTCTGCCGCAGCACCCCGCCTTCCGTTTCGGTGAATGTGGCCGTGAAACCAGCGTTGATCAAGGCATTGATCACAAATTCTGCCTCATCACGCGGAACAATCGCCATCATCATTTTCTTATCCATGATTTTTCCCTCCAGAAATGAGCGGGTTATTCCGCTTTTCTTTCTTCTTTCCAATTATCTTTGAATGCATCGATTTGTTTCTTTAACACCGACATCACTCTGTCATTGACTACACCGGTTTTATTAATGTCAAGCAACTGCTCTGGTGCCTTCCAATGCAGGTATTCTAATAGTTCACGCTCAAATTGCGGGATATCATCCACCGCAATGTCATTCAATTCACCTTGCGTGGCAATGTATAAAGATACATATTGCTGCGCCAATGACAATGGTTGATTGACCTGCTGCCGCAAGATAGCCTGCAGACGCTGGCCTGTTTCGATCTGGCGCTTGGTCGATTCATCAATATCTGTGCCAAAGCGGGCAAAACGCGCCACCTCCTCAAATTGCGCCAGTTGCAGGCGCAAGTCACTGGAAATCGAACGCATTGCTTTGGTTTGTGCTGCCCCGCCCACACGTGACACTGACCTGCCGGCGTCGATGGAAGGTTTGATCCCCCGGTTAAATTGGTCGGCATCCAGAACAATCTGGCCATCTGTGATCGAGATCAGGTTGGTGGGAATATAGGCGGAGATGTTGCCGCGCTGTGTGGTTACCATCGGCAAGGCGGTGATCGAAGCGCCGTCTTTCACTTTGCAAGCGCGTTCTAACAAGCGCGAATGGAGGTAGAAGATATCCCCGGGATAGGCCTCACGCCCTGGCGATCGACGCAGCAACAAAGATAACTCGCGGTAGGAGTCAGCATGTTTGGTCAGATCATCGTAAATGATCAATACATCTTTGCCTGACTGCAGCAAATACTCAGCCATGGTGCAGCCTGTGTAAGGTGCCAGATAGCGCATCGCCGGCGGATCGTCGGGGCTGGACATCACAACCGTGGTATAGCGCATAGCATCATGTTTTTGCAAAGTCTCAATCACTGCCAGGGTAGAGGACTTTTTCTGGCCGATTGCCACATAGATACAGTACACATCCTCTCCGCGTTGATTCAAAATCGCGTCCACGGCAATTGATGTTTTGCCCGTTTGTCGATCCCCCACAATCAACTCGCGCTGCCCTTTGCCGATTGGCAGCAATGCATCGATGAGTTTAATACCGGTATGCAAGGGCTCATGCACCGGTTCTCGTTCAACAATGCCGGGAGGCTGTCGCTCCAACACCCAGCGATCAGATGCAATCACCGGCCCGCCTTCGTCCAACGGCTCGCCCAAAGCATTGAGAACTCTGCCGATCAAGCGCGGCCCTACCGGTACAGTCAACCGTTTGCCCGTGCTGACCGCCATATCGCCACCACGGATGCCCTCGTCACTACCCAGCAAAATTACATCAATGTGGTTGTGATCAAGGTTCAACACCAATCCGCGCACGCCGGTGGGAAACTGCACCAACCCATCGATACTCTCGCCTGGCAATCCTGTCAGGGTGGCAACCCCATTGCCAATATGCTGCACTGTGCCGACATCGAAAAATTTGACTTCGCCTTTAGAAAGCGTTATTCCCTTTTCAAACAAATCCTCCATTGGCTTGAGTGGCGATTTCCCTTTGCCTGGTTTCAAGCGCTGTTTAAAATCATCCTTCACCTGCCGGACGACTGTATCATCGGGCAGTGAAAATTCCTCACGGATTGTTTTCGCCCTCAGTTCTTCAATTCGCTCAGAGATGTACTCTTTGGGCATTACATCACTCATTCGGCATCCACTCGCTTAAGTGTTCACGCACTTCATCACGCAGATCATTCAATCGTGCCGCTACCGAATTCTCAACGATCATATCACCGATACGGATACGGGTTCCCATCACCAGGGAAGGATCAATCTCAATTTCTACGGTGACATTGCGGTTGGCTAACGCGCTGAAAGTGCGCACGAGTTGGCGCTGTTGCTCGGGAGTCAATTCGTGAGCGGTGTTCACATACACCGTGGGCTTGCGATCACCCAGGGAGTCTCGCAAAGTCTGCACCTGGCGGATGTTACCGCGTCCCAGGTCCCACAACGTGTCATTAATTTCACGCACAAATATCTCATTTAACTCGGTGGGGGCAGCTTTACCAATTACTTTGCCGCCAATATCAATGATCGTGTCAAGAACGCGCTCATAAAAAGCTTCCATCGATTGCTGCTGAATCGCCTGTGCTTCACTATACGCCTCTCCCAATATCACTTCAGTTTCCTGACGTGCCCGTTCCAACATGCGGTCGTGATTTTTCTGGATCTGCTTCTCTGCATTTTCGACAATCTCGTTTACCATTTCATCTGCCTGCGCCAATTGTTCTTCCAACTCTGCGCGCATGCGGTCTACCTCTATGTTTTTCTCCTTCAATTCGTTGATCAGACGGTTCTTTTCTTCAGTGCGCTTTTCCACAACCCTCATCACGGCCTTGAACAACAGGAAATAGAGCGCTGCAGCCAGCGCAAGAAAGTTAATGATCTGCCATATGACGGTCGTAAAATTAATATCCAGCATCAATTACTCCATTCTGATCAGAGTGCAGGGAAGAAACGGTCAAGCAACGGGTTAGCAAAGATCAAAATCAACATTATCAGCAGGACATAGATAGCGGTGGTTTCAAGCAGCGCCATAGAGATGAGCAACGTTGTACGCAAATCTCCTGCAGCTTCAGGCTGGCGTGCCATACCTTCCAGCGCTTTTTGTGCGGCTTTTCCTTCTGCCAACGCTGGTAGTGCTGTGCCCAGCACAATGCCAAGGCCGGTGACAATAATGGTTGTGATTGTGACGATTAATTCTGGTGACATTTAGTTATTACCTCCAAAAGTTATTTATGATTTCTTTCAAAACTATGCTGCTGCCAATTTTCTCTTTACCAACTCTTCTGTGGTGACCACACCAGCGCCAATATATGTAGCCGCCAGTATCGTGAAGATATAAGCCTGGATCAAGCCAGTCGCCGCCCCATACAGTGCCATAACAGAGGGCAAGAAATAAGGCAGTAGTGAAAAAATGATCGCAACGATCAATTCAATGCTGATGACATTGCCGAAAAGACGCAATGTCAATGACAATGCGCGTGTAAAATGTCCGATCAATTCAAAAGGCAGCAGGATGATGATCGGTTTCGCCAGACTCTTCAGATAGCCAACCAAACCCTGACTGCGGATTCCAAAATAATATACTGAGAAGAAAACGGTGATGGCCAGCGCAGCGGTTGTGTTCAGGTCCTTGGTTGGATTCTCGACCCCGGGGATCAAACCCAGCACATTCGCGCCAGCGATGAACAAAAAGAAAGTACCGATAAATGGCACATACGGGGTGGCTTCCACCCCCATCGTACTTCCCAAAAGGTCGGTGATAAAATCGACAATCATCTCCAGAGCGATCGGTTTCTTTCGGCCCAGGAGCCATGCCAAAAATATCATGATCACCATAATAATCCATGTTGATGTGACCGTATTGGTAATCGGCATTCCCCAAATTGTGAAAACAACTTGTGGTGTTACGAAATCCATAACGATTGATCCTTTGTTTCTTTCAATTGCATCCAATCTTGCTTATGACGAATGATAAAAACCAGTGCTGCCCAGTAGGTGACAATAAAAACAACCATCGAAGAGGCAATGATAAGTAAATTTTGCTGCACCAACTGCCATAAGTATACCCCGAGAACACAAAGCCTAATCCAGAATAATTGCCAAAAACGTGATAGCGACTTCGCGGGTGCTGCCGGGTTCATCATACGCACAGACATTGTGTGCAGCAAAACACAGCACACAGCCACAAAAAAAGCACTGACAAACCAGACAATCATAAGCCTAAATCGTGCTCCTCTTCTTCATCAATATCTTCCTCGAAAAAGGTATCCCAGTCATCATCCCATTCTTTGTCCCATGCTTCCCATTCCTCATCGGAAATCGGCCTGCCTTTGACTGTTGTTTTGGTATCATGCATGCGCTGAACAGCCCTTACCAGATTATAAAACCCAGAAAACACGCCAACAAACAGAAAGGTAATCGTAAACACATAACTATTGCCGCTTAAACGGTCGATGACCTGTCCCAAAAATGCCCCGCCCACGATTGGCAATGAAATTTCCCAGCCAATTGACGAAGACGAAAGGGCTTCACGCCACAAATGTTGGGGGGTTTGGGGTTCGTCATCACCCTGAATCCACATGACCATCACTTTATAACTTCAATCTCTTTATCAGTGCCTGTGAGAATCTCGAAAACTCCTCTTCGCCCTCTGAGGTTTCAACAAACAATCCACTACCGCCAGCATCAATCGCCTCCTCAGTCAGCCTTCCGCCCGTGAAGATGGTGACAACATTCTCATCTACACGCAGAATTCCGCCAAACAAGCGAATCTCATTCTCCTTTTCTCCATCGTCATAAACAACGGCACCGTCAACGGTTTCAGCCAGTAAGGGGGTGTGCCCGGGGAAAAAGGCAATCTCGCCATCTGGCAATTGCGCCACGATGCGCTTCATCTGGCTGCCTTCAAAGATCACTTCCCCTGGAGAAACCACTCGCAGTGTCAGCAGTTCACTCAACTTCGACCTCACTGACCTGCTTCATACTTTCTGCCTGCTGCAGAACATCATCAATGGTACCGGCCAGGTAGAATGCCTGCTCAGGCACTTCGTCATGTTTGCCTTCCAGAATTTCCGAAAAACCCCGCAAGGTATCCGGCAATGTCACATATCTGCCTTTGTGGCCGGTGAAATTTTCTGTTGAGAAAAAAGGCTGGGTCAAAAATCGCTGGCAGCGGCGCGCGCGATGCACAGCGGTCTGGTCGTCTTCACTCAGCTCTTCCATACCTAAAATCGCGATCACATCCTGCAACTCTTCATAACGTGTCAACAAAGATCGTACACTTGTTGCGATCCGGTAGTGTTCCTCGCCGACCGATACCGGCGACAACAAAGAACTGGTGCTGGACAAGGGGTCAATGGCAGGATAGAAACCCATACTTGCCTGACGCCGGGATAGCACCGTGGAGGCATCCAGATGTCCGAAGGTTGCCACCACCGCCGGGTCAGTGATGTCGTCTGCCGGCACATACACTGCTTGAATGGAGGTCACACTGCCTGCACTCGTTGTAGCGATACGCTCCTGCAGCATTCCCATCTCACTTTCCAACGTCGGCTGGTAACCTACAGCACTGGGCAAGCGGCCCAACAGGGCAGAAACCTCCGCCCCAGCCTGAATATAGCGGAAGATATTGTCGATGAATAACAACACCGGTCGTTTCTCATAATCTCTAAAATATTCTGCCATGGTTAGGGCGGTCAGCCCCACCCGCAAGCGGGCACCGGGCGGCTCATTCATCTGCCCGAAAACCAGCACAGTGTTATCGATTACGCCACTTTCTTTCATTGCCAGCCAAAGGTCGTTACCCTCGCGGCTGCGCTCTCCCACTCCCGCAAAAAGCACAATCCCCTGGTGTTCAGCGATGGTATCCCGCATCAACTCAATCATCAACACCGTTTTCCCAACGCCCGCGCCGCCGAACAATCCGATCTTGCCACCCTGTGGATAGGGCGTTAACAGATCAATGGCTTTGATGCCGGTAATGAAAGGTTCGGTGGCAACGCGCTGCTCTGACAACGGCGGTGAGTCATGATGAATGGAAGCCTTTTTGGCAGATTTGACAGGTGGCAATCCATCGATCGGATCTCCGATAACGTTGAACATCCTCCCCAGGGTTTCGCGCCCGATGGGTACCTGGATGGGAGCACCGGTGTCTTCAACTTCCATTCCACGCGCCAAACCAGAAGTGCTTTGCATCGAAATGCAGCGAACCGTTTGTGCATTGATATGTTCCTGCACCTCCAGCACAATCAGTCTATTGTCAGGGGTTTTAATATGCAAACTATTATGAATGGCGGGTAGATCACCAGTGGAAAATTCCACATCGATCACCACCCCCATGATACGCACAACAAAGCCTGTCCTGATCAAATATGAACTCCTTTGTTAACTACATGATGAGAATGATAAGCGGGAAATGAGTTGTAACCCTCATCAATTATACTTTAACCTGATGAGGTTTAAAAAATTCTTATAAAACTTATAACAATAAATATCTCCTCTACCCAAACAAAACCAGTCTGGAGTAAAATGGATGAGGATGAGGCAGAGCAACTGCCAACTGAAGAAATCGAGAATGAATAAGGAGATTACATATGCACGAGTTGATCAATAAACTAAAGGATATCCAGTCAGAATTAACCGATTTGGGACACGCTGCATCGGTTATGGGATGGGATCAGGTAACGTATATGCCGCCAGGAGGCGCGGAAGACCGCGGCAATGCGCTCGCCACCCTTTCCAAGATCATTCACATGAAAACCACCGATCCAGCCATCGGCGAAATCCTGGAAGAACTGGAACCGCACATCGCCCAGCTCGATCCTGACAGTGATGACGCCCGCTGGTTCAAGGTCACGAAACGCGGTTATGAAAAACAAACCCGCATGCCGGTTGATTTCATCATGCGTTGGACCAAAGAAACCTCTATCGCCCAGATGAAATGGCAGGAAGCCCGCCAGAAGTCAAACTTCTCTATCTTCCAGCCCAACCTGGAGACCATTGTAGAACTGGCCAAAGAGGGCAGCAGTTTCTTCACCCCCTATGACCATATCTATGACCCCTTGCTCGACATGTATGAGCCAGGCATGAAGACCGCAGATGTAAAAACGATTTTCGAGGCACTGCGCCCGGTTCAGGTTGAAATCATTCAAGCCATCAAAGACTCACCGCAGGTCGACGATTCTTTCCTCAACACCACTTTCCCGAAACAGGGCCAGTGGGACTTTGGCATGGAATTGTTAAAAGCAATCGGATTCGACCTGAATCGCGGCCGGCAGGATTATTCCGCCCATCCCTTCACCAGCGGCTTCAGCATCAACGATGTGCGCATCACCACCCGCATTGCGGAAGATGATTTGATTTCCGGCATGATGTCCACCTTGCACGAAGGCGGTCATGGCCTGTACGAAATGGGATACAACCCGGCTTATTCACGAAATGCCCTGCACGGTGCTGCTTCTCTGAGCGTTCATGAATCTCAATCACGCATGTGGGAGAACTTGATCGGGCGTTCGCTGCCCTTCTGGCGCAAATACTACCCCCGCCTGCAAAGCTACTTTCCAACCCAATTGGGCAATGTCACGGTTGAGCAATTCTACCGCGCTGTCAACAAAGTGGAACCCTCATTCATTCGCGTAGAAGCGGACGAAGCCACCTACAACCTGCATATCATGCTGCGTCTGGAGATTGAATTAGGGCTGATCGAAGGCAACATCAAAGTGGCTGAACTGCCTGAGTATTGGAATGACACCATGCATGCCTATCTCGGCATCACCCCTCCCAACGATGCGATGGGCGTACTGCAAGATGTGCACTGGTCACACGGATTGTTCGGTTACTTCTCCACCTATGCACTGGGCAACCTGGTCTCTGTGCAATTATGGGATGTGATGAATGAGCAAATTGACAACATCGATGGCAAAATCGAACAAGGTGAATTCGGCGAGATCCTGCAATGGCTGCGTGAAAATATCCACGTGCATGGCAGCAAATATGAACCGCAAGAACTTATCGAAAAAGTCACCGGTTCAAAAATTGATCCGCAACCCTATGTAAATTATCTGAAACAAAAATACGGCCAGATCTACGGTTTCTAAGCAGTTGCTTTATCCATCGAACGGGTCAGTTCTTTGAACTGGCCTGTTTTTTTATTCACCGCTCTACAGAACCTTCCCGGTGTACACTGTTGCCACAAGTATGGTATGCTAATTAACAGGATGACATCGCGATGGAGGCAAGGTTGTCCGATATCCCTACCCCTACACTCAAACGTCTGCCCATGTATTACCGGGAATTGATGCGGGCAATGCAGGTGGGCAAGCATAAAATCAGTTCAACAGAATTGGGCATCTTGCTGGAAATACCTTCCACCCAGGTCCGCAAGGATTTAGGCTATCTTGCTGACCAGGGAAGGCCGGGTGTCGGTTATGATGTCAAACGTCTGGCAGCCACTCTCGAGCATTTTTTGGCCCTATCACAGCCCAAAAAAGCCGCCCTGGCAGGTGTTGGCAATCTCGCCAATGCCTTGATTCATTTCCCGGGCTTCCAACAATATGGCCTGCACCTGACAATGTTGTTTGACAATGACCCCGCAAAAATCGGCAACCAAATCGCGGGACTGACTATTCATGCGATCAGCGATCTTGCTGACATGTTGATGGCCAACAAAATACCCATCGGAATCATCACCACCCCCACCGAAGCGGCACAGCAGGTAACCGATTTGATGGTTGCTGGTGGGGTTCAATCCATTTGGAACTTCGCCCCAATCACCCTTAAAGTGCCTGAATCAATCTTTGTGGTCAACCAGGATCTCAGTGTTGAACTGGCGATCTTGTCATACCGAACCGCACAAAACAATCCCTCCCATTAATAATATACTTCTGCAAAACCAACGCTGAGGCAATTTCTATGAAAATATTCATTACCGCCGCAAATACTCCGCTCGGATTGGCTGCCGCCGCAAAATTGCAGACAAGAGGTTGTCATTTATCCACACTGATACCGCCAAATAGTGACACTTCTGCACTGAAATCAATGGGCGTCACTGTCACGAACGGATCATTGTTGGACGACGCCGCCCTCACAAAGGCTGTATCAGGTTGTGATGTGGTGATTCATCTCGCCAGTTTTGATGCCTTCTGGACACCCTCAACGCATCACTACGACGAAATCAACATTACGGGCGCGGTCAAAGTCATGCAGGCTGCCATGCGCGAAGAAATCCAACAAGTGATATTCCTCAGTTCGGCGCTGGTTTATGGCAAATCCGGTAGTGCGCCGATCACCGAACAATCGACCTATAGCGATCTGCGCTTGAGCCATTTCGCAGACAGCAAATATTACGGCGAACGCTTTGTGCGAAAATTCATGGAAGAAGGCGGGCTGCCTGTTACCATCCTGCAACCTGTAATGATGATCGCCAGAGAAGGATTATCGCTGGGTGGTTCGCTGTTCTCACCGCTGACAGAAAATACGCCACCCTTCCATTCTTTTGGCAAACACAATATGTCATATGTCGCCATGGAGGATGTGGCAGAAGCCATTGCCCTGTGTGTAGGAAACCCTCGCACCGTGGGCGAGACCTTTCTGCTGGCCGCTAAAAATCTGAAGAATCGAAACTTCGCACAAAAAGTCTGGCAGTTGACTGGGACCAAACCGCCACGGTTGACCTTGCCGGATTGGCTGGCGTTATTAATAGCGCAAATGACCACCATGCGTGCGGACAAAAAGAAGCGCCTGCCATTGTGGAATTTCTCGATTGATTATGCCCGTACCTGGCAAGCAGGGTTAATCGTGGACGGTGCTTACGCAGAACAGACCCTGGGGTTCACCTATACCCCGGTTGAAACCGTACTGCAGCAAATCCTGAAAGACAACGGCTAATATCGGTCACTCCCCGTGTTCATGGCTGGATTTCCTTCACGACCTCGATCCCGTTCAATGCCATATGGTAGAGGAATATTTGATGCAGCAGATCGCCCGGGTGCGGCAGCACGCCAAGCTCTTTGGCTGTTTCCACAGGCATGTCGTAGGTATCAACACAGTTGGCAGGCACGATGACCCGCCGTTTTTGCTGGCGTGCATTCGCCTGCAACTTCAGATCCATCGCCAGTTGATACACACACAGGTCTGTGCAATCACCCACCACCACAAAGGTGTCAATCTGCGAATGTTGTTCCAACCACTGATGCAACTCCGTGTTCATCCCGCTGTGAATGGAATTTTTCAGGATCACCGTCATCGAATCAAAGAATGGTAATTGTTTGATCTCATCCACTGTCTCCGCTTCACGCGTACCGCTCACACAATGTGGACCAAATTCAGAAAATTCTTCTGCCTCCGGCGGGTGGTTGTCCTGCGTAAGCACAAAATGCCGCACCCCGTGCTCCCAAAGCAACTGCATCAACATCACTGCTGGTTCCACAATGGCAGCCACGCGTGGCGAAGAAAGCAGTCCTTCCTCACAAAAACCGCAGATCAAATCAACCGATATCAAAGCGGTTTTTTGAAAGTCCCAACCTGCTTGCGGGAAAGAGAGAGTGGGCAGAGAGGCAAACCATTCATCCAGAAAAGCCAGGAATTGGTGGGTAGATTCATTTTTACGTAGAGAAAACATTTTTCACCTCGTAAGGTAATATTTGTAGAAATTTGGCAACAAGTCTAGGTCTTCAAATTTTTAAGATGATGCTACAATAATCTTATCATGGTCATTTCTTATTATACTTTGATGAATGAGTCGCCTCTCGCGATAATTTTCTTCATTGTTTTGCTGCTTGTATTTGTCATCTACATTGCCGCAAGGTATTGGCGTGCCAACACCAAAGCCAAAATGGCAGACATCCTGAATGCCTTGAGAACCCACGACATTGACCTCAATCGATATGAGCAGCATGTGGCGGTGTTTCAAGAAATTGAAGAAAAATCGCTTTTCGAGCAGCAGTACCAATCTATCCAAAAACAATTGGGGCAACTTAACAACAACCGCCAGAAAGAAATGGCTCGTTATTTACGCCTGCGTGAAGAGGTTGACCAATTTTCAATTCCCGATATCAAAAACCGACTTTTGGGCCCTTACCACTGGTTTGAAACCTTGCGCAAGGTGAACCAGTTGGAGCAGTTGTCTGTGACCATTGACCGCCAGTTGACGCTGCTGGGCGATCAGATACAGAGTCTTGTTCGCATCAGAGACCGCGTGACGGCTGACGTTCACACCGCCTGGGAGCAATTGGAAGAACTGCATGAGGTTACGCAATTATTGATCGATCATAAACTTCCGGGTGAAGAAGTCGGCAAACTCAAACGGACACACCAGGCAATCCACCAGCGACTGACCGAAATACCCGCCCACCTGCTTGCCCTGCACCAACCAAGAACCATGGACATCGAAACCCTGCGCGATGTGACCGCAACGCATAAGATACTGGAAGAAACCCGCCCAGAACTGACCAAAACCCTCACCGAATCGCACCGATGGTTGGAGCAGGCGCAATTACTGCAAGCTGCCATTGATCAATTGGCAGGAAGCATCAAACAAGCTGAAGGTACGGTAAAACGATTGCCATCAAATCTTGATCCGTCAGGTTTTTTGTATGAGATGCAGGACGCTCGCATGAAATTAAACCGGGCATACCAGGTATCCAACCAACTGGAACCCGGCCAACTGGAGCAAACCTTAGAGGTTTCGGCCGCGGCTTATGAAAAAATGAACTCGATCCCTGATCGTGGTAAGGAAGCAGTCGCCATCCTGAACCAATACCAACAACTGCGTGAATCGGTGGAAAATAACTGGCAGCAACTGAATGACACAGCTGATCAACTCGTGAACAACCCATTGCTACCGCTCACATTAACTACAACCGACCAGATCCTCTCATCAATCAGTGACGCCAAAACTTCTTTGGCACAGTTAGACGGCAGGCATGCTCCTTCTCGTTTCAGTGAAGAACTGGCTATTATGCACGATTTGTCCACTGACATGGCAAAGCTGCAACAAGAGTTAACCACCCTGCAGCATGCCCAGGCTGAATTGACCATCCTCATCAGGCGCCTGAAAACGGAACAACTAACTGCCTGGATTGACGAAACCAAACAGCAAGCCGCAGCATTGACCAGATTCGCCCCTGATAATTACGACCGCCCGCCCGATTGGGAAGATATGAACTTGATTAAGGCGATCGAAAACATCCAGCAAACAGCCATGGAGAAATTGCCTGACCTCGACCAAACCATTTCAGAAGATGAGGTGCTGCCTTTATTAACCGCCGCGCAGGAAATCGAAAAAGTGCGTAACATGATCGCCTCCGGCATGCAAAACCAGATGGATCAACTGACGGCGCTGGAGAAACAGCAGGAACAAACCAGCCACAAAGCCCAACAGGTTCATGAGGAGATGCAGAACATAATGGGTCTGACAGCTGATAAACAAGTCAAACGGCAGCTAAAGACAATGCTGCAAACCAGCGAAGACATCGTGCAAAAAATGGAATCGCCCCACCTGCATGTGATCAAAGACGAAAGTGCCCGGCTGGTATCATTAGAAAACAAAGCGAAAATTGCCATCATGCAGCAGATCGCCGCAGCCCGCAAAGAAACGCAAGCCCTACAGTCACAAATCACTTCTTTGTTAGATGAACTACAAACAATCGCGCAACTCAACGATCCCATTCTGGATGAGACCCGTGAAGCTATGGCGAAATCCATAGACATCTCCGATTTTGAAACCGCCGCCTTGCCAGAACAGGCTGCGATGTATGAACAAAGCGTTGAGGCTATCAATCTTCTACATCAATATCTTAATGAAATCGAAACCATGCACCGCAATGTGACCAAAGCACATCGCGAATACCAGCAAGCACAGCAGCACTGCGACAGTGTTCTGGAACAAATGGCCAACAACATAGATACCACCAGCTGGGATCAAAACGCACTGAATGTAGAGCGGGTATCCAAAGAATCGCGGTTGTTAGACCAGTCTATGGTCGATTTTTGTCACCAGCCCCATCAATCACAACATCTGGTCACAAAATTCCAACAATATGCCCAACGTTATCAAACCTTAAACGAAAAACTGGCAGATTTGACCGACGCCATTCATAAAGACCACCAAAAAATCGACCAAATGGAGAATGCTCTGCGGCAAACCTTAGAGATGTGGAAGCGGGTTGCCATGGATGTTGCCAATGACTTCATCGCTTCCAGGGAAATACAATCTCTTCTACAGGATTACAACAGCCGTTTTGCGCGTGAAAGACGCGCTTACAGCAACAGTGAAAGCTCGTTGGATGCCTATCTGCGCATCATCAAACAACTCGACAACGATTTGAACAATGAGACCGTTGCTACCCAGACCCAGCGTTATCTCGATATCAACGGTCAGGAGATCATTTAAATGAACAGAGGCTGGCAATCGCCAGCCTCTGCAAAATATTCGGTCAATCTATTAACCGCTTTTAGGAATAAACCGGGCGATTTTGGCTGCCAGGCTACTCAAAGGCATGGTCTGTAAAATAATGCGGCCAGGACCGCGCAATGTCGCCAGGAACAACCCCTCACCGCTGAATAAAATGTTGCCCAGACCTTTCACAGTCTCGATTTCATAGGTGACCGTGCTCTCGAAGGCAGCGATGTGGCCCGGATCGATCTTCAGCATCTGATTGTCGCGCAGGGTATATTCCACCGTTTCTCCATCTACCTCTAGCCAGGCTTTGCCGGGCCCGGTTAGCTTCTGCAGGATAAATCCCTCACCACCGAAGAAGCCAGCGCTCAATCGTTTGCGGAAGTGAATTGCCAGATCAACCGATTCCTGCGCCACCATAAAAGCATCTTTCTGCGCAATCCATACCTGACCAGGAGCCAGGTCCAACTCAACGATCTTACCGGGTGCTTCAGGTGTGAATACCACCCAGGCGCCATCTACCCCACTGGTGTAAGTAGTCATGAACAATGACTCCCCCGCCAGGCTGCGCCCCAGTCCTTTCATCAACCCGCCACGCGTATTGGTTGACATTTCAATCCCACCTGTCATCCACGCCATGCCGCCGGATTCAGTATAGACCGATTCACCTTTGTGAAGATGCACGGTCAACATTTGCATCACGGTTCCATCAATTTTTGATTGCATTTTTCCTCCAATTCATTGGTTATTGATTCAGTCTATAATGAGTATACGGCAATCGAAAACAAATGTTGCACAACAATTTGACCCATGAATCACATTTTACATGACCTGCCTATACAAAAAGGCACCTACATCATCTACGGTCCGCTCAAACAAAAAATCGCTATATCGGTCGGCGCATTGGGCATGTTGAGCCTGCCTGCTGGCAAGTATGTATATGTTGGCAGTGCCTTCGGCAGCGGCGGTATCCGTGCACGGGTGAAACATCACCTGACACCTTCACCAACCCCTCATTGGCATTTCGATTACATAAAACCCCACATAACCATCCAGGCTGTTCTATGGCAAACTGGCACAGATCGATTGGAATGCGAATGGGTCAGCAGGCTGTTGCTTCTGCCGAACGTGGCTGCACCGCTTGCCGGTTTCGGTGCCAGCGACTGCCGCAGCGGCTGCCCTGCTCACCTTCTATCCATTGACCTTTCCCTATCAATGATCGCTCAACATCTACAAATCCACCAATGGTATGAATTCATGTATAATAATGAAGCTCTGCCGCCATCCTGACAGAGCTATAACCATCATAGGAAAAACGTTGAGGGCATTTTGAAAAAATTCTGGCAAAAATACGCATTACTGATCATCGTTACCGCCGTCATCATACTCATTGATCAGGCGACAAAGCTTTGGATACGCAATAACCTCGCCTTGGGTGAAACCCATTGCCTCATCGACGGAATCTGTGAACAGGTGCGGTTTTTACACTGGTACAATACCGGTATTGCCTTCGGCTTGTTTCAAGGCAACAGCTTGCTCTTCTCTGTGACCAGCATCATCATCGTGGTGATCATCTTCGTTTTCTACAACCAGATTCCCCAACAGGAGTGGCTTTTGCGCCTCGCCCTGGCTTTTGAAGTCGGCGGTGCACTGGGCAACTTCATCGACCGGATCACCCTGGGGCATGTGACCGACTTTGTCGCTGTCGGCAAATTTCCCATCTTCAACGTGGCAGATGCCTCCATCAATATCGGTGTGGCGCTGATGTTCCTCAGCATAGTATTGGAGGAAATTAAAGACCGCCGAAAGAAAAAAACCGAAGAATTGGCATCCGATGAATCGGCGCCAGAAATCAGCCAGGAACATGACCCTGAATCAGTTATCGAATAATGCTGCCAGCCAGGCTGAGAGCAAAGAATTCGTCTATCGCGGCCCTGAAGCACAACGATTGGACAAATATCTTGCCGAATGTTTTCCAGAACATTCGCGTTCGCGTGTGCAGATCTGGATCAGAGACGGCCATGTGCAGGTGAATCGGCAGACAATCACCAAAACCGGCGCTAAAGTGGAAACCGGTGACACCATCCATGTCGCCATTCCCCCCATTATCGATGTTGGGCTGGTGGCTGAAGACATCCCCCTCGCGATTGTATATGAAGACAACAATCTGGTTGTCATTAACAAACCCGCCGGCATGGTCGTTCACCCATCCGCCGGACACGCCAGCGGCACAATGGTGCAGGCTGTCATGGCGCATGCCCCTGAATTAGAAGGGATCGGCGGTGAGTACCGCCCGGGCGTCGTTCATCGACTCGACAAAGACACTTCAGGCCTGATCATGTTCGCAAAAAATGACCGCACCTTGCGTTGGCTGCAAAAACAATTCAAAAACCGCCAGGTAGAGAAATATTACCTGACCCTGGTTGACGGCCATCTTCCCACCGTCAAAGGCCGCATAGAAGCGCCTGTCAGCCGCGACCCCAGCCACCGTCAGAAAATGGCAGTGGTTTCAGCCGGCAAAGGCAAACACGCCGTCAGCGAATACGAGGTCATCGAAGAATTTGCGCATCATTCTCTGGTGCGTGTACGAATTTTCACCGGACGAACCCATCAGATTCGTTTGCACATGCAGTTCATGAACTGCCCTGTAGCGGGTGACCAGACTTATGGCAAACGCCATTCTTCCATCGATCTTGATCGCCAATTCTTACATGCCGCTGAGCTGGTTATCCTGTTGGAAGGAGAAGACCAGCCCAGGCATTTCTCCGCGCCGCTGCCAAATGAATTACAAGCCGTCCTGCAACAGTTGCGCTGAAACAAAACAAAACATCCTTCTCTGTTCTGTTATGATTGGGTAAATAATTGATGCAAAAGGAATAGCATGAAAACCATTGACCTGCGCTCCGATACTGTCACTCTGCCAACACCCGCCATGCGCGAAGCGATGGCGCACGCTCCCCTCGGCGATGATGTCTATGGGGAAGACCCGACCATCAATGCCCTCGAACAGCGATCCGCTGAACTGTTTGAAAAAGAAGCCGCCCTATTTGTTCCCTCCGGTACCATGGGCAACCTGGCTTCCATTCTGGCGCATTGCCAGCGGGGGGACGAGGTCATCATGGGCAACAAAGCCCATACATTTTTGTATGAAGCCGGTGGCATCTCTGCCCTGGGCGGCATTCATACCTATACCATTCCCAATCAAGAAGATGGCAGCCTGTTATTAGATGATATCGAAAGCGCCATCCGCCCGGATGACATCCATGCACCCATTTCCCGCTTATTGGTGTTAGAAAACACCCAAAATGCCTGTGGCGGAACCGTGCTGACACCTGAGTACACTCGCAAGGCAGCGGATCTTGCTCATCAACACGGCTTATTGGTGCACATTGATGGCGCTCGCATTTTTAACGCGGCGGTGGCGCAGGCTGTTACTGCAGCCGCACTCACCATAGAAGTAGATTCAATCACATTCTGCCTTAGCAAAGGGCTGTGCTGCCCGGTCGGATCGGTCATAGTAGGGTCACAACCCTTTATCGATCAGGTACGCCGTGTGCGCAAGATGTTGGGCGGTGGCATGCGCCAAGCGGGAGTATTGGCAGCAGCCGGGCTGGTAGCGCTGGACGAAATGATTGACCGCCTTACCGACGACCATACCCGCGCGCGTCACCTGGCACAGGCGCTGGGACAGATCAAAGGCATCCATATTTTGAATGACCCACCCCCCACCAACATGGTGTATATGCGTTTGGATTCAGATGTTACCTTGACCGATGAGAAGCTCATCGCCGGTTGTGCCGCCCAAGGAATCGTCATCCGCGGGAGGGATGGTGTATTCCGGTTGGTTACGCATTATTGGATTAATGATGAGGCCGTCGACACAACTGTTTCTGTCATCAAAGCACTGCTGGCGCGTTAAAAAGAAAAACAGGAACGAGTTTGTTCCTATTTTTCACCAAGGTTGTTATTCTTTGGTTTACCCGCCCAGATAGGCTTCTTTCACCTGCGGATTCACCAACAGTTCTTCGCCGCTGCCGGTCAACACAATCTTGCCGGTTTCCATTACATACCCCCGGTCAGCAATCGAGAGCGCCATCTGCGCATTCTGCTCCACCAAAAGAACCGTGGTGCCAGAGCGGTTGATCTCCTGAATGATCTCAAAAACCTGCTCCACCAAAATTGGCGCCAGGCCCATGGAGGGTTCATCCATCAGCAGCAGTTTCGGGCGTGTCATCAGAGCACGCGCCATAGCCAGCATTTGTTGTTCACCGCCGGAAAGTGTGCCGCCCAACTGCCGCTGCCGCTCAGCCAGACGAGGGAACAGGTCAAATGCCTTATTGACATCCTTTTCGATTTGTGCCCGGTCATCGAAAATATAAGCCCCCATCTCAAGATTTTCACGAACGGTCATGCGCGCAAAGATTTTGCGGCCTTCCGGCACCTGCACAATACCCAGTTTGACAATATCTTGCGGCGCCACCGCAGTGATATCTTCCCCTTCGAAAGAAAAAGAACCTTGCGTGGGGGGAAGCAAGCCAGAGAGCGTGTTCAGCGTGGTCGATTTTCCCGCGCCGTTGGTGCCGATCAGCGCTACCACTTCGCCTTTGTCGAGGTGAAATGATACACCTTTCAGTGCATGGATGGCACCATAGTACACATGCAGATCCTGCACATCAAGCATTCTGAGTGTGTCGTTCATTGTTGTCTGCCTCGCTTGAATTTCTCTTCCAGTGCCGCTGCGCCTGGTCCCAGATAGGCTTCGATCACTTTTTGATTCGATTGGATTTCTTTGGGGGTGCCTTCAGCGATCTTCATGCCATAATCCAATACGGAAATCTGCTCCGAAATACCCATCACCATACGCATGTCATGTTCAATTAACAGGATGGTGATCCCCAAATCATCACGCACGTTGCGGATAAAGGCAATCATTTCATCCGTTTCTTGTGGATTCATACCAGCGGTCGGTTCATCCAGCAGCAGCAGTTTGGGGGTACTCGCCAGCGCCCGCGCGATCTCCAGACGCCGTTGCGCGCCATAAGGCAGATTGACTGCCAGATGATCACCAAGCCCATTCAACCCGATATAGTCCAACAATTCATAGGCTTTATCTTGCGAGTGTTGTTCCTCATTTTTCCAGCGCCTGGTATGCAGCACCGCGTCCACCCATGAGTTTTGGTAACGGCAGTGAGAGCCAACCAGGATGTTTTCCATGGCTGTCAGATTCCGAAACAGGCGGATATTCTGATAGGTGCGCGCAATGCCCAAACTGGCAATGCGGTCAGTGCTCAATCCCTGAATGGGCCTGCCATTGAACAGGATATCGCCTTCTTCGGGCGTATAAAAACCGGAGATACAATTGAACAAAGTCGTTTTTCCGGCGCCATTCGGGCCAATGATAGCATAAATGGCCTTATCTTCAATGACAATATCCACGGAAGAAACTGCCACCAAACCGCCAAACCGTTTGGTCACGGAGCGGGTTTCGATTACTGGAACACCATTGCTGTGGTTTACTGCCGTCATGCTGGCACCTCCTCAGAAGGTTCATCCAGAGGAATTTTGCGATTCTGCAAAATCTCTGCGATGCGGGGACGACCGCTGGGCCACAATCCTTCCGGCCGCGCGATCATCATGACCACCAGCAAAATACCGAACACAAGCAAACGGTAATCGGTCAGATCTCGCAGCAACTCCGGGATGCCTTTCAACACAAACGAACCCAGCACAACCCCGGGTAAGCTGCCCATACCACCCACAATCACCAGACATAACACATTGATGGATACCATCAAGATGTGATCCTCTGGGCCAGTGAACTGGTTGCGCGAGGCAAAGATCGCCCCACCCACACCCGCAAAAGCAGCACCGAGTGCCAGTGCCAAAATTTTGTAAAAGTAACTATTCACACCGGTAGCACGCGATACGATCTGGTCGCCTTGAATCGAGAGCCACGCTCGCCCGGTGCGCGAGTTCTGCAAGCGGTAAGCAATAAAGATGCCGACAAGCACACCCACCAGGATCAAGTGCATGAAATTCACATCAGAGGAAAAGTTCATGCCAAACAAAGTTGGTTTGGCAATGTTGCGCAATCCTTTGGGACCGCCGGTGAGCGAAGTTAGGCTGTCGCTCTTGATTAAAATACGGATAATTTCGCCAAAACCCAGCGTAACGATTGCCAGATAGTCGCCGCGCAAATTCAAAATTGGCAGACCCAACAGAATGCCGGTCAGGGCAGCTGTTATCACACTTGCCACCAATGCCGGCCAGAATCCCAGCGAGATGCCAAGTGGTACCGGTGAAGTCATCAGACCCATGGTGTAAGCGCCGATAGCAAAAAACGCCACATACCCCAACACCAATTGGCCAGAAAGGCCCACGATGATATTCATCCCGAGTCCCAACAAGATATATATACCGACCGTGCCCATCACATAGTTCCAATAGCTGCCCCATACATACGGCATCAGGAACAGCAATACCAAAGCAACCACAATCATGATCGGGTTGGCATGTTTATTGGCTTGCAGCTTGAGGACGACCGGCAGCGTTTTCAGTTGATTGACTTGCTGTTTGCCTCTCTCCATTAAGTTTTTGCGCCAATCAGCCTGGATGACAGCCTTGATAAACACGCCCGCCAGCAAGCCTCCTGCGATCAGCGCAGCCAGGTACAAACCCGCCGCGATCAGCCAGTGGGCATCAAACAAATATAGCTCTAAAAGCTGGGGCGACAATTTCACCAGATAGGTCCTTGGGTCAGCGCCTCCGGTTCTGATAAAGTCCATCGCCAGGGAGAACAAAATCATCAGAATCCCCGTACCTAGCCCCGTGAATGCCCCAATAGCCAGCACAGGCTTCCAATCGCCAGCCTCATCTTGACGGCGAGAAATTGCGATCAAACCAGCCAGGAAACCGCAAATTGCAATCATGATAGCGTATTGGGGCATGGTCAAAAAACGCGCACCAAACACTATTTGTCCAATGATCGCAATGAAACCGATCAAACTCAAAAACACCAGCACACATCCGGCAACCAGACCAAACGAAAACGATCGTTTATATACCGATAAATGCGTAAACATCACACCTTCTCCTCTGACAAACGCTCGCCCAACAAGCCCGATGGGCGAAAGACCAGCACCAGGATCAAAATCGTGAACGCGATCACATCCTTCAACTGGAAATCGATCCCCAGCATCGCCGGCCCCAAGGACTCCAAAATACCCAACGTCATCCCGCCCAACATAGCACCAGGAATATTGCCGATACCGCCCATCACGGCGGCAGTGAAGGCTTTCATGCCGGGCAGAAAACCAATGTAGTGGTTAATCATGCCATTGTGAATGCCCCACATCACACCAGCCGCTCCTGCCAGGATACCGCTGATAATGAAAGTCCGGCTGATAACAGCATTCACATCAATGCCCATCAGCGCCGCCGCCTGTTTGTCCTCCGCCACAGCGCGCATAGAGCGGCCCAGTTTGGTATATTGCACCAGCAAATACAAGCCGATCATCAACAAGGCAGACAGAACAATGGATAGCACGCCGGTATAGGTGATCAACACCGACCTGCCGCCAATCAACACATCCCAGCCAGTTCCGCGTGATAACCAGTCAGGATTCAAATACGGCCGCCGCTGCGGGCCAAATAACAGCATGGCCGCATTCTGCAAAAAAATGGAGGCACCAATCGCGCTGATTAATGGCACCAGCCTGGGGGCAGTGCGCAAGGGGCGGTAAGCGACTCTCTCAAGCAAGTAACCCGAGAGCGCTGAAACGAACATGCCCACCAAAAACGCAATGATGATCGAAAGAATCGGCAGCGCATTTAAAAATCCTTTTTCAGGGTTGGCTGCAAAAGGCGCAGGTATGATCGCCAGCAGCTCAAACACAAAATAACCTGCAAAGGAGCCCAGCATCATCACTTCGCCATGGGCGAAGTTGATCATAAACAAAATACCGTATACAAGGGTATAACCGATAGCGATCAGCGCATACATACCGCCGATGATCAGTCCTGTAATCGCAAATCGAGCCCAGGTATCTGGGCCGTAGGTTTGTTCAATGAATAATACATTGTAAAATCGCCAAAGCAAAAGGGCAAGCACGACGATCCCGAACAGGGATCGTAATGATTTACTAAGATTTAAGTCGGCGAGATTTCGTTTTTTTGATTGTTCCATGGAATCACGCTCTCTCGTTCCTATTCTTTCTACCATTAAAATTCATCATAAACTGGCTTAGGCAGCTAACAGCCAAACCCGCCACCATCACCTCAAAGCAATTTCGGAGGGGAGAATTGCTTCTCCCCTCCGGTCAAAAACAATTCTATAACGAACTTCTTATTTGGTATAGGGCACCCACACAGCGCCACCCGCACCATCACTGACCACCTCATAGAAGGTCGGGCCAGAAGCATTGCATTCGCCGAATGCATCACACACCACTGCGCCGGTCAAACCGTTGTAGTTAGTAGTGCGCACAGCTGCCACCATCTGGCTGCGAGGAATATAAAGGGTATCGCCATCAACGAACGCAACTGATTTTGCCGCTTCGATCAAAGTCCAGGCGGTGTCATAGGCGCTCCAGGTGAACGCGCTTAATTCGCCAGCCTGGAGACCAAAAGTTGACTGGTAAATCACGTCAAAAGCGGTCTTTTCAGCAGAATCGGGCGGCACCAAAGAGGCAGCCAATGCACCAATGCTGTTCGCGCCCGTCTTCTGGGTGAATTCCACACCATAGGTGCCATCACAACCGAAGAACAACACCCCTTCCAGTCCAGACTGCACCCACTGGTTCATCATGATGATGCCCTCTGCGGAGTAGCCACCAAAATAGACAGCCTCAGGATCTTTGGCGGCAACAGATGCCAGTGTAGCTGAGTAATCGGCTTCACCAACGGTGATTGCCTCAAATGCCACAACCTCGCCGCCAAGCGCTTCAAAATTCTTCTGCACTTCTTCTGCCAGACCCTGGCCATAGGCGCCACCATCGTGTACCAAAGCCAATTTGGTCATGCCCAGGTCATTGAACAGCATCTCAGCCGCAAATTTTGCCTGCACCGCATCGGTGAAAGCCAGACGGTTGAACACTGACGAACCCAACGTGGTCAGTGGCGGGTTGGTCGCTGAAGGCGACATCATCGGGAATCCGGCATCTTCATAGATGGGCATCGCAGCTTCGGTCTCGCCAGAGAAAATATGCCCGGCAATCGCCACCATGGTATCATCGGTCACAAATTTACTGGCAACAGCCGCGCCCTGTTCAGGTGCGCCGCCGGTGTCCTCAGCCACCAAAGCGAACTCAAAGCCTTCCAGACCACCGGCTTCATTGAACTCATTGATCGCAATCATCGCACCCTGTGAAATGTCCTGGCCGAACATGGCATAGTCGCCTAACATGGGGCCAGCCATACCGATTTTGACGGTTTCACCCTGTTCGACTACAGCACACCCAAGGGGATCCGCCTCGCAAGCTTCGGGCAAACCGCCGCCGCATGAAGCGAACACCAACGCCATCAACACTACTACAAATAACAAACCAATTTTTTTCATTATTTATTCTCCTACGAATAAGCTAACAATAAACAAAACACAATTTTTCTTCTTTGCACCTCAGCCTGGTCTGAAGGCTGAAATTACCTTATGAGAGTGGACAACTCTTGCTGCCGATCTGTTTGGAAATATTTATTGCTTACCTCCTTCAGTCAAATCGACTCGACACATAAGAAAAACCGCCTCGTTCGCTTGACTGGGCGGTGTCTTTCTTACTTCTGTGACTGGTACCTTACTTCCCATTCACACTCCCGGCCAAGCGCATCCCATCATCTATATAGATGTAGGTAAGAGCCATAACCATTAGAATGCAAATAAGAACATACCAGTACATGGACAAATCTCCTCGATTTGCTGCCTAACTATAAATTACCTTTCAGGGAATCATTCGCCAGGAACCTGACGAATGGGGTACGAATTAGGCTTTATTATACATAGATAAACCAGCTTGTCAATACCTTTACCTTCGGTTTCTGCAAAAAATCAAAGACAGCCTCTGCTCACGCAACAGCCAATCAGCGATAGATATATGACCCGCCTTTACTACCAACGCTATGGGACGGTTGCGGGTATAATAAATTATCAATAGCTATTATTTTCCTAAAACCACTATCCTTCTATCTATACACACAGGAGTTAAACAATGGAAAAATTTATGACTCTCGCCGAAATCAATACAGCCGCCGAATACATCCGCTCGAAAACCAGCTATCAGCCAGAAATTGCCCTCATTCTTGGTTCAGGTTTGGGTGCTTTGGCAGATATGGTGGAAAATCCTGAAACCATCTCCTACAAAGATATTCCACATTTTCCCCAATCAACCGTCCACGGCCACTCTGGACAATTCGTCATCGGCAAATTGAAAGGAAAGGTCGTCATGATCATGCGGGGCCGTGTGCATTTCTATGAAGGCTATTCACCCAGCCAAATCACCTTTCCCATTCGTGTCATGAAATTGCTGGGCATTGAGAAACTGGTGGTCACCAACGCTGCCGGCGGTATCAAACGCAGCTTTCAAGCAGGGGAATTGATGTTGATTGACGATCACATCAATTTCTTGGGGTTTGCCGGCAACCATCCCTTGCGCGGACCCAACCTGGATGAATTTGGCACCCGCTTCCCTGACATGAGCCAGGCCTACGACCGTGAATACAAAGACAAGGCGCGCAGCACAGCCCGTCAACTGGGCATCCCTTTGCATGAAGGCGTCTATTGCTGCCTTTCAGGCCCCACTTTTGAAACCCCTGCCGAATTGCGCTTCATGCAAACAATCGGGGTGGACGCTGTCGGTATGTCCACCGCCCCAGAAGTGACCGTAGCGCGTCATGCTGGCATGCGTGTCTTGGGCATCTCCTCTATTACCAACAAGGCTTCTCTGGATGGTGAACACCAGGCTTCGCACGAAGAGGTGCTGGAGTATGGCACGCGTGTTGCCACTCACCTGAAAGAATTACTGCTGACTTTGTTGCCACAACTCTGATCCTGATCAGGTTAATGCATGCGGGCGTTTATTGAATTTGTCAAATCGATCGAGATATGGTTCTACATCGTCATTGGCGTTGTAGCACTACTGTATTCTCAAAAACTATTCGCTGCCCTGGACGCAGTACGTCTGGCAACTTTTCGATTGGAGCGTGAGACCGCTGTACGCCAGCTGCGCACTTCCATACTTACCTTGATGGGGCTTTTAGGATTGGCCGGTGTGATCTTTATCTCGATCACCTTTGTATCACCCCTCATCCCTTGGGATGGCGGCCTGCCTACCCCCACCCTGGACTTGCTCGCAGTGCCCACCATGACCCTGGAACCAACCGAAGAGTTGGTGCTATTTCCATCCGAAGTCACCCCCACACCATCCATGGATGGTAACTACTGCGTTGAAGGCATATTAGAATGGACATTCCCGGTGGACGGTGAAGAAATCAGCGGTATCATCGAAGCCCGTGGTTCGGTGAACTTTCCGGCGCTTGGTTTTTATAAATATGAATATTCACAACAAGGCAGCGATCTCTGGATTACCATCTCAGCCGGTAGTCAGCAGGTAGTCGATGACAGATTGGGCGGCGCCTGGAATACAACCACCGTTCCTTCGGGTAACTATCAACTGCGCATTGTGGCAACCGACAACGACAACAATTATCTACCCCCCTGTACCATCAATGTCCTCATCAGTAATTAGGCGAAAGGATTCCTTCGTTCATGATCGAAATCATCACCAGCACACCCCTTGAAGCGCAAGAACTTTTCTCCATGAACCGTGCCTATCATACCCAGTATGCCTGGCAGATGCACCGCAAGGTGACCAAAGAAGAATTAAATGTCAAATTTCAACGGGTGCGACTGCCGCGCGAAATGCTTGTCCAGCCTTCACTGACAGCAGAAGAACAATTAGAGATCAATCTGTCAGCTGATATCGTCATGATCGCTCAAAAAAATCAAAATCCTGCTGGCTTTGTCGCCCTCAAAGAGCATAACAGCACCGGTATAGTCGAAATTGTTGACCTTGTGGTGCGCCAGAATTACCGCCACGAAAAGGTCGGCTCCAAGCTTGTGTACACCGCCCAGGACTGGGCATCACATCAGGGCTGCCAGCGCTTACTGGCTCGTGTAACCACCAAAAATGATCCTGCCATTCAATTATTGGAGAGCAATGGCTTTGCCTATTGCGGCTTCCAGGAATTTCTGCTCTCACGTCGTGATATTTATCTCCATTATGGTTTGTTCCTGCGATAGACTATAATCCGTTGTAATGACTGCTGTCCT
>CAYMNB010000015.1:0-54180 GCA_964391725.1 uncultured Anaerolineaceae bacterium | reverse complement strand
TCGCTGACATGCTCGCCCCACATAACATCTGTATCTCCCGTCCGCTCCACAACAGCAATATGGCTCATCGGGGTGGTGGGTGAAGCACCATGCCAGTGCTTTTCGCCTGGTTCGAACCAGACCACATCACCTGGATGCACTTCTTCCACCGGACCACCCCAGCGCTGCACGCGCCCACAGCCATCTGTAACGATCAATGTTTGTCCCAGGCTGTGCGCATGCCAGGCGGTGCGTGCGCCAGGCTCGAAGGTCACTTTGGCTCCTGAAGCCCGTGCAGGTTCTTCTGGCATAAACAGTGGGTCGACCCAGACCTTGCCAGTGAACCATTCAGGAGAGCCCTGTCTTGAGGGCTGGGTTCCGTTTCGTGTTACTTTCATTGCTTCCCATCCCTGTCGAAAACTTCCTTTGCCACCAGAATTGCAGAAATAGCGCGCGGCCATCCAGTGTAGAAAGCCAGATGGGTCATCACCTCACCAAGCTCACTTTCGGTGATACCATTTTCCTTCGCCCGTTTCAGGTGGCTGGGAAGCTGTTGGGTGTTTCCATTGGCGACCAGCGCCGCAACGGTGATCAAGCTCCGGTCGCGCTGCGACAGTTCTTCCCGTGCCCACACATCCGCATAAAGCACATCATCGGTAAGTTCCGCTAACTTGGGGGCAAACTCACCCATGAGCTGCTGCGCCCGGGTTTGTTCTTTTGCCTCAGGCATCTTGTTAATCCTTTCGTTCGGCGTGCGATCGAAATTGGCAGCGGTTCGCGCCAAATAACTGGCCAGGCCAGAGATCGGCGCGATTGGCTACCGCTTTTTTCTCGACAGAGATTATTCCCTAAATATCCATTTTCCGTTCGCCCAGCCACTTGACCATATTCGGGTCGCGATGATCAAAGAACGAACTGGTTTTTGCGTCTAAGGTTGCCACAGCGGTCATATCTGCCGCGCTCAATTCAAAATCGAAAACATCAATGTTTTCTGCCATGCGCTCCTTGCGGGTTGTTTTTGAAAGGGCAACGATCCCACGCTGCACCACCCAACGCAGGATGACCTGAGCAATGCTTTTGTTGTACTTTGCGCCGATGGAAGCCAATACTTCATTTTTGAAAATACCATTCCTGCCTTCGGCAAAAGGCGCCCAGGCTTCCAATTTCACCTGATTTTCTTCAAAGAATTGCTGATTCTCCAATTGCTGATGGAAAGGATTGACCTCGATCTGGTTGACCGCCGGGGTGATTTTGTTATGGATGATCAAATCCATCATGCGATCAGGCGGGAAGTTGGATACCCCGATCGCCCGCATTTTGCCCTGCGCATAGAGTTCTTCCATCGCGCGCCACTCGCCGTAGACATCACCGTAGGGTTGATGGATCAGGAACAGGTCCACATAATCTAACTGCAACCGATTTAAGCAGCGGTCAAAGGCTTTCTTGGTGTCTTCGTAGCCATTGCTTTGAATCCACAGTTTGGTGGTGATGAACAACTCGTCACGGGGCACACCGCAGTTTTTGATGCCTTTGCCAACCGCTTCTTCATTCTGATACGAAGCGGCGGTGTCAATATGGCGGTAGCCGGTTTCGACAGCCTCGATCACACTACGCTCACATTCAACCGGGTCTGTGATTTGGAAAACACCGAATCCAACCATCGGAATCTCTATACCATTATTAAGTTTTACTGTTTGCATGATGTTCTCCTTTTGTTTTTAATGCTGTGGTTGGTCTTCAGGGGAGAGCAATTTGGAAAACACAAGTGAGGCTAATTTCCAACTGCTGTTTTCTTGCACATAGACTTCTGTCACCATAAATGGATTGGTGACCTCATTCCCGCCAACAACAGCATCCAAACGAATTTTGTTGTAGAGAATGACGGTTGTATCACTGACCAACGGCACCGACACCTCTTCGATTTCGGCATGTTTGTAATGAATCCCCCCGCTGCTGATAACACCCAGTTCGTGTTCTCTGGTCATATTCCCGCCCATGTGGACAAAAACCGAATCCGCATGGAAGAGTTTCTCAAGGGCTTCCACGTTGCAGTCTGCCATCCACAGCCATTTCTCTTTCGAGAGATTGATAATTTCTTGTTTTACAGTTTCTGTTGACATCGTATTTTTCTCTCCATATCTACTAGATAAAATTAATCGAATTATCGATTCACATTCCGCGCCAGATCTTCGGGATAGCGCGCGCCGATCACATCCACTTTCTCCAATATGGCTTGAATTTCCTGCTTCTGCGCCGGAGTGAATTCGATCTCCGCGGCAGCGACATTCTCTTCCAGCCGCGCAATGGCACGCGAGCCCGGAATCGGCACGATCCACGGTTTCTGCGCCAGCAGCCATGCCAACGCCAATTGCGCGGGTGTCGCGCCCATCTTCTCCGCCAATCCTTTCAGCACATCCACCAGTTCCAGATTGGCTTTCAATGCTTCGCCCTGAAAACGGGGAATGCGGCTGCGGACATCGGAAGGATCGAATTTGGTATCCGGGGTGATCTTGCCGGTCAGGAAACCTTTGCCCAACGGGCTGAAGGGTACAAAACCGATGCCCAATTCTTCACATAAGGGCAATACTTCATCCTCCGGTTCGCGCCACCACATCGAATATTCGCTCTGCAAGGCGGTCACCGGCTGCACGGCGTGCGCGCGGCGGATGACGTCAACACCGGCTTCTGACAGGCCAAAATGTTTGACCTTGCCTTCCTGAATCAGGTCCTTGACCGCCCCCGCCACATCTTCAATCGGCACATCCGGGTCCACCCGATGCTGGTAGAACAGGTCAATCGCTTCCACGCGCAGGCGTTTGAGCGATTCTTCCGCTACCTTGCGGATGCGTTCCGGGCGGCTGTTCATCCCTTTCCAGCCCGTGCGGCCATCTTCATACAGGTCAAAACCAAACTTGGTTGCGATGACGACTTTTCCTTTGAAGGGTTCCAACGCTTCTCCAACCAGTTCTTCATTCGTCCAGGGGCCGTAGACCTCAGCGGTATCAAAGAAGGTGACCCCGCGATCGACCGCCGCATGGATCACATTGATCATGTCTCCTCGCGTGCCGATCGGAGCATCGCCATAGCTCATGCGCATACAGCCTAACCCGAGTGCGGAAACTTCTAAACCAGTTCCAATGATTCGTTTTTTCATGATGTGTTCCTAACTTTTCTTGTTATCCATATCTATTGTGCAGGCGCAGTTTCTACGCTGAACTCTTCCATCGGGGAGAGTGTTTTTTCCACTGCCAGCAGCCGTTCTTCATAGAATTTGATCTTGTAATTGAGCAGATCGAGCGTCTTCTGCATCTCAGCGATCTGTTCAGCAAGCAGACCCCGCTGTTCTTCGAGAATATTTTTGCGGGCTTCAAAAGTCTCATCCCCAATCAGCGCGAGACGCATATATTCGGTGAGAACCTCGATTGGGAGTCCTGCGGTGCGCATACATTTGATGAACTCCACCCGGCGCACATCCAGTTCGTTGAAATCACGAATACCGCTTGTATTGCGGTTGACAGGGGGCAGGAGCCCGACCCGTTCGTAGTAGCGCAGTGTATCCACGGACAAGCCACTGAGTTCACTAACTTCAGCAATTTTCATAAGAAATCCTCATTCCTCTACTTGTGTATCGAGTATAGCACCTGGAGTAGGCTCAAGGTCAAGCGTTTGGCAAAAATCCTTATTTATGTTAACAAGTTGTTAACAACCCTTGACTTAGAGTAAACTCCAGGTTGTATAGTGAGGGTGTAATAACAAATAATACGTTTAAACGGAGCAAAAAAAACATGTCTCAACTACAATTTATTACCCCACTCATCAACCGCGAATGGCAAATCAAACGTAATGATGAACTACGGCAGCAATTACACAGCATAGAATCTGAACATCAGCAAAACGTCAGTAAGTTCAAAAAAACAATGCACTGCTATCAAGATCAGAAAGAGAAAGCCGGTGAATCCCTGGCTTGTTAGCTAACAGCTCTCTCCCCGGATCAACACTGAAGAAGAAAAAACCGGACTCTGCTGTCCGGTTTTTTCTTTATAGAAATGTAGCGCCACGCATGGACTGCCGGGGGTAGTGGCTGCTTACTGACCGATCAGGTTCTTTTCAATAATCAACGGGAGGAACTTCTGCTTCACCAGATCAAAGCTCAGTTTGGGGCGGCGGTATTCATCCAGGCAGCCTTTGTTGTTAAAGCCGCGTGGGCGCTGCAATGGGCGTGGCAGGAATTCGGATGAGCGGAAGTCGGCGAACAACCACAATGCCAGACCGCACACCCGATCACGGTCCTCAAACAGATGCCTGATCACGATGTCATAGAGATCACGCTGGTATTCTTCCGTCCAGCGTTGGTGCTGGCGGTCATGGAAGCCGGGGATGGCGCCTGCCCCAATTTCGGAGATGATCAGAGGCTTGTCGGCGAAACCGGCAGTTGCGAGGTGTTCACTCAGATGGTCCAGTTCGCCGGGGATATCATCCAGTTCACCACCATACCAGCCGGGGTAGCGGTTGATGGCGATGATATCCACCAGATCAAAATTGAGGTCTTCAAAGGGATGGCAGGAGGCATAGGTGACGGGCCGGTGGCTGTCAAGGCTGTGGATTTCATCCAACAAGGTAATGTACCCTTCACGGCATTCGGGTTCGTGGGAATGGCTTTCGTTGATGATGCCCCACACAAACACACAGGGATGATTGTAGGCGGCGGCGATCATCTCATGGATGTTGGTTTTCTGGGCTTCGATAAAATGCGGGTCATTCAGGTGTTCGGCGGTGTGCTGCCAGCCGATGGATTCGCTCCATACCAGCAGTCCGAATTCATCGCACAGGTCGAGGAAGCGCGGGTCTTGCGGGTAATGGCTGCCGCGCACAAAATTGCAGCCCATTTCTTTCAACAACTGCACATCCGTCATCAACAGGCCATCAGGGAAGGTGTGTCCGAAATCGGGGTGGATCTCGTGGCGGTTGAAGCCCAACAGGCGTAGAGGAGCGCCGTTCAAGAGAATATCTTTGCCCTGTGTGGCAATCGTGCGGATGCCGAAGCGTTCGACCAGGTCATCACCACCGAAAACGACCCGCAAATGATGCAGATGAGGGTGTTCTGGCGACCACAGGTCAGCCTCTTCCAGGGTCAGTTCAAATTGCACCCTCACGCTGTCATCCAGGTCAATCTCGCGTGACATGACTTCCTCTTCGTTCACAAACACCGTGCAGGTCTCATTGACAGACTGGTCAGCTTGCAGGGTGATTTCGACATTGATGGTGGGCGGTGTGAGGGTGGTGGTGGTGATGCGCAGGTCTTCTACCCACTGTTGACCCAGATGATGCAGGGCGACAGAACGGGCGATACCGCCGTAGTGATACCAATCGAAGTATTCGAGGTGGAGGGGATTGCGTTCATAATTGATGCGGTTATCGACCAGGACAACTACCTGCACCCAACCCGGGGCAGCGGCTTCAAAATCGAAGCCGAAGGGTACAAAACCGCCCACATGTTCGCCCAGCATATTCTCATTGATGAAAACACGGCACCAGTGGCTGACGCCGTCGAATGCCAACCGTTGGCGGCCGGTACGGTTGATGAAGATTTCCTGGCGGTAGGCAGCCAGGCCGCGTTTACCGGCGTAAGCCGGCATAGCGTCGAAGCACTGCGGAACCGGTATACGGTCATCAAAGTCAATCTGCGAAATGATTACTTCAT
The DNA here is from genome assembly GCA_964391725.1 of uncultured Anaerolineaceae bacterium. Classification (GTDB taxonomy): domain Bacteria; phylum Chloroflexota; class Anaerolineae; order Anaerolineales; family Anaerolineaceae; genus SpSt-1165. Next base: position 48,500 of record CAYMNB010000015.1, on the reverse strand, counting down.
CGGGGTCAATTTCGCCTAAAAGTGTAAAATCCCAGAAGCCATTCAGGGACTGCATCGGTCGGGTCAGGTGTTCTTCAAATGTGCGCATGTCATTTTCCTTTTTTTTATGCCAGTATCTTTGCCTGGTGTTCGTTAATTTCGTTCAGCATGGGTTCACCCGCCAGCCAGCGTTTCATCTCTGCCACCATTAATTCACCCATCTTGGTGATCTCCGCATCTATTGAACCGGCAATGTGCGGTGACAGCACCACGTTGGGCAAGGTGAACAGGGGGGAATCTTTGGCGGGCGGTTCCGGCCAGGTCACGTCCAGTAAAGCGGTCAGGTCAGGACGCTGCTGCAATACAGCGATCATTTCTTCTTCGCGCACCACAGCACCACGGGCGGTATTGATGAAGGTGGCGTTCTCTTTCATCGAGGCTAACAACTCACCGGTGATCATACCGACGGTTTCCGGCAGCCAGGGGGTGTGCAGAGAAACCACATCGCAGATGCGAAATACCTCCTCCAATGGGAGCAAGGTCACACCCAGCGAATCGGCGCGTTCCTGCGACCAGAAGGGATCATAGGCATAGACATCCAGCGGGAAAGCTTGCAGCAACTGGCAGACCTGCTTGCCGATAGCACCTAATGAAATGATACCGATCTTGGAGCGGTACATGCCGGCGATGGGTACCCTGCGCCAGGTTTCACGGTGCTGTTTGTACTGGTCTACGTAATACCAAAAACGCTTAAGGGAGAGCAGAATCTGCGCCAGGGTGAAATAGGCGACGTATTCTCCGTTTACAGTATGAGCGCTGGTCACGCGGATACCACGCTGCCAGAATGCGGGGGGGGTGAAGTGGCGGATGGAACCCGAGCCATAAAATACTATCTTCAGGTTGGGAGCTTTGGCAAGGATAGCTTCATTCAACTCGATCATGCCCCATGAGGAGAAAATGGCATCGACATCCTCTAACAGAGAAGGGTTTGCCTGAACCTCATCGGCAGAATAGACACGTTCTTCCACCTGCATATATTGCCGGATCTCCTCACGAAGTACAGGCGGATAGACGCGATCGAAGTAATCGGGGTTGAGCAAGAACATGGCTTTCATTGGCACTCCTTGGGGTGATTGGCAGGGGTTTTCAAAGCACATATCGCACAGCTGCGCCTGTTCTTTAGCTATGAAACATGGTTTGGGACTACAACGTGCAGATGACGCCAGCCGCACCCTGGGTGACCAGCCAGCAGCCCCCATTGGATTCGATCAGCTTGAGAGCCGCTTGAGGCCCCCAACTGCCCTTTGGATAGGTATGCGGTGACGGTTTGGTGGGATCTTCAGCAAAACGGATGATCGGATCCATCAATTGCCAGGCAAGTTCGATCTCATCAGCGCGGGCGAAGAGAGAAGCATCTCCGTTGATGGCGTCCAGCAGTAAGCGCTCATAGGCATCCGGCAACGGTTCGTTTCCGAAGGATTGGCTGTAGTAGAAGTTCATGTTCACTGATTGAATTTCTTTATAAGAATCGGGTTGTTTGGTGGCAAAACTGAGATGAATGCCTTCATTGGGTTGGATGATGATCGACAGCACGTTTGGCGATTGATTAATGCCGCCCTCGAAAGAGAAAAGGTTATGCGGAGGGTTACGGAAATAGATGCTGATCTCGCTGGTTTTGTCTGGTAGAGCTTTGCCAGAGCGCAGGTAGAAGGGCACGCCCTGCCAGCGCCAGTTGTCGATGTAGAGTTTCATGGCGGCATAGGTGGGTGTGCGGGAATCGGGCGCCACGCGTTCGGTCTGGTGGTAGCCTTCATATTGACCGAGAACAACATCATCCAGTGCAATGGGGCGAATGGCTTGCAGCACCTTCACCTTCTCATTGCGCAGGTAAGTGGCATTGAAGGCTGCCGGCGGTTCCATGGCGGTCAGCGTCAATAACTGGAATAGGTGATTTTGGAACATATCGCGCAACACACCGGCATGGTCGTAATACCCGGCGCGATACCCGACATCAACGGTTTCAGCCACTGTGATCTGCACGTGGTCGATCAGATTGCGGTTCCAGATCGGCTCAAAAATGCTGTTAGAAAAACGGAAGAACAAGATGTTCTGGGCGGTTTCCTTGCCGAGATAGTGGTCGATGCGGAAAATTTGTTCTTCCTGAAAGGTCTGGTGAATGAAGGCGTTGAGGTCTTGAGCAGAGGAATAATCGCTGCCGAAGGGTTTTTCGATGATGATTTTGTTCTTATTGGCATCATCCAGGTTGCAGTCTGCCAGGTAGCCGATGGTTGTTTTGAAAAACTCAGGCGAAGTTGCCATGTAGTAGGTATGGTTCTCATGTCCGCCATAATGACTGTGCATGTATTCGCTCAAGCGCTCGAAATCTTCCTTATTGGTAAAATTTCCCTGGAAAAAATGCAGGCGCTGGGAAAAATGATCCCAGTCAGATTGGTTAAACTGGTCGGGGGTGTATTCAAGTATGCCTTCGCGCATTTCTCGCCGAAAATACTCATCATCCCACTCACGGCGGGCAAAACCGATAATGTCCAGGTTAGCAGGCAGGCGGCCTTTTTGGCACAATTTAAACAAGGAGGGAATCAGTTTTCTTTGGGTCAGGTCGCCGGTGGCTCCCATGATCACCAGGGCTGTCTTTTTTTGTGCATTCATGCGTTTTGCTTTCTACCATTATTTCTAATGTTTGATGTATCGTTGATTATATAGTATACCAGGCATCATAAACAGCACGCACCAGTTCTGGTTTGGCACCAGGCCCGAATTCGCATTGTGCGATGATACCGCCATTATGATAACAGTGTTCATGAACATGCCTGATTGCCTGATGGATTTCTTCGACCGTAGCATGCGCCAGTAAATGCTGGCGGTCCATCTCACCCCAGAATGTGATCTTGCCGGCATAGGCGGCACCTAACGCCTCAATGTCCATGATGAATAGCTGCGAGTTGATGGCATTCACACCGATTTCGATCAGATCGGGATAGATGGCGGCAATGTGGCCGTCTGAGTGCATGAAAACATATTTGCCATAGGAATGAATCAGGTCACAGTATTCCTGATAGAGCGGTTTGAAAAGTGTGCGCCACATACGGGGAGAGATCAGGAGTTTTTCTTGTGCGCCCCAATCATCCATGAGATTGATGGCGTCCACATCGGTGCGGCACCAGGTTTCGAGTAAATCCATGAAAAAATAATGAACAGTGTCACGCAGCAAAAAGAATCCCTCCGGCTGTTCGGCGATATCATAATAGAGGTTTTGCGAGCCGCGAAGGTACTGCATGCGTTCAAAGGGATTGGCACAGCAGCCGCCCATGACGAATTGGTCAGTGCCAGCGCAAAACTGGTTGACCTTCTCAGGCGTGATGGTTAGCAGTTCACGTGGGGGGCGCACTTTTTCCAGATCATGCTGCCAATCCTGGATGAGGGGCTTTTTTATCTCGCCGATGATGCCGGGATGGATGCTGACCCGTTCACAGCCCCATTCATCAACAGAGGTACCAATTTCATACGGATCACCCTGCGTATGAGGCTCTTCTTTCAGATAGCCGGGTGCGCTGGTGATGTCCATAGGAAATTCCTGGCGGATACGTTCGATGTCGGCGGGGTAGTACGTATGCGCCCATGGCAGGGTCCATAGGTCGCGCGGGACGCGGTCTGGTCGATCAAATTCAAGTGTTCGGGTCACTCGTTCACGGCTGGTGATCATTTGGGTCTCCTTGTTGTCAGGTTAAGCCAATTGTAACGGCGAAAGGGTGAAAGATAAATGGTCTGTTTTCGGTTACAATAAAATTCAAAGAGAAAAAAAAAGACAAATCATAGGAATTGATTGGAGGAATACATGTACAAATTGGTGTTATTGCGGCACGGAGAGAGTGTTTGGAACAAGGAAAATCTGTTCACCGGCTGGACGGATGTGGACCTGTCAGAAAAAGGGCTGGAAGAAGCAGCGGCTGCCGGTAGAACGCTCAAGGAAGAAGGGTACACCTTCGATATTGCCTATACTTCGGTGCTGAAAAGAGCGATCCGCACTTTGTGGCTGACACTGGATGGTATGGACCTGATGTGGATCCCGGTAGTGCGTGACTGGCGCCTGAACGAACGCCATTATGGTGCGCTGCAAGGATTGAACAAGGCGGAAACCGCGGCGAAATACGGAGATGACCAGGTGTTGATCTGGCGGCGCAGCTATGACACCCCGCCTCCTGATCTTGAGAAAGACGACGAACGCTATCCTGGCCATGACCCGCGCTATGCTGATCTGAGCGAAGATCAACTGCCAACCACGGAATGCCTGAAAGACACCGTGGCGCGGTTCCTGCCGATGTGGCATGAGGTAATCGCGCCGGTGGTCAAGAGCGGCAAGAAGGTCTTGATTGCGGCGCACGGCAACAGCCTGCGCGCATTGGTGAAATACCTGGATGATATTTCAGAAGAAGAGATTGTTTCGCTGAATATCCCCACTGGCATCCCGCTGGTGTATGAACTGGATGAAGATTTGACGCCCATCAAACATTACTACCTGGGTGACCAGGATGCCATCAACGCGGCGATCAACAAGGTTGCCAACCAAGGCAAAGCCAAGAAGTAAGCTCTCCCTTTTGATGAGATAGCAGCCCGTGCGGTATTATGCCTGCGGGCTGTTTATTTTCGCCCGATGACCCTGCCAGATCAACAAACCTGCACCAATGAGGGTGATCAGAATCACGCCGATAGCAGCATCCAGCCAGAATTCTATTGGGAACAGGCGGATGAGGGTGTCAGAGCTGAAAAACAACCAGGTGTCGCCTTCGAAAAAGATATAGTGGAATTGGGTGAAAAACCATTGAAAATTGATGGCGACTAATAAGCCGACAAAAGACAGGGCAGCGATGGTGACGATACCGCCGGTGCCGACGGCGCGGCGGAACTGTGTCCAGCGCCGGGTGCGGCGGAACCAGATCAACATTGCGCCCAACAGGAAGGTGACCCCGTACCAGATATTGAGCAGCCAGGTGATCAGTACCTTGACATCAACCATGTGGTCCAGTTCACGCTGGTTGAACAAAGGCGAACCGTCTGGAAAAGTCAGGTCACCGAGGTAATCAATGTCAGCATTATTGACAAGGTAGAGGATGGCGTAACGTGAGTAGGCCCCCCTTTCTTCACGGGTAAATCCAAATTCGTCAGGCGGGAAGTTCGGGCGGGCATATTCGATGCGGGCGAACAGTGGGTTGGTCATGACCCTGACCGCGAAAATGATCAAGAAGACAGGAACCAACACCGCGATGATGGTTGACAAAATACGATGCAGACGGTTCTCATTGGTTTTCATCACTCACTCCAGGGTGCCCAGGCCCTCATTGAGGGCGAATTGGATCATTAAATTGTTGGTCATCCACTCAATGCCGGCTTTGTCATCGGTAAAGACGATGGTGGTTTGGGGTTGTGGGGCAAAGTTGCTTTGGGTGTTGAGCATGGCATATTTCAGCATCATGGCGGTGTCGGGGTCTTCCCATAACAGTGCCATGTTTTCCGCAAAGTTTTCCTGCGCGGTGGGTTGTTTGGTGGCAAAGATGATGGTGTTGAAGGCCGATGGCAAATCCATCACATGCACCGAGGGGAAGTGGACGGAAATAGTGGTAGCAAGGGCGTCGACCAACCGGCGGTCGGTGTTGGTGCGCCCGACGTTGATGACCAGTACGCCATTGTCTGTTAATCTTTCGTGGGCGATGCCGAAAAATTCTACAGTGGTCAGATGGGGCGGTATGTAGGGCGGGCGGTAAGCATCAACGCTGATGATGTCATACAAATAGGGACTGTGTTCAAGGCCCCAGCGACCGTCCTGGGCATAGGCGTTCAGGTTGGGCAAGTCCATGCCGAAATACTGCTTGCCGATTTCGATGATCTTGGGGTCGATCTCCCAGCCGTCAACGATAGCCTGGGGATAAACGACTGAAGCCTGGCGGGCGGTGGTGCCTGCGGCAAGTCCGACGATGGCAATGCGCTGAATGTCTGCTGGCGCAACCGGCGCGTGGTTGAAAAAGGGGGCAACCAGTACCTGTGACCAGGGCCCGCTGAAATAATATTCATCAGGATGATAGACGGAATGCTGGCCCTGGCCTTCGTTCAGGCGTAGATAGCGGGCATCGCCAATTTCCAGCACCTGAATATAGTTATAAGCAGATTCACCTTCATAGATCATGTACTGGCTGTTTTTGATGGTTCGTTGGATGCCAAAGAAGGAGATTATTAAAATCATCAAAAAAGTCCAGCCCAGCGGAAGAGCCTTGCGCCAGCCGTCAGACCGCAGAATGCCGATCAGGGAGATCAGGGTCAATAATCCGCCCAGCACCACAAATGTCTGGTAGGTGCCAATGGTGGGGATCATGATGAGGCCGGGCAGAAAGGTGCCGATGAAGGAGCCGATGGTGGAGATGGCATACACTTTGCCGGAGATTTTGCCCAACTGGCTGGCACCAATGCCTTCTTCATCCGCAATGATGCGGATACCGAAGGGAGAAGCCATGCCCAGCAAGATGATGGGCACCACCATCAGGATCATAACAGAAACAAACGCGCCAACCAGAATACCAATTTGCAACTGGTCGAAAGCGTTGGCAGCCGTGCGCAGTACGGGCTGTGCGATGACTGGCACGATAGCGGTTGTCAAACCAGCATACACCAGAATGGCAAAAAAGGTCTTTTTGTGGGGAGACCGGTCAGCCCAGCGGCCGCCGATGAAATTGCCGACTGCCAGATAGATCAGGATCAGGCCGATGATACCCGCCCAGACCAGGTTAGAGGTGCCGTAAACGTTGCTGAGTAAACGGCTGGCCGCCATCTCGATTGCCAGCGACGCCATGCCTGAGGTGAAGATGGTAAAGTATAGGTATTTGCGCATATGCCTCCTGTGGTTAACAACCCATTCAGTATAACATGGGCGAACTCAGTGAGGCATTAAAAAACAACGGCCACCATCATGGCGGCACGTTGCTTATTTATGAAATTTTCGTTAGCTTAGGTAGTTTATTCTTCTGCGGGGGTTTCTTCGACAGGTTCTTCTGCCACAACTTCTTCTACTTTGGTTTTCTTGCCAGCGGGGGCAATATTTTCAAGCATGATGTGGCTTTTTTCCTGCAGTTCCTCGGCTTTTTCCTTGGCCTGTTCCGTCAGTTCCTCGATCTTTGCGCGGGCTTCTGCCAACGAAGCTTCAGCCTGGGCGTAAGCCTCTTCGAAGTTCTTTTCGGCTTTTTCATACACTTCTACGCTTTTCTCTTTGATCAGCTTGCGAGTTTCTTCGCCGGATTGCGGGGCGAGCAGCAGAGAGGCAACGCCACCAGCGATCACGCCGGTGAGAAAACCAGTTACAAATGCACCAAATTTATCATTGTCTGACATAGTGGATCTCCTTTTATTTTTGTCTGATTTCAAAAATTTTATAAGTTTTTCTACATGGGCTATTCGCCCGGATGTTTTACCAAATTGATCAATTGCTTTAATCCAGCCAGGGCTCCATTGAGTTTAATCACTGGATCGGACACATTTTTGCTGAGAAATTCGGCGGTGCCCTTGACCGTATTGACGGTCTGGTTGGTGGATTCAAGGATGGGGCGGATTTCATTTTGCAGCAGGTTGATCAACACCGCCAGCTGTACCATCAGGATGACGATGGCGACACCAATCACCAGCATTTCGAGCGCCATGAAGATGATGAAGACATCACGCCATTTGGCGGCGGTGCCCGGGTCGCCAGTCAGCAGCAAGACAGCGCCTGTGATGATCAAGCCAATGAACAACACGGCAGCAACTGCGATGCCGATTATCTGGGCTTTATTGGGCTGCTGTGTCCCTTGGGCAGGGGCTGCCTGCGAAGTTTCTACTTTGATGGTGGGGTCAGTCTTTGTCACTTCTTCTGACATGGTTTTTCTCCAGCCTTGGTATTGTGTGATGTTGCTGCTGCTTAATACTAAGCATACAATAGATTAATTTGAAATAAAACAACATCTTTTATTATTCTAACATTATTTAAGGTTTATGAGAGGATGTTTTGCCTTTTGGAGAGGGGTTATTATATTAAGTTAACGAATCTCCGTCAAAGAGGAGGGCAATTGCAGTTTTGCTTTCTATTTTTCTTCATGCTACACTAACTGCATGAACAATCGGTCGAAGTTATTTTTGATTATTTCGGTGCTGGTTATGGCGATGTTGGTCGCGGGACTGGCGCCGTTGCAAGAAGATCGTGTGCTGTTGACAGAACCGGTGAACGGGTCTATTTTGCAGGGCAATGTGCTGATCCGCGGTAACACCGATGTGCCTGGCTTCAAGTCGTTTGCGCTGGAATTCGCTCATGAGAGCGGCACCAACGACACTACCTGGTTCTTGCTGCACGAATCCAATGAGCGCATCGCCGAAGGCATCCTGACCACCTGGGATACCCAACAGATTACCGATGGCGATTATCGGCTGCGGCTGACCGTATTTTTTGAAGATGACCGGCCCCAGTACGATTACGCGACTGATTTGAAAGTGCGTAACTATTCTGAGGTGAGTGAAGAAGACCGCATCATGCCGACGCCGGTGCCGACTGAAATTCCGCTGGAAGGTGACTTTGAGATCTCAGAAGAACCTGAAACCGGCACGGGTTTGTGGGCGAGTATGCTGCGCGGTATGCTGTACACGGTGTTGGTGATCATTTTCCTGGCAGTTCTTTTCTACATCTATACACAATTCAACCGCAGAAAAAAACGCCAACGCCGCCGCTAACAGAAACAAAACCGCGTGAAAAATTCGGGAGCACGATGGTATGAATTTATTCAAAAGAAAAGCACCCATCGGGGAATCTTCTGTGGGTGTATATTTGATTGTCGGACTGGGCAATCCGGGCAGTCGCTACTCCGCTACCCGGCATAACGTGGGTTTCCAGGTTATTAACAATGTCGCACGGGTATTAGGTATCACACCTGGTAAGGTGAAGTCGAAAGCCATCATCGGTGAAGGCAAGCGCGACGACAAAAAGGTTATCCTGGTGAAGCCGCAGACCTTCATGAACCTTTCTGGACAGGCTGTCTCTGCTCTGGCGAGGTTTTATAAAGTGCCTGTGGAAAATATCGTGGTAATTCATGATGACCTCGATTTGCCTTTGGGCACTTTACGCATCCGCCCGGGCGGTGGAGCGGGCGGACAGAAAGGGGTGCAGTCGATCATTGAGCAGTTGGGTACACCGGAATTTGCGCGCATACGTTTCGGCATCGGCCGCCCGCCCGGCAGAATGGATCCCAAGGATTATGTCCTTGAAAATTTCCTGCCAAATGAACAAGAACTGGCAGAATTCACCATATTGACGGCGCGTGATGCGGTGATATCATTCATCGATGCAGGCTTAGAAAAAACCATGAACAAATACAATGGCAGCGTTCAACCCGACTGACACTTTACTGGCCGAGATCCGGTCACTCAGTGCCTATCAAGCCCTGTTGAATCAGATACGGCAGGGGCAGGATGTTGCCAGTCTGTCACTGCTGCGTTCGCTGCGCCTGCCGACATTAACATTACTGCACCAAGATCTTAAGTGGCCGATTCTGTATGTGACAGACCGCACCGACCGAACCGTCAATCAATTGGATGAGATAGGCTTTTGGCTGGGGGAGGAGGAGCCGTATCATTTTCCTGCGCCAACACCGCTGTTCTACGAAATAGCTGAATGGGGGGCAGGTGCACGCCAAAACCGCCTGGTGTGCTTTGCACGGCTGGCAGCGTATCATCTGCCTTTTTCCAAAGACGACCGGCCGGCGCCGCTTATCATGGCGCCTTTGCGGGCGATCATGGCACGCACATTCAGCCGACGAGAATTTTTAAAAAACAGCACCAATTTGCGGCAGGGCGCTCGTGTCCAGCCGGAAGAACTGCGGCGGCAATGGGTCGGTATCGGATATCAAGCCGCGGATAGTGTCTATGAACGCGGCACTTTCAGCCAGCGGGGAGGTATCCTGGATGTGTGGGTGCCGTCTGAGCCCATGCCGCTGCGGCTTGACTTTTTCGGTGACGAGGTGGACTCCATCCGGCGTTTTGATCCCACCACCCAGCGCAGCCTCGAAAAAATTGATCAGGTATGGGTCACGCCAGCGAGAGAAGTTCTGCCGGTTGAAGCGGTGAAGCAGGATATCCCCTTTGACCAGATTGATGAGTTCCAGATCCCGGTGGCACATACGGATATCAGTTGTGTGCTGGATTTTCTGCCCAAAAATACCTTAATCATCATGGAAGACCAGGAACTGCTGCGTGACCGCACCGAAGAGGTTGAGCTGATGGCTTTAAAGGAACGGCAGGACGGGCTTGATCTTGGGGTGTTGCAGGAGGATTTCCCCCGGCCTTACCTGACCTGGAGCGAGATGGAAGACCGTATGCATGCCCTGCAGAAAATTGAGCTGGGCTATTCGGCGGCAGAGCAGGACAGCGAATTGTCGCAGCATTTTGTCCCGGGCGAACGCTTTAATGGCCGTCTGAAGGAGGTCATTGATGACATGCTGGATCATGCCTATCAGGGGCAGGCCAGTGTGGTGGTTTCGCGCCAGGCTTCACGCCTGCAAGGTTTGTGGCATGATCAGACCGGCTATCTGGAACTTGATTTGACAGAGCCGACATTCTGGGATGATTCGTTGGATGAAGGCTGGGTATTGACCCATGATGACGGGCACAAAGTAATTCTGTATACGGATGGTGAAATCTTCGGATGGGGACGCCCGACCAGCCGCCGCCGCAGGATGGAAACGCCGGCTTCACCGGAAGCCATCTACGAAGGTTTTGCGGTTGGCGATTATGTCGTGCATGTCGATCACGGCATCGGCAAATTCAAAGGATTGGTCAGGCGGGTGCTGGAAGGCGTAGAGCGCGAGTATTTGTGTGTGGAATACGCCAACGAAGATGAATTGTTTGTGCCTATTCATCAGGCAGACCGCCTCAGCCGTTACATCGGGGCGGATGCGCGTACGCCCAAGATCGCCCGCGTCGGCAGCGGTGAATGGAAACAATCACGCCAGAAGGTGCAGGAAAGCCTGGTGGAAGTGGCGGAAGAACTGTTGGAAATCTATGCCCGCCGCCAGCTGGTGCCCGGCTATGCTTTTTCAGAAGATACCCCCTGGCAGCAGGAACTGGAGGCCAGTTTCCCCTATTTTGAGACCCCTGACCAGATCAAAGCTATTCAGGAAGTGAAGCGTGACATGCAACGCCCGCGCCCGATGGACCGCCTTTTGTGCGGTGATGTAGGGTATGGCAAGACGGAAGTAGCACTGCGTGCGGCGTTCAAAGCGGTGATGGATGGCAAACAGGTAGCGCTGCTGGCGCCCACGACCGTGTTGGCGCAGCAGCATTTTGACACCTTCTCGCAACGATTGGCGGTCTTTCCTGTCAAGGTGGAAATGCTTTCACGTTTTCGCACCCCGCGAGAACAAACCCACATTCTGCATCAACTGTACAAAGGCGAGGTCGATATTGTGATTGGCACGCATCGCTTATTGCAGGGTGATGTGCTGTTCAAAGACCTGGGTTTGTTGATCATTGATGAAGAACAGCGCTTTGGCGTGGCGCATAAAGAATATTTCAAAAAAATGCGTACAGAGTTGGATGTACTGACACTGACTGCTACGCCCATTCCGCGCACCCTGTACATGGCGTTGACCGGCGCGCGTGACATTTCTACCATCAACACCCCGCCGCAGGAACGCCTGCCGATTATCACCCACATCGGGCCATCTTCTGATCGCATTATCCGCCAAGCGATATTGCGTGAATTAGAACGCGGGGGACAAATCTTTTTTGTGCACAACCGCGTGATGACCATTGACGGCATGTATCGTTATTTGAAAAATTTGGTTCCCGAGGCGCGTATTGACATCGGCCATGGGCAGATGCCGGAAGCGGATCTGTCGGATGTCATGCATCGCTTCACCTATGGCGACATTGATGTGTTGTTGTGCACCTCCATTATCGAATCCGGGCTTGACATTCCTAATGCCAACACCTTGATCGTTGACAGAGCCGATACCTTCGGGCTGGCGCAGTTATATCAACTGAGGGGACGGGTCGGGCGCGGTGCACAGCGGGCGTATGCCTATTTCTTCCGTCATCGCACCAAAACACCCACCCCGGAAGGACTGGAGCGCATGGAAGTGATTGCGGAGAATACACAGCTGGGGGCGGGTTATTCCATCGCTATGCGTGATCTTGAAATGCGTGGGGCAGGCGAGTTGCTGGGTACCCGTCAGCATGGCAGTATTCAGACGGTGGGCTTTCATCTGTATACCCGCATGCTGGCGCAGGCGGTTCACCAATTGCGTCAGGATGGTGCTTTCAGTCTGCCGCCGGGCAGTCTGCCGCGCATCAAGGAAATTGCCATGCCGGTCTCGGTGGAATTACCGTTGCCGGTGGGCATTGATGTCAACTATGTACCCAAACAAGACCTGCGATTGAAGTTGTACCAGCGTATCGCTGATCTGGAAGACCAACAATCAATCAGTGAGATGATGGAAGAATTCACAGACCGCTTTGGAGCGCTGCCGGAAGAAACCCAGAACCTGTTCTATCAAATACGCGTCAAATTACTGGCGGAAGAAGCCGGATTGTCAAGCATCGCCATGGAAGATGATCGCATCGCGCTGCATTTCCCACCGCTGCCGGAGAACCAGAAGAAGCGTGACCTGCCGGTGTTGGGAATGGACACACGCGCCGGTAAGAATGGCTACTGGATCCTGCTGAAGAAGGGCACAGATTGGCGCGAGCATCTGCTGCAAGTGTTGTATGAGTTGCTGCGTGAATTGAAAGTGCGCACGTTATAGCCTGAACCCAGCGGGTATAATCGAGTGAGAATAAGGCAATCTCAGGAGATACTGATGACGGAGATAACCATTCACGGCACGGATATATATCTTGATAGCAAGCCAACCTATGCGGGGCGGACATTTGAGGGCAGACGAATCGAGGGTTTGCTATTCAATGTACGCGCAGTTCAGGCGACATTTGATGACGAGAACCCCGATACCAGCAACCGTTGGGCGTATCCGGACACGGGGGTATGGGATGCACAGCGCAATGTGGATGAATTCTGCGCGGCGTTGCCGCAGTGGCGCGACCATGGTGTGCTGGCGTTTACCGTGAATTTTCAAGGAGGCGGCCCCCTTTATACCCCGCATATCTACAACCACTTTAAGAACAACGCCTTTACTGACCATGGAGAATTGAAAACTGCCTATACCTATCGTATGCAACAGGTGTTGGCAGCAGCCGACGCCCTGGGGATGGTGGTGATCGTGGGATTCTTTTACTGGAAACACACCGAGGGCTGGTCGGATGAGACCGTGATGAAAGCCGCCCGTAACGCCTGCCAGTTCTTGCGTGACACCGGCAGGAAGAATTTCCTGGTTGAGATCGCGAATGAGAATGGACCTGTCTATAAACCGCCGTTGCTGCATGGCGACCAGGTGCACAAAGTTATTTTGGCATTGAAGCCAGAATTCCCGGAAATGCTGTTTTCCACCAGCCTGGCGGGCATGGACGTTACCCGCAACCTGCCGTCGCCATCTCTGGTGGCGGCTTCAGATTATGTGTTGCTGCACGGAAATGAATGTCTGCCGCACACCTTGCAGCTGGGTGTTGCGCATGTCAGGCGCAACCCGGCTTATGTTAAAGCGCCTAAACCTATCATCATTAACGAGGATTCACCCGGCATCCCCAATCTGGATGCCGCCTGGCGGGAAGGGGTCTCGTGGGGCTATTACGACCAGGGTTATGGCGGTGAAGATGCCTATGGCGGCGACAAATACATGGATTATCGTTCGCGGCCGCGAGAAACACGTTATGAAGAATTGAGCGGTTTCCAGACCCCGCCGGTGAACTGGGGCATCAATACGCCGGAAAAGCAGGCTTTTTTCCAGCGTGTTGCTGAAGTGACTGGATACATACCTGCCTGATATCTCTCTCTAACAGTTTTCCAATACAAACACGCTATATTTATGAATGAAAACTAATATATGGCGTGTTATGTAATGAAAGGAGAAAATGATGGCAATTATAAAAGAAGGTTCAACCGCTCCTGATTTTGTACTCATGGATCAAAACGAGCAGGCGCACAGTCTCTCTGATTACCGCGGTAAGCGGATCGTGTTGTATTTCTACCCCAAAGATGATACCCCGGGCTGCACCACCGAAGCCTGTGAATTCCGGGATGATTATGATGCCTATGCAGAGGCAGGTGCGGTCATTTTGGGTGTCAGTCCTGACAGCCCCAAGTCACACAAGAAATTTAAGGAAAAATACAACCTGCCTTTCACCCTGCTCTCGGATGAAACACACGAGGTTTTGGAAGCCTACGGTGTGTGGGGAGCCAAAAAGATGTACGGCAAAGAATACATGGGTGTGTTCCGCACAACCTATGTGATCGATGAAGATGGCAACATCGTGAAAGTGTTCGAGAAAGTATCTCCCAAAGGCCACAGCCAGGAAATTCTGGGTGTTTTTAGCTGACTTAAGGTGTTGGTGAAGGATTTTGAAAAAGATGGGCGATTCAGCCCATCTTTTTCACATTATTGAATACGAAGTAAAATCTGGCTTTCTTGCCAGAGTTCTTCCAGTTGGTAATAGTCGCGTTGTTCTTCGGTGAACAGGTGCACGACGATATCATCAAAGTCAACAACGATCCAGCCGCCTTCAGCGGACCCTTCGGCCTTGCTGTGCGGCCCAAAACGCGAACGAACCTCGCGTGTCAGGTCAGAAGCCAGACTTTGCAACTGGCGCTGGCTGGTTGTAGTGGCAATAATAAAATAATCGGTGAAGTAGACCAGTTCACGTACGTCCATCAGGACAATGTCTTCACCGAATTTTTCTTCAAGGAACAGGGCAATCTCACGCGCCATGTCGAGGGTGGTCATTTCAGGTTTTGTTTGATCCATATCGTTCGAAAATTGTTTCCTTTTCTTATTGTGTTGATTTGTTCAAATCAATGGCATGCAGCGTGTGGTGGATGGCTCCATTGCGCTGAAGTGTTGATTGGAATAATACCACATGAGGGGCTTGAAAGTCTGAAAAGGGGGGCAGGTTGATCTGCTGGCAGGCTTGTTGGATGGTTCGGATCATCTCTGGTGTGCAGGTGCGATTGACACGCCCCAGGGTGAGGTGCGGGTAAAATTTCCTTTTGTCCTTCAAGATGCCTGCACCAGCGAGGCGTTGTTCGAGATCGCGCTGTAATTGGTCAAGGGCGGTATTCGGTTTGATGCCCAACCAGAGCACGCTGGGTGAACGCCAGTCGGGGAAAGCCCCCAACCCCACCAGGTGCAGCATTATGGGCGCATGTGCTTGCGCCAGGCTGTTGAGACTGTCCGTAAGAGAGGGTAATGAGGCAGAAGGTGTATCGCCCAAAAAACGCAGGGTGATGTGGATCTTATCGCCGACCTCCCAGCGTACGCCGGTTTTTATGTCTTTTTTTAAAGTGCTGATCAGCCGCACACAATGCTGCTGCACAGCTGTGGGGAGGGCGAGGGCGATGAACAATCTGATGGTTTCACTTGACATAGGCACGGGCGTGGTATAATAAATTATCAGTCGACCACTTCTTTGTACATTAAAACATATATTTATACGTTAGAAGTGGGAACGTTTCTCTGGTATGATTGTAGCAATGACAGTTGCTATGTCAAGGAATTTGATGATAAGACCTACCCTGAACATTAATAAAAAACACCCTGCCGTTCTCGTGATGAGCATGCGATTTTGTACCAACACTTTATTTATGGGTATCAACTTCTACATGGTGACGTGATAGGCTTGAGCCAAGACGAAGCCGTGTGTTAGACACCCACCCTGCGTTTGCAGGTATAATAAACGGTGCGCACACGGATCGGTGGGGTTTTTTTGCGGGGGTATAGGTTAGTGGGGCGATACTCGTAAAAGTAGGTCTGCTTGACAGATGCAGGTCAATCATGTAAAATTTGCATGCCTTGAAATTCGGGCCTGTAGCGCAGTTGGGAGCGCGCGTCAATCGCACTGACGAGGTCAGGGGTTCGAGTCCCCTCAGGTCCACTCAAGGGTGGTACGTTCACACGACAATCAAATGGGCCCATAGCGCAGCTGGGAGCGCGTCTCAATGGCATTGAGAAGGTCGCGAGTTCGAGTCTCGCTGGGTCCACTGAATTCCAGAGCAGGAGTAGTATGTGATCTGACAGCGATTTGGGAGAACAAGGTGGAAGCCCAATCTGGCTGACGCAGACAGCCATCAACACAGAACTCGCCTGCGTTCCGAAGCCATTCGGAGCGGAATGCGGATGAACATTCTGTTAGTCTGCATCGGGTCAGCCCGTTACCGCTGAATGAGTGGTCTGTCCCTAAATCAAGGCTTGAGGCAGACAATCAGGGTGGTACCACGGAGACCCTTCGTCCCTGACCGGATGAGGGTCTTTTTCTTTTAATCGGCATAGATGAAAAGGAGCATAAAATGGAAGAAGACAACGGAACAAACGTATACGATCCCGCCATGATCGAACCCAAATGGCAGCAGCGCTGGGAAAGTGACGGTCTCTATCATGCAGATATTGACCACAGCCAACCCAAACAGTACGTCCTAACCATGCTGCCGTACCCTTCGGGCGACCTGCATATCGGTCACTGGTACGCGATGACGCCTTCAGACGCACGCGCGCGTTATAAGCGGATGCAGGGTTACAATGTCATGTTCCCGATGGGCTTTGACAGCTTTGGCTTGCCAGCAGAAAACGCGGCTATTCAACGCAACATCCATCCACGGATATGGACAGAAAAGAATATTGAACACATGCGCGCACAGATGAAAACCATGGGCGCCATGTTCGATTGGCGCCGTGAGACGATCTCTTCTGACCCATCCTATTACCGCTGGACGCAATGGTTCTTTATTCAGTTGTTCCGGCATGGATTGGCGTACCGCAAAGAATCGCCAGTGGATTGGTGCCCGCATTGCAACACCACCCTGGCGCGTGAGCAGGTGTGGGGTGATGATCGTCACTGCGAGCGTTGTGAAACCCCGGTCATCAAGAAAAACCTGGTGCAGTGGTTCCTTAAGACCACCCAATATGCTGAGGAAATGCTGCATTATGATGGCATTGACTGGCCGGAACGTGTGCAGAATCTGCAAACAAACTGGATCGGGCGTTCCAATGGCGCTATGGTGACCTTCAAAACCGCCAGAGAAGGTCATGAACTTAAAATTTTCACCACCCGTCCTGACACGCTGTGGGGGGCGACCTTCATGGTGCTGGCGCCGGAACACGAACTGGTCAAAATGATCACCACGGAAGGGCAAAAAGCAGAAGTTGAGGCGTATGTGGAGGAAGCCATCCGCCAGACCGACATCCAACGCGAAGCGACAGACAAGGAAAAAACCGGTGTGTTCACCGGGGCGTATGCCATCAATCCAGTCAATGGTGAAGAGATACCAATCTGGATCGCGGATTATGTGCTGCCTTCTTATGGTACAGGAGCAATCATGGCGGTACCGGCGCATGACCAGCGTGACTTTGAGTTTGCCCGTACCTTTGGTTTGAATGTGCGCGTGGTTATCCAGCCGGAAGATATGGAGCCAATCACAGAAGAAGAAATGACAGAGGCAGTGCCTGCCAAGGGCACCATGGTCAATTCGGGCGAGTTGAGCGGCACTACCGGAGACGACACGGTCGCCAAGGTATGTGAATGGCTGGAAGGGAAGGGCATTGGCCACCCCGAAGTGCAATACCGTCTACGTGACTGGTTGATCTCGCGGCAGCGTTACTGGGGTGCGCCCATTCCGATCATTCATTGCCCGGAGTGCGGCATCATCCCGGTGCCGGAGAAAGACCTGCCGGTGCGTCTGCCGGAAGATGTCGAATGGCTACCGACAGGTGAGAGCCCTTTGAAATTGCACCCGACCTGGAAGCAGGTCAGATGTCCGGTGTGCGGCGGCCAGGCAGAGCGCGACACGGACACCATGGACACGTTCATGTGTTCCTCATGGTACCACCTGCGTTACTTAAGCCCGGGGTATGACAAAGGTCCCTGGGATCCAGAGGAATATGATTACTGGATGCCGGTTGACACCTACACAGGCGGGATCGAGCATGCCAACATGCACCTGATGTATACCCGCTTCTTCCATAAAGCCCTGCGTGATCTGGGGATCACCGTAGGCCATGAACCGATGCTACAACTGCGCAATCAAGGGATGGTGCTGGGTGAAGACAGCGAAAAAATGTCAAAAAGCCGCGGCAACACGGTCGCCCCTGATATTTTGGTGAACAAATATGGCGCGGATACGGTGCGTGCGTATCTGTTCTTCTTCTCGCGCTGGAGCCAGGGCGGCCCCTGGTCGTATAGCGGAATTGAAGGTACCTCGCGCTGGTTGAGGCGTGTGTGGAGCATGATCATGGAAGGTGAAGATGGTTCGGCACAAGCCAGTGAAGAGACCATCAGGGAACTGCGGCGTAAAGTGCATCAGACCTTGAAAAACATTACCCATGACTTCGAGGAATTTGAGTTCAACACCATCATTTCTTCGCTGATGGAACTGGCCAACAACATGGCGCAATTCAAACGCGAAGGCGCTTACGGCAGTCCTGCGTGGCATGAGGCGGTGGAGATTTATCTGAAGATGATGGCGCCAGTCACGCCCCATATTGCGGAAGAGATGTGGATGCAGCTGGGCAAACCATATTCCATTCATACGCAGCAATGGCCTGCGGTGGATGAAGAAGCCGCCAAAGAAGATGAGATTACCCTGGTGGTACAGGTGAATGGGAAGGTACGTGATCGCATCGTGGTGCCGGCGGATATCGCTGAGGAAGACGCCAAAGCAATCGCACTGGCAAGCGAAGTTGTGCAGCGCTTCATGGAAGGCGAACCCGCCCGCAAGGTGGTGGTCATTCCTGGCCGGCTGGTAAATATCGTCGTTTAGCAGCAAAGGAAATGTAATGCGCACAAGCCCGTCAGATCTGATGGGCTTGTGTTGTTATTCATCCTACCTGATATTTGGCTTTGTACCCGCCAAGGGAGAGGGCAACGACCTCCAACCACAGCTGGTGAATTTGTTGCACACTGGCTACCAAAGACATCTGGTCGTGGCCTGGACTCCCGAGAACAGCTGTTAACCGGTCAGCATACCCGTCAGGGACAAGGGGAAACCCGCCGATAACCTCCATGACCTTTTTTTCACGAAGAAAATAAGTATGGTTCAGTGCAAACAGCACCTGGGTCAGGTTGGCGGCAATGCGAACCAGGCAGGCGGTGGTGTTGTAAATGTCATTTTGTTTGGCAAAGGTGCGCGCAAAAGAGAGGGTGAATTCTGCGTTCCATAATCCATCCTGAATGATTCGTTCTCTGAGCAGTGGGGGATAAGTCTGCACCCGTTGCTTCAACCGGTTAATATGCACATGTGGGTCATACAGGGGCAGACAGATGCTGGTTTCTGCCAGGTAGATGATACTGTAAAAGCCATTGCTGGGCTGTTGGCCATAATCATGGTGGTAAATGCCTTGCCACGCTTCTTCAATGGTTTGGCTGACCTGATCGAGATTGCGGTAGAGGAAATCGACTTTGCCTGCCGCGGTTTGCATCCAGGCACCACCATTGACCCAGGCGCCCCATTCGTAGAAATCTGTCACCACTGGCTCTTTGTTTGATGAAAATTCCTCAGCAATCTGGCGGATATCACTCACCCGAAAGGGGACTGCCGGCGCATAATAGAGCCCAAGGTCGATATCTGAATCGGGATGGTGGCTGCCTGACGCATAGGAGCCGCCCAAAACGACCGCCTGAATGCCATTGATTTCTTGCAGCCGGTTGATGATTTTTCCGACCAACGCCTTTTTGTCAACAGGAAGATGGTTCAACGCATCCATGGCAAATCCTTTTCTACACTCAATGGGGTGTGCCAACGCCAAAGAAGGAATCCCTTCTGAAGGAAACGAGGCTGCAGCAGCAGATCATATCCACGCCTTGCCAGATTCTCGGCACTGGACTGGAACCACTGGCGCAGCCCAAAGGTTTTCATGGCGGTGGTTTCGTTGTAAGCTGCCTTCCAGTCGCTCAGAAATTTGTCGATTGGAGAGCCGGTCTGCATTTGGTGAATAAAATTTTTGGTGAGATAGGGTTGAAAGAGTTCGGGTGAAAAACCTGCGCGGAAGTTGGTACTGAACAGGAAACCTTCATAAAACAAGGTGCCTGCTCGTTTTCGCACCAGGTTGGCGGTCCAGATACGCCCGAAGGGGTCAGAAGTGCCTTCAATTAACAGACCGTCCTCAGCAATAGAGGAGGTGATGGTCTGCCAGGCAGGCAGCACTTCGCTTTCATCATACTGCCGCAAGACATTAAATGCCCGCACGACGGTGGGTTGTTGCCCAGCTTGCAAAGGTAAATTAAAACCCCCCAGCCGGAATGTGGTCTGCTCATCCTCAAAAGGCTTGGCGGCAGCCACTCGTTCCGGGTCAATTTCGCCCCCGATCACTTGAAGCTGGGCATTGACTTTGCGGAAGCGTTGCCCAGATTCGAGGGTGGTGATGGCTTCTTCGCCATAGCCAAGGTCGACAAAGAGGGCATTGGATGAGGTCAAACACTCACGCGCATAAAGCAGCACAAACGTATCCACCCGGCGCAACCGGTTATGGGCGGTCTTACCGCGGGTGATGACACCTTCTGTCCCTTTGGGCGGTTTGCCAACCGTCTTTTTCATGCTGCGATTGTATCATTACTGGCATCATTGTGTGGTTTGTGTCGTGGGGACTCCCTTGTGGGCTTTTCCTTGTGCCAAATAGGGCGATTGTTTTAACAATTTCCGGTGGATAGCACCGTGGAACATTTTTATGAAGGGGATGCGCCAGCTGAGCTTACGGCGGGTATCCTGCACATAATCAGCGAGGGTGCGGGTCTGGTATTGCAGCAAGCGCTGACTTTCTTCGGTGTCCATCCAATCAACGGCGAATGGTTTGGTGGCAAAAGCCTCTTCGGGCATTTTCCCAAGGCCGACTGCCCGCAGAATGTCATTCATCATGTCTCTGTAACGCATCTGGCAGGATTCGCCACCGCCGATCAGCAGGGTTTTGCCCCAGGCAGCTTCGGTTTCGAGCGCGTTGGCAATTGCCAGCCCGACATCACGTGAGTGGACAAATTCGATGCGGTTATTTAATGGTACATCGAACATGCCGGTGTCGATGATCAGGCGGATGGGCATAGCGGCTGCCAAACGAAGGATCAGCCAGGGCATACCGGCGTTCTTGACCATTTGCTCGCATTCAATTTTGTGGCGGGCGTAATGCTCTACCGGATGGACCGTTTCAGACACATGGCGTGGCGCAGGCAGGTCCTGTGTGGGCCCATATACATGGATTGAAGATATGAAGAGAATTCTCGCATCAGGCGCCTCGGATTGCATGGCATCCAGCAGGTTGCGGGTGCCGCCGACATTGATCGTTCGCGCCCATTCGGGCTGCTCCTCGCTTTGTATGCCGGTGGCAGATAGTTTGGGGATTATAAAAGCCAGATGGATGACAACATCCTGGCCTTTGACGGCTGCGCGCAAGTCTGCCGGATTGCGCAGATCGCCCCACATGGTTTCGATAGCGTCGCCGAACTTACGGGCGGTTTTTTCGTTTGTACGGTTTTGCATGTCAAAGCAGCGAATGTGATGTCCGCGTTTGACCAATTCTTTCAATGTGCTGGTGCCGATATTGCCAAATGCACCGGTTAAGAGGATATTCATAGGGTTGTCCTTGTTGAAGTCGATAGATTTTGTTCACTCTCACTATAAACAAGGGGAAGATTCTTTTGTAGATGCCATGCCCCACGTCTGGCAGTGACGGGCATACATGTAAATGTGACGCCTGTCACTGTGGTGTTTGCGGTACTCATTCACAGGGGCGATTTATGATACACTCACCATATGAAAAGGCCTCTGGAAGCCAATGTGGTGTTGATCTTCCGCTGGTTTGTGGCGCTGGAGATGATCGCGCTAAGCATGATACCGATCGCTGAATATTATCTGTTTGGCCAGTTCACGTTTGTTGATGACCCCTTCTTTGCGCTGTTGTACCAATCCACGCTGCTGTTTGTGTATCTGTCATTCCCGGCGTTTCAATACAAACTGAAACATTTCTTTCTGCCGATCGCTATCCTGATCGCCGTGATCTTTCCCTCCTTAATCAATTTGTCATTCGTAGTGGAGAATCTCGCCGCGGGTCTGCCCATCAACATGATGCATGTGTGGGCGTTGCTGCCGCTGCTGTTGATCCCGCTGGTACCGATGGCATGGCAGTATGATTTCAAAGCCGCCCTGGTGCTGTTCGGTGGATTTGGCCTCGCCGAGGTGTTGATCGTGCTGTACACGCAACAGTGGAATTTTGTGAGCGTGCTTGATTTCATCTATGCAACTTTCATCCGGGTGTTATCCTTATTACTGGTGGGGTTCATGATCGACCGTCTGATGGAGGAACAGCGCACACAACGCGACCAACTTCGGCTGGCGAACCTGAAATTAACCCGTCAGGCGTTGGTCATGGAAGAAATGGCAACCATGCAGGAGCGCAATCGCATTGCGCGCGAATTGCATGACACCCTGGCGCACACCATGAGCGGCCTTGCGGTGCAATTGGAGGCGATGAAGATTGTTAATGGGGGAAACAATCAAGAGATAGGGGGGATGTTGGATACAGCTTTGGCAACCACGCGCTCAGGATTGAATGAAACGCGCAACATTTTGAAAAATTTGCGAGCCGGGGCGTTACAGGAGTTGGGTTTGGAGCAAGCGCTGCAACAGATGATCAGCCAATTGCAAGCAGCGCGGTCAAAACCTTCCATCAATTTGTTTATCAGCCGCAATCTTCCACTGATAAGCAAAGAGCTGGAACACATCATCTACCGTATTGTGCAAGAGGCGCTAAAAAACGCCTTGCAGCATGCTGACGCCGAACAGGTGCGTGTAGAACTCACAGCCAAAAGTAAAACCATCGCAGTGGTGATCGAAGATGATGGCAAAGGGTTTGATGTACACAACCGAAAACAACGCGAAGGCTACGGTCTTTCAGGCATGCGTGAGCGGGCAGAAGAGATAGGCGGCACATTGACCATTGAGAGTGAATTGGGCGGGGGCACAAAAGTGCGGTTTGAGGTGGTGTTATGAATGCAGTCCGGGTTATGATTTGTGATGACCAGGAGATTGTGCGCCAGGGGTTGCAGACGATCTTGAATGCCGATCCCGCCATCGAAGTGATTGATACTGCCATAGACGGAGAAGATCTGCTGCGAAAGATGGAAAAAGACAAGCCTGACCTGGTCTTGATGGACTTAAAGATGCCGGTCATGAATGGGGTGCAGGCAACTGTTCAGATCAAGCAACGCTTCCCCGAGGTGAAGGTATTGGTGTTGACCACCTACGGTGACGAGAATTGGGTGTTGGACGCAGTCCGGGCTGGCGCAGCAGGTTATCTCCTCAAAGACACGCCCAGCGAAGGGTTGCGGGCGGCCATCCTTGATACCATGGCAGGCAAATATTACCTGGACCCCTCGGTGGCTGGCAAAGTGGTGCAAAATCTGGGTGGCGGGGTTTCCACCGAAAAAACCACCATCGAATTAACCGAACGTGAACAGCAGATTCTGGAACTGATGACACAGGGTTTGTCGAATGCTGATATTGCCCGTACACTGTTTCTTTCAGAAGGTACGGTGCGCAACTATACCTCAAATGTGTTTGCCAAATTGGGGGTAAATGACCGCACCCAGGCGGTGGTAGCTGCTTTGCGTTTCGGGTTGGTGAACCTGCGGGATGAGTAGTTTTGGATGGCCGCTGCCTTCCATTGGGTATGATACAATCATTCTCATCATACAGGCGACCAGGCTGACAGGTGCGGCATGAACAAACAATCCAACAAAGCACTTCTTTTTCTTCTTTTGATTTTGTCGATCACGGCAATGGCGTGTACATCTCCGTTTCTGCCGGGCATGTTCGGCTATCAATCACCACCGACACCGACCATCGCCTCTGAGCCTGGGCCTGTTATTCCTACAGCTGTTGTTGTGATCGAAGAGATTATTGAAACCACGACGCCATCTCTGCCTGAGCCAACCCAGACACCAGAACCGACCCTCGCGCCAACGCCTACGGTTGTTGTTTACGACTATCAATTGCAGGAAGGCAGTCCTGCTTACATTGAGAACATCCATCATCCTGACCGTGGTGTCAATTGGATGGGGGTGGGCGGTCAGGTGTTTGACAGCGAGGGCAACCCGGTTGAAAGAATAGTGGTCGTGGCTGCCGGCACATTGGGGGGAGAAGCTATCGAAGTGCTGGGTATGACCGGTGCTGCCAGGCAGTATGGGCCGGGGGGGTATGAATTGCAGCTGGCGCAGCGATTAATCCAGTCATCAGACACAATGACGATCACCTTGTTTGACCTGGCAGGCAACCGGTTGAGTGAGGGGATTGCCATTGACACCTTCGATGATCCTGCCAGAGCGACGATCATTGTGAATTTTGTTGCAACGGCAACAGATTGATCTTTCGGCAAGTAAAAGATGGATAGCGACCTGTCTATCAATGAAGTAATCACACGCTGCCGGTATTATTGGTGGCTGGCAGTTGTGTTGGCGGTCATCGGTTTGCTGATCGGATGGCTGGCTGGCAGAACGCCAGGCTACCAAACTGTCATCACTGTCTGGTCAATCCCGGTGGTGGTGCGTGACCAACCGGTTTCGCGGCTTGACGAGGGCTATAGCGAAGCGCTGTATGCCAGTATGCTTGTTTGGCTGCAAGAAGAGTGGCATACGAATGTTGGTGGGCAGGCAATTGATGTCACGGTGCGGTTGAACCGTCAGACCTATCACTTGATGGCGGAAGGCAGCCCTTCTGGCTTTGGTGAAGAAGCAACACAAACCTATGAGAACTATTTGGTGTGGATTGCGGGACAACCGGTGGCAGACGAGTCTGGCGAGGTTGAGCCGTCAAATTCATTGTCTGAGCTCGTTTGGGTGGGTGAGATGAGCGGTCCGGTGGTGAAACAGAAGTATCCATACATACAGGTGATCGCCCCTTTGATTTCTTTGATGATCGTCCTTATTGTTTTTTTCTCTGTCATTCTGGTTGATGTATCTTGCGGAAACCTGGTGAAACAAAAATGAATCCGTCCAAGCTCTATGACCAATTGTCGAAGATGTTGTGGTACGGATTGATCTTGCTGCTGCCGATCACATCATTTCCTTTGATTGTGCGCATGGTGGGCAGTGATGTTGTCGGGCTGCCATCGGGGGTGGTGCTGTTGGTGCTGGGAGCAGTCTGGTATCTACCCTGGTTTTTAAAAAACCACCGTTTTCCACGCATTTATTTGCCTTTGCTGGCTTTTGCCATGGCTGCTCTTCTGTCTACCTTATTAGCGTTGCTGCGCGGGGTGCCATTCGCGTCCGCAGGCACGGTTGCTGTCGAGGGAGCGAAAGCACTGGTTACACTGGCGGTTGGAGCGGGCATGTTTTTTATTGCGGTGGAATGGCTGCGGCAACCGGGACAGATTCAAACTACCCTGCGTTTACTCAATTACTCAGGCCTGGTGGTTCTGCTGTGGTCGCTAATGCAGGCGCTTGTTTTTGCGCAGAGTGGGACTTTCCCGGTCTGGATTTATCCAATTCAAGGTTTCTTTTCCACGGGTAAACTGTATGATATGCGGGTGACCGGGCTGGCATTGGAGCCTTCCTGGTATGCGCACCAACTCAATATGCTTTATCTGCCTTACTGGTTTGCAGCCAGTATGCATGGCTATTCAGCACATCGGTGGCGTTTTCTCAGGCGTTTCAGCTGGGAAAACGGCTTGCTGCTGCTGGGTTTGGCAGCCCTGGTTATGACACGCTCGCGGGTGGGCTATCTGGCGTTTTTGGCGATGGCACTGGTGTATGTCTGGCAGCTCAATCAGCAGTTATCGAAGTGGCTGGTAGCGAGAATGGTGAATCGGGTGGCTATTGGCGGTGTGGAGAAAGAAGTAAAAGCAGACAAGAACCTGAAAACACAAAAGAATTTGCGTATAGCCATTCCTGTGACATTGGTTCTCTTCTATCTCATCCTGCTGATCGGGATTGCTTTCGGTGTCTCGCGCATGGATGCGCGCATGGCAACCCTTTTTACCATCGATACTTCTCGTGACCAATGGCTGTACCATTATTTGGGCAGGATGGATCTGGGGCCGCGGGTGACCTTCTGGTTGTCTGGATGGAAAGTGTTCGAACAATATCCATTATTCGGCGCCGGGCTGGGGGGCAGTGGTTTTTATGCCTGGGAAACTATTGCGCCGTATGGCTGGACGTTTGATGAGGTGCGGCGAGTACTGTGGCTGGAAGGGGCGGTTCCCAATCCAAAAAATCTTTGGGTGCGGCTTCTGGCAGAAACAGGCATTGTCGGTTTTGCCTGTTTTACCAGCTGGCTTATCATGAATGCCAGTGCTGCCATCGAGTTGATAAAAAAGCAATCCCGCTTTCTAAAGTGTTTGGGCACCATGGGCTTAATGGTGCTGGTCGGGTTGATTATCGAAGGCTTCAGCGTCGATTCTTTCGCGTTGGTCTATTTCTGGCTTGGGTTGGGGCTGCCAACGGCAGCTTATTTGCGCACTCTGGCACCGGTTGAACAGGAAGGAAAACAAATTTCGAGCGTATGAACAAAACGTTGATTATTATTCTATTGGCACTGCTATTAATCTTTCTATGCTGCTGTTGTGTGTTGGCGGTTTCTGCTGGGATTGTGTTTTTCGGCGCGCCATCTCAAGGTGGCATTAATTGGAATATATCGCATATCATTGAACCGCCGGTGCCATTCCCCGTTGACCGCTTTCATCTACCCTCAACGGAAGCCATCAAGATGTTGGATATTCTTGATAGTGTTGAAGTGTGGGAAAACGATTTCAGGGAACTGGGAGAGCGGTTTTGGGGCCTCACCGATGTGCCAATGACTGTGCCTGCAAAAACCTATCAAATTGACGACCGCGAGCAATTCTGGGTCACCAATTCTGACACGGATGAGCACAACCTGATTACAGCGGTGCTGCGGGCGGAAACACCGCATGCCTACTTCTGGATCGAGGAAGGGCTGAATTACAAGGAGGCTGATCTGATGAAGCTGGCGGAGGTGTTTGAGGACCAGATTTACCCGACCAACCGAGCCTTTTTCGGATCAGAATGGAAGCCGGGCATTGATGAAGATGACCATCTTTACATCATCTACACCCCCGGTATGGGGCGTAATGTGGCGGGCTACTTTTCTTCGATTGACTCATTACACCCTCTGCTGCAGCCCTATTCGAATGCGCATGAGACCTTCATGATCAGTGCCGACGCGGTCAAGCTGGGTGACGAGTATACCTACAGTGTACTGGCACACGAGTTTCAGCATATGATCCACTGGTATCAGGACCGCAATGAAAGCACCTGGCTTAATGAAGGTTTTTCTGAATTGGCAGTGGCTCTGAATGGATTCAGTCCGGGCGGTTTTGATATGCTCTACCTGGCAAATCCTGATATCCAACTGAACACCTGGCCGATCGACAGCAACGCGACGGCGGCGCATTATGGCGCTTCCTACCTTTTCGTGCAATACTTTCTCGATCAATTTGGAAAGGAAGCCACACAGGCATTAGTGAACGAAAACACCAACGGCTTGAAATCCATCGATGTGGTCATGAGCCAGTTGGGGTTGAAAACTTCCGATGATTCACGGTATATAACCGCTGAAGATATCTTCATTAACTGGGCAATTGCCAATCTGATTAATGATGACAAGGTAGATCAAGGGCAATATGCCTATGATGAATACAAACCGATCACTCCCGGGTTTGGGCTGCTCTATGATCAGGTCAATTGCACCTCGACCGAATGGGCAGAGAGAGATGTGCGCCAGTTCGGCGTTGATTACATCAGCCTGGGCTGTGATACTGCCACCACTCTGGTTTTTGAGGGAGTAGGCGAGGTTGGTTTGCTGCCAGCACAAGCCTATGATGGTGATATGGCTTTCTGGTCGAACAAAGGTTCCGAATCGGATATGCGCCTGACCCGCTCTTTTGATCTGTCACAGGTGAGTGGTGAAGTCACACTGGATTACTGGGTGTGGTTCGATCTGGAAGAATCCTATGATTATGTGTATGTTTTGACCTCAGCGGATGGCGAGCACTGGTCGTTTGTCGAAACCGCTTTTGGCACTGATGCGAACCCGGTGGGTTCCAATTATGGCTGGGGCTATAACGGCAACAGCGGTGGCTGGCAGGTTGAATCCATCGATCTCTCAGAGTTTGCTGGTGGTGAGGTTTGGGTGAGTTTCCAATACATCACTGATGCTGCTTTGAATGGTGAAGGGCTGCTGCTGGATGAAATGAAAATCGAAGCAATTGGGTATACTGCCGATTTTGAAGAGGACAACGGTGGTTGGACAGCGGAAGGCTTTGTGAGGGTAGGCAACCGTCTGGTGCAAAGCTTTGCCCTGTCATTGGTGAAAACCCGCCAAAATAACATATCGGTGGATACATACATGTTTTATGGCGGTGAAAGCATTACCATTGATCTCAGCGATATCACCCAGTGGGATCGCATTATTGCTGTGGTGAGCGGAACAACGCGTTATACCACCCAACCAGCCAATTACCGGTTAACATTAGCCCCTTAGGAGCCAAACTATGCGTCAGAACAACAAAACATTGCTGATCATCTTGATTGTTGCGGGGATTTTTGTGTTAATTTGTTGCCTGGCAGTGTTCATTATCGGCGTACTTGGTGTTGTGAATTTTTCAACCCTGACTACCATCGACAATAGTTCGGTGGAGGTTACACAAGAACCAGTTGCGAATGAGATGGAAGAATATGACCCCAAACCTCTGAACGAGGCTATTGAGGGTTCAGTCGATGAAAATACGGCGCCAGAAATCATTGCGGCTGATGAGTCACTTCAGCAGGCTTATGAAACTCTTTACACCCTGGAAAACACCCTGATTCCATTGGCCGACCCGCGTGATCTGGCGCAACGGTTACAGATGATTAATAACATCCCTGAAACCGTAGAGGCGCCCTCTGTTGAATATGAAGTGGGTGATGTGAAAACTTTCTGGCTGACCAATATGGACACCACCCAGAATTTTGAACAGGAGACCCAGCTGGCTTACAAAACCGACCATGCCTATTTCTGGATCGACACCAGGGTCACTTATGACCAGGCGCATTTGTCTGCGCTGGCTGATGCGTTTGAGAACCAGATGTATCCTACCAACCGTGCTTTTTTCGGCAGTGAGTGGAGCCCGGGGATCGACAATGATGTGCGGCTCTATATCGTATACGCGCGCGGTTTGGGTTCTTCGGTGGCGGGTTATTTTTCCTCGATCGATTCGGTGCATCCGCTGGCGAACCCTTATTCAAACGCGCATGAAACCTTCATGTTGAATGCGGATGCGATTCGTCTGAACGACACCTTTACTTATGGGGTGTTGGTACACGAATTTCAACACATGATCCATTGGTATCAGGACATGAATGAATCTACCTGGTTGAATGAGGGATTTTCTGAGTTGGCGGCTTTGTTGAACGGTTACTACACGGGCGGGTTCGACCGTCTGTATTTAATGAACACAGATATCCAACTCAATGATTGGCCCAATGACCAGCGTGCTACCACCCCGCATTATGGGGCATCCTTCTTGTTCGTCACCTACTTTTTGGATCGGTTTGGCGATGATGCCACCCAGGCGCTGGTGGCGCATCCGCAGAATGGGATGGTGAGTATTGATCGGGTGTTAGCAGATATAGATGCGCGTGATGAAATGACCGGGCAGCTAATTGGAGCGGATGACCTTTTCAGAGATTGGGCGGTGACCAACCTGTTAAATGACCCGGCCGTGATGGACGGCAGGTATGCCTATACAAGCCTGCCCAACCTAAGTCCTGCGGCTATGACGGACTATATCGTGGACTGTGACCAGGTAAGCATCGATGAAGCGGTGTCCCAGTATGGCGTAGATTCTTACCAATTGCAGTGTCCCGGCGGAAACGTGACCGTCACTTTCGAGGGTCAATCGCTGGTGAGTTTGCTGCCGGTATCTGCTTATTCGGGCGATTATGCTTTTTGGAGCAACAAAGGCGATCATTCCGATATGCGCCTTACACGGGAATTTGACCTGACCGGACTAGCTGAAACGGACGATGTGACGTTGTCTTACCGGTTATGGTATGACATTGAGACCGATTACGATTATGTTTACCTGCTGGTTTCGGAGGACGGTGAAGATTGGCAATTCATCGAAACACCCAACGGCACGGATGCTGACCCGGTGGGGAACAATTATGGCTGGGGATACAATGATGTCAGCGGCGGATGGATCGAGGAATCTGTCGATCTGTCTGCTTATGCAGGCCAATCGATATGGCTGCGCTTTGAGTATGTGACCGACGCGGCAGTTAATGGAGAAGGTTTGCTGTTGGATGATGTCTCCTTCCCCGCGGTCGATTACTTCAGTGATTTTGAGGAAGATGAAGGCGGGTGGCTGTCGGAAGGCTTTGTGCGGGTCGGTAATTTCCTGCCGCAGACCTACCTGGTGAGTACCATTGAAGTGATGAAAGATGGCACCATCCAGGTCAGCGACTGGGACATGGAAGAAGAAAACCAGGCCAGCCGGGTGTACGACTTTGACAATGAGATTGATTCGGTTGTTTTTGTGGTCAGCGGCTCCGCCCGTTTTACAAGGATGAAGGCGCAGTATCTTTTGCAGATTGATTGAGGTTTGTTAAATGAAAACAAGGCAGATGTTGCTTACCTGTCTTGTTGTTTGTGGTTTGTTATTGGTTAGATTCTAATTGGATATTTTTCCCCAGGCGAAGGTTTTCCAGTTCCGCTTTTAATTCCTCCTGGCGTTGCATAGATGCTTGTTTTACATCTTCAATGATGATTTGTGTACGATCGCCGATCTCTTTGCGCAGGTTATCGCCAGAGAGTGGGGTCAGTAACAATACAGCCAAACCTGCCATTACACTTCCAATCAAAGTACCGAGAATAAAGTAGCCTGCATTTTTCATGGGTTATCTCCTTTTATGCTTCTGCTTCTATTTTACCTGATATTACACAGTAATTGCAGCTTTCTTTCCATCGATGCGCACCTTTTCCAAAATAGGAGCTGCGCGAGTAGAGTACAATTCATAGAAACGAACCGTTATAAAGAAGTTCGGTGGTGGTTAAAAGGTGTTGGTATGAGAAAAGGTGCAACAGAATCATCCACTTTTACACATATCTCTTCACAGATCGTGCGTTCCCTGGCGCATATTCAAACCATGCAAGCCGTGGCAGAGGGCTTGCCTCCCGGCATGGCAGGCCAGCAGCTGCAGTCTGTACTGGCGCAAATTCAACAGGAATGTAATGGGATACGCAAATCGATAGATGCCCTCGAGGATGAACGGCAGAGTTTCCATGCGTTGGTGACCACCGGCAGGATCATAAACTCATCATTGGAGCGCGGGCGTGTTATGGAAACCGCCATGGACACCATCATCGAACTGACCGGGGCGGAACGCGGCTTTTTAATGCTGCGAGAAGACGACAGCAGGCTGCGTATCCAGGTGGCGCGTGATTGGGAGCGCACAACCGTTGACAGCAATGAACTGGCGGTCAGCCAGACGGTGATCAATCGTGTTGTGGGCGAGGGGATGCCGATTCTTACCACCAATGCACAGGAAGATCCGCGCTTCAGCGGGCAGGATAGCATCATGTCTTTTGCCTTGCGCTCGATCATGTGTGTTCCGCTGCTGCTCAAACAGAAGTTGATCGGCGTGATCTATGTTGACAATCGAATTCGCGAAAATATCTTCACGCCTATAGATTTGAATGCTCTGCAGGCATTTGCCAATATGGCGGCGGTGGCCATAGAAAATGCGCGCCTATTCAACTCTTTGCGGCGCATGCTGGAAGAAGTGACCGAATTGAAGAACCTGATGGACAGTGTTTTTCAATCGATGACAGCCGGGCTGTTAACCATTGATAGGGATACTACCATTCTGTTGGCAAATCCAGCGGCCGGCAGCATTCTCCACTGTGACCATGATGGCCTGGCAGGAAAAGATTTGGTGAGTGCGCTGCCTGTGCTATCTGCACAGATTTCTCCTTATTTACAGAAAATCTTCAGAGAAAAAAACGCTCTGACCGGCCTGGAGATGCAACTGACCTTGAATGAAGGGCGGGAACAGTTTCTGCGCCTGTCGATTTCGCCTTTGTTCAGCCAGGACCATGAAGTGCAAGGGATGGCTTTGTTGCTTGAAGACGAAACCGAGACCCGGCGTTTGCAGGCACAACGGCGCTTATTTGAACGCATGGTAGCGCCGGCAGTCATCAGTCAGATCGACCCGGATGCATTGAATCTGGCGGGCAGACGGGTGGTGTTAACTACCTTGTTTGCCGATGTGCGCGGATTTTCCAGTTTCAGCGAGAGCAACCGGCCAGAACACTTATTTGCGGTGTTGAATGCCCACTTGCGCATTGCGGTCGATGCAATTCTACACGAAGAAGGAACTATCGATAAATTCCAGGGCGATGCCATCATGGCTTGGTTCAATGCACCCCTTGCCCAGGCGGATCACTCCTTGCGGGCGGTACGGGCTGCTCTGGGTATCATGCACGGGTTGTATGCTTATCACCAGACTGCCCATGTGCAGGAAAGGTTGATGATGGGGATTGGCATTCACACCGGCGAGGCGGCTTTAGGCCTGGTGGGCACCGAGAAACGTATGGAGTATACAGCGATTGGTGACAGCGTAAACATAGCCAAACGGTTACAGGAAAATGCCCTGCCGGACCAAATACTCATATCTGACAGGCTCTATCGATTGGTAAAAGAAGAAGTGACAGTGAAGAGACTGGCAACTGCCCAGCTCAAAGGCAAACAGCACCCGGTTGATGTGTATGAGGTGGTCGGACTTAAAAATTGATGATGCAGGCAAATGAAAACACAAGGCACGCAAAAACCAGCCTTGTGTTTATTGCTAACTAAGATAGGATAGTCTTATCCTGCGAGGATTCGCAGCAATCCCATCACGGCGAGACCGAGTTTAACACCGGTCCCGGCGTCGAATTCTTTTTCACCGCCGCTCTCATAATTCTTGGCAACAATATAGGCAGCGATCAAACCGACCAATGCCCCAAGGATGCCTCCGATGGCATATATGGTGCCGGTGTTACTTTGTGTTTGCTCTTTTGTTTGAACCTGTTTGTCCATGTTTCCTCACTTTCGTTTTTTCTGAATTGTTCTATACACTTTTTGATCGTTTTTTGTTCTTTCTTGTAATCCTGTCGCTAAAAGTGTTGACTGCCTGAGTGACTCCGCCTATTTTTACAATGGGCGCCGCCACGACATTCATAACTTCGCGGGTTTTGTCGCGTACAAGATTGGAGAGGTACTGCGCTTGCAGGCTGATTTCTGGTGTTTTACGGATACCTTTGGCTAGCAGGTAGACAGAACCATATAACATGGCTGCCACCACCAGCGCAACCACACTGCTCATCAGGATGATGACTATCAATGTCAGACTGGCCCATTTGCTGTTGACGCCTTCTGCATCGCCCTGTGCTGCAGTTATCACCGCCAGCACAATGATGGCAATGATGATCATCAGCACAATGGCAAGCGGAAAGTAAATTTGCCAGAAAATTTGTTTGCGGTGTTTTTTGAATTCGATAGTTTTCTTGATAATATCCCGGCTGATCTCGGGTTTATTGGTGTTTTCCATGGGTTTCTCCCTTGTTGATACTGAAGTGATCTCCGCTTCTGCTTAAAATTATACCATTCAGAAGCCATCATTAAAGGGGTTATTGGTTTGTTTACAAAACCGGATTTTGCAACGAGCCGATTTTTTCAACCGTGATCGCAACCATATCACCTGACTTCAGAAAAACCGGTGGTTCGCGGAAAGAACCCACACCCGCGGGGGTGCCGGTCGAAATGATGTCACCAGGTTCCAGGGTCATCACGGAACTGATGTATTCGATCAAAAAAGGAATGCTGAAGATCAAGTGGCGTGTGTTGGAACGCTGCATCTCGTTGCCGTTAAGCGTGCTGGTGATCTCCAAATTGTGGGGGTCTTCAATTTCATCGGCAGTCACCAACACCGGCCCCAGGGGGGCAAAGGTGTCACAGGACTTTCCCATGGTCCACTGGCTGGTCCTGCGCTGGTAATCACGCGCGGTGATGTCATTCAAAATGGTGTATCCGGCGATATATTTATAAGCATGCTCGGCAGAGCAATTGATGACCTGTTCACCGATCACAACCGCCAACTCCGCTTCAAAGTCCACCATTTGTGATACCTGAGGCAGATGTACGGTCTGCCGGTGCCCGATAATGGCGGATGATGCCTTGAGGAATATGGTAGGGTATTCTGTCACTTGCCGGCCGCCTTCGAGGGCATGATCACGGTAATTTAATCCAACGCATAGAATCTTTCCCGGGCGATGAATGGGGGGCAGCCAGGTTAGTGAATCAGGGTTTACTGCCGGGATGTCGTTACTGATAGGCTGCTTCAGCAGCTTTTCCCAATACGGAGATTGGATTAACGCTTCGATTCTATTGGGCGCATCGGGCATGAGAGTTGACAGGGGGATGACGCCTCTATCGGTGAAGATGCCAACCGCGGAATGCTTATCATTTTGAAGATTGTATGAGATAAGTTTCATTTCTGCCTGCTTTGACCTTACAAATTTGTTAGCCGGAGGTTGATTGAGGGATACTATAATTCAGTTAACCATGATTATACGGTGAAATTCCGTGGAATGTAGAGGAATTAGTGAAAGCAAAACCAGAAAAAAAAGTAATAATCGGCATAACAGCCAGCCTATTGGTGCTGGCGGTGGTGTTACTGGCTGGCTTTTCAGGTTGTTTTGAGCGAAACAGCACAACGGAACTGGCTTTAGACCCGCAAAATGAGCAGGAAAACGAACCAGAAGACCCCACAATGATCCCCGCCACGCCGACAGAGGCAGAAGACCTTACAAAACTGCCAACTGAAACCCCGACACAGGTGCCAACATCGACGCCTGCTGTCGAACCGACTGTGACAAACACCCCGGAACCCACGCTGGAACCGACGCCGGAGCCACTTCGCGGCCCGTTTGGTCCTGATGTGGAGGATTTTCCTGCTGGTATGAGCATGCTTACTGGTGAGTTGGTAGATGATCCGACCACTTTGAATTATGTGCCGGCGATGGTCTCGATCACAAACTGGCCGATCAGCGCGCGTCCGCAGGCCGGTTTAGGGTCTGCCGCGCTGGTGTATGAGCTGTATATCGGTGAGGGTATGTCACGTTTCCTGGCTTTGTTCTACGGCAACTATCCTTCCTCTGCCGATAACAACGGGGACAGTGTGGGAGGAGATTCTCAGGATGGCCTGGCGATTGATAATACCAATGCGGATGCTATCGGCCCCATTCGGTCAGGGCGTCTGCCTTATGAAGGAATTCGCAAATTGAACAATGGTTTTTTGGTGATGGCTTCCGCTTATGCCGGGGTCAGTCAAAACCTTGACAATGTCACCAATGTCTTTGGTTCCGAAGATGATGACCTGAATAGCGCCAGAATTCCAGCGGATGAATTGCAGGAAATTGCTGCTGGTTATGAAGGTACGTTGGTAGAAGGTGCTTTGAGCGGCAATGTGTTTGATGCGGGGGCACCAGAGGGCGGGCAGCCTGCTGATACCTTCTGGTATATCTACAATCGGCTCAACCAGATTGCCTGGAAATATGACCCGCAATCCGGGGACTATTATCGCTACGCGGATCAGGCAGATGGTGAGACTTTTGTGCGTCTGACGGATGCCATGAATGGCGAGGATGTGGATATCAGCAATGTGATCTTGTTATTCGCCAACCATCGATCTTGTTCCGCCACCGCTTTTGATATTGACCTGATGGGGGTCAACAAAAATCCGGCGGTGGTGTTTAGAGACGGACAGAAATATGACATTTTCTGGACCACGCGTAACGGCAATTTTGAACGAGAAACCGGCAAAGTCCGCCCGATTCGCTTCATTGATGCCAATGGTGATCCTTTTCCGTTGAAACCGGGGTCGAGTTGGATCATCTTGACCCCTTTGCAGACACCCATCTGGGAAGCACCGCTGGTGGAACATGTCAACCTGGATGAATTGGTGTGGGTGCCAGAGAGCCCTGAACTGGTGATCCATCGACTGTTGAATAGCCAGGAGCCGGGCAGCGGCATCTGGGTCTCGCGGTTTTATCAGTCCTATATGGTTCCTGATCCAGCAGTTTGCTCGAAAATAGATTAGCCAACAAAAAAAAAAGAAACAGCCCGCCTTTGATTTCGAAGGCGGGCTGTTTTGTATTGTATTGTTAGATCAAATTTTCCAGCGCTTCGGCAGTGCGGCGCATGTCGAGCAGGATTAAGCCCAGTTTGGCGCGGTTGTTTGCCAGGGCGGTCAGCACGGCTTCTTCACCAATACTCATCAAGATCACATAGCCCTCATCGCCCTTGACATACACCTGGTTCAGGGTACCCCGTCCCAGTTCTGAAGAAATGCGATCTCCCAGCGACAGCATGGCGGCAGACATGGCGGATACGCGGTCTTCTTCGACGTCTTGCGGCAGGGCGGAGGCGATACTGAGGCCATCGACACTGACGATAGCGGAGGCTTCTATGTCAGGAGAAGCATGCTGCAGTTCGCGCAGCAGGTTGTACATGTTTTGGGTGCGAGACTTTGTGTCCATCGTAAACTCCTGGGTCAACTCAATCCTATCCTTATGATACAACGAAAAACGA
The DNA here is from genome assembly GCA_964391725.1 of uncultured Anaerolineaceae bacterium. Lineage (GTDB taxonomy): Bacteria > Chloroflexota > Anaerolineae > Anaerolineales > Anaerolineaceae > SpSt-1165. Next base: position 11,733 of record CAYMNB010000015.1, on the reverse strand, counting down.
AATTGTGGGGCAAAAAGCATGCCTGACAGTTTTGATGGCCATTGTCACGATAGCTATACAGTGTGTGAATATTGGCTGGGCGGATTGTGGCCGTATCGCATGGACGAGCGGAAGATGTTAAAATAGGGTCATGCAGGAAAGTGACAAAGTGATGTCCAGAAGACAATTTTTGCGAAGCACCCTCACAACGGCGGCAGTCTGCCTGGCAACAGTCAGTGGTTGCGGCAAGGATGATGCAACCTCGTGGTTTGAATATACCAAATGGCGGGTGCAGGTGAAGAATCTGTCGGCGGCATTTGATGGATTTCGTATACTGCAACTGTCAGATATTCATTATTCTGAATGGATGGACCATAAGCGATTGATGAATTTGCGAGCCTTCATCAATGAACAACAGGTTGATTTGATCGTTGTCACTGGCGACAGCAGCTATCACACGGAAGACTTCACCGATTTGGTCACCTTTTATGAGGGGATGCCGCAGATTGCACCGGTGCTGATGGTATTTGGCAATCATGATATCTGGGATGGTGCGGAAGAAACCTTCCAGCCTATATTTGACCGGGGGGTGCGGTTGCTGTGCAATGATATCTATAACATTACCCGGAATGGTCAAAATTTGATCGTAGCCGGGCTGGATTGTGCCTATGAACAGCGTGATGATCTACTTAAGGCAATGAGCAAGATGCCAGATGATGGCAGCCAGGCGCTGCTGCTGGTGCATGAACCGGATGTGGCGCCGGCTTGTGCGCAGACCGGTAGATTCTTCTTGCAGTTATCCGGCCATTCGCATGGCGGGCAGATCTGCCTGCCGAATGGTTATGCGCCTGTGCTGCCTTACCTGGGGCAGCACTACCCGCGTGGCTATTATGACATTCATGGTATGATGTTATACACTTGCCGCGGGTTGGGCAGAGGTAAGCCCTACATCCGCCTGAATTGCCCGGCAGAAATGGCTCTGTTTACCCTGTCCAGTGGCAACAAGGTTGAATTTAAGCCAATGTGATACAAAGGTACTGTTACATGAAAAATTGGTGGTATGGAACTTTAGCGGTAATTTTGATACTTACGTTTGCCATATCTGGTTGTAGAACCGATGATAATGGCTCTATTGTTGAAGAGACCCAGGTCTTCACTGACGGTGTAGAGCCCACGGTTACAACCCTTCCGACGGAAACACCGCTGCCGACAGAAACTCCCCAGCCATCCCTGGTGGTGCTATATGCCCCTGGAAGTGTTGGTGAGCAGATGGCAGCAGCCTGGCAAGAGCGAATAGCAACATTGGCGCAGACAGACGGTTTTGCTTTTGAGATGCGTACTACTGTCACAGAGGAAGAAATTCCTGAAAACTGGCAGATAGTGGTGATGCCTGCCTATGAGGACAGTCTCCCGTCTCTGGCAGCCAGCGCGCCGAACACCTTGTTTGTGGTGGTCACCGATGCCACCCTTCCAGACCTCCCGACAAATGTTGTTCAGATGGTGGCAGACCCATACGCCAAAGCCTTTGCTGCCGGTAACACGGCCATTCATACCGCAGCCGATTGGCGGTTAGGGGCATTGCTGCCTGGCGATTCGAACAATGACAGCAATTTGATCCAATCCGCCTTTATCAACGGGGTGAATTATTATTGCGGTAAATGCGGTACTGCGTATACCCCCTTGTTTGATGCGCCTTTGATCACCACACTGCCAACAAGCAGCAACGGAGAAGCATGGATTGAAGTGATCAGCGAACTGCACCGGCAGTACATCCTGCGGGCGGTGTTCGTATCAGAGGCTGCTTCTTCCCAAGAACTATTTACCTTCCTGGCTGAGATCAATATGATCGTGGTGGGGGAACAAAAACCTGCCGGCATTGAAGGGCTGCGATGGGGGGCAACCATCCGTCAGGATAGTCTGGCTGAGTTCGAATACCATTGGGCAGGGTTTGTGTCCCGCACCTATGACAGCAACATCATCTCCGTGCCTATCGAGGTGGTGGATGTGAATGAGGACCTTCTGTCTACTGGCAGAATACGCTTGATCGAAGAGACCATCGACGCGGTAGCTGATGGGTGGGTCCTGCCGCTCTCACCAGATTACCCTTAGGATTCTTCTCTGGAGAGATATTTGTATTCCTTCAGCAATTTCCAGGTGCGCAAGGCGGCTTCCATTTGGATTTTGAAAGACATTTTCGAGGTGCCCCACTCGCGTTCGGCAAAGTAGATGGGGATTTCACCGATGCAGAAACCAAGGCGATGGGCGATGTAGGCCATTTCGACCTGGTAAATATAACCATTAGAGCGCACAGATTTGATGGGCATGGCGCGCAAAGTGGCAGCGCGATACAGGCGGAAACCGCTGGTGATGTCCCGCGTGGGCATGCTAAGGATGGTGCGGGCATAAAAATTGCCAAACCCAGACAACGCTTTGCGCCAGAAAGGCCAATTGACATCCACGCTGCCGTCTTTCACATACCGTGAGCCGATGACGAGATCATAGTCTGCCAGAGCAGAAACCAGTTCCATAATTTTGTCAGGAGGGTGAGAGAAGTCGGCGTCCATTTGTAGAACTGCCTGTGCGCCTTCTGACAGAGCCTGTGAAAATCCTTGAATATAGGCTGTGCCAAGCCCCATTTTCCCGGCGCGATGGATAACCTGAACGCGTTGTGAATCCATGGCGAATGCATCTGCAATGTCACCGGTGCCATCCTGGCTGTTGTCATCCACGATGAGGATGTGAAAATCCTCCAATGGCAAATGAAGCAGGATCGGGATCAATTTGCGGATATTTTCAGCTTCGTTGTAGGTTGGGATCACAACGGTGATCTTCATGTATCACTCCCGTGAATAGAATGTGGCAAGTATAAAATAAAACCGGAACAATGGATAGACTGCTCCGGTTGAAATTCCTTGATCTGGTTGCGGGTTATTCAGGCAGAGGTTCTTTGAAAATGTCGTATTGACAGTTTTCATCACCACAGGCGTGGCAGGTGGTTTGCACCACGCGGAATTCACGCCCGCCCGAAACCCACTTGAGGCCTTCTTGCAGCAAACCCGCGCCCATGTGGCAGCAGGGGTCCTTGCTGGTTCTGCCCCAACAGACCGGGCATTTGTGCATGGTGTAGATGAAATGATCACCCGCATCTCTGACGGTGGAGTATTGGTCACTGGTAGAGGTGAACACCTTCGCCATGGCAGGAATACCGATCTTCAGCTTGGTTGACAGCGGCAAAATCTTGAATGCCAGATCTCCGGCACCAGCCAGCGCACCGAAACTTTTGTAGCCTTCGTCAAAAACTGTGCGGCCAGCACGCAGTGCAAGCCCGCGCGCCCCACGGATGCCGTAGGTTTGTTCAAGCGCCCCGAATAGAGCGGAGAAATCGGCAAAATCATATTCTCGTGCGAGGTTATTCGATGGATAGTTGTTGATAAATTCAGTCAAACCAGCCAGGTTGAGGATGGAGTTCAGGCCATTCTTCCCCATCACAATCTCCAGGGATTGGTAGGCCAGTCGCGCAATTTTGTTCGGATAATAGAGACCGCTGGGGGGGATCAGTTTATTTGCCATAAGTCAGTTTCCGCAGCCTTTCTTCAGATCAGCTTTTGCAAGTCTTCCACTGCACGGCGCATATCCAGGAAGATCAGACCCAACTTTGCATCTTTGCGGGCAAGGGCGGTCAGCACAGCCTCTTCACCGATGTCGGTGAGGATGACGAATCCATTTTCGCCTTTGATGTACACCTGGTTGAGAGTACCCCGCCCTAATTCAGCAGCAATCCTATCACCCAGAGAAAGCATGGCAGCTGACATGGCGGAAACGCGGTCTTCTTCCACATTCTGCGGCAGGGCTGAGGCAATCGAGAGGCCATCAACGCTGACAATGGCAGACGCTTCAATGTCGGGTGATGAAGCCTGAAGTTCTCGTAAACGATCAACCATTAATTGAGTTCGTGATTTGTTCACTCTTGCGCTCCTTAAAAATGAAAGAATGCTTGTCTATCCCATTATATACCATAACAAGAAAAGTAGGCACACTGTTGATAGCGCAATATGATAGGAATCACAGATAGGCAGGCTGGTCGGTAAATGGGCTCAGGGCAGAACGTTCCACGGGTTTAGGAACCCACCCATGAAGCGTACCTCGAAGTGCAGATGCGGGCCGGTGGAATTGCCAGTGCTGCCGCCATAGCCTATGGTCTGACCCTGATAGACGCCAGAGCCGCAACTTACCGATACGCGTGAAAGGTGAGCGTATAGGGTCTGGTAGCCGTTGCCATGATCAATCATCACCATGTAACCGTAGCCAGAGGCATTCCAACCAGCATAGACCACTGTACCGCCATCTGAGGCAAATACCGGGTCGCCGATGCCAACTGCCAGGTCAATGGCCAAATGGCCAGACCAGTAATCATTGCCAGACAGACGGCGAGAGGCGGTCGGGTATATGAAGGTACCGCTGCCATAACCAGGCCAGCTATTGAGTGTACATCCGCCGGGTCCCAGGATGCTTGTGGATACACCGGCTTTGCCAGATGGGATGGTGGGAACGATCCATTGCACAAATTCGCGGTAACCGCCAGGGATCATGATCATCTGTCCGGGTTCGACCTCTGGATTGGTCAGGTCAAAGTTGTTGCCGGTAAACAAAAGAATTTCTTCTTCAGTAACGAAGTATTTGGCAGCAACACCTTTGAATGTGTCGCCTTCCTGCCAGGTGTACAAAACGCCATTCACTGGCGGTATGATCAGTTCCTGACCGACTGAGAGCATATCCGGATTGTCATTGAGCACGTCATAGTTGGCCCACATGACAGTTTCGGGAGAGATGTTGAATTTATTGGCGATGCCAAAGATAGAATCAAATGGTTCCACCACATAGCCAATTGGATTGGTACGGCTGCGGGCTGATTGAATGGTTTCAAAGTCTGGCACGCGTCCAACGCCTTGCTGCTCCGCTGGTGTGTCAATGTCAGGCAAATTGAGATTAGGCTGTAATGTTTGTGTGGGCATGCTTTCCAGCGCAAGGCCGGCATCTTGTATGGCGGCGGCCTGTAACCGAGATGGTGGGAAAAAGTATAAAAAGCACACAAAGATGACCATGGCTGCAGCAATGCCCCAGGTTATGGGCGGCAGCCATTCGCTTAAGTGGTTGTTTTGCTTCTTTTCATCATCCATACTTTTATTATTCTACCTGGTTTTAGAAATCGTCGCTCAGGGTGTTGAGAAAAGCGGCGTTGTGTTTGGCTTTTGCCATGCGTTGAAGGATGGCTTCGGTGGCGACGGAGATATCCATACCGGCCCCGTGAGGCGGCGGAGAAGTCATCTGGCTGTACATGCGTCGCATTAGCCAAACCTGCTGCAATTTCTCCTGGCCCAGCAGCAAATCTTCGCGCCGGGTAGAGGAGCGTTCGATATCAATTGACGGGAATATCCTGCGTTCCTGCAGTCGCCGGGAGAGATGCAATTCCATGTTGCCGGTGCCTTTGAATTCTTCATAGACAACATCATCCAGGCGAGAACCGGTGTCCACCAACGCCGTGGCGATGATGGTCAATGAACCGCCTTCTTCCAGGTTGCGGGCTGCGCCGAAGAAGCGTTTGGGCGGGTAGAGCGCTGAGGGGTCCATGCCGCCCGACAGAGTGCGGCCGCTGGGGTTTACTACCATGTTGTAGGCGCGCGCCAGACGAGTTAAGGAATCCAGCAAGATGACGACATCAAAACCAGATTCTACCAGGCGTTTGGCACGGTCCAATGCCATTTCAGCGGTGCGCACATGCGATTTAACAGGTTCGTCAAACGTTGAGGCAATTACTTCAGCCTGCACCGAGCGGTCCATATCAGTGACTTCTTCGGGCCGTTCGCCGATCAGGGCCATGATTTGGTGGACCTCCGGGTGCTGGGCGGCGATGGCGTTGGTGATGTTTTTCATGATCGTGGTTTTGCCGGCTTTGGGCGGTGAAACGATCATGCCGCGCTGTCCGCGCCCGATTGGTGCAATGAGGTTAATCAGGCGGGTGTCAAGCGCGAGGGGGTCCGTCTCCAGGTTGAATGCTTCCTCAGGGAAAATGGGGGTTAAGCGTTCAAAGTTGGGGCGGTACACGGCTTCATCCGGCGGCAGCCCATTGACACAGGCTACATCCAGCAATCCATGATGTTTTTCTGATTCACGCGGCGGGCGCACGGGTCCGATGATCAGGTCGCCGTTGCGCAGTTGGTAGCGGCGCAGTTGCGCCTGTGACACATACACATCTTCATCACCGATGCGATAATTCATGCGCAGGAAACCAATACCTTCGTTTAGAATCTCCAGAATGCCGCCACTGACATCGAGACCATCTTCTGCTGCGCGTTGTTGTACGATGCGGATGATCAGGTTCTCTTTTTTCATATGGCGCACATGTGGCACCTGCAGGGTGTTTGCTATCGCCCGCAGATCCTGCAGACTTCTCAGGTAGAGGTCTGAAACCATGGCGCTGATATTCAGGGGAGAAACAGCCGCTTCGCCCATCGGTTCTTTTTCCTTTGTTTTTTCCATCAGGTTGATTTACTTCTTGGGATAAGTTCTTTCCAGATAACGGCTGTAATTATAGCATGGGCCGATAGTGAGAACAAGACGACATTCGTCATTCGAAAAACCACCAAAAGACTACTGCTCGTAGCCGAACGAACGGCAGATGTTCTCGCTTTCACGCACGATGGACATGATTACCGGCTCCTGGCTGTAGCGTTCCCGCACATCTGCCAGCACTTTGACCGCTTCCTCGCAATAAGGACGCCCCGGCATATGCATACCGGCGAGCACCGAACCATATGTATAGTAATAGACGACTGTTGTGGATGAAAGCGGGGTGGGCGGGATGACCACTGGTTCTTCGGTCTCAGGGTTGCAAAAACGAACCGCACAGCTTGTTTCAGCGTCACAGCCATAGGTGGCGCATTGCAGAGCGGGGATGGCTCCCTCATAATTGCGACCGCGGAAATAGATGATCCCCAACGTGCCATAGATATCGGGGTTGGAGGGGTCAAAATCAAGCACCTTCTCGACGTTGCGGGCAGCAATGAAGAATTCGCCCATCTGGGTATAGGTGCGCCCGATGGCAAGATACGGCAGCGGGTCATTGACACCATTTTGTTCATTGATGCGGGCTGCTTTGGCGAATTGCTCCAGGGCAGTTTCAAATTGCTGTAATTGGCGGTAGTTGACTCCCATGCGGATATAGATGAAGGTCAGGTTCGGGTTCAACTCTACCGCACGCTGGTAGGCATTGATAGCGTCGCGATAGTATCCCATGGATTCAAGCACGAAACCATGCACACGATGGGCATCCATCAAGTCGGGTTCGCGTGCCAGTGCCATTTCAATGTTGGATTGTGCTTGCAATATAAGTGATTGAGTCGCTTGAATTTCGGCATAATACACCAGGGCGAGGGTGTTGCTATTGTCAAAGGTCAGGGCGGCAATGGCTTCGCGTTCAGCTTCAGACAGGCTATTGCTGCGGGTTTCCTCATCAAGGACAGAGGTGGCATACCAACTTAAGGCAAAGGCACGGATTCCATGGGCGTAAGAGTCTTCGGGGGCCAGTTCGACCGCTCGCGTTGCCGCTTCGAGTGCTTCTTCCAGCCGTGCAATACGCAACGCATCTACTGTGATGTTGGCGGACGAATAGGTTTTGATGCGGGCGACTTCAGCCCAGATGGTGGCATTCTCTGGTTCGAGCTCAAGGGCTTTGTTATAGGCCTCCATGGAAGAATCCAGGTTGCCGGCCAGAAAATAGGTTTCGCCTTCGGTTTTGTAACTGTTGGCGGTGCGGGTAGGGATGGGTGTTGGCAGGCCGTAAGGTTCGATGTCACCGCTTTGAAACGCGCGCATCACAAAAAAACCTACCATGATGAAGACCAGCAATAAGATCACATAATAGGGGTTGGAGCGGCGTTGGCGTTTGCGGAAAGAAGGTTCTTTTCCAGTCAGTATCATAATGATCCTGTTATTCGTCAGTCGATGGGGTGGGGGTGATCACTGTCTCGCCATCGGCGACCTGCTGGCAGATGGTGACCATTTCCGCAGCATTGAACATGGCGACTTCGTCCAATGGAACGATCTGCTGCAATGATTGTGAAATTTGGAGTGCCTCGCCACATTCACCCACCCTGGAAAGCGCCAGGCCATACAGGTAAAAGTATTCTGCCGGCCGCCCATAATCTAACGGGATCGGTTCAACGGCGATGCCTTCTTCTGTGGCGCCGCCGCGCAGGGCAAGCCTGAATGGCTGGATGGCTTTGGCATAATCGCGCTGGCGGTAATACATCATGCCCAGATTGGCATGCAGGTTGGCCCGCGAAGGGTCATCCCTGACTGCCAGGTTGGCATATTGCACAGCATTGGTGAAATCGCCCGTGGTAGCGTAGGCGCGCGAGATGTAAAAATCAGGCATCGGGTCAGATGGATTCAACGTATTGGCGCGGTTGTATTCCTCGGTGGCATTGGCATAGTCACCGATGGTGAAATAGACCCGTCCCAGGGCAATGTGCAAATCAGCAATGTTTTCATTGATTCTGATCGCTTGCTGGTATTCAAAAATGGCTTCATCATAGTTGCCGGTGTATTCGAGGATCAAGCCGCGCGCGCGGTGGGTTTCGAGGGTGTTGGGTGCAAGTGCTACTGCGTTGCGGGAAGCGTCGACAGCACGATCAAGGGTGTTGATACCTCCCTGTCCGTTGAACAATTGCAGCGCCAGCACCTCTGCCAGAAATGCATACGCCATGCCATTGTTGGGGTCCAGCGAAATGGCTTCCAGCAAGGAAGCTTCTGCTTCGAGGTAGTTGCCACCCAAACCTAAAGCCCACCCTCGCACAGCAAATGCCATGGAGTTTTTATCGCTCAGCAAGATGGCATCTTCAGCATTTTTCACGGCAGATTCAAAATCACCGGTTAAAATCTGAATGCGGGCCAGTAGAATGTAGATACTGGGGTTGGTGGGGTCAGAGCGGATGGCTTCACGCAGTAAGGGGATGGTTTGAATTAACCGCCCCTCATTCAACAATTGCTGGGCTTCTGTGACAAATGATTCCGGCGCGCGTGATGGGGTGGGGGTGGAGACGAATAACGGGCCTACTTCCTGCACCACGGTCTGATTAATGTAGATGACCAGGGCGATGAACACCAGCAAAATGAAAATACGGAAGAAATTTCCATTTCTCCGGGTTCTTTTTTTATTTAGATTAAGATCACTGCCTTTTAAATACATTCAGATTTCTATTTGCCAATGGTATTTGATTGCGTTAATGGTAGCATATCTGCGTACCTTCATACAGTGAGCGTGTGAGATAAGAGACTGTTCGTTCAATGATTGTCATGTTCAACAGACCCTTATCATATCATAGGGAACCCTTTCCTCCGCAAAATAGAGGAGATTCTAAGGAAACAACTTTGGTACAATCTAGCCATGCGATTTGATATCTTTTCCTTGTTTGTGGATGTGTTTGAACCCTATCTGGCAACCAGTATCCTCAATCGCGCCATACAGGACGGGCACATCAGTGTTTACCTGCATGATATCCGTGCCTGGACCCGAGATCGCCACCATGTATGCGATGATACGCCTTATGGTGGTGGGGGCGGCATGGTGATGAAACCGGGACCTATTTTTACAGCGGTAGAAGATGTGATGGGCGCCCCACCTGCCTGCCCATTGATTCTGATGTCGCCACAGGGACAGCCTTTCACGCAAAAATTGGCGCAAGAGTTGGCTGCGCATGACAGGATCGGCATCTTGTGCGGCAGGTATGAGGGTGTGGATGAACGTGTACGCCAACACCTGGTGACCGATGAAATATCGATCGGCGACTTTGTACTCACCGGCGGTGAGCTGCCGGCGTTGATGGTGATGGATGCTGTGGCGCGAACCATCGAAGGCGTGTTAGGAGATCCCAATGGCGCCCAACAGGACTCGTTTGCCACGGGCCTGCTGGAAGGGCCGCATTACACCAAACCGGCGGAGTTCCGCGGCTGGCAGGTGCCTGAGGTGTTGAAAAGCGGCGACCATGCCCGCATTAACCAGTGGCGACATGAACAGGCGCTGCAGCGAACCTGGGAACGCCGGCCTGACCTGCTGGAGGATTTTCCGCTCACCAAACACGACCGGTCATTCTTAGAATGGCTCCAGCAGCAAAAAGGTTCAGATACTGCTGAGGTTTGATGTATCAATTTTTCAAATCATTAGGAATTTCTCACCAGAATTCACAATCTCCACTACAATAGAATGAGTTGCGTCAAGTTTCTCTCATCATCAGTCTACCAACAGGAGTAACCATGGAAGAGAAAAAATTTCATTATGGCAAGACTTTCTTATTGGGTTTTGGTTTCTTTGGTGTTAGCGTTATCTGGTCTGTTTATAATGCTTTTGTCCCACTGATTCTGGATGGACGCTTTGGCCTGCAGGCAGGCTGGATCTCCTTTATTATGGTGCTGGACAACATCGCCGCCCTGCTCATTCAGCCGCCCCTGGGCGTATTCTCAGACCGGCTGCGTTCGCCGATCGGACGGCGTCTGCCGTTCATTGTAGTAGGGGCGCCGGTGGCGGCTGCCATGTTCGGTTTCATTCCCTATGCACAGGCGCTGCCGTTGTTTGTCTTCTCCTGCATCACCCTGCTGCTGGCGATGGCCTTCTGGCGCACCCCGGTGGTGGCTTTGATGCCGGATATCACCCCCTCAAAAAGCCGTTCACAGGCCAACGGCGTTATCAACCTGATGGGCGGGTTGGGCACAGTGCTGGCGACATTAATTGGCGGGCCGCTGTATCGCATCAATCCCGGCTACCCGTTTTTCCTGGCAGGCGGGCTGGTGGTGGTCGCCGCTGTTTTGGTGTTGATCTTTGTGCGTGAGCCGAAGGAATATATCTCCTCTAAACTCCATCTGGCAGCCAAAGGAGAAGCTACCAAAATGGATAACAAGGTGCTCAAGAACATTGGCAATGTGTTCACCCAAAAAGACAAAAGCCCGATGTTCATTCTGCTGGCGATAATGTTCTGGTTCATAGCTTATAATGCGCTGGATACGTTTTTCACCCTGTATGGAGTAAACCATTTGGGATTGGATGGCGGTGATAGTGCCTTCCAGATTTCCTACATCGGTTTGATCTTCATGCTGATGGCGGTGCCGGCTGGCATTCTTGCCAGCAAATTCAAGCGCAAGAACATCATCATGATCGGTATTTGGGTGATGATTAGCAGTGTGATTTTGATGTATGTGTTGCCGGTTAGCACCCTCACAACCCAATTCGCTTCGCTGATGGGTTCCGGATTCTATGTACTGTCGATCATTCTGATGTTCGCCGGTGTTGGCTGGGCGATGATCAACGTCAATTCGCTGCCGATGGTGGTGGACATGACCGATGATGAGCATATCGGCACCTACACCGGTTTGTATTATTTCTTCTCGCAATTGGCAGCCACCTTCGGGCCGGTATTCTTCGGCTGGACGATCCAATTTGCGGGTAATGATTACCGCTTGATGATGGTAATCGCGCCATTTTTCTTCCTGCTGGCTTTCGCCATGATGCTGAACGTGCGGCGCGGTGAAGTGCAAGAGGCATAACAACGAGTATTTTGACAGACCATCCTGGGAGGTCTCACAGGATGGTCTGTTGTTTTACAAAAGACCGAAAGGGGCTGAAAACTCTTAACAATAACGATTACTTAAGAGCCTTCTAAGGTCTTGCATGATTTTTCATTCACCGTTATACTCAATTCGTAC
>CAYMNB010000014.1:43925-54765 GCA_964391725.1 uncultured Anaerolineaceae bacterium | reverse complement strand
TGGCAAGGATGCCGCGTTCTTGCAGCGCTTCGCAGAAACGCCGTGCCCCGCCAGCTGTATCTTTCAACTCGACCGCGATAAACAACCCGCGCCCGCGCACTGTCTTCACATGTGCTGATTCAATCCGCTGCAAGCGCCCCAGGAAGTACTCTCCCAGCACCCGCGAATTTTCTACCATGCCTTCATCCACAATCACTTGCAATGCAGTACGTGCCACCGCAGAACCCAACGGATTGCCGCCAAAGGTTGAGCCGTGTTCACCCGGCCGGAATAAGCCCAGGATTTCACTTGATGCCAACACCCCTGACACCGGGTAAAATCCGCCAGACAAGGCTTTGCCCACCACAGTGATGTCAGGCTTTACACCTTCATGTTCACAGGCGAACAGCCTTCCCGTCCGCCCGAAGCCGGTTTGGATTTCATCAGCAATCAACAACACATTATTCCTCTGGCAGATATCCGCCACCTGGCGTAAATAACCTTCAGGCGGCATGCGCACGCCTGCCTCACCCTGGATAGGCTCGATCATCACCGCTGCCGTATTGGGTGTGATCGCTTTTTCGATGGCAGAAGCGTCGCCATAGGCAACCACAGGAAAGCCCGGTGTAAAAGGCCCGAAATCTTCTTTGTACAATTCCTCTGTTGAGAAACCGACGATTGTGGTCGTGCGGCCGTGGAAATTGCCTTCTGCTACGATGATCTCAGCTTGCTCTCGCGGCACTCCCTTGACCTGATACGCCCATTTTCTTGCCACTTTGATAGCGGTCTCTACTGCTTCAGCGCCGCTATTCATCATCAACGCCATCTCATACCCGCTCATCTCGGTGATCTCTTTAAGCAGCAAAGGAAACTGGTCATTGCGAAAGGCTCGTGAGGTCAACGTCAGACGTTCAGCCTGTTCTTTCAAGGTTTGCAGAATTTTGGGGTGCACATGACCCTGGCTGACCGCGCTGTAAGCGCTCAGGCAATCCAGGTAGCGATTGCCTTCAACGTCATATACCCACACGCCATCCCCGTGTGAGAGCACCACATTCAGCGGTTTGTAATTATGAGCGCCATAGGCATCTTCAAGTTCTATATAATACTGTGAATCCATACTGTTCCTTTCACTCCTGACTTAATCCGCCATCAAGTAAGCCAGAATGGCTTTTTGGGCGTGCATACGGTTATGGGCCTGCGGGAACAGGCGTGAATACGGGCCATCCGCCACTGGATCGGTGATCTCCTGACCGCGGTGTGCGGGCAGACAGTGTAAAACGATCACATGCTCATGGGCCAGATCTACAATTTCCTCATTAACCTGGTATGCCGGGAATACAGCTTCGCGCCGTTTGGCCTCTTCTTCCTGCCCCATGCTGGTCCAGGTATCAGTGTAGATGACATCGACGCCCGCTACTGCCTGTTTGGGACCAGGAATAATGGATACACTGCCGCCACTTGCCTTGGCGATCTGGCTTGCTTTTTCAACATCAGCCTGCGGCAATTGATAACCTTCGGGCCCGGAGAAAATGAAATGAGCGCCTAGTTTCGCGCAGATATACATCAGGCTGATGGCAACATTGTTACCGTCACCCAAGAATGCAACCTTGATATCTTTCAACGTGCCGAATTCTTCCAAAATCGTCATGGCATCCGCCATCGCCTGGCAGGGGTGGTTGTAGTCACTCAACCCATTGATCACCGGCACTGAGCTCCATTTCGCCAGTTCGAGAATATGATCATGAGAGAAAACCCGCGCCATGATGGCATCCACATACCCTGACAGCACCCGCGCCACATCGGCAATAGATTCACGCTGCCCCAAACCGATCTCCTGCGGAGACAGATACAGGGCGCTGCCGCCCAATTGCTCCATCCCGCGCTCAAAACTGACCCGCGTGCGCAAACTGGGTTTTTGGAACACCATCGCCAGCGATTTGTCTTTCAACGTGGATGCATTGCCATGTTCGCACCATTCTTTTTTCATCGCGATGGCGTTCTCAAGCATGTCTTGCAACTCTTCAGTGCTGAAATCAGCAATAGCTAAGAAATCTTTTTTCATAGGACTCCTCATCTTATGGATAATCGGGTAGCAGGTTGGGCAGGCAGCCGCAACCCCTCCTTCTTTGGAATATACGGGTTCTTACTGACGGGTCCAGTATAACACAGATACCGGTATGGCTGCTACGGGATTAGATCACCTCAAGATCATTCAGCGGAGGCAGCGCAGGAAATGCCTGGTGCGGCTCAGTTTGATACCAGAAACAGGTAGAGGCAATATCATCCTGCAGCAGCAAATAGCGCCCACCGTGCCGCCAACCCAGCGCCTGCATGGTTACACGCAAGTCCTGGTCAAAACGCACCGGGTCCATGATATGCCAGCGATACAGGCCAAATCGCTGCTGCGAATTATACAAGCCATCGCCCTTGATCACCTGTGGCATCCCGCAATAGTTGCCACTGTAAACCCCATATTCTCCTTCAGGAAATTCAAAGCACCATGCACCGCCAAAGTAGTCTTCGGTGCCGGTACCGCAGATGGTCGGAAACTCACTGTCGCCATCCATGAAGAACTTGATCTCCCCCTCTCCCCACCAGCCGTTGTTGTTGGAACCCCATGCCATGTAAGTGCCGACATACTGGCCTTTGCCCTTGATCCCATCCACAATGGTATAAACATCGCCATAGGGGAGCGGGTTGGTGCGTCGCCACTGGGCATGAAAGGTGCCTTTGTCTGCTGGCACGTCAGTTAGTGAGTAATCAATTTGGAAGAAAAATCCCGAGATCTCCTCATTATGCAGGTTTTCAACCGTGATCCTGGCGCTCTTATGGAAAGGCATTTCCCAGTAGCAATTAAAACCACCGGCTGGGTTTACCGCCACCGGCAGTGAGTTCAAGTTATCGCGTTTGCACCAACCCATGCAGAAGAAATCACCCACCGGCACCTCCACACTGGGGGTCTCCTCGCCATCCCAATACATGCGCAGGATGATGGCGCGCCATGCTTTGGGATGCACGGTGATCCAGATGTGCTGAATGGCGCCTGAACCCTCGATTTCGGCCAGCACTGTGGTTTCTTCTTTGGGCAGCGTCAGACAGGGGTTGACCTTCCATCCCAGCCCCAGTTCTCTTGAGGCATTCGCGCCGGTGCCAGTCACCGCCATTCCGCCTTTACCTTTGTCGCCCGTAGGATTTTCGGCGCTGATTGAACGGGTTTTTGCATTCGACAAACGCGCCAGGTTGCCCAGACCCATATCCAATCCGTTAAATTCTGTTGTCATGTCAAGCTCCTTATGTTCTCGTTAGTGAATTCTCTCAGGCGTGAATGATTAAGATAAATTCCGCCTTTTTGCCATTGATTTTGTTCTTTATCGTTCCCAGTGTGTCGCGGTAAATGTGTTCGGTTTTTTTGGTCAAATCACAGGCCAGCGTTGCCCGCCGCCCTTTGCCAAACACTTTGGCAGCATCTTCCACGACCGCTGTCAACCGGTAAGGAGTATCCATCAACACCACCGGCATATTCATATTTCTCAGCCGGGTCATTGCCTTCAGTCTATCACCACCTGAGCGCGGTAAGAATCCGCCAAATACAAATTCCTGCAAATGAAAATCAAGCAGGCTCAAGGCCGTCATCAGCGACGACACCCCGGGAATAGCCACCACCGCAATGCCGAATTCCACCGCCGTTTTCACCATGAAATGCCCCGGGTCTGAAAAAACCGGTGTGCCGCAGTCAGAGATCAAGGCCATGCTTTCTCCTTTTTGCAGCAGGCGCAGCAGAATCGACTCGGTTTCTTCCTGCTCATTGTGTTCATTGATGCTGACCAGTTCTTTGTCCAGCAGGTCCAGCCGTTTCAGCAACCGCCGCGCAGGTTTGTACTCTTCGCAGATGATAACATCCACCCGCTTCAAAACCTCGACCGCCCGCAGGGTAATGTCGTCTGGATGGCCGATCGGGGTTGCTACAATATAAAGCGTGTTCTTTTTCACCAGGTCAGGCATGTTTTTCCACCTTTACAATCGCATATATCTCCAGGTCAATCGACAACCTGCTTCCGGTGAATTCCTTCATCACCTCTGTGTCTGGGCTTACCACACAACCCTTTCCAGCCTCTGGAAAGATTACCTCAACTTGCTGGCCAGAAGGTGCATAATTGACCAGATGATATTGCCTATCTGTTTCCGTTTCCCAGATTTCCAAAAGGACAGGCTCTTCTGCGACCACATTCACTTTTTGCGGCGCCACCTGCGCCAGTAATGTGGTTTGCAGTGCTTCAGAGGGCAGATTGAACAGGTCAGTCCCGGTGAACAGGGTAAATAATCGCAGTCCATCGATCACCCGCCTGACAAGGCGTGAAGAAAAATAACTGCGCCACAATGGCTCCACCAGCGCATGCAATACTTTACGCATTTGCAGGCTGCGATCAAGCCATCTCGTTTTCCCCAACACTTCCCAGCCTGGTAAAACCCTCACATCCAACACCTTACCGGCTTTGTAACCCGCCATCATCTGCCTGCCGTGGTCATCAAAGACCAGCACGGTTCCAGCCTCTTTAGCGGCTTCTCGGTTCAACACAGCCCGCCAGGCAATACCGGCTTTCAGCAGTGTCTGCCCGGCTGCAAAATAACGTGGAGCGGTGTGATGCCAATCAAATAACAAAGATTCTTCTGGATAGACCAGTACTACCTCCGCCTCATTCAAGCGATGCCCCTCAAACAATCCCTTATTCGTTTCCAGCCAGCGTTGATACCGTCCAATGGCTGTCTGCTGTTCTTCGAATTCATCGGCAGTCAACATGGTATGCTGCCCCTGATGGTAATATTCGGTGCCTTTGATGGTGTTGCTTACACCGCAAGCAGCTGCCTCCGCGATCGTCTGTTGAAATCGGCGTGCGGCATACATGCCGTCAAACCCGATCCCGCCGTCATACGACAACACGCTCAGATGAGCATCATCTCCCACCTGCTCTCTCGCTGCGCGGATGGTCTGGGCATTGTTGACCAGCACCTGTTTGCCAGCCTGCCATTTCGGCATGGCGAAATTCTCGATCATGGTCACATCCTGCACTTGCGCTTGCTGTGCCAGCGAGATACCGTACACCAACGGCGCATTGCGCATGATCATGTCGAAATCATTCGCCCCGATGACCACGTCAGGTTTCAGCTGCCTTGCCTGGGCGCAGAAATTACCCACCACATCCGTCACCTTGTGCATGCGCCAGGCCAAATAGCGCCGTACTGGTGGTGTGTCTTCATGAATATCCGCTGGAATGTCCTTCCCGCCGAAATGACGATACGCTTCTTTTGAAATATCGTCAAAACTGCCGGCCTCACCCAGCCAGGCCCCACCCAAAGAGATCGGCATAGCGCCATCCCACAAATTATCGAAGAAAATACCGTCTGCTCCGGCTGCAATTGTGCCAGTAATCAATTCCTTAATGTGCGCCTGCCATTCCGGATGTAGCAGGTTTGCCATATAGCGGTTGGTGTAGTAATACACCTTGCGTCCGCTGGCATCCTGCGCGTACCAGTCCTTATTCACAAAACTACCAGTGAAGACACAGTTGCTGGTCTGAATATAGGCGAAAACCTTCACACCCCTTTTGTGGTAGATCGACACCGCCTTCTCAAAATCCTGCCAGTCTTCTTGTTCGATTTCCGGTGGAAACCCCCAATCATACATCAAATGGATCCAATTGGAATAAATCCCGTTCACAACCTTATCAACCCCCTCTGTTGTGTGAACTTCATGATGAGCCGATTCATTTACCGACTGGCCCATGAATTTAACCCGGTTCATACGAATAGTACCGGGCCCTCCCCACAGATAAATAGGCCGGTAATCACCAATCTGAAATGGCAGCTTTGTCATCGTCACTCCTTATAATCACAGGGTCCCCTCACCCATTATAGAAGTGAACAACCGAATTGAGAAGGCTAATCGCGCGAGATGCGCGCGGTCTGGTTGGGATTCGGATTGGCTACCACCAGCGCGCCACTCCGCCGCAGCTGCCCGCTGTACTCACGCGGTCCCTGTTCTACCACCCAACCACTTAATACCATCGGAATCGCTCCGGCTGCCGGCATCCATTCGCCGTTGTATTTCCGCGCGAAATGCACATGTGTGCCGGTTGCCACCCCGCCTTCACAAGAAGCATACCCGATCAAATCATCGACATTCAGCTGCGCCCCAACGTGAGCACGATCCTTTTCTGCCACATGCAGGTAAAACAGCACCCACCCGGTGGCTTCATCACCGTCTTTATCAAGATCCAACACCACAATGCCGGTTTCAGAGCGCACCACCACACCGGAGGCGGCTGCCGTAATGCGATAACTCGCCGTCTGGCAGCTGCGTGTGCCGTCTGCCGGGGCAAAATCAATCGCCGCCCAGGGACTGCCAATGCCCCACGCCCGATGCGGGCCGCTGGTCAGAAAATAATCCTCCCCAGGCAGGAAGGGCAGCACCAGGTCTGGCTGCCGTAAACCATCCGGTAGATGGCTCCTGCGCTGGGCGGTTTCCGCCAATGGATCGCCAAACATGCCGGCATATATTCTTGGCAGTGAATCCTGTCCGTACATAACTGCTCCCCAAGCGCTTTTGGGATACAGACCTGCCACCACATGACCGACCGCACTGGTACCGGCATTCACCGCCGGATGGATGCGTTGTGTGCTATCAGCAAAACGCAGTTGATTAGCGGATCCTTCGCGCCAGCCATAATATCCCTTCAAAAGTTCACGCCCCGCAATGTATAGCTCTTGATACAACCCTTTGTGGGTGCTGATGCCATAGCCGATGGGATAGTCATTGTTCGCCATGCCCGGGTCATCTGCCAGTACCCAGCCGCACTGGTATTCCAACAGCGCCAACAGCATTTTAGGACTGACAGAGTGCATGTTGGCAACCTCCTGCACAATCTGAGCGCCGCTTTTGGTGCTTCCAGCGACAACTTCCTGATACCGGCTCAAGTACCCCCCGGCCTGGTCAACGTAAGCATACACATCAAATCCACTGTCTAACAAGCCATAAACGATCGAGGCGTCCGGCAGTGCGATTGCTGCTGGCGTAAAGTCTTCGGCTGTCTCATCAAAAGGAACATAGATCACGGTACCCGCATTAAGAAAACCACTCGCCGGTATTTCTTCTTCGCTCAGCAACAATCCTTGCTGGGTGTCAAACCGTCTTGCCAAAGCTATCGCCGTGTCGCCCGGTTGTGACACATATACCAGATAGCCTTCCAGCACCAAAGGCGGTGTGCTGGTTAGCACCAATTCCAGATCATCTACCACACCATCCTCAGGCCGGGGTGTTGCAATTCCTGTTTCCTGAGCGACAAATTCTTCCCCAACCCCGCCCAACGCCTGCGCCACACGCGTGGCAATTTCATCTTCATACACATGCAATGTCAACAGCATCGCCAGTGTCGGGTCAACTCCCTGCGCAGTCTGGCCTTGCTGCCAGCGGTTCAAGACAGACAAAACCAGACCTGCCAACAGCAACAAGATCAATAATGCCAGTGCGGGGAGATAGACCTTCCAGCTGATCTGCATAAGCTAAAATTCGATTCCAATCTGGGCTTTGATGCCCTGCTCAAAAGGATGTTTGATAGGGTTCATTTCGGTTACCATGTCCGCAAAATTAATTAAAGCCTGCGGCGCTGAACGCCCGGTGATAATCACATGCATCATGGGCGGTTTGTTTTCTCTTAACCAGTTAATCACCTCATCAGTGTCCAGCCAGCCATAATGAAGCGCATAGGTGAATTCATCCATCAATAATACATCATATTCCCCCGAAGCAATGATCTCCTGACAGATCGCCCAGCCTTTCTTCACACGCTCAATGGCTTCGGTGGGATCGTCGCCCGGCATCACAAAACCGTTGCCAGTTATTTCCCATCGAATACCCAGTTTTCTGCCGGCCTTAATCTCGCCAAAATGCGCATTTTCATGTTTGATGAATTGCACCACCGCCACGGGAAAATCATGCCCCCATGCACGCAAGATGGTGCCAAAACCAGCCGTACTTTTTCCTTTGCCATTCCCGGTATTAACAATCACCAATCCTTTTTTCATTCGTGCTCCAAAAATGATTTTCTTCTAATCATACGGCAAGTCAGTGAAATTCTCCATTGAACAATCACAAGAAATCCATTAACATCATCTAAACAGCCAAAGAGGACAGCTATGAGCACACCCCGCGAGATTATTCAACATTCGTTAGATTTTGCCAACCCGCAACGTATCGCCCATTCCTTCAGCCCCAGTGATTTTGTGTGGGCTTCCAGCAATGCAGATACCTTTTCCACCGATTGGCAGAAGGATCAGGGCGGTAATTGGTTCCGGCTGGATGAATGGGGCAACCGCTGGGGGCGGGTTGACGAAAGCTCGAAGGGTGAAGTTGCCAAAGGGGTGCTGACCTCCTTCGACCAATTGTCTTCGCTGACGTTGCCAGATTTTTCTGACCCCGCCGACTACACCAATGTCAGGCAGCTGCGCACCAAATACCCAAACCATTGGCTGATCGGAGGGTTGCCGGGCTTTACCTTCAACATCGCCCGCAAAATGCGCCGTATCGACCAATATCTGCTCGATCTGGCTGAATCGCCTGATGGGGTGCATGCATTGAATGACCTCGTGGATGTCGCCATCCACGACATGATCGTCAACTATGCCAAAGCCGGTGTGGATTGTGTCATGTTTCCCGAAGATTGGGGGACGCAGCTAAACACCCTGATCAGCCCACGTATGTGGCGGCGTGAATTTTTTCCGCGGTTTGAACGCTTCTGCGCCCTCGCCCATGAACGCGGCATCAAAGTATTTATGCATTCCTGTGGTCAGATCACTGCAATCATGCCGGGCTTAATCGAAGCCGGTATTGACCTGTTCCAGTTCGACCAACCCGATTTGCATGGCATTGACCGCCTGGCGTACTATCAAAATGAACACCGTGTATCCTTCTGGTGCCCCGTTGATATCCAGACCACGCTGCAAAGTAAAGACGAAGCCATCATCCTCGCAAAGGTCAGAGAAATGGTTGAAAAACTGTGGCAGCGTCAGGGGGGTGGTTTCATCGCTGGCTACTATGAAGACATGCCATCTATCGGGCTGGAACCCAAATGGCAGCAGATTGCTTGTGACGAATTTCTCCGTCTCGGCATAGCCTGAACTGTTATTTCGCTAACACAAAATTAATAAATCAAACGTAAAATTATTCTCGATACTGAACATCAAGGAGGATACTTTTATGGTACAGCCACAAAAACACACCTTCAAGGCCGAAACCCAGCAATTATTACAAATCCTGATCCATTCTCTTTATGCCCAGCGTGAGGTTTTTCTACGTGAATTGATCTCTAACGCCGCTGACGCCATCACCCGCCTTAATTATGAGCAACTCACCAGGAGTGAGGTTCGTGATTCTGACCAGGACCCCGGCATCTGGCTGACTGTTGACAAAGACGCCAACACACTCACCATCAAAGACAACGGCATCGGCATGACTTCTGAGGAGATCAACGAAAACCTGGGCACCATCGGACATTCCGGCATCAAAGCCTTCCTCGAAGCGGTCAATAAAAGCGGTGCCAACTTGCAGGACGTGATTGGGCAGTTCGGCGTCGGTTTCTATTCTGCCTTCATGGTGGCAGATGAGATCATCATTGATTCTTGTTCCTATCTGCCAGAGGCAGAGGCCGTGAACTGGCGCTCAGACGGTGTGGCGGATTATGAAATGGGTCCCTCCGAAAAGACCAGCCGCGGCACAGAAATTGTTCTGCATCTCAACGAGCAATCAGAGGAATTCCTCGATGAACACCGTCTTCGCACCATCATCAAGAAGCACTCCAATTTCATCCCCTATCCCATCTATGTAGGCGAAGGAGAAGAACCGGTCAATGAGCAGACCGCCTTGTGGCGCAAACCTGTGCAGGAAGTGGAACCTGAGCAATATGCGGATTTTTATCGTCAATTCACACTCGATTTCCAGGAACCCCTCACCCACCTGCATCTAAACATTGACGCACCCGTACAAATGTATGCCCTGCTGTATGTCCCCCAGCAGCCCGAACGCAGCATGTTCTCACCCCGTCAAGTTGAAGGGCTGGAATTGTTCGCCCGCAAAGTCCTCATCCAGGAATATACCCTCGACCTGCTGCCGCGCGCTTTCCGGTTCATGCAAGGCATCATCGACTCAGAAGACATCCCGCTCAATGTCTCCCGCGAGACCATCCAATCATCACGCCTTATCCGCCAGATCAAGATGGTCGTCACCGGGCGTCTTATCAGCCATCTGGAAGAGATTCAGACCAAAGAACCAGAGAAATATGCCCAATTCTGGAAAGCATTTGGCCAGTTCATCAAAGAAGGCATCGCTTCGGACGAAGAAAATTATGAGAAACTCGAACCTTTACTGGTATTCCATTCCATCAAACACCCGCATGAATGGATCTCTTTACAGCAATATATCGATGAAATGCAAGAAGGGCAGGAGAAGATCTACTTCCTGTTGGGCGAAGATGAGTCATCTCTGCGCAGTTCGCCTCACCTCGAGGTTGTTGAAGCGCAAGAAGTGGATGTGCTGTTGATGGACCATCCCGTTGATCCCTTCATGCTGCTGCGCATGAAAACATTCAACGAGAAACCGCTCAGCAACCTGGCGTTGGAGAGCCAGGCGCAAACCAAGCCCCAGAAGAATCCCGATAACCCGGAGCAATATATCATACCTCATGACACCATCCGCACCCGATTCAAAGAAGCGCTGGAAGGCAAAGTGGCGGATGTGCGCATCACCGACCACCTGACACGTTCACCGGCCCGTCTGGTAACTGCCGAAGGCGCTATGTCACCGGAGATGCAG
>CAYMNB010000014.1:0-43825 GCA_964391725.1 uncultured Anaerolineaceae bacterium | reverse complement strand
ACGTTCACCGGCCCGTCTGGTAACTGCCGAAGGCGCTATGTCACCGGAGATGCAGAGAGTGTATGAATACATCAACCGCGAACATGAAACCAACCCCATGGTGCTTGAGATCAATCCCGGTCATGCCCTTATCAAGAGCCTCGAAAACCTTGACGAAGGCGATGAACGCTTTGCTTTGATCGCCACCCAGATCTACGAAAATCTGCTGCTGCTCGAAGGCAGCCATCCTGACCCTGCCACCATGGTGGAACGTATTCAGCAATTGATGATGCGCAGCCTGGAAAATTAACCGGCTAAAACACAAACAGGAAACTGAGATCGTTCACATTGGTCCCGCTGGGGCCGGTGTGAACGATCTGGTTTAACGCTTCAAAGAAATGATAAGCATCGTTGTCTGTCAGCGCTTGATCAACCGAAAAGCCCATCACTCGCGCCTCTGCAAATGTCTCGCCTGTCGCCCAGGCACCAGCGGCGTCAGTCGGGCCATCTTCTCCATCAGTCGCCAGGGTGATAAGCAGCACATCGGGCAAACCTGCCAGAGAGCGCACCGCCCCCAGTACTACCTCCTGGTTGCGCCCGCCTTTGCCAGTGCCTTTCAGCGTCACCGTGGTTTCTCCCCCGAAAATTAAGCAGCAAGGCGGTGGGAAGGGTTCACCACTGTGACGGATTTGATGGGCAAAGCTGGCGAGTACTTTCCCGACCTCGCGTGCTTCACCGTGCAGATAGGTCGTCATCAAATGCGCAATCACACCCCCTGCCTGACAGGCTGCTTGTGCTGCCCGGCAGGCCATGGCATTATCAGCGATCAAAACATTCTGCACTCGCATGAAACAATCGGCACCCTCCTTGGGCGTATCTGTTACCAACCCCTGCAAACCATCAATAACCAGACTGCTGATCGATTGGGGTATGGTTTCCCAAATCTGATATTGATCAAAAATACCTGCTACATCCGTAAAACTGGTTTGATCCAGCACCGTCGGACCAGAGGCAATCACATTCAACGGGCTGCCGATCACATCTGACAGAATCAAGGTGATGACGGTTGCAGGTGCCAGCAATTGCGCCAAACCACCACCTTTGATGCGATCGACATGTTTGCGAATCGTGTTCATCTCCTGGATTTCCGCCCCGCACGCCAACAATGCGCTGGTAAGTGCTTGCATATCTGCAGCGGTAATGCCTTCGTTCGGTGTGGAACACAGGGCAGAACCACCACCAGAGATAAGTACAATCACCAGATCATCGCGTTGCACCTGCTCACAATAGGCGACCAGTGCCTGACTGCTGCGGAAGGTGTCTTCTCCTGGTACCGGATGGTTGCCCCTGCTGACCGTAATTGAATCGGGTATTGACGAGCCAGCATCTTCGTCCAGGTGTTTCGCAATCAAAAAACCCCCGTTTACCTCACCCCCAAGCACTTCCAGCACTCCGGCTGCCATTGCTATCACCGCCTTGCCGAAGCCAATCAGGTGGATGTTGTCATAATCAGCCAAATCATGGGTCATTCCACCGACCTGGAGGATGTTTTCGACCCTGCGGAGCGTGCTCACAACAGCTTTATGTGGTTCGACGGATGCCAATGCGGCGCTCAAAACCTGGGTAACCAGGGCATCCTGGGGGTGGCTTGGTAACAGGCCCATGACTACCTTCCTCCTGTTTCTTTAGTGATATTCGTAGTTATAGAATAGTACTTTTGATTTTGGAAAAATAAATTACAATAAGGGCAGTGAAACTTACACACATTTTATACCACGAAGCAAACCTTCGTGGTGAAAGCATGAGTCATACCAATAGTTTTATCACCTTATACCATTTTCTCAGGAGGAAGATGTCGTGGATATTAAAGTTTTAGATGCATTGCTCAAACCCAGATCAATCGCAGTGATTGGCGCTTCTGCTACACCGGGCAAGATCGGGTACACCGTTGTTAAAAACCTGATTGACAGCGGTTATGAAGGCAAGGTATATCCCATCAATCCCAAATCGGAAGAGATTTTGGGCTTTAAAGCCTATCCGAGTGTGCTGGATGTGCCTGGCGAAGTCGACATGGCCGTTTTCACGGTCCCAGCCAAGTTTGTGCTGGATGGCATTGAAGAATGCGGCAAAAAAGGCGCCAAAGGCCTGGTCATCATCACCTCTGGCTTTGGCGAGGTCGGCAAGACCGATCTTGAACAGAAGATGGTTGAAATCGCCCACCAGTACGGCATGGGCATCCTTGGCCCGAACATTGTGGGGGTTCTCTCCAATTCAATGAAGATGAACGCCTCCTTCGCGCCCACCCTGCCATTGCCCGGCACTGGTGCGCTGGTCTCGCAGTCAGGCGCGCTGCTGATCGCTATCGATATGGCTACCTTCACCCGGCGCGTCGGTTTTGACAAACTTGTTTCGATCGGCAATATGTCTGATGTCGAATTTGCTGACCTGGTGGAATGGTTTGACCAGGATGAAGACACCGCTTCCATCTCCCTCTATATCGAAGGTTTGAAAGACGGCCGCCGCTTTATTGACATGGCGCAGAAAACACATAAACCCATCATTGCCCTCAAATCGGGCGTTTCTGCGCATGGTGCTGCTGCCGCCGCTTCCCACACGGGTTCACTCGCTGGGGCTGCCAAAATCTACGGCACCGCCTTCGAACAGGCAGGCGTCATCCAGGCGTCTACCCTGGACAATCTCTTTGACCGTTCATTGGCATTGTCGTTGCAGCCCCCCATGGTGGGTGAAAACCTGCTGATCATCACCAATGGTGGTGGTGTGGGCGTGCTGGCCACCGACGCGGCAGAACGATACGGTATCCCGCTGAAATTCGCTCCTGAAGACGTTCAGCAGGAATTAAAGAAATATATGCCCGAATTTGGTTCTGCCAAAAATCCCGCTGACCTGACCGGTATCGCCGGCGCTGACTGGTATGAAGAATCAGTTCGCAACTCCTACATACATCCCTGGGTCGATGGCCTGACTGTTCTCTATTGTGAAGTCGCCATTACCGAACCCATGGATGTCGCACAAGGCATCAAACGTGCCATCGATGACTCAGGCATTACTGACAAACCCATCACCGTGTCATTCGTAGGTGGTGAGAAGACCGAAGCTGCCATGCAGTGGTTGGTGGAAAATGGTATTCCAGCTTACGGTGACCCTGATGCCGCTGTCAATGCCATGGCTGCCCTGCATGAATATGCCAAACTAAAAGTAAAACGCGCGCCATTGGCCCTGACACCCAATGGTGATTCCAAAGAAAAAGCTATGGCAATCATACACAAAGTCCGCCAGGACGGCCGTGACGTACTCACCGAAATTGAGGCCAAAAAGGTCTTCGCAGCCTATCACATGCCCGTCCCGAAATGCGAACTGGCAGCCACCGCGGAAGAAGCCGTATCAATGGCAAGCGCCATCGGTTATCCCATCGTGATGAAAATCGTCTCACCTCAAATCCTGCACAAAAGCGATGCTGGCGGCGTAAAGGTCGGCATTGAGAACAATGAGGAGTGCAAAGCCGCTTTTGAAACGATCATGGCAAACGCCAAAGCATATAACGCCAATGCCAATCTACACGGTGTCGTCATTCAAGAAATGGCACCCTGGGGTACGGAGGTCATTCTGGGTTCAGTCAATGACCCCACCTTCGGCCCTTCGATCATGTTCGGTTTGGGCGGTATCTTCGTCGAGGTGATGAAAGACGTCACCTTCCGCGTCGCGCCGATCAACCAATCGCAAGCTCTTGACATGATCAATGAGATCAAGAGCGCCCCGATCTTGAAAGGCACCCGTGGTGAGAACCCCAAAGACATCGATGCCCTTTCAGCCACCATTGCTAACTATGCCCGTATGATCGTCGACCTTAAAGATGAGATCAATGAATCAGACGCCAATCCTGTCATCGTTTACGACGAAGGTGCTGGTGTCAGTGTGGTCGATGCCCGTATCATTCTTCACAAATAAACAAGGCATACACAAGTCAAAAGAGGCTGTTCCAAAAGTATGGGACAGCCTCTTTTCTAATTGACTTCAAATCATCGCTCCTTGGGGATCACGATCCACAAGATCGTGTACGGGATCAACCCCGGCAGCCCCCCTGGTATCAGCAAAATCACCAATGCCAATCGAAACCAGAATACCGGAATACCGAAAAATTCTGATAAACCGCCGCAGATGCCCGCCACAATGCGCTTATCGCGTGACCGTCGTAACTTCTTTGTGCTTGCTACCATCATATCGCTCCTTTACAATGTCAATCGTTTGCTTTCTTCATTATTAATTACGCAATCAACCGCCAGAAGTTGCGAATTAAGGCAATGTGGTCAAATCACCAGCATTCTGGCGATCCTGCAATTCTTCCCAGGCGCCAATCCAGGCTTCGCCCACCCCGTGGCGTTTGGGAATATCCACATGCATCACTTTTTGGGCGATCTCCGCCATTAATGAAGCGATCGTGAGCCAATCTTCTTCCAATACCGCCTGGCACAGCCGCTGGCCAAGGGTTTGTGTCCACAGCCATTCCATGCGGTAACGGTCTGCCTTCACCCAATAATTACGCCGTTCCCAGGCTGCCACAGAAACATTGACGGTTTCAAAAACCTCCAGCAATGACAGTCCAATAAACGCTGCCAGGTCGCGGCTCAATTCATCTTGCGATGCCTGTCTCATCAATTCTCGTGTGGCAACCACTACCCCTCTGATTAAAAGATTGCGTTCTTTGCCGGCTGTTTCAGGATTAATCACCCTTCCCACAAGCACATCCTCCCATGTTCATAGATAATAAGTCAAACTCCCCCATTATACCGCACACAGATTGGCATACAATAACCCTTGCAATATAGCATCTGAACCCATAGAATTAACCCCATGGACGACAACAACATCACCCCCATCCGACAGCAGTATCTTGACATCAAGAAAAAATATCCTGACACGATCGTGTTCTTCCGGTTGGGTGATTTTTACGAAACGTTTGACGAAGACGCCGAGATCACCTCGCGCGAGCTCGAAATCGTACTCACTTCACGCAACGTCGCTAAAGGCGTGCGCATACCCATGGCAGGCATCCCCTACCATGCGGTTGAAAATTACCTCTCACGCCTGATCGATAAAGGTTACCATGTCGCCATTTGTGAACAGATTGGCGAACCGCCCAAAAAAGGCCTGGTGCATCGCGATGTGGTGCGGGTGGTCACCCCGGGTACGATCACCGAACCAGAATTACTCAAAGGCGACCAGAACAACTACCTCGCAGCCGTGTTCATTGCAGAAAAGAAAGCCGGGCTTGCCTATGTGGATATCTCCACTGGTGAATTCGCGGCCACCCAATTTGACGAAAAACACACCCTGCAGCTGCTGCGCGCCGAACTCACCCGCTTGAATCCGGCAGAGGTCATCATTCCTACGGAGATGGCGGCCCTTGAATCCACCCCCGGCCATAAGACCCTGTGGGCGGGCTGGCACTTTGAATTGGGGCGCTGTCGGGAAACATTGCTTACGCACTTTCAAGCAGCTACGCTGGACAGCTTTGGGATTGCCGGCTATCCACTGGCAACCCAGGCGGCCGGCGCTGTCCTTCAGTATGTACAGCAAAGCCAGCCTTCTGCCTTAAACTTGCTCAATTCTCTCAATACCTACCATTTCAACGAGTTCATGGTGTTGGACGCCGTCACCCGCCGCAATTTAGAACTGGCAGAAACCCTGCGATACCAGCAGAAGAAAGGATCCCTGCTGCATATCCTCGACCACACCATCACCCCCATGGGTGTACGCCTGTTAACCCAGTGGATCAGCAAACCACTGCTGGACATCCAGAAAATCAACCAGCGCCTGGATGGCGTGCAGGCCATGTTGAACGCCGGCATACCGCGCACTGAACTGCGCCAGTCATTGAAAAAGATCAGCGACATGGAACGTCTGATCAATCGTATCATCAGCCAGACCGCCAACCCTCGTGATCTGGTGTCACTGCGTGAATCGCTGCGCATCCTGCCGGATGTGCGCCAGTTGTTGCTGGCTTTTGCTGGGAGTCTGGATCATGTCATCGACCGTTTTTCATTGTGTGAGGCACCTCTGGCGCTTTTAGAAACTGCCATTGCTGAGGAACCACCCGCCACCCTGCAAAACACCGGTGTGATCCGCATAGGCTACTCTGAGGAACTTGACAATATCATCAACGCCTCGGAACATGCCCGTGAATGGATTGCAAATTTGGAAGAAGCCGAACGCAAACG
This sequence comes from uncultured Anaerolineaceae bacterium, assembly GCA_964391725.1. Lineage (GTDB taxonomy): Bacteria > Chloroflexota > Anaerolineae > Anaerolineales > Anaerolineaceae > SpSt-1165. Next base: position 37,610 of record CAYMNB010000014.1, on the reverse strand, counting down.
CGCCAACCTGCCCAAGCTGAAAGTCGGATATAACAAGGTATTCGGCTATTACATTGAGGTCACTCGTTCTCAAAGCGAGAACGTACCCGAAGAGTATATCCGCAAACAAACCCTGGTCAATGCCGAACGTTTCATCACCCCCGAATTGAAAGAGTATGAAACCCTGGTATTGAATGCTGAAGAACAAATTCATGATATTGAAAGCCGCGTGTTCAAAGAAGTGTGCCGACAACTGGCCAAAATGTCATCTGAAGTGCTGATGACTGCCCAGGCGATTGCAGAAATTGATGTGCTGGCATCTCTGGCAGAGGCAGCCGCCATCTATGACTATGCCCGGCCAGTGTTAGCAGATGACTTGACGTTGGACATAGAAGATGGCCGTCATCCGGTGGTCGAACAGACCCTGAGCAACGAACGCTTCGTCCCCAACGACGCAGTTTACGAGGACGGCGAAGCCATCCGTATCATCACCGGACCTAATATGAGTGGTAAAAGCACCTTTTTGCGCCAGGTGGCAGTGATTGTGTTGATGGCGCAGATGGGGTCATTCGTCCCTGCCAAAAAAGCCAAAATCGGGTTGGTAGACCGCATTTTCACCCGCATCGGCGCGCAGGACGAGATTCACGCCGGTCAATCCACCTTCATGGTGGAAATGGTCGAAACCGCCAACATCCTCCACAATGCCACCAGCCGTTCGTTACTAATTCTGGATGAAATCGGCCGCGGCACCAGTACCTATGACGGCCTGTCAATCGCCTGGGCAATTATCGAATACGTACACAACCACCCCTCTTTGAAAGCGCGCACCTTGTTTGCCACCCATTATCACGAATTGACCCAGCTCAGCCGCATACTGCCGGGTGTGCGTAACTATAACGTGGCGGTGAGTGAGGCCAATAACGAACCCGTCTTTCTGCACAAAATCGTGCCCGGGGCGGCAGACAAATCCTATGGTGTGCATGTCGGACAATTGGCGGGATTGCCCCGCCCGGTCATTCAGCGTGCCGCCGAAATCCTCACCCAGCTTGAGAACACCTCCGGTAATGCCGTCAACATTGAAGGCAGCCCCGCCCAGCAAATGACCTTATTCCCGGAAACCAATCCCCTGCTCGATGAGTTGTCAGCCCTGGATATCAATACCCTTTCGCCCATCGAAGCGTTGAATAAGCTCTACGAGTGGAAGAAAACCTTCTTGCGCGACTGACCTTCTACGCCAGGCTTATTTTTCGATCGCAAACAACTTGCCTGACCATGGTGATAACGTCACAGTGAAATCACCATTACCTGAGGTGACTTCGTCTGTGACCAGATCACGCAAAGAATTGACTTTCTCAAAGGTGATCAGGTCGCAGGGCAGCAGCAAGGTGGTTTCTGTGTCGCCAAAGTTCATCACCACGAGGGTGAATTCTCCTTCATGATTGCGGCAGAAGGCATAGCCGTGTTCATTGACCGCAATACGCTGCAGTTCACCACGCCGTAATGAAACACGTTCATGACGGATTCTGATCAATTGTTGGATGTTTTGGCGCATGTCATGATTCCACTTTTCCTCATCCCAGGGAAAAGTACGCCGGCAGTCAGGATCACTGCCGCCATCCATGCCAATCTCGTCACCATAATACACGCAAGGCGCACCTGGATACACAAAGGGGAACAGAGAAGCTAACTTGATCTTTGACCAATCTCCCTCCATCTTTCGATAAAGTCGTTTGGTATCGTGGCTGCCCAATAAAACCAGCATGGCAATGACATTTTCACGCGGGTATCTCATCAGCCAACCTTCCACTTTGTCAGCAAAGTCGGTGGCGGAAATTTTTTGATCAATAATATCAAACAGAGCATCACGAATAGGATAATGCATCAAGCCATCAAAGTGGCGATCACCCACCCAGCGCGGGTTGCCGTCCCAAATTTCACCCAAAATATACGCCTCAGGATTGGCTTCTGTTACCACCTTGCGGAAGTCATGCCAGAAATCATCGTCATCAATCTCATTGGGCACATCCAATCGCCAGCCATCAGCCCCCTGCTCGATCCAATAACGGGCAACATCCAGCAGGTATTGGCGCACAGCCGGTTCATCTGTGTTTAATTTCGGCAGACTCTTGTGTTTCCACCAACCGAGGTAATTAACCGCATCGCCTTTGGTGTAGGCTTCCAATGGAAAGTTCTTCACATGGAACCAGTTCAAATAGGGTGAGTCAACCCCATTTTCTAAGATATCATTGAAAGCAAAGAAACCCCTGCCACAGTGGTTAAAGACCCCATCCAGCACGATGCGCACATTGTTTTGATGGGCAATCGCCACCAGGTCATGGAAATCTGCCAGTGTGCCCAATTTGGGGTCAATTTTGAAATAATCATAGGTATCATAGCGGTGGGTCGAAGCCGCCTGAAAAATGGGGTTGAAATAGATGGCATTGATCCCCAGATCCAGCAGATAATCAAAATGGTCAATCACCCCGCGTAGATCACCCCCCTGGAACCCTTTGACTGTCGGCAATTCATCCCAATCTTTCACATTATACGGATCATTACTTTTGTCGCCATTGGCAAATCGGTCCGGAAAAATCTGGTAAAACACTGCATCTTGCACCCATGCTGGAACACTCATGATACAACTCCCTTATTCTTCGTTAGGAAACATAGCTACACTGCCACAAGCCATTTTACCTGTACTTGTGTATGGTTGCCAGATAGGCCTGTTTATTTTTGTAGTATTGTTCAATCGGAATTGCCCCGTGCACAATCGCAGTTAACATGTCATACAGGGCCTGGTTGACTGACGCGCGCATTCCAGATTGCAGCGCATGACGGACCACTTCTCCGTTGAGCTGCTCCACTTCACTTTGCGGCTTGCCGCTCATCAAATCCTCTGCCAAAATCGGCAGATCGTTCCCCCAGCTATTTGACACCATTTTGATCAATATCGGATCACGCAAACTGGCGGGCACCTCCTCCCGCACCAGATATTGCAGCCATTTCAAGGGATATGCCGGCAGATTGACCAGCCGCAGATTCTGCGCCTGCATCACAGCCAATGCTTCACGAACGGCCTCGACTTCGATCTCACGCAATTCAGCATCGCGAATGATATCTTCAGGGGTCATCTGTAGAATGGCCGCACTGGCATTGGTCATCAAGTTCAACAACAGTTTCGACCACTTCATATTGGCTGCATTACGGATGTAATTTGCGTTCATTCCCGCCTGGTTAAACACCGCCATGATCGCTGATATCAGGCTGTGTCTGCCAGAGAGTCCAATCCCGCGTTCATGCAAAACAATCGCCCTTCCGGGTTCTGTACGGCGGATTGAAGTGGTCATCACACCCGGGATAACCTTCTCTGGCCCGAACACATGCACCAGATGGGCTTCATTGCCAATCCCGTTTTGTAAACAAATAAAGGCCGGCAGTGCCACTTGATAAGACGCCAAATACTTGCTAACCCGTGCTGTATCATACCCCTTGACCGCAAATATGGCGGCCTCATAGGGACCCTGCGTCAATGCCTCCTCGATGGTTGCCATCACAGTTGGGTGATGAATGCGAATATCAACGCGATCACTCTTTAGTTCAAGTCCTTTTCGGGTGAGAACAGATACATTTTCAGGCCTGTCAACAAAGACAACATCATGCCCTGCTTCCTGCAGGTTTGCTCCCAGATATATGCCCTGCGCCCCCACCCCAAAACATAGAAAACGAAACTTCGGCAGCGATCTTTGTGCCATGCGGTTATCCTTCAACCGTCGACGGCAGCCAGCGTTCTCGATTCCCCCGCAGATAATCTTCCCCGCTCATTGGCTTTTTACCAGCAGGCTGAACCTCATCGAACACCAACCAGCCATCCTCACAGCGCACCGCGGGCTTGCCCTCGATGATAGTTCGTGTTCCTGGTTCGGTTGCATCTTCGCTATCTGCTGAACCATGTGCGTGCAGGATTTTCATGGGAATATCCGGCAAAAACACGCCCGGCCATGGCTGATAAGCACGAATCTGGTTGATCAGGAATTCCACTGTATGTTCTACGTTGAGAAGACCGTCTTCTTTTTTGATCAATGAGCAATAGGTGACCCCTTCTTCACTTTGCGGAACAGGGGTAATTTCGCCGGCAGCATAATTCGGCAGCACTTTCACTAACAAGTCCGCTCCAAGATGAGCCAATGCTTGCTCCAATTCACCAGCGTTGATATCAGATTCAACAGTATAGGTTTGTTGGGCGAGGATCGGGCCGGTGTCCATGCCAGCATCCATCTTCATAATAGTCACACCGCTGATCTCATCGCCTGCCAGAATGGCGGACTGGATCGGTGACGCCCCCCGCCAGCGCGGCAGTAGCGATGTATGCACATTAATGCAGCCCATCGGCGGTATGTTCAGGATATCTTGGGGCAATATCTGGCCAAAGGCTGCTACCACGAACACATCCGCGTTCCAATCCGTTAATCGCTGTTTGGCTTGTTCGTCACGTCGGAGGCGTGCAGGCTGAGTAACTGCGATGTCAGCTTGGAGCGCGGCTTCCTTCACCGGTGATGCTTCCAGTTTTTTACCGCGGCCCTTCGGGCGGTCAGGTTGGGTGACCACACCCACCACTTCGAAGGAGTCTATTAACCGCTGCAGGATGGGCACGCTGAAAGCAGGCGAACCCATAAAAACGACTTTTATCGGTTTCATTTCCATATTTGCGATTGTATCATACCTGTTGCCATACAAACACCACAAACAAAAAGTGGCTGAGCGTATGCCCAACCACCTTTTTAGTTAGCTATTAAGATCAGTCTTCGAAATCTTCGTCGTCCTGTTTGCCTTTTTCAATGACCTCAGGTTCAATCTCTTCGTCAAAGAGTACTTCATCTTCTTCTGCTTCTTCCTCCATGGCCTGAACTGTTACTGTCGCAACCATGACCTCAGGATCAGAAAGAACGGTGACCCCGTCCTTTACAACGATATCGCTAACCAAAATGTTGACACCAAGATCGGTCAGAACTGACAGATCGACATCGAGAGAAGCGGGTAGGTCATTGGGTTTGGCTTCCACCTCGATCTCATTAAGCGTGGTCATCAACACACCGCCAAAACTGTCTACCGCTGGAGCTTCACCAACGAAGTTCAAAGGCACCATGGCGCTGATCGCGACACCGGCTGTCAGCACACGAAAATCACAGTGCTTCATCTGATTGCGCAAGTAATCGATCTGCTGATCTTGCACCAGGCAGGAGAGTTTCTCACCCTCCAGATCAATGATGATCACCGTTGAGCTGGAAACGCTGCGCAGCGCCAGGCTGGTTTCGTGCAGGTCCAATAAAATGGGGGTTGATTCAAAATCACTGCCATACATCACGGCTGGCAGCTTGCCTTCACGGCGCAAGGCGCCCACTTTTCGCCCGGTTACTGTTCTTTTTTGGGCTTGTAATACTACTTCACTCATGTATACCTTCCTTTGAGCGCCTCTCACTCCGCCTATCGGGAGCTACCCTCGCTCGTTTAGAATAGATGTTATTTCACAGGCACCAGATACACTGACGCAAGGAAAAAGTATACCATAACCTCACAGAAACCGACAGGTTCAGAAATTGCGGCGGTTCTTCTGGTTGATGAAAGCCAGGGCGAAGGCTGTCAAACCGGAAACCACTGTGGCGATGAACAGCCAATTGAGTGGCTTACTCTTGAAAGCGTTTTCCTGTTCTTCTGCCACCATCGTTTGATCAAGGTTCAACGTTTCGTCTTCACTGTCAGATAATTCCTCCGATTCTTCAGAGGTGACTTCCATTGAAAATGCCTCCAACATCGGTTCCTCTTCCGGCGTAGCCTCCGCTTCACCTTCAGCCGCCGCAAACTCTGGTGCATCCATTGATTCTTCGACATCAGCCTCAGGTACAGCCATGAGTCCCATCGCCGGCTCTTCTGCTTCATCCTCCACAACCATTTCACGCAATGCAATCTCCTCAGACTGCATGCTCTTCGACGTGAATCTGGTGAACGGCAGGTTTGGCACCAGTTGAATGGCTAACAGAACCACAAAGACCAGCGAAGCCAACACAGAAGCCAGGTTGTAGTAACTTCGCTTGACGCCACTCTCTTTTTTCGCCTCAGCAGCCATATGCCGCGTAAGAATGTAATTATGCGGCACCTTCCTGCGAGGCACCTGCCGCATTAAACTCTGCGTCCAACGCAGGTTCTCATAGGCAGCATGCAAAGCAGGTTCTTTTTCGAGCCGCTTCAATACTTTGCTTGATTTCGCAGCATCAAGCTGGCCATCCAGTAAGTCACTCAGCAGCTGCCAGTCCTTGTTTGAAAGTTTTTTGATATCCATTGTCATCACCGTTTCTCACTTTCAAGACGAAACTGGTGAGGCAGAAGTTCCTGAAAATGCTGCAAACACTGCTGCATGCGCGCGCGGGCACGCGCAAGGCGGCTTTTGATCGTTCCCAATGGGGTGCCTACCGCCTCCGAAACTGTCTGGTAATCCAATCCCTCTACATCAACCATCACAGCGACTACACGAAAATCATCCGGCAGATTATCGAGACAATGTTGGATAGCCTGTTCCAACTCTGATAACTCTACTCGTGCTTCAATTGACAAAGTATCATCCGCCAACCAGGCAGGCGATTCAATTTCTTCACCGCTCTCATTTGATTGGGGTTCCAAATCTACCTGTGGCCTGCGTTTGTAACGACGCAACTCATCATAGCAAGCGTTGGTGACAATACGCATCAACCAGGCTTTGAAACTCCCGCCGCGGTAGCTGTCAAGATGGCGGTAGGCAGATATAAAAGCGGTTTGGGTGGCGTCATCCGCAGCCGCCGGGTCAGAAAGAATGCGAAAGGCAACATTATACGCCAACTCCTGATGAATCATCACCAGCTGGTTGAAGGCATCCAAACTGCCTTTTTGTGCCATCTTCGCCAGGTTCAACTCATCCATCGTCACATCACCAACATGGCTATTTTTGTTTCCTTAAACGATTGACAACCATCTGATACTCACCGCCGTGTTCCGGATCGATGGTCATCATGCGCTGCAGAATATCCACTGTCTGTTCGGTTTGCCCTTCATCCAGGTAAGCACTGGCGACCTTGTTCAATTCATCCAACGCGCTTTCTTTTCGGCCCATGCGTACATAGATTTCCGCCAGCTGCCGCCGTTGATCATATTTCTGCGGCCAATCGGTGATGAGGGCCTGTAAGAAGTCAATGCCTTTCTCATATTGGTGGCTGTTACGGATGATAGACAGATAATCATCAATGTCATGCTGTGCTGCTTCATTTTGGCCCAATCGATAGTACACACCAATTAAATTTTTCCGGGTTTCATCATCATCCGGTATCAGCGTTTTGATTTGCTCATAGACCCGCTGGGCTCGGTGCCAGTCGAGACGTTTCATGTCTATATCAGCGATAGCAGTAAGAATGCGTACACTCCAATCACGAGAATTGGGCAAACGCGAAGCCAGCCGCAGGGCATCAAAATACACTTTGCGCATCTGGTCAAAATTGGCAAATACCTCATAATTGTCAGCCAGGATCATATACTGATCCAGGGCTTGTTGGAATTGATCCTGGCCCACCAGCAATTCGACCAGCTGTTTGCGCAATTCAACGTCCAGGGGACTCAGCTTGAGAGCTTCTTCCATCATTCTTGCCCCTTGCAACAGCTCTCCCCGCAAGATGTACAGCTGACTGATCAACGAATACTTCTCAACAGCGCGATTGATATCGTCCTGGTATGACATCAAACGGGCGATTTCAATGTGCAGTGGTAGATAGTTTGGCGCAAATTGCAGCGCATAATAGGTCTCTTCCAGCGCTGCATCGTATTTTCGTTCCAACACCAGTGCACGGATATGGGCAATAGCTTCCAACACCTGGGTATTGTTGCTCTTCAAAACCAACTCACTGATGGGGGCTGGTTGTTTCGGGTCTACTTCGGGCAACTGGGCGCGAATGGAATTCAAGTAATTCAACCAATCTTTGCGGTAGATTTGTGAGGAGATCGTGTTGCACAGATCGTTTAATTCTTTATCGCCAGAAATTTGCTGGGGAATATCAAGCACAGGAACATAGGCTTCACGCAGACTGGTATGACGGCTGGAATCCACCGTAAACAAATCCGCCATCCCCAGCGCTCGCAGGTAAAACGTGGCAGCTTTGCGCAAATTGTTGACACCGCCGCGTTTTTGGAAGATCTGGCCCAACAGGATGAAAGCACCCATGGCATAATCTTCCTTTTGCACACATAACTGCAACACTTCGACCGCACGGCGCGGATTGATATCCATCAGTGCAAAGCCAAGATTGTAATAAATAGCGCTGGAATCTAACCCAAAACGCATCAGATCCTCAAGGTGATCGATGGCTTTATCTTCACGATTGTGAGTCAACGTGTCAACTGCCCGGTTCAGCGTGACCATGATATCATCTTGCTGTTTCTTTGAAAGATTCCTCGCAGAGCCATTCACCAGCGGAAAACTGGTAACCGGATCAAACAACATCGAAGCCAGCACCACCAATGACTTTTGTTTGAAGTACTCAGTGGGCAGGGTGTCTTCCATCGTAATTAACTCTTTGGTGGTCGGGTACTTCTTAGGCTCCATCACCTCTGCCGTGCGCAATGTAGCACTGACATCTTTTCTGCGCGGCGGTTCTGGCAGCATACCCATTTCACTCAGTATTTTTTGTGCTTGTAACGCTTTTTCATTGCTGCCGTCCAGCACCAAACAATGTTCAACGGTCTTCTTCGCCCGGTCCAACTGACCGGTACGCTGGAGTATGCTGGCAGCCGCCAGAAATTCGGTAATTGCCTGGTCATGTTTGCGCATCCGTTCAAAGATCAGCGCCAATCTGGTGCGCGCATGCAGATTTAATGGGTCGAGACTGGTGGCGCGTTCATAGCAGCTAATAGCCTTTTCAGCATCACGAATTTTTAGATATAACTCGGCCGCATGCACAACCGCCTGGATGGCTTCTTTCAGACGTCCCTGCCGTTCAAAGATATCTGCGATCTTTTCTGGAGGAATCGGATCATCTGGACTGACCAGGGCGGCTTTCTTGTAGTATTCGATGGCTTCTTCGAATTTGTGCTGTTCATAGAGCGCCAGGCCCATACTGGTCAGGGCAAGTGGATTCTCGGGAAATTCATCCAAAGCCTGCTGGTAGTAGATCGCTGCCCCTTGCCAATCCATATCCCAGGCAGCAGAATTGCCTCGATTGATTGCTGTGCGGAAATTTTCCTGGTTTTCTGCCATGCGGATCTTTGTCCCTATTGTTCTTTGACGACTTCCATTTCAGCCCAATTCTTGCCAACCTTCGCTTCGGTCAGCAAAGGAATCTTCAGTACTATTGCATTTTCCATCACTTCACGAATTAACGCAAGCGATTTTGAAACTTCACTTTCAGGACACTCAAAGATCAACTCATCATGAATCTGCAGCAAAAGCCTTGCATTAAGGTTTTCTTCGCGCAGAACCGGCATCACACGAATCATAGCCACCTTCATAATATCAGCCGCTGTGCCCTGAATCGGAGCGTTAATGGCCTCCCGTTCTTCGCGGCGTTGCTGGTTCTTATTGCGGGAATTTCGCAAATTGGGGAAGTACCGCCGACGGCCATACAGGGTTTCCACAAAACCATCGCGGGCTGCCTTGACCCGCAACTCGTCCAAAAATGACTTCACACCCGGGAATTGTTTAAAATATACCCGAATAAATTCTTCGGATTCACCCACCGTCAGCCCTGTCGATTGCGATAAACCAAACGAGCCCATGCCATAAATCAATCCAAAATTGATGGCTTTGGCATGCCGCCGTTGATCAGCGGTGACATCCTGCAGAGCGACATGATAGACCGCCGCTGCGGTAGCGGCATGAATATCCAGCCTCGCATGAAACGCCTTCAGCATGGCTTTGTCTTCAGACATGTGCGCCACAATGCGCAGCTCGATCTGCGAGTAATCAACCGCCACCAATTGGCAGCCTTCTTCCGCGATGAACGCCTTGCGGATACGGCGGCCTTCTTCCGTACGAGTGGGGATATTCTGCAAATTGGGGTTGGATGAAGATAATCTGCCGGTCACTGCCACAGTCTGGCTGAAGGATGAATGCACCCGTCCGGTGGCAGGATTGACCTGTTCCGGCAGCGCATTCACATAGGTTGATGACAGTTTGCTCAACTCGCGGTATTCTAAAATCCAATCCAACACCTCATGTTTGCCCTGCAGCTGCTCCAACACCGATGCCGCCGTGGAATAATGCCCGCTCTGGGTCTTTTTCGCGCGCGGCGGGGGTTCTATGCCTAATTCCTGGAATAAAACATCTGATAGTTGTTGGGTGGAGTTCAGGTTAAATTCATGACCGACTGCGCGGAAAACATACTCTGTCAGCTCAATTTGCCGTTTCCCAAGCTCACTTTCCAGCGATTTCAAAAACGGCACATCAAGCTTTATCCCCTGCAGTTCCATCTCGGCCAGCACTTCGATCAGTGGCATTTCCAGGGTGTCTAACACCTCACGCGCATTCACCTTGTCCAGGTGTGGTGAAAGTTCTTCGCGCAGCAGCAAAGGTACCACCGCATCTGCCACCGCATAAGGCGCAACATCCTCAATCGCCACATCGGCCATCGACTTCTGGTCTTTACCGCTGCCGATCAATGCCTCGATATGGGTCATATTGACGCCTAACAAGCTGTCCGCCATGTCCTTCAGCCCCAATTGATGGGAGGTCGGATCGATTAACCACTGTGCGATCATAGTGTCAAAACTCAACGGCTGCACATTGACGCCGTTGCGGTGCAATATCAGGTAATCGTACTTCAAATTATGGCCGACTTTTTCGATGTTCTCATCAGTCAATGCTGGACGCAAAGCATCCATAACCTGCTCGATAGCCAATTGCGCGTGTTTCTGGTTGTGACCGAGTGGTATGTAATAACCTTTGTCTTTTTCAACAGCCAGAGAAACGCCAACAATGTCCGCGGTAATCGGGTCGGTGCTGCTGGTCTCAGTATCAAAAGATAAGCGTTCCACCTGCTTGAGGTCGTCGACAAGCTCTTTCAGTTTGGACGCTGTATCCACGATGACAGTTTCAAACAAAGGTGCCTGTCCCTCGCCGATACGGTCTGGTGAACGATTCTCTCCAAACAAAGAAGGCTGGCCTGACACCGCTGGCTGAGTAACCGGGTTCCCCAGTTGCTCTATCTTCGCCAGCAAAGACTTGAATTCCAGCTCTTTGAATAATTCCACCACACCCCGATAATCGATCTTATCAGTGCGCGCCCTATCCAGATCGATGCTCAACGCGACATCGGTTTTAATTTTCGCCAATTCATAGCTCAGGTAAGCCGACTCACGCCCTTCGATCAGCTTATTGCGAAAGCGTGTGGCGACTTCATCAATGTGCTCATAAATATCATCCAGGTGCCCGTAGCTTTCCAACAAAGTCTTGGCGGTTTTATCACCCACTCCTGGCACACCGGGTATATTGTCGGAAGAGTCCCCTGCCAATGATTTATAATCCACTACCTGGTCAGGGCGGATTCCCCAATACTCAAACACGCCTTTAGCGTCATAGTCGATGGTTTCGCCGCTGCGTTTGCCTGGCAGGTTCACCCAGACACGATCGTCGACTAGTTGCAGCAGGTCGCGGTCGCCGGTGATGATCTTCACCCCCAGGCCTTCTTTGACAGCATAACGTGCAGCACTGCCCAGCACATCATCCGCCTCGAAACCTTCCACCTCGAGACGCGGGATGTTCATGGTGTCAATGATCTCGCGGATGCGTTCAATCTGTTCCCGCAAGTCATCGGGCATTTTTTCACGGGTGGCTTTGTATTCTGGAAAAATGTCATCACGGAAGGTCTTGCCAACGTCAAACGCCACCGCCAGATATTGCGGCCGGTCATTTTCCAACAAACGGAACAGCGCACTGACAAAACCATAGGTACCGGCGGTTGGTTCGCCTGAACGGGTGGTAAATCCATCCCCCCCCACCCCCATGAGCGCAAAATACATGCGGTAGGCAAGCGCATGACCATCAATTAGGTAAAGTGTTTCCGGCATTGGTCCTCACTTGGCTGACTATTCCCACTAAAAGTGTATCATGAGCCATTCGTTGCCACAAGAAAGCAACTCGCTCTCCTGCGCTAATTGGCAGGGGAAATTTCAATCTATCAAGCAGAGCCTGATGATATACTACCAGTATGGCAGCCAAGAAAAAACCTGTGACAACCCGCAATTCTACCAGCACGCGCAGCTCTTCAACGCGTGGCAGCAGCCAACGCACCTCCCAGAATCTCCGATCGTCGTCATCACGCACCAATAACCGCACATCCAACCGCTATCGCAGCACCTCCGCGCGCTCCAAACAAGAACCGGGGGTGTTGACCATGCTGCGGGATGGCATCAACAATGCCATGACCTTTCTGCATAACCTGACCCTCGACCAACGCCTGGATATCATCGGTGTGTTGTTGACGGTCACCGGGCTGGTCTCGCTACTGGGTTTCTTCTACCGCTCCAGTGAGAATATTTTTGGGCAATGGGGCATTTTTCTCACACGGGCATTTGGCTGGAGCATCTACATCATGCCGGTTTTCATCACCCTGTTGGGCGTCTGGTTGATTCTGCGCCGCTTCGAAAGTCTCCCGGTGCTCACAGTTGAACGCGCTGCCGGTATTCTGCTTTTTCTCACCACCGCCACAGTTTGGCTGCAGATCATAGCGTTTTCATTCATCTCATTTCCTGCTGATACTGAGGGAGGGGGATTTTTCGGCCGCCTGTTAGCCAACCCGCTGAATCGCTGGCTTGGTTTGCCTGCCACCGCCCTGTTGACCCTCTGCCTGACCTGGCTCAGTGCCATGCTGGTGTTTGACCTGCCTTTTGCCCGATTGTGGTCAGGCTCCGCCTCAATGCGCAGCCAACTCCGATCCCAATGGCACAAGCACATGCCACAAAAACATGCACAAGGCGAGCGTTTGAGCCGCAAAGAGGAGATCGACATCCCCGGTGATCTTCCGCAAGTCTTCAAACCCATCAGTGAGATTATCTCGCTCGATGGCAATGTAGAAAGAGCCTCTGGCAAAAGCCCCACCAAACCGGCTTCTCACAAAGAGAAGGATGAAGATGAATTTACATCATCGATGAAATCTATCCCACCTGACCGTGACTGGATTCTCCCCAACCCCAAGGACATCCTCAGAGCGCCGCCCGCTTATGAACCTGACACCTCTCAGGTGGAGGAACAGGCGCGCATTATTGAAGAAACCCTTGACTTGCTGGGCGCTCCCGGCCATATCGTGGAGATTAACCATGGCCCGCGCGTCACCCAGTTTGGTGTGGAGCCAGATTTCAACGAGCGCCGCGGCGGTGATAAGATCCGGGTGCGTGTCAACAAGCTGGTCTCACTCGCCGATGACCTGACCATGGCGCTGGCGTCTCAATCCGTGCGTATTCAGGCACCGGTGCCCGGAAAATCCTATGTCGGCATTGAAGTCCCCAACACCAACGCGGAGCCAGTGGTGCTTTCGGAGATCATCGAGTCGCAGGCCTTCCAGAAGATCCGCTCACCGCTGCGTTTCGGCCTTGGCAAAGATGTCACCGGACGACCGGTGGCTGCCAACTTGAAAACCATGCCTCACCTGCTCATCGCCGGCACCACCGGCGCGGGCAAGTCAGTGTGTGTCAACAGCATCCTGTGCAATTTCCTGTTCAGCAACAGCCCGCGTGACCTGCGCCTGCTGTTGGTTGACCCCAAACGGGTTGAACTGACCGGCTACAACGGCATCCCCCACCTGCTGGCGCCCGTTGTGGTTGAAATGAGCAAAGTCGTCAACGCGCTGCAATGGATCCTGCGTGAGATGGAAACCCGCTATCACAAATTCTCCAAAGTGGGGGCCCGCAACCTGATGGGATTCAACCAGAAGAATCCCAAAGATTACATGCCCCACATCGTTGTCGTGGTGGATGAGTTGGCAGACCTGATGATGACAGCCCCGGGAGAAACCGAATCTGCCATCACCCGCCTGGCGCAGCTGGCGCGCGCCACCGGCATTCACCTGATCCTCGCCACCCAACGCCCCTCCACCAAGGTCATCACCGGCTTGATCAAAGCCAACTTTCCTGCCCGCATCGCCTTCAACGTGGCTTCCGGCGTGGACAGCCGCGTCATCCTGGATTCGAACGGTGCAGAGCGCCTGTTGGGCAAAGGCGATATGCTCTTCAAACCGCCCGACCAGGCCCATCCCTTCCGTTTACAGGGCGTGTTTGTGTCTGACGAAGAAATCGATGCCATCGTGAATTATTGGCGCACCGATGCCCATAAAAACAATGGCAAACCGCCTGCTTCTGCCGGGAAAAGCCCCGATGGCAGCAAATTGCCCTCGATCATACCCAGCATCGCCAACGTGGAACAGGGGAAATTATGGGATTTGGATGCCCAGATGGACCCCCTCACCGAAGAAGCCATTGGGTTGGTGCGGCAGGAACAGCGCGCTTCCACTACCCTCCTGCAGCGCAAATTGCGCATCGGCTACACCCGTGCCGCCCGCATCATCGATCATCTTGCCAACCTGGGTATCATCGGTGACCCGCACCCCACCACCCAGATACGCGAGATCCTCGATTGGGGTGAAGAAGGTCCGCCTGACGGTTGGGAAAATCGCCAGACTGTTGATGACGATACTGAGAACGGTTAATCAACCCAATAGTTCAGGATAATCGCCGCGGCCGCCATGGCTGCCGTTTCCATCCGCAGCACCCTTTTCCCCAGGCTGGTAATGATGAAACCTTGGGAACGGGCGTTGTCGGCCTCTGCGTCAGTGAAACCGCCTTCTGGACCGATCAACACCCGGCAGGCTTCCGGTTGATTGTTGCGTAAAATCTCTCGCAGGGGTGTCGCATCAGCGCTGGTATGCGCACAAAGCTTCAGAATAGTAAACTCATCAGATGGCAAGGCAACCGCCTCAGCCAATGACATTGCTTCCATTAAATCCGGCAGGCGTGTGCGGTGGCTTTGCTCAGCCGCCTCGCGCATGATCGCCTCCCAGCGCTCCCGTTTCCCGGCAATGGCAGCCTTTTTTTGTACCAGGCTGCGCTCTGAGATCACCGGCAGAAAAGCGGACACCCCCAACTCGGTCCCTTTTTGCAAAATCCACTCGTACTTTTCACGCTGACTGAGCGATACCATCAACGTCAGACGCAATCGGCTTTCGGTCTCTCCCGCAAACTGTCGGACAATGCTCCCTTTTACCGACTGACCTTCCAGTACAAGTTCAACCTCATACACCATACCACTGTTATCAAGCACACTGACAAGTTCGCCTTCCTTTAAGCGCAGCACCCGTTGAATCTGGCGGGCGGTATCTGGCAAAAACTTAACCAGCCCTTGCTCAATGGCTTCGGACGCAACGAAGAAGTAATGCATATCAATCCACCCCTTTCCCTGCGATCACCACCGTGTATTCTCCGCGCGGCTGCTCCTGCCCTGACCACTCTGCCAGTTCCGACAGCCTCCCGCGTTGTACATGTTCAAATTTCTTGGTCAAGTCGTTGGCAACAGCCGCCGGTCGGTCACCGTACACAGTCAGCGCGTCCCGCAGCATCTTCTCCAGACGGTAGGGGCTTTCATAGAAGATCAGGGTATGCGGTGATTCCACATCAACCTGCAAAAATCGCTGGCGCGGCCCGCCTTTGTGGGGTGGAAAACCACGAAAGGTGAAACTGTGTGCCGGTAGACCCGACAAAACCAGCGCCGGGATCAATGCGGTTGGGCCGGGAATAACGGTAAATGGCAGGTTTTCTTCCAATACCGCTCGCACCAACACATACCCCGGGTCAGATATGCCCGGGCTGCCGGCATCGGTCACCATGGCAATCTCCTTCCCCTCACGGAGTATCCCGAGAATGCGTGGCAGCACCTTCTCTTGATTTTGTTCATAAAACGAGATCTGCGGTTTCTTGATCTCATAATGATTCAGCAGTTTGCTGGTGTGGCGGGTGTCCTCGCTGACGATGTAATCAGCGCTTTTCAATGTCTCCAAAGCTCGCAGAGAGATATCTCCCAGGTTTCCAATTGGTGTGGCGATCATGGTCAGCATGGCATTAACCCTTTCTTAGAGTTTTCATCTCCGCTGTGCTTTGCGATATAATTTTAGCGCATGTGAACTTTCCGCGCCAACGACTGGCGCTTGTAACAAACATAGATCGGAGACACCATGCCGTTTGAACCAACCAGAGATCGTATTGATCCTGAAAAACTCACCCTCGATAGCAGCCCCAAGCGCCGCCCTGATTGGATCAGGGTCAAAGCGCCTGTCGGCGAAGGCTACCAGAAAATCGAAAACATGCTGCGCAATCAGCACCTGCACACCGTATGTGAAGAAGCCGCCTGCCCCAATATGGGCGAATGTTTCAACAGCGGAACCGCCACCTTTTTGATTCTCGGCGACATCTGCACACGCGCCTGCCGCTTCTGCGACATCAAACACGGCCAGCCCGCCGAATTGGACTGGGAAGAACCGCTGCGGGTCGCCCAAACTGTCCAGCAGATGCAATTGCGCTATGCCGTCATCACCAGTGTCGATCGTGATGAACGCGAAGACGGCGGAGCGCCGATCTTTGCCGAAACCATTCGCCAGATACGCCTGCTGACCCCCGGCTGCAAGGTGGAGGTCCTGATTCCCGATTTCAAAGGCTCGATCGACGCGCTCAAAATGGTGATGGATGCCAAACCAGATGTCCTCAATCACAACCTGGAGACCGTGGAGCGGCTTTCCAAACAAATCCAGCCGCAGTCACGCAAAGAATGGTCGCGTGCCACACTTGTTAACGCCAAAGCCTTGGCGCCTGGTATCCCCACCAAATCCGGCTTGATGGTCGGCATGGGCGAAACCTTCGAAGAGGTGCAGGACGCCATGCGTGAATTGCGCGAATGGCAGGTCGATCTGTTGACCATCGGGCAATACTTGCAACCCAGCCGTCAACACTGGCCCATCGACCGCTACTATACGCCTGATGAATTTACGGCCCTGAAGGAGTTCGGGCTTTCCATCGGATTTAGCGCCGTGGTCAGTGCACCCTTGGTGCGCAGTTCCTACCATGCCGCAGACATGATCTAACCAGATAAAAAGAGAACCCAGTTTTACCGGGTTCTCTTTTTTCTATTCGTCATCATCTCCATCATCTTCATGGTGCAATAAAAACAACGGCACCTCCGATGACACCCGATGACCATGTTTTAACCACAGTTTCTCCGCCAGTTCCAATCCATCAGATCGGATACCATACCGGTTGAAATACTCACACACCCGGCGCACATCGCGCTGGAAGATGACATACGCATTCGGGTTGGTTTCTGCCATCACAATCTGCGGGAAATCGATCATGGTGATCTCTCCATCCCAATAGAGGACATTGTACGCAGACAAGTCACCATGGATAATGCCATGCGCCAGCATCAGGTCAACATTATTCACCATGCGTTCGAACAACGGTCTGGCTTCAGTGATATCCAATTCCACCTCATGCAGGGTCGGCGCGCCGCCGATTTCATCACCGAAGTATTCCATTAATAAAGCCATATCACCATTCGCGAACAAGCGGGGCACATCACAACCAGCTGCGTGCAATTCTTTCATGGCTTTTACTTCATAATCGATCCACGAGGAATGCATTAATTGTTGGCCAATGGCAGTCTTCTGGCGGATGGCATGCAGCAAACCGTGGTCGAGAATCACATGGCCTTGACCGTCCAGATAATCACGCCCTTCGCGGTAAGTGTGGTCTTTGCGTAGGTTGCGGAACTGGCGCGGCCGGTATACTTTGGCGGCCAGGTAGTCGACCCCAACGGTTTCATGCGCTTTGCACAGGTATACAGAGGCTTCTTTTCCGCCTTTTATGGCACGCAGAATATCATCGAACCATTGATCCAGGAAAAATGGCGCCAACGCGTTGAACAGCCAGCCGGCTTCATGCCGGGATGGCAGGTAAGTCAGTTCGAATCCAGATTCTATCGCTTCCAGCACAGACGCATTGTCGGCCACCACGTCATCTTGACCGGTGGTAACCACGCGGTTTTCACCACCTTGCTTGCGTTTCCGCGTGTCCACATTGCGCACCCCAAACGCCTGTAAATCTTCATCATCCACTACATTGTCTTCAAAGTAAACCATCAAATCTGAAATATTCATTTTCTTCTTGCTTCAATCCTAATCATAAAAAAACCCGCGGACGTATCCACGGGCAGGTGTCTAAAAATAAATCAGCAAAACAGGCTTATAGACTTCTCTCAGGAGGCACGTCAAAACATCTATCATTAGTAACAATTCGCTCAATTTTACGCATGAGTTTCACAGCCTCCTTTCTTATTGATTAGAAATACATTTGCTAATATAGCAAATGTTGTCGGGACTGTCAATAGCTTGACGCATTCTGTCACTGGTAAAAGAAAACCCCGCACCTTTGCCATACCATAGAATATGGTATATTAATCAATAAAATTCATTTTACCTCGGCGTTATATAATGATCGATCGTTAGGAGAAGAATAGCCATGAGCGATGTCCTTATCGCCTTCTTATTGACTTTGTTCGCAGGCTTGGCAACTGGCATTGGCAGCATACTTGCTTTCACCGCCAAACGCACCAACCACCGTTTTCTTTCCATTACGACCGGATTCTCTGCGGGTGTGATGCTCTATGTCTCCTTTGTAGAGATCTTCCTAAAAGGCAGTGAAGCGTTGGAAGAAGCTTATGGCGCAACCACTGGCAATTGGATCAATGTGGCTGCCTTCTTTGGCGGTATTTTGCTGATCGGCCTGATCGACAACCTCATCCCCGCCGCCAAAAACCCGCATGAGAGCCGCAGCGAGAAATCAACAGAAACCTTAACCGAAGAAGGACACCCACTGCCTAAGGGAGAACTTGCTATTCAAGCTGGAAAAAGAGCAGACGAAACCCAAAAAGATCCCGAGCAAGAACAGAAGAACCTGCTGCGCATGGGACTGTTCACTGCCCTGGCGATCGCAATCCACAACTTCCCGGAAGGCCTGGCAACCTTTTTGGCTGCACTGGAAGATCCCGGATTGGGTGTCGCTATCGCCATCGCTATCGCCCTTCACAACATTCCTGAAGGAATCAGCGTCTCTGTACCGATATATTATGCGACCGGTGACCGGAAAAAGGCATTTCTCTACTCGTTCCTGAGCGGTCTGGCAGAGCCGATAGGGGCATTGGTTGCCTACTTCTTCCTGCGTTTGCTCATTGGTGCTGATAACGGCGGTTTTCCACCGCAGATCATGGGCATCTTGTTCGCCATTGTGGCAGGTATCATGGTCTACATCAGCCTGGATGAACTGCTTCCCACCAGCCGTGCCTATGGCAAAGGCCATGACAGCCTGCTGGGTTTGATCGGCGGTATGGCAGTCATGGCATTAAGCTTGCTGCTCATGGCATAATCTACAAGAACTTCTCTTTACCAGTCTGCCAATTGTGATTTGGGTTTTGGTAGTAAAATTTGCTGGTAAACAATTAACAATGAACATATCCTTTCCTGTATGGAGGTGTTGATGGATGCAGCCATAGCCAACTTTTCTCCGATAGTGCAGGCGCTTTTCGGCACTTTATTCACCTATGCAGTCACCGCCCTGGGGGCGGCAGGCGTTTTCCTTGCAAAAGAAGTGAAAAAAGAACTGTTAGATGGCATGCTTGGATTCGCTGGCGGCGTTATGACCGCTGCCAGTTATTGGTCTCTCTTGGCGCCAGCGATTGAATTGTCAGCCTCTCTCAAAGTACCCAACTGGTTTCCTGCTGCCGCTGGCTTCTTACTTGGCGCTGGTTTCTTATATCTGGTGGACAAATTGTTGCCCCATCTTCATATCGGCATGCCGACCAGTGAGGCAGAGGGCTTAAAAACCACCTGGCAGCGAAGTGTCTTGCTTGTCCTGGCAATAACGCTTCACAATATTCCAGAAGGGCTCGCGGTGGGGGTGGCTTTCGGTGCCGCAGCTGCTGGGATACCCGAAGCCACAATTGCCGGTGCTGTAGCGCTTGCGTTAGGAATCGGCCTACAGAACTTTCCTGAAGGATTGGCGGTGTCTGCCCCGCTTCGCCGTGAGGGCATGAAACCCGGTAAAGCATTTTTATATGGCCAGGCTTCTGGCGTGGTGGAACCTTTTGCTGGTGTTTTGGGAGCTGCTTTGGTGCTGATCATGCGCCCAATACTGCCCTATGCACTGGCATTTGCCGCCGGTGCCATGATCTATGTGGTCGTTGAAGAATTAATACCAGAAGCGTCACGGGGCAAACATAGCGACATTCCCACCATCGGATTCATCATCGGTTTTGCGGTGATGATGTTGTTAGATGTCGCCTTGGGATAATGCGAATGTACTATTAACTGCCTTGCTTACGATTGGTCGTTCACCAAACGCAAACAAGCCTGCAACCCCAATCCGAATAACATAGTACGGAACTCAGCACGCGAATACCACCCGCGGCCATCCCATCCTTCCGGCACTACCAGGTCACCAGCATATAGCAGCTGCGCCGCCTGCACCCCACGGTACTTTGCCACCGCAAAAAACGCTGCCGCCTCCATCTCCACCACCGAACAGCCTTCCGCAATGCGCATTTCGCGTTTCATCTGCGTTTCGCGGTAGAAAGCGCTGGTGGTCCAGGTTTTGGTCTTTACATACGGCAAGCTGTGGGCTACCAAAACCTGCTCAATGGCAGCCACCCCGTCTTCATCAGGCGTCACCTCGCGTGAGGGTGGCAGGTAATGATAAGACACGCCCTCATCACGCACGGCTGCAATTGGAATCACCAGATGTTCCGCCACCAGATCATGCACAAGAGAGCCCGCCCCGCCCACAATGATGAACTTACGGCAACCATGGGCGATCAATTCTTCCATTACACCGGCCGCGATCGGCGCACCCACCATCGGATTCATCACCGTGATTGGCTTTCCTCCTGCTTCGTGTACATAAATAGGCAGTGGGCCGTTTTCCGATTTAAACTCGCCTACCTTGCGCAATACCCCTTGCGCTGCCATATCTGCTAAAACATCATAAAAGAAACACAAAACACAGCCCTCCGGCAGCACCTCTTGAGTGGCATATTTACGCGGATTGATGATCGCATCTGATTTATCGTCGAATTCAAGGATGGGGTAGGTATTGTGCATTGGTTGCGCCTCCTGATATTTGCCCCATTATAACCAGATATGACTTCCGCTGATGATATAATCCGCCACATGAGAGCAGACAAGGCCGCATTCACAAGGCAATGGTGGGCACTTTTCCTGGTACTGGTATTCGTATTTACCCTCGCCTATGCACAGTCGCCACTCTACACCTCCGAGGAATCTGCTCAAAGCCGCCCTGATCCTCTCCTCCAATGGTATCAACGCGTACAGCAGGTCGATCACTTCTACAGCAGATTGCCCTGGGGTGAGGGCTGTTATCGGCTGGAGCAGTTGGCGGTTCTCTACGACGCCACCCATGTCGTCGTTCCCAGGAAAGCCGGGTTCGGACCTGGCTGCATGATGCTGGTTGCTGAAAATGCATCCTACGGGTATTATCAGATTGTCACAACCCTTTGATCCTGCCAAGAAAGGCTGCCCTTAATGGCCCAATTCAACCTGTTCAGTGATTTTGAAGCACCGATTCTATCAGTCACCCAATTGAATTTCTACCTGCGTCAACTGATGGAGAGCGATGACCTGTTGCAGCGGGTGTGGATCAAAGGTGAGGTATCCAACCTTTCCACCCCACGCTCCGGCCACATTTATTTCACCCTGAAGGATGCAGAAGCTTCCTTGCAATGCGTCATCTGGAAGTCAAACACCGCCCGCCTGCAGCAAATACCGCGCGAAGGCATGGCCATCGAAGCCCGTGGTTATATCAGCGTGTATGAACGCGGCGGTAATTATCAACTGTACGTGGATAACATCCGCGTGGCAGGCGAGGGGGAGTTGTTTCAAGAATTTCTGGCGCTCAAAGCCAAACTGGAAGCCGAAGGTTTGTTTGATGCTGAGCGAAAACTCCCTTTGCCGCCCTATCCACACACCATCGGGATCGTAACATCCGCCACAGGCGCTGCCTACCAGGATATGATTAACACCCTCAAGAACCGTTATCCATTGGCACAAGTGCTCCTGTCACCGGCTGCTGTGCAGGGCGATAAAGCCCCACCGCAGATCATCAAAGCCCTGCAAGCCCTCTATGCCCTCAAACCCGACGTGATCCTGATCGGACGCGGGGGCGGCTCCCTGGAAGACCTGTGGTGTTTCAATAATGAATCCGTGGTGCGTGCCATTGCCGCCTCACCCATTCCCATCATCAGTGGTGTCGGCCATGAGACCGACTTCACCCTCAGCGATTTCGCAGCAGATGTACGTGCACCAACCCCCACCGGAGCGGCTGTGCTCGCCACCCCCCACATTGATGAAATGGGGGAACAATTGGTCAATTATTTTTCTGGACTTACCTCCCTCATCAAGCAGAAAATCAACCAATTTCGTCAAGAGATCAATGAATTAACAGCAAATCTGCGGCCGCTTTCTCCTTTGTATAAAGTGGCTTCTGAGATGCAGCATCTTGATCATCTGGAACAACGCCTATACCAGTTGACAGCCCAGCAGGCTGCCGTTCAACAGTCACGCCTGTCCGCTGCCATGCAACATCTGAACGCGCTCAATCCATCCAACATCCTGCGACGCGGCTATGCCATCCTGCAGCAGCCAGATGGACAAACCATCACTACAGTGATGCAAGTGGAGGTTGATGAAGCCATTCAAGCCGTGTTGCACGATGGCAGGCTGACCTTGACTGTCAATAAAAAAAATTCCAAAATTGAAGGAGATACCAGAAATGAATGACAAAGCCATCGAAGAGATGAATTACGAAGAAGCCATCCAGGCGCTCGAGAACATCATCACCCAGTTGGAAAACGACAACCAGACCCTGGATGATTCACTTGCCCTGTATGAACAGGGGCAGAAGATTGCCCAGCGTTGTGCCGCCTTGCTGAAGAATGCAGAATTGAGAATCCGCACTCTTACCGAAACCGAAAGCGATTAATCCCTGCCTGTAGATGCAAAAAAGAGAGCAAATTTGCTCTCTTTTTTGCTAAATTTATTACGGTTTCGCAAAATTTGTCTGGATTCGGTTTGTTTATTCTTCTTTGGTACGCTTCTTTAATTCCTGGATAGCACCATCAAGATCAGCTTTGGTTTTTTCAAACTCCACCAATTGAACCGATGCCTCTTCGGACAGTTCGTCTTGAACCTCGCTCAATTGGCCCTGCAGTTCATCGGTGGTTTGTTTGATATCTTGAATACTCTCCTCAAGACCGGTTTCTTCTATCAGTGTTTTAGGTATATTGCGAATCTCACGCGAAGTATCACGCACAGTTGTCCAGAATTCTGAACGGGTTATCTTGCGAATAAAGCGCCCAAACTTGCCCGCCATATCAACCACCTGCTCGGGACCCAGGAAGATGATCATAACGACCAGGATGAGGATAATTTCCAGTATCCCGAAGTTCAGAAAGGTCATAGGATTACTTCTTTATGAATCAGTAACCACCAGATATCTATAGTGATTCTACTCTTCTGATTCTTCTTTGGCTTTTTTCTTCTTTTTCTTCTTTTTGGGCGTCTCTTCGGCTGCAGCTTCTTCAACTTCTTCTGCTACATCATCTTGCGGTTCATCGGTTTTGAGGCCTTCGCGGAACGCACGGATGCCTGAACCAAGTTCGCCGCCCAATTTTCCAATGCGGCCAACCCCGAAAACCAAAATAACAATCACAAGTATGACGATCCATTCCCAGCCTCGCAGCCCAGGAATTGCCAACATTCCATAACTAGCTAACATAACAATCTGCTCCTTTGTTCAATGATTGATCAGTCCTAATTCTAATCGGTTTCGTTGCGTCTGGCAAGCCATGCCAGAAGGATACTCAAGCCATATAACACCGAGAGTGGCAGCATCAATAATCCCATGTTGATCGGGTCACCAGTGGGCGTGATCACAGCAGCTGCCACCGCGATGGCCACAATGGCGATCCTCCATTGCGACGAAAGATGCACTGCTTTTAAAATTCGCAGTTTTGCCAGTACAAACGCCACCAGCGGCATTTGGAAGGCCACCCCTACCCAAAACATCAATGAAGTCACAAAATTCACATAATCAGATACCTGTGGGACAGTGTTGATCCCCAAAAATTGCAGCAAAAATGGGATGGCTGCCGGCAGCATGATGTAATATGTGAATATTACACCAGATAAAAACAACACCGTGATAGCGGGGATACCCATATATACCCACTTCTTTTCATGGGCTTCGAGCCCTGGCAGAACAAATGCCAAAACCTGGTATGAAATCCAAGGTAACGCAAAGATTAAGCCAGACAGCAACGATATACGCATGTAAGCTTCGATGGTCTCAGTTACACGAATTGCCTGCAAAGCACCAATACCACCGGCTGGCCTTGCCAGCAATGCCAGGATTTGCTCGGTGAAGATAAAAGATGCCACCGTTGTGATTGCCAATCCGATCACAGCAAAGACGATACGCTTCCTCAATTCATTCAGATGCTCCCAGACCCCAGATTCCAGGATCATGGTCTTTAATGAGTTGAAATTAAAATCATCTTTAGTGCTGGTTGGTTTGCTTTTTGTTGTTTGTACGCTCATGTTTGTTGTTCTACAATTTTGAACACAACTCGATTTTCTCAATGACACCAGGTATGGCTAACGCCGGTAAGTGTACCATGAACAGCATAGACTGTCATGGGCGCGGTGATTGGCATTACAATACACTCAGTTACCGAAACCGTTCCTCATTATCAGGAAACCCATGAACAAGCACCCCTATTTTGATTTGCTTTTGCTGGATGAATCAGAACTCGTCCATCACTTCAAACAGAATATTTTTGCCCGAAAAACGGTGCAGGAATGGCCGCTGTCTGCCGTCGAAGAAATCACCTTAAACGACGGAACGGTCTGGATGTTGAAATCTGTGCGCGAACCATTGACCATCGAAGGCAAATTTTACCAGCAAGTCAACCGCACCTTTCTGCCCGCTACGGTGATCCTGTATGATGACCTTTCCTACCAAAGCTTTCTTTACCCCAGAATTACTGGAAACCATCCATCCAAAGAACATTTATGCACCGAAGAGATTCTTGTGATGATGGACCGTCTGATACAGATGATTCGTTCTCTGCCACAAACCAACCTGCCTCATCGGTTGGATGTATCCACTCCTCAAGCCTTTCACCGACAATTTTACCATCTCATTGAAAAGCTGCATACGCTCATTCAGCAATGCCCAGATGGACACCTCAACTCACAAGATTGTGCCACCCTCCTCCCCATCATCAACGACCAGCATCTGATACATACATTGACAGCTGATAGCACCTATGTCCACGGCGACCTTTCAGCAGACAATATCCTGATTACACCGGATGACACTCTGCACATCATCGACTGGCAGCGCATGATCTATGGCTCTCCTTTGCTTGATCGTTATACCTTCCTTTCTTCCATAGGAATAGACCCGGATGACCATCTTCCGCCCGAAGCCGGCATTATCGCCTGTCTCGAACGCATCGACTGGTTTACAGACACCGCCTTATACTGGTTTCCTGCCTTCCAGGAAGGTTACACCGCCAGTATTGCCGAATTAATTCAAAATTTGCCGCCCATTTACCAAAAATTTTGTTCAGAGGAGTAACCCGTGACAAATCCATCGCCACAACCCCATGGCCCAGTCCCCAGCCTGCGCCAGCTTGCCTGGCACCAGTTGGAGACCTATGGTTTTATCCACTTCACCACCAACACCTTCACAAACCTTGAATGGGGCTATGGCGATGAAGATCCCCCCATTTTCAATCCAACCCAATACGATCCTCAACAATGGGTCAGTGTCGCCAAAGCCGGCGGTTTGACAGGATTGATCCTCACCGCCAAACATCATGACGGGTTCTGTTTGTGGCCCAGCCGTTTCACCGACCATTCGGTGAAGAACAGCCCCTGGCGCAGCGGCGGCGGTGATGTGGTGGCTGACCTGGCGCAGGCCTGCCTTGAGGGCGGCATCAAATTTGGCGTCTACCTTTCCCCATGGGACCGCCATCATCCGCAATACGGCAAACCTGAATATATCCAGTATTATCGCAATCAATTACAGGAACTACTCACCCAATATGGCGAGATTTTTGAGGTCTGGTTCGATGGTGCCAATGGCGGGAATGGCTGGTATGGCGGCGCCAATGAGAGGCGTCGTATAGATGCCGCTACCTATTATGATTGGCCCAATACCTGGCCGCTGGTGCGCCAATGGCAGCCCGGCGCGGTCATGTTCAGTGATACCGGGCCTGATGTCCGCTGGGTCGGTAACGAACAGGGTATCGGGGCGGATACCACCTGGTGCACTTTCTCGCCCGCCGGCCGCTACCCCGGCGATGGCAAGATCGCTGATCAGGGCTGCGGTCACGAAAACGGCACCCACTGGATCCCGCCTGAGACCGATGTGTCCATCCGACCCGGATGGTTCTACCACGCCTCCGAAGATGATCTTGTGAAAACCCCGCAGCAATTGATCGACATCTACTTTCAATCGGTCGGCAGAGGGACTTCCCTGCTGTTGAACCTGCCGCCAGACCGCCGCGGGTTGATCCATGAGAATGACGCCGCCCACTTGAGCACATTCAAAAGGCAGCTTAACGCCATTTTTACTGACAACCTGGCAGTCAGCGCAAAAGTCAGTGCCTCCTCTTATTTTTCTGAGGAATATGGCGCCGGTAATATGATCGATGAGAACCCACACACTTACTGGGCTGCCAATCCCACGAAAAATGAAACTTGCTGGGTTGAGTTAACTTTCTCCAAACCGCAGCGCTTCAATGTGTTCAGCGTCCAGGAAGCTATCACACTCGGTCAGACCGTGCGCGGATGGAAACTACAGGCGCAAACCAGCCGGGGCGACTGGCAGACCTTGACGACGGGAACAACCATTGGCTATAAGCGTCTGGCAAGATTCCCTGCTGTCGAAAGCCAAACGGTGCGCTTCACCATCACCGATAGCCTGGCACCGCCAGTTATCTCCACCTTTGGCTTGTTTGACGGTGGTTCATTGATTAATGAGCCATTGCCTAAATAGAAAAGGGATTCACTCCTTAAGACTGTCCAGCGCCTCCTGCGGCCAGCTGGTCAGCACGCCTCGCTGGTGCAGAAAGTGCTGGAAATCCCGAAAAATCTTTGGATCCCCATGCACCTGCGCTGGCATGACGCCATTGGCACTGCAGAAAGCCCCCAGAGAACCGGCCGCCTCCCCAATCGACCACTCCACCGGCTGCAGGCGATAGGCCCCGTTGCTCAGGTGGGTGGTGTTGATATTCTTGCAGGAAGCGATCAGATTGTCACAATCTTGCGGGATCAACGCCCCCAGCGGAATCTGAAACGGAAGCGTCGGGGCATACATGGTGGTTTCATCGCCAACCGCCGGATGCAGGTCCATGGCATACCAGCCGATTCCCACCGAATCAGGAAACGCTGCCTGGTGCTTGCCCTCATTGGCTGACACAAGGATATCCTCCGCCACGATGCGGTAGCGTCCGATGATGCGGCGGCTTTCGCGCCAGTAAGGCGCCATCGACAGACCGTCAGCCGTGCCCAATGCTTCATTAGCCAGGCGCAATTCAGGATACCCCAGGCCTTTGCCGTCATCACGTGGCACCTCGGTCTGAAGCCAATACAGAAACCCCAAAGACAACTGTTTGGCTTCCTCAAGAATTGCCTGTTGCCGTTCCTTAGGCTGATCAATGGGGTTGGCCCAATGGTAATCATTGCCGTGCCAGTTGATCAGCGCCAGGTCGTTGCGCTTGCCGGATGGATCCAGCAGCGCTGCATCAAATACCCGCCGGTAAGTCCAGAAGGGCAGCGGGCTCTCAGGCGTGGACGTAAAGAAATGGAAAGGCCGTGCCGCACCGCTGCGGTCATACAAGGTTAAACTGTAGGGCTGCTTATCGCGGTTGTCTTCATAACCGGCGGGTTTCTCGATCACATGGTTCTCACCCGGACAGAACTCAACCATAAAACAATAGGTGAAACTCTGGATGCGTTCAGGGTGTGCCCCGTCAATGCTGGCGAATTCTTCGCCGGTGTCTTCCTGTGCCTCCGCGCCTGTTACATACGGCAATCCAGCCAGCGGCAGCAATTCACCGGTATCGGTTGCATCGAGGAAATACTGGGCGTAAACGGCAGCCATCCCATCATCGGTTTGCAGATGCACCGCAGTGATATGGGAAGAATCACCCTCACAACCGATCGGCACGGCATTCAACAGCACCTGCAACCGTCCACTCGCTATATGGGGCGCCAGCATCTCTTGCAGAACCTGCAGCCCCACCACCGGCTCAAAACACAACGCACTGACCCACCCGTTCCCCGGATTTAATGGTTTACCATCCAGCATCTCCGCCGGTGCGCCATATTGCTGCTGGTAGAAAGCCCGCACCATACTGCGGAAATCCTCGTACCTGCGGGTGGCGTGCACTGTTTCCACCAGGCGGTGTTCATCCAATGGTGCCACCCCCTGGCTGGTGACCTGCCCGCCGATCCACGGCAATGCTTCCGTCAGGATCACTGTAGCACTGCTCTCAGCAGCCGCCAAAGCTGCCGCCACCCCCCCAAAACTACCGCCAATCACCGCCACATCACACGTTAAGGGTCTGACCATTGCTTTCTCTCTTTCCTCATCACGGTTTGAAATAATCCTTCAGGCAACATACAGAGCTTCTGATTCTGTGAAGAAATTCGTCATAGACAAATTTAGTATAATCGACCTTATACCCAATCAATCAAACAAAACCATCAACCAGGAGGAACACAATGAAGTGGATTCGCACATGGGCACCGCGCATTTTAACCGGGCTGGCGCTGGCGTTACTCGTTTTTTTGCTTGCCAGAGCTGCATGGACCTTTGCGGATTACATCACCACCCTGATCAGCTTCCCCTACAACGTAGATTATGGCGAAGGGCCTGTATTGGACCAGGTTGTGCGTTTGTCGCGGTTTGAGAACATCTACCCTAACGACATCAGCCAGCCGCCTTACACCATCGGCAACTACCCGCCCATGTACCACCTGCTCCAGCTGCCATTCATGTGGCTGTTCGGGCCGGCATTCTGGTACGGCCGCGTGATCAACCTGATCGCGCTGGTCGCAGCCGCCTATTTTATCGGTGCCAGTTTGTACGCCATCACCAAAGACATCGTGGCCGCCATCATCGGCGGTGCGATGTTGTTCGTCATCCCCTACATCGTCCATTGGAGCGGGTTTGTCCGCGTCGACTCTGTCGCCCTGGGCTTCTCCTGGGCAGCGCTGTATGTCATCGTGCGCAAACCGGAGGAACGCAAATCCCTCATTATCACAGCCGCCCTGCTCACCGCCGCTATATTTTCGCGTCAATCCTATGGGCTGGCGGCGCCGTTTGCTGCCTTCGTATGGCTGCTCAGCCACAAGCCATGGAAACGCGCCTTTGAACTGGCTGTCTGGACCGGCGGCTTTTCGCTCACCTTCTTCGCCCTGCTCAACCTGCTAAGCGGCGGTGGATTCTTCTTCAACATTGTCACTGCCAATGTAAATCCGTTCTTCTGGGACACCGTTCGCCATTACTGGCATCAAATCAGAACCAACATGCCCTTATTAGTCATCGGCAGCATCCTGTATTTCCTGTCAGCGGTGTGGCTGAAGCAGAAAACCTGGTGGGTTGGCGCTCCCTATTTATTAGCCTCCGTTCTCTCTGCAATCACCATCGGCAAGGACGGCTCGAACGTTAATTATCTCTTTGAGCTATCAGCGGCATTATCATTCACAACCGGCGCCATCATCGCCATGCCGGGTCTGACCTTGCAGGGCAAACAATGGCCGGGCAAACGCTGGTTCCTCAAACTGGCATTGCTGCTGTTGTTAATGTTACAGATCAACAGTATGCACACATGGACGCAAAACGACTTCGCCAAATGGGCTGTCGAAAGAGCACGCAATGAAAAAGATGAAATTGCACAAATGGTGGCCCTGGTAGAACAGGCTGAAAACCCGGTGTTAGCTGATGAATTCATGGGCCTGGTTGTACTGGGCGGCCAAAACCTCGCCTTTCAGCCGTTTGAATACAAACAACTGGTGACCGGGGGCATCTGGGATGAAAGCCCATTCATCAAATCACTCGCCAACCAGGAATTTGATTACATCCTGCTGTATGATCCATCAGGGTGGGATTCAGCCGGCGCACGCTGGACCAACAGGCAGCTATATGCCTTGCGCGCCAACTACCGCGAAACCGACCGGTTGGCAAACACGCGCATCCTTGTGCCAATCGATTCCTTGAGAAACTCGTCATCCGATTAAGAATAAACGCCAATTAAACGATTGCGACGGTGTTCTCCTTGACAAGCAAATGCAACTTGGATACTATAGTTACATGTTTATATACATTCGATAAATCTGTCGATGTATCTGTATTCACTGATTTCACCAAAATTTTTAGGAGGAATATACAAATGTCAGAAACAAAGAAAATGGATCGTCGTTCATTTTTGCGACTATCCGCATTGACGGCAGGTGGTGTGATCCTCGCAAGCTGTGGGAAACAGGAAGAAGAAGTAATAACTCCTGTAGACGAAACCCAGCCCGAAGATGTTGTCACCGAGCCCGAAGATGTAGAGCCTGCTGGCGAATCACCGGTCTTGGCCGAAAAAGTAGCCAGCGGCGAATTGCCTCCCCTTGCTGAGCGTCTGCCCGAAGTACCCCTGGTCCTGACCCCGGTCAACACCATCGGTAAGTTCGGCGGCCGCATGAAGATGGCCCACTGGTGGCATGCTGGCGGTATGGCCGCAGGCATGTACGGTCACTCCCCCCTGCGTTGGGTAGATGATGGTCTGGGTGTCGAACCCGGCCATGTTGAATCATGGAGCGCCAATGCCGATACCTCGGTGTGGACGTTCAACTTCCGCAAAGGCCTCAAATGGTCTGATGGCAGCCCCTGCACCACCGCTGACGTGCTGTACTGGTGGGAAGAAATGGTGTTGGAACCCGAGCACTCCACTGGTGTTCCTTCCGAATTGCCCGCCATCGGCGGCGTCCTGCCCGTGCTGACCGCGATTGATGAGTACACGCTGGAAATTAAATTCCCCGCGCCGTCTCCTCTGACCGCCAAACGTCTGGCCATGTGGACCAACGGCACCATCGGTTTCCGCTGGATTGCTCCTGCAGAGTACGCCAAGCAGTTCAATCCCAAATTCAATTCAGAATACACCGACTATGTTGACCATGACATCATGATCAACCAGCAGATCACTCCTGGCTGCCCGTGTTTGACCGCCTGGATGATGACCGCTTTCACTGAAGGTGAATTCTCCACCTGGGAACGCAACCCGTACTACTACTGTGTGGATCCCGCTGGCAACCAGCTGCCCTATGTAGATGGTGTGGATGTGCAGGCTTCACCGGATGCGCAGTTCTTCCTGCTGCAGGTTATGCAGGGCTCTGTCTCCTGGGAAGTTTACACCTACCAACTGACCCTGGGCGATGTTTCCACCCTGTTGGATGGCCAGGAAGCCGGCAACTACGAAGTCCGCTTCTGGGACACTGGCTCCGGTACCGGCATGATGTACTTCTGGAACCACGATATCGCGGATCCCAAACGCCGCGAACTGTATCGCAACCCGAAATTCAAGGGTGCCATGTCATTGGCCCTCAACCGCGCCGACATCAAACGCATCGTTTACTACGATACCGGCACAGAGACCACCGGCTCGATGAGCCCCAAAGCGATCGAGTTCAACTTCAATGACGAAGCCCGCCAGCACTATGAGAAATTCCGCACACTGTATGTGGATTATGACCCCGAGCGCGCCAAAGAAATGCTGGATGAGATCGGCTGCACGGTGGGCGACAATGGCTTCCGCACCTTCCCCGATGGCTCTGAACTGATCGTTCGCATCGATATCGGTGCAGATGCCGCTGGTGAGGCCATTCAGGTGTTGGAAATTGCGCAGAAGAACTGGACCGATATCGGCCTCCAGATCGTCGTCAACCAGATCCCGCCGTCAGACTTCGGTCCCTCATGGCGCGCTGGTCAGCTCGAATTCCGCACCGCCTGGGAAGTAGGCGATGGCCCCGACCACCTGCTGTTCCCGTCATGGGTGGTAGCAGATGAATCAGAACGCTGGGCACCGCTATGTGGCGCACTGCGCCTGAACGCTGGCACCGCCAACGAAGGCACCCAGCTGGATCTGAGCCCGTGGGATCGTACCCCCGCCCGCTTCGATGTAAATGACCCTGAATACACTGAATCCGCCATTCCGCAGCTTCATGCCCTGTACGACCAGGCGATCTTCGAACCGGATGAGATCAAGCGCATGGAATTGGTCTGGCAGATGAACGAGATCCACATGACCGAAGGCCCATACTTCATCGGTACCGTCGGCAACACCCCCCGTATTATCATCGTGAGCAAGGACCTTGAAAACGTTCCTACCCGTGACCAACTGGCGTTGGGTGGCTTCTGCAACCCGTGGATTATCCCCTATCCCGCCATCACCAATCCTGAAACCTACTCATTCAAGAACGCCTAAGTTCCGTTTCATCACCGAAGTCCAGGAGGAGAGGATACCCCTCTCCTCCTTTTCAAATAAACCCAAAAAATATAGCAGAAAGGAAAAGCCGTGATCAATTATATTCTCAGACGCATCGGCTACATGCTGGTTACGCTGGTGATCATCGCTGTGTTGGGCTATATCATCATCGAGCTGCCCTCAGGCTCCTACCTTGAATACGAAATCAACCGTCTTCGTCAGCAAGGCGGCAACCTCTCTCAAGACCAGATTCGATCATTGGAGATCCGCTATGGTCTCAACGATCCTGCCTATGTACGTTTCTGGAAGTGGATTTCAGGGTTCGTCGTTGGTGATTTTGGCGTCTCGTTCCAATACCAGCAGCAACCTGTCCGTAGCTTAATCGGTCAACGATTACTGCTGACGATTGGTATCTCAACCTTTTCACTCTTTCTTGCCTGGGGAATTGCGGTGCCGGTGGGCGTCTATTCAGCCACCCACCGCTATACCATCCCTGACTATATTATTACCGTGATCCAGTTCCTGGGATTGTCTATTCCCAGTTTCCTGGTAGCGTTGGTGTTGATGGTCTTTGCACAGCGTGTACTTGGACAAGAAGTGGGCGGTTTGTTCTCTGAGCAATACCGCGCCGCTCCCTGGAGTTTTGCCAAATTCGCTGATATGCTCAAAAAAGTTTGGATCCCCATCCTTGTGATCGCTTTTGGTTCAACCGCCGGCCTCAGCCGCATCATGCGTGCCAATCTGCTGGATGTACTGGGTATGCAATATATACAGACAGCCCGTTCTAAAGGCTTGAAAGAATCGAAGGTTGTCTGGAAGCACGCTGTCAAGAACGCCATGCACCCCCTGATCATGATCCTGGGCGGCTCTCTGCCCGGCATCATCTCAGGAGAAACGGTGGTAGCGATCGTACTGAACTTGCCAACGGTAGGCCCGATGTATTTCCAGGCCCAAATGAACCAGGACGTGTATTTGGCGGCATCATTCTTGATGTTCCTCTCGATCCTGGGGTTGCTGGGCAATCTAATCGCAGATATCGTCCTTGCCTGGGTCGATCCGCGCATCCGGTATGAATAAGAAAGTGAGGTGAACCATGAGTGAATTAAACCTGACCAACCCTCAAACCCCTGCAGAACCGGAGAAACCTGCCTTCGAGGTGTTCGATGATCCTGTCAGCGATGTCGGGGAATTGTCGCAATGGCAGTTGATGCGCATCCGCTTCTCCAAGAACAAACTGGCTATGATCGGCCTCATCGGCATGGCCGTGATCTATTTGATCGTGTTCTTAGGGGAGTTCATTGCCCCCAACTGGTATCAGCATCAAAACCGTGATTACATTTACGGTCCTCCGACCCCCATCACATTCAGAAACCCCGAAGGAAAGCTTGGCCTGCGGCCTTATACCTATGCCACTACCACAGAATTAAACACTGAAACCTTCAAATTTGAATTCACACCGGATTATGACCAGAAGATCGCTGTCAAATTCTTCGTTCGCGGTGATACGGTAAGGGTCCTTTTTTGGGACACTGACCTGCACCTGTTTGGTTTGGAAGGTGACCAGCGCTTCTATGTGCTGGGTGCTGATGGCCTCGGGCGTGATATGTTCGCACGCATCCTGGTCGGCGGCCAGATCTCTTCCACAGTCGGTTTGTTTGGTGTGGCATTGAGCATCATTCTCGGATCTGTTCTGGGCACAGCTTCAGGCTTTTTTGGTGGTATCGTCGATGATATGATGCAGCGTGCCATCGAGGTATTGGGCGCGTTCCCGCAGATCCCACTGTGGGCAGCCCTGGCAGCCGCCTTGCCCCCCATCAGCCAGGATTTCACCGTCATCCATCGCTACTTCCTCATCACGGTGGTGCTTTCTGTAGTTGGTTGGACCGGACTGGCGCGGCAATTGCGCGCCAAAGTGATGGCTTACCGCAACGCAGACTTCTCACAGGCCGCCCTGGCAGCCGGATCCACCGATTGGCGCATCATTTTGACACACATGGTGCCCAATGGCGCCAGCCACATTATCGTGATCGGCGCGCTGTCCATTCCGGGTATGATCCTGGGTGAAACCGCACTCAGCTTCCTGGGTCTTGGCATTTTGCCGCCTGCAGTCAGCTGGGGCTCATTACTCACCGATGCCCAGCAAGTGCGTGTGGTGGTACAGCATCCCTGGTTGTTGATTCCCGCTCTGGCAGTGGTTATCACTGTGTTGTTGTTCAGCCTGATCGGTGACGGCTTGCGCGACGCGGTCGATCCCTACTCGATCTAATAGAAAGGCAGGCTACCAAAAATGAACCAAGTTAATGAGTCTGTAACAGACAAAGTAGAATCGATATTTGAAGGGCTAGATATCATCATCAAGGTCAAAGACCTGCATACCTATTTCTATACAGACATTGGTATCGCACGCGCTTTGAACGGAGTGAGTTTTGAAATTCCACGCGGTAAAGTCATGGGTGTGGTGGGAGAAAGTGGCTGCGGTAAATCCGTTACCGCCCTCTCCATCATGCGTATGGTAACCAAACCTGGCAAAATCGTCAAAGGTGACATCAAATACTTCCGTCAAATCCAAAACAATGGAGCCAAAGGGGTTGAAGAGATCAATCTGACCGATTTGCCTGACATGGGGCCTGAAATGCGCCGCATTCGTGGTGCGCAGATGTCCATGATCTTCCAGGAACCGATGACCTCTTTGAACCCGTCCTTCAGCATTGGTGACCAGATCATGGAAGCCATTCTACTGCACCAGAAGGTAGACAAGGTCGAAGCCGAAAAACGTGCCGTCGAAATTCTGGATGGCGTTGGCATGTCGAACCCGACCCAGGTGATCAAACGTTATCCGCATGAATTGAGCGGTGGTATGCGCCAACGCGCCATGATCTCACTGGCGCTCTCGTGTACACCTGCTGTGTTGTTCGCGGACGAGCCCACCACGGCGTTGGACGTGACCACCGAAGCTCAGATCCTTGATCTCATGCGCGATCTCCAGCAACGCATTAATATGTCCATTATCTTCATTACCCATAACCTGGGTGTGGTCGCACAAATGTGTGACTATGTGACCGTTATGTATCTGGGGCGCGTTGTTGAGCAAGCGACCATCGATGATACCTTCTATAACCCGCAGCATCCTTACACCAGTTCGTTGTTGCGCTCGATCCCGCACGTAGGCAGCGGCCAAAAAGAAAGGCTTCAGCCAATTCGTGGTGTTGTCCCTGATCCCTATTCCAAAATCAAAGGCTGCCCCTTCCACCCCCGCTGTAACCAAGCTATGCGTGGCATATGCGACGTGAAGGTGCCTGGTCTGTCAACTGTCGGCAAGAGCCACACCGTGCGCTGCTTCTTACATTCTGATGTCGTGGAGGAGGAAACCTATGACCTTTGAAATTCCATCCCATATTACCCGTGACGAACTGTTGCTGGAAGTGCGTAATCTTAAGAAGCATTTCCCCATTCGCAAGGGTGTGATCCGCCGGTCAACCGGCTCGGTGAAAGCCGTTGATGGTGTCAACCTCTATGTCAAAAAAGGCGAAACCCTCGGGTTGGTGGGTGAAAGCGGTTGTGGCAAAACCACCACCGGCCGCACCATCATCCGCCTGCTTGACCCGACAGATGGTGAAATCCACTTCAACGATCCAATACAGGGTTGGGTCAACCTCGCCCCGCTGGAGCGCAAGGAACTGATCCCTATGCGCCCGCATATGCAGATCATCTTCCAGGATCCCTTTTCTTCGTTGGATCCGCGCATGACGGTCAAACGCATCGTTGCTGAGCCTTTATTGATTAACAAAATGGCCTCAGGCAGTGAACTGCAAGACCGTGTAGCAGAATTGTTGAAAATAGTGGGTATGCGCCCAGAGTATATGAGCCGATACCCGCACGCTTTCTCTGGCGGCCAGCGTCAGCGTATCGGCATCGCCCGTGCACTGGCACTCAATCCTAAATTGATCGTGTGCGATGAACCGGTTTCCGCGCTGGATGTGTCCATTCAGGCACAGGTTTTGAACCTGCTCGAAGACCTGCAGCAAGACCTTAACCTCACCTACATCTTTGTTGCCCATGACCTGAGCGTTGTGGAGCACATCTCAGACAGGGTGGCGGTCATGTACGTCGGCATGCTGGTCGAGCAAGCCCCCACTGACAAGCTGTATTACACACCAAAGCATCCCTATACCGAAGCGCTGATGGCAGCTGTGCCCAAGCCTGATCCACGCAAACGAGATCGCCCGATCAAGTTGCCCGGCGAGGTCGCCAACCCGGCAAACCCGCCGTCAGGCTGCTACTTCCATCCCCGCTGCCGCTACGCCAAAGAAATCTGCTCGGTCGAAAGACCCCCCTTGCTTGAAGTGGAACCGGATCATTTCGCCGCCTGCCATTTCTCCAAAGAGTTGAACCTGCGTGGTGTTGTGGCGCTGAATCAATAGTTTTTACAAACAGCACCATCAACTTTTTGGTGGTGCTGTTGCTTTTTAACCACCGGTAATGCTGGCCCCAGATTGCTTCATGCCTGTTTGCCAGGCAAGCAGAAAGCGATTATAATTACTGACGTTCGGCTTCGGCTGAAAACACCGATAAGAAGAGGTAAACATGACAGAATCTAAGAAAAATGACACCCCCGTTTACACCGGCATTCGTAAATATGCCGACAATGAACAAGGTTTCGGCGTATGGCTGCCGAAGGAATGGCGCAAGATTGACCTGGTCGATGGACGCATCGGTTGGATCTTCACCCCTAACAAAGACAACTTTGACACCTGCTTCATGTGTGAGAAAATCACACTGGATTACGCCACCACACCAGAGGACAAGGATATTTTGGCAGAAGGTTTTGAGGAAGGCATCAAAAGCCTGCCTGATGTTGAAATTTTGGAGACGAAGTACCAAAGTGGTAAGAAATCCATCATGCTCGAAGCCAAATTCACCTTCACCGAAGATGGCCACCGTCGAAAACGATGGATGAAAAGCCTCTATTGGGCAGAAG